>CAKNOA010000005.1 GCA_930990065.1 uncultured Clostridia bacterium | reverse complement strand
ATTCCTGCACCAGGGGCTCTTTTTGTACTGTCTGCACAATCTGGGTCAGTTCATTGCGGGAGCAGGGATTTTTTCGTTCATATCAGGAGTGCGGCGGCGCGTATGTGTCGGCCAGCTGCTGCAGCAAGGTGTCATCAAACGGCTGCTGGCAGGCATACGTATAATGGCCGAACTTAATGGAAGAAGGGCCGCCGGATGTGGCGCCGGGGAACAGCTGCACATGGACCGTGCGGCTGCCGTCGGAACGGATCAGGCACAGCGTCCAGCTGTCACCGGGTTCGGAGTAAAACAGATAATCGCTCTGCCCCCGGTTCAGGGGCGTGTCCAACATGGCGCACAGCGCTGTGATGTCGGACGGCTGATCGATATCGTACGTTTTCCCGTTGTGGCTCAGTTCAAAGGAAGCGACTTGTCCGGCGTCGGCCTGCACGGCTTGAAAGTAGCTGGTACAAATGGGGTACTGGATCACATTGATCAGCAAGAGGAGCAGCAGGGCGCCGGCGACAAAGGGCCATTTCCGGCGCTTGCGCCGGAAGGGCGGCAGGGTGGCTTTTTTTCGTTTCATGCTGATTCCCCCTTTGCACCGGAACTGTAGCAGGAGGGTCCCTTTTAGGCGGAAAGGCCGGCCCGAAGGGGATCTTCCATCCAGAAGATGTTTTTTTCATTATACGGCGTGTAGGCCTATTTTTAGTTCATTGGCAGAAAATAAAAAAGTTTTGACAAAAATTCCCGCAGCCATTATCATGAAGAAAATAAAAGAAAAGGAGACGATGTGATGAAAACCATCGATCTTTTGATCATCGGCGCCGGTCCGGCGGGCCTGACAGCCGGTTTATATGCAGCGAGAGGCGGCCGCGATACCGTCATTGCCGAAAAAGTTATGCCCGGCGGGCAGATGGCGACGTCCAGCCTGATTGAAAACTACCCCGGGTTCCCCGACGGCATCGACGGGGCGTCACTCGCCATGCAAATGCAGCAGCAGGCCGAAAAGGCCGGGGCCCGGATCTGGTATGACCCGATCACGGCGCTGAAAAAACAGGACGGCCTGTTTTACGCCGAAATTTCCGGGCGCAGCGAACCGGTGTGCGCCCGGTCGGTGATTTTGGCCCTGGGCGGACAACCCCGTCCCCTGGGGGTGGAAGGGGAAGACAGCCTGCGGGGCCGGGGCGTTTCGTACTGCGCCACCTGTGACGGGGCGTTTTTCCGCGGCAAAGATGTGGTCGTGGTAGGCGGCGGCGAAACGGCCGCCGGGGACGCGCTGTTCCTCAGCCGGTTGTGCCGGTCGGTGACACTGGTGCACCGGCGGGATACCCTGCGCTGCACCAAACTGACCGCCGACCGGGTGCAGCAGGCCGAAGGCATCGCGTTTTGCTGGGACAGCGTGGTGACCGCCCTGCACGAAGAGGGCGGCAAGCTGCACAGCGTGACCGTCCACAATAAGAAAACCGGGGACGATACCGTGCTGCCGGCGGACGGGCTGTTTGTGGCCGTGGGCCATGCCCCGGATACCGCGCCGTACCGCGGGGTGTGTGATATGGACGACGGCGGGTATATCCTCACCGACGAACACATGCACACCAGCACCCCCGGGCTGTTTGCCGCCGGGGATTGCCGCAAAAAGAGTTTGCGCCAGGTGAGCACCGCCGTGGGTGACGGCGCCATTGCGGCGGAAGAAGCGCTCTTGTATTTGCAAGGCTTGTCGGAGGCGTAAAAATGGAAACCTATACGCTGGCAGGAGGCCTTATGGTGCCGGTACTGGGGTACGGTACCTATAAAGCCACGCTGGAAAACGGGGAAGAGCCGGTATTAGCGGCCATCAAAGCCGGGTACCGGTATGTTGACACCGCTTCCTTTTACCAAAATGAGGAAGCCGTAGGGGCGGCTTTGCGCCAAAGCGGCCTGCCCCGCACGGCCTACCAGGTCGCGACCAAAGTGTGGAAAACCGAAATGGGGTATGAAAATGCGTTGGCGGCCTGCGACCGGAGTTTAAAAAAACTGGGGCTCGATTTTGTCGATGTCTATCTGATCCACTGGCCCCGGGGGGACCTTTCGGACCCCCATTGGCAGGAAACCGTGCAGGACACGTGGCGTGCCATGGAGCAGCTGAAAAAACAGGGCAAGGTGCGCGCCATCGGGGTGAGCAATTTTCTGCCCCACCATTTGCAGGTGCTAAACGGGATGGAAAAGCCGGACGTCGACCAGATCGAGTGCCACCCCGGGTACTGGCAGCCGCAGACGGTCGATTATTGCCGCAAACAGGGCATTTTGGTCCAGGCCTGGAGCCCGCTGGCAAGGGGCCGGGTCAACGGTCACCCGCTGCTCACAAGCCTTTCGCAGCGGTACGGCGTGACGGTGCCGCAGCTTTGTTTGCGCTTTTTGTTGGAAGAGGGGATCATGCCCCTGCCCAAAACCACCCATGCGGCCCGCTTAGAGGAAAACATGGGTGCGCTCACGTTTACCCTACAAAAAGAAGACGTGCAGCAAATTGAGCAAATCACGCCCTGCGGCTGGTCCGGGGAACACCCCGACCGGGAGCGGGTATATGGCGACGGGCTTATGAGTCCGCCGCTGACTTGACAGACCACAGAATTGTTGTATAATAAGAATCTGAAAGAAAGGCGAAGATGGGAAAAAAGGCAGAAAATACGCCTCTTAGAGAGCCGGCGGCAGGTGAAAGCTGGCAGGCGGTTTTTGCGCATGAGTCACCCCGGAGCCGCTGAGGCGAACCCCTTTTGCGTAAAGAGGGAAGTAACCGCAGCCGGAGAAGCCCCCGTTACGGGCTAAGGAGGGCAGGGTAACCTGCCGAACGCGGGTGGTACCGCGGAACGACAGTCGTTTCGCCCCGGATGCTAAACATCAGCATCCGGGGTTTTTGATTTTACTAGAGGAGAGGCTATCTATGACAAAGGAGCTTGCCAAAGCGTATGAGCCGCGGGACGTGGAAGACCGCATCTATGACTTCTGGATGCAGGGCGGATATTTCCACGCCGAAGTGGACGAAAAGAAGAAACCCTACACCATTGTGATTCCGCCGCCCAACATCACCGGGCAGCTGCACATGGGCCATGCCCTGGACGAGACCATGCAGGATATCCTGATCCGGTTCCGCCGCATGCAAGGGTATTCCGCCCTGTGGCTGCCGGGCACGGACCACGCTTCCATCGCCACCGAAGCGAAGATCGTGGAGGCCATGCGGAAAGAGGGGCTGACGAAAGAACAGATCGGCCGGGAGGCGTTCTTAGAGCGCGCCTGGGCGTGGAAGGAAAAATTCGGCGGCCGTATTGTGGAACAGCTGAAAAAGCTGGGGTCTTCCTGTGACTGGGACCGGGAACGCTTTACCCTGGATGAAGGGTGCAGCCGCGCTGTGCGGGAAGTGTTTGTAAAGCTGTATGAAAAGGGCCTGATCTACCGCGGCAACCGCATGGTCAACTGGTGCCCCCACTGCAACACCTCGATTTCCGACGCGGAAGTGGAATATAAAACCCAGGACGGCCATTTTTGGCATCTGCTGTACCCGGTCAAAGAGACGGGCGAAAAACTGGAACTGGCCACCACCCGGCCGGAAACCATGCTGGGCGATACCGCCGTGGCCATTAACGGCGACGACCCCCGGTATCAGCACCTGCACGGCTGCCACGTGGTGCTGCCGCTGCTGAATAAAGAAATCCCCATTGTGTGCGATGAACACGCCGACATGGAAAAGGGCACGGGCGTTGTAAAAATCACCCCCGCCCACGACCCCAACGACTTTGAAGTGGGCAAACGCCATCACCTGCCTATGGTGCGGGTGTTCACCTATGACGGCCACATGACCGGCGCCGCCGATAAGGCGAAGGCCGACGAACTGGCCGCCGCCGGGAAAACCACGGCCGATGAGCCCGAAGTGCTCGATTGCGGCAAATATGCCGGCATGACGACCATGGAAGCCCGCAAAGCCATTTTGGCCGATTTGGAGGCGGGCGGCTTCCTGAAAGAGACGGAACCGCTGCAGCACGAAGTGGGCACCTGCTACCGCTGCCACACCACGGTGGAACCCATGGTGTCGAAACAGTGGTTTGTGCACATGGAACCGCTGGCGAAACCCGCCATCGAATGCGTGAAGGACGGCAGCGTCAGGCTGATTCCCGACCGCATGGAAAAGATCTATTATAACTGGATGGAAAACATCAAAGACTGGTGTATTTCCCGCCAGCTGTGGTGGGGCCACCGGATTCCGGCCTGGTATTGCAGCGACTGCGGCGAAACCGTGGTGGCACGGGAAACGCCGGAGGTTTGCCCCAAGTGCGGCGGCCATCATCTGGAACAGGACCCGGATACCCTGGACACCTGGTTCAGCTCGGCTTTGTGGCCGTTCTCCACGCTGGGATGGCCCGACGAAACGCCGGAACTCAAATATTTCTATCCCACCGACACGCTGGTCACCGGGTATGACATTATCTTCTTCTGGGTGGCGCGCATGATCTTCAGCGGCCTGGAACACATGAAGGAACCGCCCTTTAAGACGGTGCTGTTCCACGGTTTGGTGCGGGACGCCCAGGGGCGGAAGATGAGTAAATCCCTGGGGAACGGCATCGACCCGCTGCAGGTGATCGACGAATACGGCGCGGATGCGCTGCGCTTTACGCTGGTGACGGGCAACAGCCCCGGAAACGATATGCGTTTCTCCACCGAAAAAGTGAGCGCCAGCCGCAATTTTGCCAACAAGATTTGGAACGCGGCCCGGTTTATCCACATGAATGTGGACGATTACGCCGTAGAAAATAAACTGCCCACCCTGAAAACGGCGGAAGACAAGTGGATTGTCAGCGCCTATAACCGGGTGGTGCGGGAAGTGACCGACAACCTGGAAAAATTCGAACTGGGTGTGGCAGTGTCGAAGCTGTACGACTTCTTGTGGGACAGCTTCTGCGATTGGTATATCGAAATTGCGAAAATCCGCATGAATGGCGACGACAAAGAAAGCGCCCAGGCCGCCCGCCAGGTGCTGGTGTGGGTGATGAGCCGCACCTTGCAGCTGCTGCATCCGTTCATGCCGTATATTACGGAAGAAATCTGGCAGAGCCTGCCCCACGAAGGCGAATCCATCATGGTGTCGCCGTGGCCGGTGTATGACCAGTCCCTCTCCTTCCCCGAAGCGGAAGAAGAACTTCTGGGCCTGATGGAAGTCATCCGCGGCGTGCGGAACCGCCGGGCCGAAATGAACGTGCCCATGGGCCGCAAAGCGCAGCTGTTCATTGCCACCGATACCCCGTCGATGTTCGAAGACGGCAAGGCCATTTTGCAGAAGCTGGGCTATGCCGATAAAGTCACCGTAGGCGGCCAGTTTGATGTGCCCGGCGCCGTGAGCATTGTGACCAGCCGCGCCAAGGTGTATATCCCCATGGACGAACTGGTGGACAAAGAGGCGGAAAGGAAGCGCCTGCAAAAGGAACTGGATTCCGCCCAGAAACAGCTTGACACGGTCAACGCCAAGCTGCAAAACGAAAAATTCATGAGCCGTGCGCCCCAGAACGTGGTCGAAGGCGTGCGCCAGAACGGCGAAAAACTGCAGGCCCGCATCCGCCTGCTGACAGAAGAAATGGCGGCGCTGCAATAAAAGGCCGCATCGATGTGACCGAAAAACAGGCCGGGTCCTATCAAAGCGGGCCCGGCCTGTTCTTTGGGACAAAGGAGGAAGAAGAGAAGATGACGTATCAGCAGGCCGTAGCCCGGGTGGACAGCCGGCTGCGTTTTGGGATTAAGGCGGGGCTCGATAATATCACCGCCCTGTTACACAAGCTGGGGGACCCCCACAAAAAACTGCGGGTGGTGCACGTGGCCGGTACCAACGGCAAGGGGACGACCTGCACGCTGCTGGCGGCGGTCCTGTGCAAGGCCGGGTACCGCACCGGGCTGTTCACCTCGCCCTATGTGATCGATTTTCGGGAACGGTTTATCATAAACGGCACGATGATCGAACCGGAAGGCGTCATAGAGCTGGTAAAAAAAGTGGAGCCTGCCGTGCTGGAGCTGGAACAGGAAGGCGTATACGTGACGGAATTCGAAATGATTACCGCCATGGGCTTTTTGTGGTTTTCTGAGCAGCAGTGCGACGTGGTAGTGCTGGAAGTGGGCCTTGGTGGCCGGTTCGATGCCACCAATGTAATCGCGTGCCCCGAAGCGGCGGTGGTCGCTTCCATTTCCCTTGACCACACGGCGATTTTAGGGGATACGGTAGAACAGATCGCCTTCGAAAAAGCGGGCATTTTTAAGCCCGGCACCACGGCGGTGCTGTACCCGAAAGAGCCGCAGGGCGCCCAAAAGGTGCTGGAAAACGCCTGCCGGGAAAAGGGTATCCCTTGTGTGACGGCCCGGGAACAGGATGTAACCGTGCAGGATACCAATATCAGCGGCACGCGCCTGCTTTGGAAGGGAAAACTGCCCCTTTCCATGGCGTTTATCGGGGAACACCAGCGGTTAAATGCCGCGACGGTACTCGCGACCATCGAAGTGCTGCGGGAAAAAGGCTGGTGTTTGCCGGATGAAAGCGTGCAAAAAGGCTTTGCGGCCGCCCATATCCCGGCCCGCATGGAGTTTATCAAAGGACATCCGCCGGTGCTCCTCGACGGCGGGCACAACCCCGGGTGCGCCAAAGCGCTGCGGCAAGTGCTGGAAACGTACCTGCCCGGCCGGACGCTGACGGCCGTCATCGGCATGATGGCCGATAAAGACAGCGAAACGGCGTTATCGGAAGTGGCGCCGCTGTTTGCCCATGTGATCACCGTGCAGCCGCAAAACCCCCGGTCCCTGCCGGCGGAGGAGCTGGCGAAACGCGCCGGGCACTACTGTTCTGACTGCAAAGCGGCCGAAAGCGTAGAAGAAGCGCTCTCGATGGCGCGCACGTTGTGCGGCGAAGACGGCGTGATGGTGGTGTGCGGTTCGTTTTACCTGGCATCAGAAGTGCGCCCCTTTTTGCTAAGCGGTGAAAAAAAGGAAGCGCGGCCCTAAAAATTTTCCATATTTTGCAGGGAAAGCCCCGTATGATGAAAGTCATACGGGGCTTTTTGTTTGCCTTTTTTAAAATCACAGGCATAAAAGCGGCGGAATCGGGAACGCTGACGGTGGGGAGAAAGTGGTTTTTCCCCACCGTCAGGAAAAGGAAAGGAAGGGATGATCATGGGCGTAAGGCTGCTCTTGCAGGCAAACAGCATGACCGCGCGGCTTTCGGGCGAAATTGACCATCACGGGGCCCAGGCCATGCGCGAAGAGATCGACCGCACGGCGGAAAAAATGCATCCAAAGACCCTGCGGCTGGATTTTTCCGGGGTGCCGTTTATGGACAGTTCCGGGATCGGGCTGATTTTGGGCCGGTACAAAAAGGCGCAGATCTGGCACGGGGAAGTGGTGCTGCAAAACCTGTCCGAACCGCTGGAAAAGGTGGTACGCCTGAGCGGCGTGGGCGGGCTGTGCCGCATTGAACACACCGCAGGGGACGAAGGAAGGGACGAAAACGAATGAAAGTACTCAACGAAATGAAAGTATCATTCCCCAGCCATTCGCAAAATGAAGGGCTGGCCCGGTCGCTCACGGCGGTGTTTGCCGCCCAGCTAAACCCCACGGTATCGGAACTGTCGGATTTGCGCACGGCGGTGTCGGAAGCCGTTACCAACGCCATTGTGCACGGGTACCGCGGTACGTCCGGCACCGTGTACATAACGGTGCGGCAGCTGCCAGGGCGGGTGCTGCAAGTAAAAGTGCGCGACCGGGGCGTGGGGATTGCCGATATTGAAAAGGCCATGGAACCGCTTTATACCACCGCCCCGGAAGAAGAGCGGGCCGGGCTGGGGTTTGCCGTGATGCAGAGCTTTTGCGACCGGGTGAAGGTGCATTCCCGCCCGGGGGCCGGTACCACGGTGACGCTGGAAAAGAAGCTGCTGCCGCCCGGTGGGGATGAAGCGGGGGCGTAACCCATGGAGGAGGAAAAAAGAAAAAGGGACGAGCAGATCAAAGAGAATATGGGCCTAGTGTACGCCTGCGCCGCCCGGCTGCGGGATAAGGGCGTGGAGTATGACGAACTGGTCCAGGCCGGGTGTGTGGGGCTGATCCTTGCCTGTGACCGGTTTGACCCCGGGCGGGGGTTCCGGTTTTCCACCTACGCGGTACCGCTGATTTTGGGGGAGATGCGCCGCTTGTTCCGCGAAGGGGGCAGCGTGCGGGTATCCCGCCGCATGCGGGATCTGGCCAAAAGGGCCCGGGAGTATATGGACGAAAAGACCAGGCAGGGGGCGCCGCCCACTATGGGCGAAGTGGCGGATTTTCTGGGGGTACAAAGGGAAGAAGCGGCCCTGGCGCTGTCGTCGACCCGCACGCCGGTCTCCCTGACCGAAAGCGGGGACGAAGAGACGGGGCGCGAACAGGCGGTACCGGTGCCCGATGACGCCATTGCCGTGGGGGACCGGCTAGCGCTGCAGCAGGCATTACACAGCATGCAGGAAAAAGACAGGGCCCTGATTTTACGCCGGTATTTCCAGGGCAAAACCCAGACCCAAACCGCCCAGGAATTGGGCATGACACAGGTGCAGGTCAGCCGCCGGGAAAAGAAAATTTTGCTTTCGCTGCGGCAAATGCTATTGTAGAAAAAGGGGCTGTCCCATAGGGGGCGGCTCCTTTTTGGCGCTGAGCCCTGACAACAAAACGGCGGCCCGGTATCATAAAAAATCATAGTAAAACTGATTTTATGCCGGAGGCACCGGGAAGAGCCACCGGGGAATCAAAAAGGAGGCGGTGTTTCCGTGCATCGATACGGCAAATACGTAAAGCCCTACTGGCGGTACTTTACCCTGGGGCCGATCTGTATGCTGACCGAAGTGGTGGGGGAAGTGCTTTTGCCCAGCATGATGGCCGGCATTATCAACATTGGGGTGCCGGGGCAGGATGTGGGGTACATCGTGCGGCAGGGGCTTTTGATGATCGGCGTGGCGCTGTTGATGATGGCCGGGGGCGTGGGGGGCAACTACTGTTCCGCCCGGGCGTCATTGTCCAAAGCCCCGATCCTGGTGCTGGATGAAGCCACCAGTTCGGTGGACACCCGCACGGAAAAGCACATCGAAGAAGGTATGGACCGCCTGATGCAGAACCGCACCACCTTTGTGATTGCCCACCGGCTTTCCACCGTGCGCCACGCCGACTGCATTTATGTGCTGGAGCAAGGGGAAATCCTGGAACACGGCAACCACGAAGAACTGCTGGCCCGCCGGGGCCGGTACTACGAACTGTATACCGGCAAAAAGGAACTGGACTGAAAAGGTACGGACCAAAATTGCGGATTTTCCAGGGTTTGGGATTGTAAGTCGCCCCGATTTATATTACAATAGGAATAGCAGGTTTTTGTGACCTGCCAGCATGGGAGAGAGGCGGGGCCCCGACCGGGTGCTCTGTGGGTGAAATATGATAAGCTTAACCTTAAAACAGACGATCAAGCGGAATTTGTTCGGGATTATTACCGTACTGCTTTCGGCCATTATTCTGCTGGTCTTTTTATTTGCCAGTGATGGGATTACTTCGCTGCAGGAGATCGGGCCTTCGCTGTCGGTCCCGTGGCTCTTGCTGGCCGTGGGATTATCGGCCGGCACCTGGGTGCTGGAAGGGCTGACGCTGAACCTCTTTTGCAAAATCCTGTGTCCCCAATGGACCTTCCGGTATTCACTGGATATCGGCCTGCTGGGCATCCTGTATAGCGCCCTGACCCCGTTTTCCACCGGCGGCCAGCCCATGCAGATTTTCTATATGAAGCGGCTGGGCATGGACGTGGGCAAAAGCGGTTCGGTTATTGCCATGAAAACCCTGGTGTACCAGGTGATTATGGTGCTGTCGGCCCTCTTGATGGTGGTCATGCGGCTGGGCTTTTTCCAGCGGGAAGTGAGCAACTTTTCCTTTGTTACGGTGATTGGCGTCTTGTGCAACAGTACGTTTATTGCGCTTTTGCTGCTATTTACCATCAGCCGGAAGGGCACCGAAAAGATGCTGAAAAAAGGGTTGCAGTTTTTGCATCGCATCCATTTGTGCAAAAATCCCGAAGAGCGGTACCACCGTATTAACGACCAGATGATGCTGTTCCACAACGGGGCCCGGATTATGGGGAAAAAACGCCGGGTGTATCTGGCCGGTTCCCTGTTAACGGTGATCCAGATCTTTGTGGGATACCTGGTGCCGTATTGCCTGTACCGTTCGTTTGGGTTCAGCGGGCAGGATGTGTTCACCATTATGGCGGCCCAAGCGTTTGTGACCATGGTCAGCGCGTTTGTACCCCTGCCGGGGGCTTCCGGCGGGGCGGAGGGCAGCTTTTACCTGTTCTTCAGCATGTTCTTTACCGGCGGGACCATCGTACCGGCCATGGTGCTGTGGCGTGCCATCACGTATTATCTGAACATTGCGGCGGGCGCCGTGGCGGCCGGTTTTGTGGACAAGCTGCCGCCTATTGTGGACGAAAGCCCTTTGCATCACGATCATAAAAAAGAGGAGTAAAAAGCAGCGCAGCCTTGCGCTGCTTTTTTTTTGAAAAAACCCCTTTACAAAACGATATTTCGTGATATAATATAGACAAATAAGAATTATTCTTATTTTGGTTACAAAAAACCTGAAAATTCCTCTTTACAAATCAAAAAAGATCTGGTATACTAATATCAGTAAAGATTCCTATTATTGATTTTGAAAGGAGGAGCCGGGCATGAGGCGAGAAAATTTCAGCCGGAAGCGGGAAGCCATTTTGCAAGTGCTGCAGCACACAAAAGTACATCCCACTGCCGAATGGGTCTATCAGGAATTAAAGCCGGATTTTCCCGATCTCAGTCTGGGTACGGTTTACCGCAATCTGTCCCGTTTTAAAGAGGCCGGAACCGTCCGATCCCTGGGGGTGATTGGCGGGCAGGAACATTTCGATGGCAACCTGACCCCCCACGACCACTTCCTTTGTACCGCGTGCGGCAAGATCCTCGATTTGGGGAGCCCCGCTTTCATGGCGGACTTGCAAACCCATTTGGAACAGGAAGGGATGCGGGTAACCGGTCATGAACTCCTGGTGCACGGCTTGTGTGCCGCCTGCCAACAGGAAAAAGTAAGTAAGTAAAACCGGATGTACCGGTTTCACCGTAAAAAAATGGAGGTAACAAAACATGAAAAAGTTCGTTTGCAGCGTATGTGGTTATGTATTCGAAGGTACCGAAGCTCCGGAATTCTGCCCCCAGTGCAAAGCTCCGAAGGAAAAATTTGTGGAACAGTCCGGCGAAATGAGCTGGGCCGCTGAACATGTGGTAGGCGTGGCGCAGGGTGCCAGCGAAGACATCATGGCCGACCTGCGTGCCAACTTCCAGGGTGAATGTACCGAAGTCGGTATGTACCTGGCCATGGCTCGTGTGGCTCACCGTGAAGGCTATCCGGAAATCGGCCTGTACTGGGAAAAGGCTGCTTTCGAAGAAGCCGAACATGCTGCGAAGTTCGCTGAACTGCTGGGCGAAGTGGTAACCGATTCCACCGAAAAGAATCTGCAGATGCGTGTAGAAGCCGAAAACGGCGCTACCGCCGGCAAGTTCGACCTGGCCAAGCGCGCCAAGGCTGCGAACCTGGATGCCATCCATGACACCGTGCATGAAATGGCTCGCGACGAAGCCCGTCACGGCAAAGCTTTCGCTGGCCTGCTGAAGCGGTATTTCGGCAAATAAGGAATTGCCATAAAAAGCATGTCGGGGCACCCGCCTTTTTGGCGGGTGCTTTTTTATTTCGGCGCCAGTTGAGGAACACCCAATTCATATGAGCCCGTGGGCAGAAACAAAAAAGAGGAGAACGGACCTTCGTCCGTTCTCCTCTTTTTCGTTAGCCGACGGTTGTGGATACTTCGAGCAATTTTTGCGTAATTCTCGTGGTGACCTCGATGTAATAGGCGGATTCCGCCTCATTCATGGAGCCATCGTCCAAAGCATCCATTTTGCTCATGGTCTCTTCATACTGCTGCATAAAGGAGGAATAATCCTGCAACAGCGATAGATCCGAAGGATCGGCCGCATATTTTTTCATGAATTCGCAATATTCATCAAAGAAATCTTCGTAACTGTCCAGCGCCTCTTTGAAGGAAGGACGCATACCGTCCACCAATTCTTCTGTAGCGGATTCTTCCGAATCGGCCGGTTCCTCGGCTGGTTCTTCAGACGGTTCCTCGGACGGTTCGCTGTCTTCTTTCGAATCGGATTCCGGTTCGGCTTCGGACGAAGACTCGGGCGAAGGATCTGTATCCTCATCGGTTGTTTCCGATACTTCTTCGGACACGTCGGAGACGGTGGAAGACGGTTGGCCGGTTTGCTGATTTCCGCCGGAAGAACAGCTGGCCATGCCGGATACCAGTGCCAAGGCCAAAAGACAAATCCATATCTTTTTCATTTTCAACATCCTTTTTTCCTCCCATTTTGCTTCCTCCTCAAAGGAAATACATGTTTTACTTCATTATATAACAACGTAAAGTTGTTTTCAATAACTAATAAAAAGTTTTTTATTTAACACTATAAAGTTGTTACCCTATTCTTGGAGGATGACGATGATGGTGCAAAATTTAAAAAAACTGCGATTGCAAAAGGGGATTAGTCAGCAACAACTTGCCGATGTTATTGGCGTCAGTCAGCAATCGATCAATAAATATGAAAATCATATGATAGAACCAGATATAAACACGTTGATCGCCTTAGCAGAATTTTTTGAAACGTCCGTGGATTATCTCATTGGCCACACAGAAATCAACCATATCATAGAACCGGTACAGCCGTATGATTTGAACCGCGATGAAAGTGCGTTGATCAACGGCTATCGCCGGTTGAACCAGAGTGAAAAAGATAGTATTCATATGATCGTGAAAAATTATAACGCGAAAACGAACCGAAGAAGCTATTAAAAGTCACTCATGATCATAGGGCTGTGGCCTCTGGGAAGACGCATGAAGAGAATGGAACCGTTGGTGCCGGAAGACTAAGAAATCGCGTGAAGATTTGGACTTTTTGCATCATAAGCTAGTGGCGGAAGATCCCGATGATTCTCGGTATTCCCCAATGTGTGGAGACAAGGTGGCACAAAAAAGAGTCAGGCATGCACTTTGTTTCCGAATAAAGCAAAAAGCCGCTCCCTATGGGATAAAAGGGGAGCGGTTTTTTATAGGCCAATTCGTATGAGGAAAAATTTGTGTAAAAATGAAAAAAGGGCTTGCAACTGGCCGCACGAAACTCTATAATGTCCCGTGGCAGATGAGAAAACACCGCAATATGAGAGACAGGAGTGGCAATATGAACCGGGACATGACAAAAGGAAGCCCCATGAAGACCATTGTGGGCTTTACGATCCCTATTTTTATCGGGAACGTTTTTCAGCAGTTTTACAGCATGGTCGACACGGTTGTGGTGGGCCAGTTTGTGGGCACCGGCGCGCTGGCGGCCGTGGGTTCCACCGGCACGATTATGTTTTTAATTCTGGGTTTTTTGCTGGGATTCAGTACAGGCGTAACGGTTTTGACAGGCCAGCGTTTCGGCGCAGGCGATATGGAGAGCATGCGCAAAACGGTGGCGTCTTCGGTGGTGCTTTCGGCCATTGTTTCCGTTGTGATGACGGCGGCGAGTATGCTGTGTATGCATCAGCTGCTGATTTGGATGAATACCCCCGAAAATGTTTTCTACGATGCCTATTCGTATATTATGATTATCTGCGGCGGCATTGTAGCGCAGGTGGCGTATAACCTGCTGGCATGCCTGCTGCGCGCGCTGGGCAACAGCCGTGTGCCGCTGTATTTCCTGATTCTGGCCGCCGTTTTAAACGTGGTGCTCGACCTTGTCTTTATCATCGTGTTCCATATGGGAACGGCAGGGGCGGCCTGGGCGACGGTGATCAGCCAGGGGGTATCGGCGCTGCTTTGTTTTGTGTATATTCTTCGCTGTGTGCCTCAATTGTGGCTGAAAAAAGAGGACTGGAAGTTCCCAATGCAGATGATCCGCACGCAAATCGGCGTGGGTTTACCCATGGCGTTTCAGTATTCGATCACCGCGATCGGCACGATTATGGTGCAGTCTTCCCTGAATATTTTGGGTGCCATGCCGATGGCGGCCTTTACGGCGGCGAACAAGATCGAACAGGTGGTGACCCAGGCTTATGCGGCTTTGGGTACCACCATGGCCACTTACTGTGCCCAGAATACAGGCGCCGGACGCATTGACCGGATTCGTTCCGGCTTCCGTGCGGCCACCATTGTGGGTTTTGTGTATGCGGTGGTGATGGGGGCGGCCATTGTGACAGGCGGCAAATACCTGACGTATCTGTTTGTTTCTACTGACGCGGCGGCCATTATCGGCGATGTCCAGATCTATCTGTGGTGTGTCGGTCTATTCTTTATCCCGCTGACGGTGGTGAATGTCTATCGCAACGGCTTGCAGGGTATGGGCTATGGCATGCTGCCCATGACGGCCGGTATCGCCGAGCTGGTCGGACGCGGCGTGGTGGCGTTGATCGCGGCCCAGTTCCACAGCTATCTGGGTGTGTGCCTGGCGAACCCTGCCGCCTGGATTTTGGCGGGCGGTCTGCTGATCGTGATGTATTTTGCCGTGATCCGCCAGCAGGAACGCCGCCATGCAATGTATGCATCCATGTCGAAGACGGAGAGCGTTTGAAAGAATCGCTGCCATCGATATACAAAAAAAGAAACAGTCCCTATCTGTGTTGGAATAGGCTGAAAGCTGAAAAAGGGGCTGTTATGGCCTAACTTTCACCGTCAGGATGAAGCGATACTTCGCGTAATCTGAGACCTTAAAATCAAGTCTTTTCAGAGGGGGATAATGGGAAACCAGTTCCCCCTCTTTTGGAGTTCCTGGGTGTCCCACTCTAAAATTCAGTAATCTAAAAGAGATGGAGTGTGTCCCTTATGAGAGGTGTCTTTTTTACAGGTTTCCGTCATATTGGCTAACTTATAAAAGCTTGTGCGCCTTGTACCTGTCTGGCTCCATTGGCTACCTTCGCGGTGATCTCTTCTGCACTCCAAGAGCCATAAAAGCGGCGATTTGGCGGTTAAGGTTATTCCTTACTTGACACTCTCGTGTGGTAGTAAGTACAGCTGTCTGTGATTTGCTCCCCTTTTGTTTATCTGTTCGCATGATACACGAGTGTTCGTAAATATCAATATAATTGCAAATTATTTTGTTATTAACTGCAGCACAGACCAATCAGACACCTGAATAAGACCAATCGAAGCAAACATTTTCATGACGCGCCCAAAAATGGAAAACGGCATGCCTTTGTTAATGAGAATAGTTTTAGGAGTTCCGGGGAGTTTCATTCGTCTGGAATCTTCCATTCTCTCAGCAAGCAAATCAAGAAGATTATCACTTGTGAACTCTTCGTCAGCCTCTTCCGGATCATACTCAGTGTAGCTGACACGACAGATAAACTTGTAGCAAGTTTCGCCTTCGTCATTTTCATACTCGCCAGCAGTGATGCTGACCACTTCATTGCCCTCATCGTCTTCGTCTCTTGAAAAGAGATAACCCGCTGGCAACATAAATTTGATTTTGTCATTATATTCGTATGTAGCCATTGTTGTTTCCTTTCTTCCGCAATCGAATTATAAGTTTTTCATTACGTACGACTTCATTCCGCTAATATACTTTACACATCTTGCCTTTGAAGTAGCATTCTCGTCAAAAGCAACCATCAGATTGCCAAATATTTCAAAAAGAGAAATCAATGCATCAGAGGTCTATGTGGATCTTGTACCGTTCTGCTGATTCAAAACCTTATCACCGGACAAAAAGCCCATCAAAGTCATACAGTTAGCCGGATTAGGATCATCCGTACTATTCTCTAATTGTTTTAACTGGTAGGCAACTCTGTTGACATGAGATTTCATTTTAAATTCCTCCTCATATTCTTATGTTTTTATAAAAAGCGTACGCCCTTCGTATGGACGTACGCTTTTGCTTCCGGATAGGGACAATGCGGGCATTTTATCCTTTGTGGTTTTCGCAAAGGCTTTCCGTATTGTAAGCGATTTGGCCCAACCCCATAAAGTGCAGGCCGATAAAATAGAACGGCACACCCAGCAGACCGACGGATAAGCCCAAATAGGAAAGTCCGATCAGAAAATCGACAAACGCGTATCCGCTATGAACCGAAAGGATGTACAGCGGCGAGTAAACGCCCCATCCCATGAATCCAATGAGCAGGATGAGGAAAAGCAGCGCTGCGCTGATTCCCAGAATTTTGGCCATAGTACTTCCCACGTTATAAAACTTTTCACCTTTATACAGCAGCAAGGCCGATGTGGACTGTTGTTTCATGATAAAATCCTCCTTGTGTTTTCCTTTTGGAATCGGTGAGAGCTGGTACCGGATCGCGATACGTTACCAGATTGTGTTATCCTTTGGACAACACATATTCTTCTTTATTAAACATAACACTGATGGATAGGGGCTTGTCTTTAACGTTTTTGGGTACTTCAATCAAAACAAAGACTTTGGCCGATTCCAGCGGGTCAATACTATTGTAGGTACTTAGACTGCTGCCGTCGGGGTCTTCGCTTACAACAAAGCCCGTGTAGGTATACTTTTCGGAAAAGGTAGCGGTGGCGCTTAAAAAGGTATCAATGTCTTGGCTGGTGCTCTGATAATTTGTCAAGGTAAAGGAAAGGGCTAAATAGGTATTGTCGCTGTTGTCGACTTTATAATACCGGTAATAACCGCTGGTATTGGAGGGATAGACCGCATCGGTAAATTCATAACCGTCAAACGTCAGGGTGGCGTACTCTTCGTCCCCCAGGGTTTCGCCTTGTTTCAGGTCGGAAACCGTTTTAACCGGGGTAGCCATATTGTATGCATAGGTAAAGAGCTGGTCGCCTACTTGCAGATTGAGGGTAATGTCTGTTTCCGTCTTGGGAACCGAAACAGCAGCGTGGAATCGTACGGTGGAAAGCGGGGCAATGGGCTCATACGCGGAAATATGGGTCATATTATCGGTTTCCACTGCATACAGGGTGCTTTGGTAGGTGGCGCCGTCCGCATTCAGGGCCACCAGCGTCATCAGTTCGTCACAGTCAATGGAAGAAGAACCGTTATACGTTACGTCAAATACCATGTCCACATAGGTTTCGCCATCGTTGGAGTTTTCATAGTGCGTACCGCCCATGGTGGGCTGCACGTTGTCGGTGGTGGTAATGCGCAACAAAGTGAGATCCGCCAGATCGGGTACGCTGTAAGGCGTATTCAGAGCCAGCTGTGTCGGTTCGGGCTTTTGGGTCTCTTCATGGGAGGAAGGAGAAGACGGCGAATCGGTATTCACAGAACTGGATGGGGAAGGCGAAGAAGATTGGCTGTCAGGATTGGAAGCTTGTCCACAAGCTGTGCACGACAGGCCAATCATCAGCGTAAGGAATAGGGATACCGCTTTTTTCATTTTTGACTACACCTCTTTTTATATATTGGGGACGCTGTAAGGAATCGATAACCGTTGCCTCTTCTTCAAAAAGAGACAGCGGCTATATACTTTATATAAAAACATATGTAAGAGAAAGCATGAACGTCAGCGTTCTCTGGTCAGTTCCTTTTTGATTTGCAGAAGTTCGTTTTGCAGCGGTTCGCACTTTTGGGCAAACTGGTTGTGTACAGAGGCCATCTGTGATTCCAGAGCGCTTATTTCCTTTTGAAGTTGGTTGCGCGTCTGGGCGCGTGCCTGCGTTAATGAGTCAATTCGCTCTTGTAATTCTTTCTTTTCACGCTTCTTAAAAACTCCCAGGCGGCCCATGGTCTCTCTGGCGTTGCGAATCTGCCTGTCATAGGCCTGCATATCGGGATGCTCTGACAGGGAAGGAATTTGGGATTGCAGCACGCCAATTTGCTGGTTTTCTTCCTGTTTTAGCGAGTGGAGCTGCTGCTCCAACTGTTCCTTTTTTGCAGTTAGCTGTTCATGTTCATCGGCATGAGCCTCCCAGTAAGCCTGAAAACGGCGCTGCTTTTCTTCCTTTTCTTGCTGCATTTTTTTCTCTTTTTCTTCCTTTTCTTGCTGCATTTTTTTCTCTTTTAAACGTTTTATTTTGGTTTCATATACGGTTACTTGCAGCGTACGGATTCGAATCGCTTCATCACTGAGCTGATAAGTTTTATGCCAATATCGGCTGTGGTCGGCATCGGGAACAAAGCCATGGCTACGCACATTTCGTTCATTGGCGGCAATTTGCCATTTGTCTGTACCGAAATCCAGGTATTCATAATCCCAGGCAGCGCTTTTCATGGCCTGCTTATGCAGAAAAATGAGATTTTCGTAACGAGAGATATCCTCTTCGTCATCTTCGTCGCACAAATCGATAGCTTTATCCACCAAGGTTGTACAGTATTGAATACGCTCAATAAACGTTTGCCACTCCGATTTTCCAGGGTAGCGCTCTTCCTGATAGGCGGGCAAAATGGTTTTCTGCCATGCCTGTACCACTGCCTGATTGATTTGTGTGGCCAAAGGAGCCATCATTTCCGATAGGGGGATTACAAGGCCCGTCTGCGTGAGAAAGCCAGCCATGGTTTTTAGAATTTCGGCGATATCCGATAAAAAACCCTCTGTTTCTTCTTTGTCCGGCCATTTGATAAAGCGTTCGGCCCGTAGGGAGATAAGGGCCTGGGACATGGACTTGATTTCGTCTTTGGCGTCTTGCGCCAATGCGTCTTTTTCTTCTTCGGGGGCATATTGCAGTGCTTTGGCAAAACCCGTAACACTTTCCGAAAAACGGGGATTCTGTAACGTAGATTGCCACCCCGCAGATTTGCCTTTGATCAGCCAAGCCTGGTAATTCTCGGGATCAATTTCGATAATTTTGTTGGCATAGGTTTCGGCTTCCCCTTTGTTGTCGGCTTCCAAAGCGGTTTGTGCCATTTGAAGGTAATTGTCAATCATAGGGGAATGATCAATACGAACAATTCCCTGGATTTCCTGGATTTTTTCTTTCATCCGTTCCATGCTGTAGCTCATACCACAGCTGTCGCAGGTAGCAGTACCGCCGGTCCCCATAACCAGTTTTCCACCGCACAAATCACAGACAAGGGCTTGCATGTGAGACACCATCCTTATGAATATTTTGCGAATGTTTATTCGTGTTTCGTTTTTTTCGCCTGTAAGATTCATTCTACCATCTTGCAAATAAAATTGCAATTATATTTGATTGCATCGTGTGTTCTATTTTCTCTTTTTTAAAGCCGGTATACTAAAAAGAAGAGGTGAGTGCCTTTATGAAAGAAAAGTTTATTGTAACCCCCAAAACGACCCGTTCCGTCACCATGACGATTCGGATCGACAGCGAATTGAGCGAAAAGCTCGACGAACTAGCATTAAAAAGCAAACGCTCCCGCAACGAACTGATCAATTTATCCCTGCGGTACGCGTTTGACAATTTGGAATTCATCGAAGAAACCGAAGAAAAGCCGTGAAGAGAACCGCCGCCATACGCCCCGTATGGCGGCGGCCTTTTTTGCGTTTCAGGAGTGTGTGCATCCTGTTACGGGTGAGGCGGATAAGGAGAGGCATCCGGCGCGGCGGAAGATCCGCTTTGGGGCTGGCCGCACGCTTGGCAGAATGCCTGGCCCTGTTTCATCGGGGCGCCACAGTGGGGGCAGGTGTGGGAAGGGGCTGCCACTATCTGCGGAGCAAAAGCACAAATCCCGAATCCCCCCAATGTAATGAGCAAAAAGCCCAGCCCCAGGTTGATGGATTCATGCATGCGCAGGGTGCTAAGGAACACGTCCCGGGTGACGCCGTGCATTTCGGTGTAAAAATCGGCGCCAAACATCAGGCTGCCGCCGTCCCGGGCGCTTTCGGTGGGGGTGTTCAGCAGGGTAATCCCCACAATGACCGCGGCAAGGCCCAGCAGGCAGGCTATAAGGGCAAATAGGTTTATTTTCTTTTGTTTCGTGGAAATGGTACCAAATGGCAAAGGGAAGGCCTCCTTATTTTGGGCCGGGAACCGGCCGGTTTTCTCGAAAAAAGTGTACCAAAAAAGAAAAAGAAGGTCACTTAGCTGCCGGCATAGAAAAAGCGAAAAGACGAAGGGAAAATGCCTTGACATTTCCAAACGAAAATGGTATGACAAGGTTGTGTAAAAACCAAAGCGCAGAGACGTCCTCTTTATGGAAGGAAGGCACCTTTATGAAGTCCTATGTCTATTTTCCCAGCTGTAATTTTGCAGCGGCCAGCCCGCAGGCGGCCCGGCGGATCCGGGCGTATTTATCCGAGAAAATGGCGGTGGCCGGGTGCTGCCGGGTGGATAAAAAGCCCTATGAAGCCGGGGACACGGCCCTTTACGTGTGCCAGGCGTGCCGGGATACCATACGGGACCGGTGGGGCGGAAAGCTGACGCCGGAAAACCTGTTTGTGTACCTACTACAGGACGAGGGCTTTTCGTGGCCGGATTACAGCGGGCTAACCGTGCAGGTGCAGGATTGCTGGCGGGACCGGGAGCACCCGGAGGTATTTGACGCGGTGCGGCAGGCACTTCTTCGCATGCATATAGCCGTTTCGGAAATGGAAGAAAACCGGGAAAAATCCGTATTCTGCGGCAATTTGCACATGGAACCGCACAAACGGGAAAACCAGGCGCTGCTGGAAAAATACCCCGGTATCCCTCTTTATCAGATGCCCGAAGAGGTGCAAACGGCGCTGATGCGGGAACAGGTGGAAAAGTACACCGAATCCCTGATTGTGGCCGCGTGCAACCGGTGTGTAAAGGGCATTACCATGGGCGGAGGAAAAGGTGTGCACCTGTTAGAACTTGCTACCGGTACCTTTATCTAAATTAGCAAGGCACCCAAGGGGGCCTTTTAAAAGGAGAGAGTTTGTATGAAACTGGTAACCCAAAGTATGCACCCCGTGCACCTATATGGGGAAGAAGAAGCCGTACGCCAGCTGGCCAAGGCCGGTTTTGACGCCATTGACTGGTCGTTTTTTGAAATGGACGAGTGGATGGCGGAAAACTGGAAGGAAAAAGCGGTCCGGCTAAAGGAAACCGTGCTTACCTGTGGCCTGAGCGTAACCCAGGCCCATGCGCCGTTCCCGTCGTCGGCGGGGAATGACGTCAGGGATGACGAGATCATGCGGACCATTCACCGTTCCATGGAAGCGGCGGCATTCCTTGGCGCCGGTCACATTGTGGTACACCCGAAGCAGCATGTGCCCTATGCCACCCATAAGGAAGAGTTGTGGAAGGAAAATGTGGCCATGTACCGCGCGCTGGTTCCGTACTGCGAACAGTGGGGCATTAAAGTCTGCTGTGAAAACCTGTGGCAGGTGGATAAAAAGCGGGGCTATATTGTGGGAAGCGTATGCGGCACGCCGGACGAATTTGCGGCGTTGCTGGACGAAGTAAACAGCCCGTGGATTGTCGGGTGCCTCGACTTGGGACACAGCGCCCTTGTGGGCGTAGAACCGGCGGACTTTATCCGGGCGCTGGGGAAAACAAAGCTGCAGGCGCTGCATGTGCACGACGTGAACTACCGCCGGGATTGCCATAACCTGCCGTTTACCGAAAAACTCGATTGGGAAAGCATCGCCGTGGCCCTGCGGGCCATCGGCTATCAGGGTGAGTTTACCTTTGAAGCCGATAACTTCCTGTTTGGGTTCCCGAAAGAACTGTACCAGCCGGCAGCCAGGCTGATGGTGGAAACCGGGCGGTACTTAATCCGCCGCATTGAAAAGCCGTAAAAGAAAAAAAGGCCTGTGTACGCATACACAGGCCTCTTTTGTCTTATGGTATGTTAGAGGGTGTGGTAGAGAAGGACAATGTCCTCATAGTGGCCGTCGGGCATCAAAAAGCCGCCGGGGATCACACCCAGCCGGGTAAAGCCCAGCTTTTCGTACAGGTGCAGCGCCCGTTCGTTGCTTTTTACCACGGCGTTAAACTGTAACAGGGAAAAGCCGTTCGATTTTGCTTCTTGCAGGCTGTCTTTGACCAGTTGTTCGCCGATGTGGGCCCCCCGGTGGGAGCTTCCCACCGCATAACTGGTATTCCCGATATGGCCGCACCGGCCCACATTATTGGGATGCAGAATGTAAAAGCCCATAACGTGGTGGGTACCGGTTTCTTCGGCCACGCGGCAGGCCGTCTGCGCCGCAAAAAAGGTGCGGGCTTCTTCTTCCCCCAGCGGTTCCGTTTGGGGGAAGGCGACCCCTTCTTCTACGACTTCGTTCCAAATGGCCCGCATGGCGGGCACATCGTCTGCCCGGTAGGACCGGATGAGAATCGACATGGACATAGACTCCTTTCCCTTAGGGGCGCACATTGCGGTTTTCCGTGCTGCGGTAACCGGTTTGCGGGTCCATGCGGTTTAACAAGGGCTGGCCGTTTTCCCAGCGGGTGAGGTTTTCCACGCACAGCTGCAAAATGCGGGTGAGCGTTTCCCGCAGGTGGAAAAATCCGCTGACATGGGGGGTAATCAGGGCCGACGGGATGTCCCACAGGGGGCAGTCATCGGGCAGGGGTTCCGGGTCGGTGACATCCAGCCCCGCGCCGGAGAGGTGCCCACTTTGCAGGGCCCGGGTGAGGGCGGCGGTGTCGATAATGGAGCCGCGGCCCACGTTGAGGATGATACTGCCTTCCTTCATGCGCGAGAGGCGCTCGTCATCAAACATCCCTTTGGTTTCCGGCGTGCCGGGCATGGCGATGGCCACCACGTCGGCCCGGGGCAGCAGGGTATCGAGATCGCCGATCAGGTGCAGCTCGTCCACATAGTCAGGCTTCTTCGTATCCTGCCGGCGTACGCCGATGACGTGAGCGCCCAGGGCCTGGCAGCGGCGGGCAAATTCGCCGCCGATGTCCCCCATCCCCAGTACCAGCACGGTGGAGCCCCAGATGCTCTTGACCGAACCCTGGCTTTTCCATTCGTGGCGGTGCTGGCTGTCGCGGTAGGTGTGCAGTTTTTTCAGCAGCATGAGCAGCATGCCCAGCATATGTTCCGAAATCGCCAGCCCATAGCTGCCGCTGGCGTTGGTGAGCTGGCAGCCTTCGGGCAGGACACCCGGTTTCAGATACCCGTCCGGTCCGGCGGCATTGCTTTGCAGCCAGCGCAGGTTTTGGCTGCCCCGCACGTCGTCAATCGCAGGGGAACCAAAAATGACATTGGCCCATTGAATCCTGTCCCGGGTGGCTTCTTCGGGCAGGCAGCAATATACGTCCGCGTCGGGCGCTGCCCGGTAGAACGCCTGGCGTTCCTCTTCGGTGGTGGGCAGCATGACGAGGATTTTTTCTTTTTCCATGAATCCGGCCTCCTACTTTTTTTCTTTTTATCATACCATAAAAGGGGGAAAAGCGGGGCGGCTTTTTTGAAAAAAAGGCGCGAAAACAGGCCGTGTGCCTCCCAATGTGAAAAAGAGGGTGGAAAAAAGGGGGGCAATTGTGATAAAATAAAAAACGATATCTTTTGCACATCCCGAAAGGGGGAACCGAACCATGTTTTGGTGGAAAAGAAAAGAGGAAAAAGTCCCGGAACAGCAGACAGTCTGGGCGCCGGTGAGCGGCGATATTGTGCCGCTGGAAGACGTGCCGGATACGGCCTTTTCCCATGGGTCCATGGGATTTGGCGCGGCGATTGAGATGACCGACGGCGAAGTGCTCTCGCCGATTGACGGGGTGGTCAGCTATATGGCCCCCACCGGGCACGCGTTTGCCATTCGCAGCCGCGACGGCGCCGAAGTGTTCGTGCATATCGGGCTGGATACGGTGAAAGTGGGCGAACGGGGGTTTGCGCCCCGGGTGCGCCCGGGGGACGAAGTGCAGGCCGGGGATTTGGTGTGCCGGGCGGATATGAACCTATTGCACCAGTACGGCTGCTCCACCATCACCCCGGTATTGCTGCTGGAAAATAACCTGTGGGAAGTGAAAGAAGCGGCCCAGGGCCAGGTACAGGCGGGCATCGACTGGGTGTGGAAATACGGTGAAGAGGAAGAAACGCAGATTCGGGAATAAAAAGGCCAAAAGCCTGGAGTAAAAAGCCTGCCGGATAAGAGGGCGGGCTTCTTTGCCATGCAGGGAAGAAGGAAGAATTATGAACAGTGAAAAAACGGTTTTGTTCGATTTGGACGGCACGCTACTGAATACGCTGGGGGATTTGACCGCCAGCACCAACGCGGCCATGGAAAAAATGGGCTTTGCGACCCACACGCTGGACGACGTGCGCCGGTTTGTGGGCAACGGGATTGGGCTGCTCATTGCCCGGTCGATCCCCGGAGGCAAAGAAAACCCCAAGTATGAAGAAACCTTGCAGGTATTCCGGGAACACTACGGGGCACATTGCCTGGATACCACCCAGCCGTACCCCGGCGTGATGGAGATGCTGCATCAGCTGCAAGCGAACGGGGTGAAGATGGGCATCTTATCGAACAAGGCGGATTTTGCCGTGAAATCGCTGTGCCAGCGGTTTTTCGGGCCGCTGGTGCCGGTGGCTGTGGGCGAACGCCCCGGTGTGCGGCGCAAACCGGCGCCCGACGCGGTGCTGGCGTGTATGGAGGAACTCAAAAGCGACGCGGCCCACACGGTGTATGTGGGGGATTCCGACGTAGATATTGAAACCGCCCGCAACGCGGGGCTGCGGTGCCTCTCGTGTACATGGGGGTTCCGGGACCGGGCGTTTTTGCTGGAGCACGGCGCCACTACCCTGGTGGATACGCCCAAAGCCCTTTTGGAAGAGATTTTGAAATAAACCACCTCAAACCGGAAGAAAAGGAGGAGCCGCTTTTGAAGGTGATGATGATACAGGAACGGTCCCCCGAAGCGCTGTTCACCGTGTACGGGCCGCAAGGTGACATGCTGTATACGGTGCGCGGGCAGTACCTGGGGCTGCACGGAGTGTTTGGGCTGATGGACCAAAACCGCCAGGAAAAGGCATCCATCCGCCGGTTTGGGTCCGATTGCCTGGGGTATTATCGGGTGAGCCTGGCAAACGGCCGGGAATTTTCGCTGATGAAGCGGTTTATCGGGCACCGGCCGGCGCTGCAGCTGCAGGGGCTATTGTGGCATGTGCGCGGCGACACGGTGACCCGCAGTTTTGATGTGGCCGACCAGAGCGGCCAGGTGCTGATGACCCACGGGTTTACGGTGCACAACGGGCGCACGGCGTACGGGGTGACCCTGCCGGACGAAGAAGACAAAGCCCTGTGCTGTTTGTGCATTGCGGTGATCATCGATTTATCCACCGGGCGCATGGCGCCGGCGCCGCTGGCCGGAGGACAACTGTAAAAAGAAAAAGGAAGGATGATTTTTGTTTCATCCTTCCTTTTTTTATGCCTAGCGGTGCTGTACGGGGGTATGCCGTTAGCGGTGCAGCACCGTGAGTTTTTCTTCGCGGAAATGATGGCGCAGCGGGGAAAACAGCACGAGTTTCCACAATAGCAGCGACCACAAAAGCCCCAGCACCAGCCCTGTGAACACATCAAACGGATAGTGCACAAACAGGAAAATGCGGGAAAAGGCGATCAGCAGCGCCAGCACCACGGCAGCCGCCCCGGCCTTTTTATGGAACCGGCACAGTAAACAGGCACAGGTCATGCTGGAAAAGCTGTGCCCCGACGGGAACGAATAGCTGCTGGGCCCAGAAATGAGCAGCATCACTTCGGGAAAATCGTGGCACGGCCGCGGGCGTGCCACCAGGTTTTTCATGAGCAGGTCACCGATGACATACGACGAGACTAGCCCAATAAGGAGTAAAGCCCCCCACCACCGGGACCGCCGGGGGATGAGCAGGCAAACGCCAAGAATGATCCAGATAAGCCCCGCGTCGCCTAAATGGGTAATGAGGGAAAAAAACGGGTCGGTAAATGCGTTGTGCAAATGGGTTTGTACCCAGAAAATGATGGTTTCATCCACTTGGGTGATAAAATCCGGCATGGATACGCCTCCTTGTGCCCGAACCGGTTGGTTCGAAAAGATTGATTCTTTAAAGATATGTTCTTTAGTATACCATGAAGAAAGGGAAATGAGAATCCCAAAAGCGCCTTGGACATATTTTTCCTTCTGTCTACATAGGATTAGGCAAAAAAGCGCTATCGATACGGGCGCACAAGGGAAGGAGCGGGCGGCATGATGAAAAAACGGGAACAGGAACCGCAGACCCTGACGGGCCCACAGGTCCTGGAAAAGCTGAAAACCGGCCGGGAAAAGGGCCTGAGCCCGGGGCAGGTGCAGCAGCGGCAGGCCGTGTGGGGCAAAAACGAACTGGAAGGGGCGAAGAAAGAAGGGCCTTTGCGGCGGTTTTTCCGCCAGTTTGCCGATTTTATGATTCTGGTGCTATTAGCGGCCGCCCTGATTTCCGGGGGCGTGTCGCTGTGGCAGGGCGAAGGGCTGTCCCCCGACCCGCTGATTATTTTGGGGATTGTCACCTGCAACGCGCTCATCGGCACCGTGCAGGAAAGCCGCGCCGAAAAGGCCATTGACGCGCTGAAAAAACTGTCGGCGCCCAAAGCCCGGGTGCGGCGCGGCGGCCAGGTGGGCGTGGTGGATGCAAATGAATTGGTGCCCGGGGACATTTTACTCCTAAAGGCCGGGGATATTGTGCCCGCCGATGGGCGGCTGCTGCTGGAAAACGGCATGAAAACCGACGAATCGGCGCTGACAGGGGAATCGGTGCCGGTGCCCAAAAACGCCGGACAGCTGGCGCCCCAGGGCGCGCCCCCGGCGGAGTGCGCCAACATGGCGTATGCCGGTACCAGTGTGGTGGCCGGGGACGGCGAAATGGTAGTAACTCAAACCGGCATGCACACCCATATGGGGCAGATCGCTTCCATGCTGGCGCAAAGCGAGGCGCCGCGCACCCCGTTACAGGAAAAGCTGGCCCGCATGGGCAAAACGTTGGGGCTGGCGGTGCTGGGGATTTGCGCGGCGCTGTTCCTTTTGGGGGTGGTTCAGCATAGGGACGTCCTGCCGATGTTCCTGATTGCCGTGAGCTTGGCGGTGGCCGCCATTCCCGAAGGGCTGCCCGCCGTGGTGACGGTGGTGCTGGCCTGCGGGGTGCGGCGGCTGGCCGGGCGGAAAGCCGTGATCCGCCGGTTGCCCGCGGTGGAGACCCTGGGCAGCGCGGGGGTGATCTGCACCGACAAAACCGGGACGCTCACCTGTGGGCACATGACGGTCACCAAAGTGAGCAGCGGGCTTACCCCCTATGACCTATCGTCCCCCCAGGCCCAGGAGATTTTGGGCTGCTGCGCGTTATGCAGCAGCTGCGAAGAAAAGCGGGGCAAAATCGAGGGGGAACCCACGGAAAAAGCGCTGGTGCAGGCGTGCCGGACGCCTTTAGGGCAGCTGCGGGAAAAATTCCCCACCCGGCGGCAGATCCCGTTTTCTTCCAAAGAAAAGCAGATGACGTCCCTGCACGAAGGCCCCGGGGGGCAGGGGCTGATGGTCGTAAAAGGCGCGCCGGAAATCATCCTGGCGCGGTGCGACAGCCGCCGGGTCAAAGGCGGGCCGGGGGCGCTTTCGCCTGAGGAGCGGGGCCGTATTTTAAAGGAAAACGAGCAGATGGCCGGGCAGGCCCTGCGGGTGCTGGCCGTGGGGGTGTACCGGGGGCCCCTGCCCGGACCGGGGCGGGAAGGCAGCGTGCCGCTGTGCTTTTTGGGGCTGGTGGGCATGGAAGACCCGCCCCGCAAAGGCGTGAAGCAGGCGGTGCGGGTGTGCCGCAAGGCGGGCATCCGCGTGGTGATGATTACCGGGGACCAACCGGCCACCGCGGCGGCCATTGCCCAGCAGATTGGGTTAACAAATGACGGGACGGTGATCACCGGGCGGGAACTCGACCAGATGACGGACGAAACCCTGTGGCAACGGGCGCAGACATGCCGGGTGTTTGCCCGGGTACAGCCCAAACACAAAGTGCAGCTTGTGAGCCTATTTCAAAAGAGAGGGTTTGTCACCGCCATGACCGGCGACGGCATCAACGACGCCCCGGCCTTGCGCATGGCGGACATCGGCTGCGCCATGGGCAAAGGGGGCACCCAGGTGGCCCGCCAGGCGGCCGATATGGTACTGGCCGACGACCGGTTCGAAACCATTGTGGAAGCGGTGCGCCAGGGGCGGGCGATTTTTGAAAACATCCGCAAAACCGTCCATTTCCTGCTGTCGTGCAACACCGGGGAAATTTTGACCGTGCTGCTGGCGTTTTTGCTGGGGTGGCCCGAACCGCTCCTAGCTGTACAGCTATTGTGGGTGAATCTGGTGACCGATTCGCTTCCCGCCTTGGCGCTGGGGGTAGACCCGTGCGAAGACGGGCTGATGGACCGCCCGCCGCGGCCGGGCCGGCGGCTGTTCGAAAAGGGCGAAGGCGTCGTTATGCTGCTGGAAGGGTGCCTGATCGGGGCCTTGGCGCTCCTGGCGTTTGTGCTGGGGCAGGGGCAGCTTGGGTCGGCGGCGGCCGGGCGCACCATGGCGTTTGGCGTGCTGAGCTTTTCGCAGCTGGTGCACACCCTGAACATGCACGCGCGGGTGCCCATTTGCCGCGGCGGGCTGCGCAAAAGCGGGCGGCTGCTGGCAGCGGCGCTGGTGGGCGCGCTTTTGCAAACCCTTGTGATGGTGGTGCCCGTATTGGGGGCCGTGTTCGGTACCGTAGGGCTGCCGCTTTTTGCCTGGGGCGAAATCCTTTTCTTGAGCTTCATGCCGCTAATCCCCGCGGAACTGGGCAAACTGGGGGAAGGGAGAAGAAGGCACCGCCGCCGCCGTGCCCGGAATTGACAGACGGGAAAAGAAAGAGTATCATCGATAAGAGAAAACCGGTTCGCCCGCCGCAAAAAGCGGCGGGGCGGGCAGGGAAAAAGGAGGATGCTTTTTATGCAGCTGGGTGAATTACTGCGCGACCTCTGTCAGGAAGGGGTTGCCGTTACGCTGCCGGATGGGGACGAGATTCCCGAAACCGGCGCTTTGTCCCAAACGGATGTGACCGATATTGTGTATGATTCCCGGAAAGTACAGCCGGGGTGTTTGTTTGTGTGCCTGCCCGGGGCGGTACACGACGGCCATGCCTATGCTGCCGCGGCGGCGGAAAAAGGCGCGGCGGCCATTTTGACGGAACACGACGTGGATGTGCAAAAAGTGCCGGTACTGCGCACCCCCGACTGCCGGCGGGCGCTGGCGTTTTTGAGCGCGGCGTTTTTCGGCCATCCCAGTAGGGAGATGAAAATGGTCGGCATCACCGGGACCAAAGGCAAAACCACCACGGCGTGCATGGTGCGGGCCATTTTGGAACAGGCCGGGCACAAAACCGGCATGATCGGCACCATGGGCGTGATGATCGGCGACAAGGTGATCCCCACCGACAACACCACCCCCGAATCGTATGAAGTGCAGCGCTACCTTAGGCAAATGGTGGAAGAAGGCTGCCGCTGCTGCGTGATGGAAGCGTCTTCCATTGGGCTGAAAGCCCACCGGGTGGCGGGGATCACCTATGACATCGGGCTGTTCACGAACTTTTCCCCCGACCACATCGGCGGCGCGGAACACAAGGACATGGAAGAATACCTATATTGCAAGAGCCTGTTATTCCGGCAGTGCCGGTTGGGCATTGTGAATGTGGATGATAAAGCCTGGCAGGGCGTATTGCAGGGGCATACCTGCGAGGTGGACACCTACGGGTGCGAACACGATGCGGCCCTGCGCGCGAAAGACGCCCACCTCATCAGCCGCCCGGGGTACCTGGGGGTACACTTTACCCTGGACGGCGCGCTGCATTTTTCGCTGGATGTGGGCATCCCGGGGCGCTTTAGCGTGTATAACGCCCTGGCGGCCATGGCGGTGTGCCGCCACCTCGACTGTGACGAAGAAGCCATGCGCCACGGGCTTTATAACGTGCACGTAAAAGGCCGGGTGGAACCGGTGCCGGTACCCGGGGACTTTACGCTGCTGATCGATTACGCCCACAACGCCGTGAGCATGGAGAGCATTTTGACGACCCTGCGGGAATATCACCCCAAGCGCCTGGTGTGCCTATTCGGCGCGGGCGGCAACCGCCCGAAGATCCGCCGGTACGAAATGGGCGAAATGAGCGGCCGCCTGGCGGATTTGTCGGTGATTACCGCCGATAACTCCCGGTATGAGGACGTGAACGATATTATCAAAGACATCCTGGTGGGCATGGAAAAAACCAATGGCCGCCACATCGAAATCCCCGACCGGAAACAGGCCATCCGCTACTGCATCGAACACCACGAACCCGGTGACATTGTGGTATTGGCGGGCAAAGGCCACGAAGATTACCAGGAAATCAAGGGGGTCAAGTATCCGTTTGACGAACGGGTTGTGATCCGCGAAATTTTGGACGACCTGAAAAAGGAGGGCAAACTGGGATGAAAATGACGGCAGCCGAAATCGCCGCGGCCTGCGGCGGGACCCTTTTGTGCGGGGACCCGCAGGCCGTGGTGACCTCCTTTTTTACCGACAGCCGGGAAGGCACCCCCGGGGGCCTTTTTGTGCCGATCAAAGGGGAGCGCACCGACGCCCATGTGTTTATTGACGCGACCTTGCAAGCCGGGGCCGCCGGTTCCTTTACCCAGGGGCCGGGCACGCTGCGGGATGACCGGGTGCTGATCCGGGTGGACGACACCCTGCGGGCCTTGCAGGATACCGCCAGGGCTTGGCGGCAGCGGTTTTCCCTGCCGGTGGTGGGCATTACCGGCAGCGTGGGCAAAACCACCACAAAGGAAATGGTGGCGCTGGCGCTGTCATCGGCGTTTTGCGTAATGCGCACCCGCGGCAACCAGAATAGCCAGGTGGGTTTGCCGCTAACGCTGTTCCAGTTGTCGGAGGAACACGACTGCGCCGTCGTGGAAATGGGCATGAGTAATTTCGGTGAAATGGGCCGGTTAAGTGAGATCGCCTGCCCCACGATGGCGGTGATGACCAATATCGGGGTGTCGCACATTGCGTACCTGAAAACCCAGGAAAATATTTTGGCCGAAAAGCTGCACATCACCGACCGGTTTACCCCCGAGCAGCCGGTGTTTATTAACGGGGACGACAAGCTCTTGCGGGGCCTAGTAGGACAAGTACCGCTGCGGCTTATTACCTTCGGGCTGTCGGAAGGATGTGAGTACCGGGCCATAAATGTGCAGCAGGACGAAACCGGCGTGCGCTTTACGTTGCAAACGCCCACGGGGTGCCTGCCGGTTTCGGTACCGGCGCCGGGGCTTCACAATGTGCGCAACGCGGCGGTGAGTATCGCGGTGGCCGAAACCATGGGGGCCGACCCGGTAAAAGCGGCAAAGGCCCTGGCGTCCTACGAGCCGCCAGCTATGCGGCAGCAGATTTTGCACGCCGGGGATGTGACGGTGGTGGACGACTGCTATAATGCGAGCCCCGATTCCATGCGCAGCAGCTTGCAGCTGCTCCGGGACATGCCGGTTATGGGGCGCCGCATCGCGGTGCTGGGGGACATGCTGGAACTGGGCGCCGAGAGCCACAGCGGCCACTATAGCGTCGGGCAGGCGTGCGTGCGCGATGGGGTGGACGTACTGCTGTGCGTCGGGCCGGAATCGGCTGCCATTTGCGAAGGGGCCCGGGATGGGCACACCTCCATGGCCGTGCGCCACGAAGAATCGAACGAAACGGTGATCGCGTGGCTGCAGGAAAACCTGAAACCCGGCGACACGGTGCTGGTAAAAGGTTCCCGCGGGATGCACATGGAAGAGATCGTGCGGGCGCTGCTTCAGCGAAACGCATAAATTTTTGAAACCGAAAAACGGGTGGGCTGTCAAAAAGGCGGCCTGCCCGTTTTTTTGCGCGAAAAGAAAAAAGAAACAAAGATAGCCAAAGAAAACAAGTGGTTACAACGGAAAAACCGCGATTTTCCGCCATTTTTTCGAAAAAAAGGCTTGCAATGCGGACCCGGTTGTGATAAACTGTTACCAGTTTGTAATAAATTGTAATGAATTTGTAAGCGATTGTCACCTTCATCACAAGGAAGGCTTGTTCGAAAAAAGATTATCGAATCAAAAAGGAAATCGAGGGGTTTACCATGATACGGAAAGTCAAAAAATGCCTGTGCTCCCTGCTGGCCCTTGTGGTATTGGCCGGTGGTATGATGATGGCCGCCGTACCGGCTCAGGCGGCCAGCGGCGCTACCGGGGTAGGGTTTGCCGAACACTGCATGACGGCGTATTACGAACACTGGAGTTACGTGTACGGCGGTTCTTCCTATGGCGCGGTGGATTGCTCCGGCCTGTTTGTGACGTATAAGGGTGTGGGCGGCAATCGGACCGACCTTCTCGGTTCCTCTTCGGAATATGGACTTGTCAGCAACGGCATTCCCCGTATCCATGGTTTGGGGCTTAAGCAGCCCGGCCACGTGGGTGTGTATGTCGGCGGCGGCATGGCCGTCGATGCCCGGGACGAATCCAGAGGGATTTGCTACCAGAGCGTGAGCAGCAAAAAGTGGGTGTACTGGTTCAAAGTAGCCGGTGTGTCGTACCCCACCACCGGGTGGCAGACGTTCGAAGGCAACCGGTACTACTACCAGAACGGCGAATACGTGGTAAACTGCACGTTAAATATTGACGGTGTGGTTTACACCTTTGGCAGCGACGGGATTGCCCATGCGGGCGGCGATGCCTCCCAGGCGGTGACGACGGCGCCGTCCTCCGGGGCCCTGAACCAGTCGTCTTCCGGCAGCAGCCAGTCTTCTTCTTCCAGCAGCAGCGCGACGGTTTCGGCTCAGGATACGGCCGCGGATGAAGCGGCGCAGAAGGCCGCCGAAGAAAAGGCCAAGCAGGAAGCCGAAGAAGCCGCCAAGAAAGCCGAGGAAGAAGCGAAGAAGGCGAAAGAAAAGGCCGAAAAGACCGCCGCTTCCCTGGGGAAAACGTCGGCACTGTCGGTACTGAGCGCTACGGCGGAAGACACCAGCGCCCAGGCCGAGGAAGAAGCCAAAGAACTGGCCGCGCAAAAGGCTGCCGAAGAAGAAGCCAACGTGAAAGCCGCCGAGCAGGAAGCAGCGGTAGCGGCCATCCGCACCGATGAGAGCACCGGCGACGTGCCCGAAATGAAGACGGCCGCCGCAGCCGGTGAAACCGGGGAAGCCCCCGCCCAGGATCATGCCACCACGGCGTTTTTGTGTGTGCTTCTGACGGCGGTAGCTGGCGCCGGGGTGCTGTACGGCATCGAACGCCGCCGCGGCACCAAGCGGACAGGCGTGGCCGGGATGATGCGCTTTAAGAAAAAATAAACCGAACTTTCCTTTTTGACGAATCGATAGGAAGCGGTGCTGCCGGGAAAAGCCGGCGGCGCCGCTTTTTTGTGCCCTCGAAAACGGGAAGAAAATCCGCCTTTTTTCGCGTTTTTTCGAAATCCCTTGACAGGGGGCCTAAAAAAAATTATAGTTAAACCATTGTGGCAGGATAGCACAGCACCATGAGCAAAAGGGCGGGACTTTTTCCCGCCCTTTTGTACGGAAAGAAAGGTAAGGGGATGACCATGGAAAAAGAACCCATCATCCGGTTGGAGGGCATTTCGGTTTCCTTTGACGGGGAACAGGTATTGAAAGATTTTAACCTGAGTATTCGAGACGGGGAATTCGTTACGCTACTGGGGCCCAGCGGCTGCGGCAAGACGACGACGCTGCGGGCGATTGCCGGTTTTGTCAGGCCCGAAAAAGGCCATATCTTTTTTGACGGAAAAGATATCAACAACGTGCCGCCCCACAAGCGCAATGTGAACACCATTTTCCAGCGGTACGCGCTGTTCCCGCACCTGAATGTGTTTGATAACGTGGCGTTCGGCATGCGGGTGCACGGCAAAAAGCACGTGGAAGAAAAGGTCAACGAGATGCTGCGCATGGTCAGCCTGAGCGGGTTCGGCCACCGTAGCGTCACCCAGCTGTCCGGCGGGCAGCAGCAGCGGGTGGCCATCGCCCGGGCGCTGGCCAACGACCCGAAGGTGCTCCTACTGGATGAACCGCTGGGCGCGCTGGACTTAAAACTGCGCAAAGACATGCAGGTGGAACTGAAAAAGATCCAGCAGCAGACGGGCATTACCTTTGTGTTTGTCACCCACGACCAGGAAGAAGCGCTGTCCATGTCGGACACCGTGGTGGTCATGGACAAGGGTATGATCCAGCAGATCGGCTCCCCCGAAGATATTTACAACGAACCGAAAAACGCGTTTGTGGCCGATTTTATCGGGGAAAGTAACATCCTCGACGGCGTCATGCGCCAGGACTTTGTGTGCGAATTCGGCGGCCACCGGTTCCAGTGCCTGGATAAGGGCTTTGCCGGTAACGAAGCGGTGGACGTGGTCATCCGGCCGGAAGACGTGAAAATGGTGCCCCCCGATGACGACCATATCTGCGGCACGGTGACCAACGTCACGTTCCTAGGCGTCCACTTTGAAATGATTGTGGATATTAACGGGTTTAAATGGATGATCCAGTCCACCGAATACCGCCCGGTGGGGGCGAAAATCGGCATTGAGCTGACCCCCGACGACATCCACATTATGAAAAAATCGGAATATTCCGGCCAGTTCGGCGATTACAGCACGTTCAGCGACGAAATGGAGGAAGATAAGGAAGCCACCCTGGAAGAGGAGGGTGCCCTATGAAACGCCGCCATTTGCTGACAAGCGGCCCCTACCTTGTGTGGATGGTGCTCTTTATCGTGGTGCCCATGGCCATGGTGGTGTGGTTCGCGTTTACCGATAATGTCACGGGGGCCTTTACCCTGGAAAACATTGTGCGCATTGGGGATTATTCCAATGTGTTTGTGCGCTCCATCTGGTTGGGGGCGCTGGCGACGGTGGTGTGCCTGGTGTTGGGGTATCCGCTGGCGTACCTCATCGCGAAAATTGACCCCAAGTACCAAAACGCTATCGTGCTGCTGATTATGCTGCCCATGTGGATGAACTTTTTGCTGCGCACCTATGCGTGGATGAGCTTGCTGGAAGATAACGGGCTGATTAACAATTTCCTGGCGCTTCTTGGATTACCGAGGGTACACATGATTAACACCTCCGGCGCCGTTGTCATGGGTATGGTATATAACTATCTGCCCTACATGGTGCTGCCGCTATACTCCGTGCTGGTGAAAATCGACGGCAGTGTGATCGAAGCGGCCCAGGACCTGGGCGCGAACCGGGTGCAGGTGTTCCGCCGGGTGATTTTCCCCATGAGCATGCCGGGGATTATGTCCGGGATTACCATGGTGTTTGTGCCCAGCGTGAGTACGTTTATTATCAGCAAAATGCTGGGGGGCGGGGGCAACCTGCTCATCGGCGACCTGATCGAAATGGAGTTTTTGGGGAACAGCTATAACCCCAATTTGGGTTCGGCGATTTCGCTGGTGCTCATGGTGCTGATCCTCATCAGCATGGGCATTATGAACCAGTTCCGGGATGAACAGGAAGAAGACGGGGGAGGTGTGCTGTTTTGAATACGGGCAAGAAAAAGACCGGGGCGCTGGGTAGGCTCTATATGGCGCTGATCTTTTTATTTTTGTACGCCCCCATTGTGGTCTTGATTGTGTTTTCGTTTAACGACACCAAAACCATGAGCCGCAGCGTGTGGTCGGGCTTTACGTTCCGGTGGTATGCGCGGCTGTGGGAAGACAGCATGATCCAGCAGGCCGTATGGAACACGCTGCTCATCGCCGTATTATCGGCGCTGATCGCCACGGTGTTTGGCACGGTGGCCGCCGTGGGGCTGTACCGCATGCGGGGATGGCGCAAAAAGGTGATGATGAACCTGACAAATTTCCCCATGGTGAACCCGGAAATCGTCACCGGCGTGTCGATGATGCTTCTATTTGTGTTTATGGCCCAGGTGTTTAAACTCGGCTCCCTGGGGCTGTGGAGCATTTTGATTGCCCACGTGACGTTCTGTTTGCCGTACGTGATTTTGTCGGTGCTGCCGAAACTGGCGCAGATGGACAAAAACCTGTATGAAGCGGCCCAGGACCTGGGGTGCCCGCCGCTGCAGGCGTTCCGCAAAGTGGTGGTGCCCCAGATTATGCCCGGCATTGTGACCGGCATGATCATGGCGTTTACCCTGTCCATTGACGACTTTGTCATCACGTATTTCTGTTCTGGTACCACCCAGACGCTGCCCATTTATATTTATTCCATGACAAAGCGCCGGGTTTCGCCGGAAATCAACGCGTTGTCCACCGTGCTGTTTGTGGTGATTCTGCTTTTATTGGTGCTGACGAACCTGCACGGCGCGAAAGAAAAGAAAAAGGAGGCGCCGGCACGATGAAGCAGACGAAAAAATGCCGGGCCCGGCGGTTGGGGGCGGCGCTTCTGGCGCTGATGCTGTTTGTGCCGGTATGTGCGTCCCCGGTACAGGCCGAAGAAACCGGCAAAGCCGCCCCGGACACCGGGGTGGTCATCAATGTGTATAACTGGGGCGAATATATCAGCAACGGCGTGGAAGGCAGCATGGATGTCAACGCCGAATTCACCCGGCGCACGGGGATTGGTGTGAATTACACCACCTACGATACCAACGAAGCCATGTACGCCAAACTGGCCAGCGGCGGCGGGGATTACGACATCATTGTGCCGTCGGATTACATGGTGTCCCGCATGATCGAAGAGGACATGCTCGCCGAGCTGGATTTTTCCAACATCCCCAATTTCCAGTACATCGACGAGACGTTCCGCAACCCGGCCTATGACCCGGAAAACCGGTACTCGGTGCCGTACACCTGGGGGCTGGTGGGGCTGTTTTATAACACCGATTATGTTACCAAAGAAGAAGCCCAGTCCTGGAACGTTTTGTGGGACGAAAAGTATGCGGGCAAAATTTTGATGTTCGATAATTCCCGGGACTCCTTTGGCATCGCCATGAAGTTGCTGGGGTATTCGTTTAACTCCACCGATCTGAATGAGTGGCAGGAAGCGGCCGACCTGTTGGTGCAGCAGGCGCCCCTGGTGCAGAGCTACGCCATGGACCAGATCTTCCAAAAGATGGAAAGCGGCGAAGCGTGGATTGCCCCGTACTATTCCGGCGACGCGGCCATTTTGATCGAAGAAAACGACAACATCGCGTTTTCGGTGCCGAAAGAGGGTACCAACTATTTTGTGGATGCGCTGTGTATCCCCAAAACCAGCACCCACAAGGCCGAAGCGGAAGCGTACATCAATTTCCTGTGCGACCCGGAGATCAGTTATGAAAACTGTTCGTACATCGGCTATTCCACCCCGGAGACGGCCGCCAAAGAGATGATGGACCCGTCCATCACCGAAAGCGACGTGTACTACCCTTCGGAAGAGACACTGGCGAATACGGAAGTGTATGTCAACCTGGGCGATGACCTCAACGAGACCATCGACGGCCTGTGGGCCGAAGTGAAGATGGGCGGGCCCGGCCAGGTGGGCGAACTGATTGCGATTTTGGTGCTGTTTTTGGCCCTGTATGTGGGCATTGTGATCCACAAGCGCCGCCGCCGCAAACGGGAAAGCGCCCGGTAACGCCATAAAAAACAAAAAAGAGCGGCCCTGTACCTTTTGTGGGTACAGGGCCGCTTTGTGGTTTACGGGTTCTTTTGGCCGCTTATTCTTCCAGGGAAGACGGCAGGGAAAAATCGAGCCCCAACAGGCGGTGGACTTCCGCGTCCAGCCGCAGGGTTTCGGCATAGCTGATGCCGGTGGAATAGGGATGGTCGCTGTCACGGATGGCCGTAAGGCACGCTTTCACGGTCTTGCGCACATAGGGGCGCTCTTCTTCGGTGCTTACCGCTTCCGGGATTTGAAAACCGTGGTCTTCCAGGGTCTTTAGGCACGTTTCGTCATCCATGGCGATCAGCGTATCGAGGTCGGGCAGCGGTTTTGGCTGGAAGGCGCCCGTCGCCCACACGGCGGCCACGAGTAACGCCACCAGCGCCACCGCGCCCCCCAAAAGGAAGAGAAAACGGCGGTTTGTTTTCGGTTTCATACCCTCATCTCCTTCGGGCCATCAGATAAAAGACGGTTTTGGGGTGAAACGTATCCGTTTTTTGGTATTGGCGAAGATCGCTGGCAAGAAATGTGTAATCCATTCCATAACCAGTATAGCGGATTTTTTAAAAAATAGCAAGAATTGTGAAAAAATATTCACATTTTTCCTCATAATAACCGAAAAGCAATCCTGGTTAAAAGTGAGAACATGTTTTAAAAAAGAGGCGAAAGTGGGCCCTTTCTTTTGGATTGCAGGGGGGCCTTAACTATGCTATGATGAATTTACAGAAAGACTGTTGGCTATCCGGCCAGGGACGCCGGATGGATGAAAGGAGACCACCATGAACAAAATCGAACGGGTGCGCGCCGTCCTGCGCGGGGAAAAGCCGGACCGGGTACCGGCGGGGTTCTGGTTCCACTATCCGGGAACCCTGACGGCGGAGGAGACCGCCGCGGAACATATCAAACTGTTCCGGGAAACGGATATGGACATCATCAAGATTATGCAGGACTTTTCGTACCCGCTTACCGGTACGATCACCCGGGCTTCCGACTGGCGGCATATCCGCTTTGGCGGGACGGATTCGAAAGAATTTGAAAAACCGAAAGAGATTATCAGCCGTATTTTGGACGAAGTGGGCGGCGAGGCCCTGACCCTCATGACCATGTTCGGCCCCTTTAAGGCGGCGAGCTTTGCGTTTGGCGACGACGAGCTGATGTTTTGGGCCAAAGAAGCCCCCGAGGATGTGGCCGAAGGCATTAAGATCATTGCCGACGGCATGACCCAGTGGCTGCAGGGGTATTTGGATTTGGGCGTCGACGGGCTCTATTATACGGCCCAGTTTGCCGAACCGGGGCGCTTTACGGAGGAACAGTGGGAAACCCTCGTGAAACCATTTGATGAACAGGTGCTCTCCGTCTGCCGCGACCGGGACGGAAAAATCAACGTTTTGCATATGTGCGGCGAACCGGAATACCGGTTCCGGGTGGAGCTGCCGCGGCTGCGCACCATGCCCGGGGATATTGTCAACTGGTCCGTGAAAGATAACGGCCTGTCGCTCAAGGACGGCCGGGCGTTCTTTGGGAACCGTCCGGTTTTGGGCGGCATGAATAATAAACAGAACCTGGTGTCCGGTACGGAAGAGGCCATTTTCGAGGAAGCGCAAAGCTGCCTTCGCGAGGCCGGTACCGCCGGGTTTATGCTGGGCGCCGATTGCACCGTTCAGCCCCCCGCCGGGCAGAAGGTGGAGCTGTGGCGGATCCGCGCCGCGGTGCAGGCAGCTCATGAGTTCCCGGTGTAAAGGAAAACGGCTTGCATTTTATCAAAAAAAGGAAAGGCCCCAAAAAGAGGGCCTTTTTTGTACGGATAAATTTTACAAATTGTATATTATATAAATAAAACTACAATACGGAACGTTTTTGGCGGGCCACAGGAAAGAAAAACCGGAAGAATCGCCGCCTTTTTGGGGAACAGTAGCATCGTCCGCAAAAGGAGGCGACAAATTGAAAAAAAGCAAATTTTTGGCAAGAGCGGCGGCCCTTTCCGCCGCCTTTTTTGCCGGCGTATGTGCTTTGGGCAGCGCATACGTGTGGCAGCATACGCCCGAAAGGCTGAGCGTGACGGAGGATAGCGGCATCGAGGTGCCGTTTACCGGCATCGAGGCGAGGTATACCGGGCAGGAAGAGAAGAGCGTGTTTGGCGAAAAGGGCGCCACCACCCAGGTGGAGTATTCCTTTTTAGGGATCGTGCCGGTAAAAACGGTCACGGCGGAAAAGGAAGAACAGCCCATGGTGGAGACCGGGGGCGAACCGTTTGGCATGCGCATGCTCACCAGCGGGGTGACCGTGGTGGAGATTTCGGAGGTAATGAGCGGCGGCGCCGTGTGCCGCCCCGGCGAGAAAGCCGGGCTGCAGGCGGGGGACGTGATCGAAAAAGTCAACGGCGAAACCCTCACGGGTAGCGACGATTTTATTGCGCGCATACAGGAGTCTGCCGGAGCCCCCGTGACCCTCACCTATGACCGGGGCGGCCAAACCAAAGAGACCACCCTTTCGGCTGTATGCAGTGACAGCGACGGCAAATGGCGGTGTGGCCTGTGGGTGCGGGACAGCACCGCGGGCATTGGTACCGTCACGTTTGTGGATGAGGAAAGCGGCCTGTTTGCCGGGCTGGGGCACGGGGTGTGCAGCAGCGAAACCGGGGAACTATTGCCGCTGTCGAAAGGGGACGTGCTGCGGGTGACCATTAACGGGGTGATCCCCGGGGCGGTGGGCGCCGCCGGGGAACTGCGGGGGTATTTTTCCGACGATACGGCCTGCGGGGAACTGCTGAAAAATACTCAAACCGGCATGTATGGCCGCTTGACCGGCTCCCTGGGGGACGGGGAAACCAGGCCCATCGCCATGCGCCAGCAGGTGCATGAAGGGCCGGCCACCATCTTGGTGACCACCGAGGGGAGCACCCCGAAAGAATACGACATTGAGATTATCAGCGTCAATTACGACGAAAGCCAGCGCACCCGGAATTTGCGGCTGCGGGTGACGGACCCCGAACTGCTGGAACAAACCGGCGGTATTGTGCAGGGCTTTTCCGGAAGCCCTATTTTGCAGGACGGGTATTTGGCCGGGGCCGTGACCCATGTGCTGGTAAACTCCCCCCAGGAAGGGTATGGGATTTTTGCCGAAACCATGTGGGAAGAGTGCGAACAACTGAAAAAAGCGGGATGAAACAGGCCGGGGCGGAGACCATCTGCTCCGGCTTTTTGCGAAAAAGCGGGGATAGAAACGATTGGCGGCGCGAAAAAAAGCGAAGCGGGCAGGCGGGAAAACACGCTTGCTGTCGAGAAAACGGGAAAGGGGGAAAAGGGGCTAAAATGGCTTGGAATTCGGAAAAAATGAGGTTTCCGCTCTTGCTATTTTTACCAAAATATGGTAATATTATGGCCAGAAATCCAATTCTTGGGAGGAAAATGAAAATGGATAAGGTGAAACATATCCTCCTCTCCGGTGACGCCGGGGAATGGGGAAAAGAGCTGGGTGATATCCTTCGTTCCTGGGGGCACGACGTGCAGCAGGGCCCGCGTGACGGGCTGGCCTTGCTGGAAACGCTGGAGCAAATGCGCCCCGATGCGCTGGTCACCGAAATGTTCATGCCGCGGCTGGACGCCGTGGGCGTACTGGGCGCGCTGCAGCGGCAGGAAAATTACAAACTGCCGGTTAGCATCGTGGTTACCTCCTACGTAACGCCGGCCCTGGAGCGGGAGATTCTTTCCTGCGGCGCTTCGTACGTGGCGCTTTTGCCGTTTAAAGGCCAGGATCTGGCCGCCCGGCTGTCCCATTTGCTGCTGGCGGACAGCGGCAAAGCGTATTTGCGCCCGTCGCTGGAAATCCGCATCACCGAGATCCTGCATCAGATCGGCGTGCCCGCCCATATCAAGGGGTACCATTACCTGCGCGACAGCATTATTATGGCGGTGGAAGACCCGAATATTATCAATGCCGTCACGAAGCAGCTCTACCCCAGCGTAGCGCGCAAGTACGAAACCACCAGCTCCCGGGTGGAACGGGCGATCCGTCACGCCATTGAAGTGGCCTGGGACCGGGGCGACGTGGAAGTGCTCAATTCCTATTTTGGGTATACCATCCACAATACCCGGGGAAAACCCACCAACAGCGAATTTATTGCCATGATCAGCGATAAATTGCAGCTGGAAAAGAAAAACGCAGGATAAAAGAGGAAAAACACGGCAGCCCCTTTTTGGCGGGGGCCGCCGTGTTTTCTTTATATCTGTATAAAACGTACGTTATGGCTGGGCGGGTCTTTCGGTGACCAGAAACAGCTGTAGGGGAATACCCCGCTGCCGGCACTCACGCACGACAAACTGGGTGCCGCGGGATTGCCCGTCCCAAAACGCCAGCACCAAATCGGCATTTTCGATAATCGTGATATTGCGCTTTAAGGGCGCTGCCCGGCCATACCGGGCGTAATCGGGCAAAAATTCGGTGAGCTTTAAGTGGTGGCGCAGCGCGTACTGCCTGGCGCAGGTATCCACCCCCCGCGCCCCGCCGGAGATAATTTCGGTGACGCCTTGGGGCAAATACGCTTCCAGGTTTTGGACAGTCAGGCTCCGGGAACCGACAATGGCAACACGCATGGGGGAAAACCTCCGTTTTTTGATTTTTTAGCTATACTGTATAGCTATCTTGCGCCAATTTTTCCGAACCCGCCCTACAATAGAAGGCAGAAGAGGAGATGAACCGTATGGCTGTGAAAAGCGTATCCATCCGCATTGAAGAAGAAATGCTGCAAAAGCTGGGGTTTGTGGCCGATTACGAAGGGCGTTCGGTCAACAGCCAGATTTTGGTGCTGGTGCGCGAAAGTATTCGCGCGTTTGAAGAAGCCCACGGCCCGATCGACGGCCGTATTCGCCCCGATGTGAATGTAAAGCCCGCCCGCAAAAGCGGGGCCTGAATGCTGTTATTATACGCCCGAAAAGCCACTGCCCGCAAGGGGAGGAACCCGTGATGAGCGAAAACAGGTGCCAAACATGCCAATTTGCCTTTTGCGATGACCGCTGCACCGATTACCGGCGGGATTCCATCTGGTTTTGCCGCCGGAAAGGGCCGTTTTTCAGCCGGAATTACCGGGTGGGGGAAAAGACCCGCATTGACCCGAAAAACCCGGCCTGTGCGGATTTTGTGCCCCGGGAGGACGAAAACGCCGCTAAAAAAAGTTCACAGAACGTTTAGAAATAACGGTTGACTTGGCCGGTGGCCGTGCTATAATGGACATGTAGTTTTGAAAACAAGATGTGCTTGTTTAAAGGAGAATAACCGTGGGGAACGCGAAGATCACAATTATCTGCGGCCATTACGGCTGCGGCAAAACGAATTTGGCGCTGAATCTGGCGCTGGAAGCAGCCGGACAGGGCCGCCGGGTGAAGCTGGCCGATTTGGATTTAGTCAACCCGTATTTTCGTTCCTCGGATTACGGCCCCGCGCTGCGGGAAAAAGGGGTGGAGCTGTTTTGCCCCACCTATGCCGGTACCACGCTGGATTTGCCGGCGGTCGGGCCCCAGCTGTTGCAGCTGCCCGAGGCGGAGTGTGACGACGTGATTCTGGACGCGGGCGGCGACGATGCCGGCGCCAGCGTACTGGGGTGCATGGCCCCGCTGCTTTTTAAGAAGCCGTACACCATGCTGTATGTGGTCAACGCCCGAAGGGTGCTAACCCAAACCGCTGCGGAAGCGGCGGCCATCGGCCGTGAAATTGAAAAAGCCTGCCGGTTATCGATCACCGGCGTTGTGAATAACACCCATTTGCAAAACGAAACCACCGCCCAAATGGTGCTCGATTCGATGCCGTTTGCGAAGGAAACGGCCGCGCTGTTGGGGGTGCCACTTGTGTTTACCACGGCGCCCGACTGGATTGCCCCCGCAGTTTTAGGGGATATCCCGTCGGTAAAACCAGTCAAACGGCTGGTGCTGCCGCCCTGGCAGACCGTGTAAGAAACGATCATAACGGGCCTATTTTCGGAAAAGGGCCTTATTTTGTGTAAGGAGGTATGTGCAAACATGGTGCATATCCTTGTAAACGAAGATTTCTGCAAAGGCTGCGGCCTTTGCCGCGATGCCTGCCCGAAGAAGATTATGGAACTGACGGCGGACCGCATGAACAAAAAGGGGTACCACCCCGCCCGGTGTAAGGACGAAAGCCAGTGCATCGGTTGCTGCAGCTGTGCCATGATGTGCCCGGATACGGCTATCACCGTGGTCAAAGACGAGGAGGGGGAAGCGTGATGGAAAAAATCCTGATGAAAGGCAACGAAGCCTTGGGCGAAGCCGCGATCCGCGCCGGCTGCCGCCACTTTTTCGGTTATCCCATTACGCCCCAAACGGAACTGGCTGCGTACATGTCCAAAATGATGCCCAAAGTGGGCGGCACGTACTTGCAGGCCGAATCGGAGATTGCGGCGGTGAACATGGTATTGGGCGCGGCGGCAGCCGGCGTGCGGGCCATGACCTCTTCGTCGTCCCCCGGGGTGAGCCTGAAGGGCGAAGGCATTTCGTACATGGCGGGCAGTGACCTGCCGGCCCTGATTATCAACGTACAGCGCGGCGGCCCGGGCCTTGGCGGTATCCAGCCGTCCCAGGCGGACTACTGGCAGGCCACCCGCGGCGGCGGCCACGGCGACTACCACATCCTGGTGCTGGCCCCCAGCACGGTGCAGGAAATGGTGGATTTGGTGTCGCTGGCGTTCCATTTGGCGGAAACGTACCGCATGCCGGCCATGCTGCTGGCTGACGGCATGCTGGGCCAGATGATGGAACCGGTGTCGTTTGACGAAACCGACAAATACCCGCCGCTCCAAAAACCCTGGGCCGCGAGTGGCCACGGCGGCAAGCGCCCCCACAATGTGATTAACTCGCTGTACCTGACCCCCCAGACCCTGGAAAACCTGGTGGTGGAGCGGTATAAGCGGTATGAAATTGCCAAAGAGAAAGAACAGCGCGCCGAATGTTTTGAAACTTCTGATGCCGAACTGGTCTTGGTGGCCTACGGCGCTTCGGCCCGTGTGGCCCGCAGCGCGGTGATGCAGGCGCGGCAGGAAGGGCTGAAAGTGGGTTTGGTGCGTCCCATCACCCTGTGGCCGTTCCCGGAAAAGGCGCTGAAAGACACGCTCTCGACGGCAAAGGGCTATTTGGCGGTGGAAATGAGCATGGGCCAGATGATCGACGACGTAAAACTGGCCATCGAGTGCCAGCGCCCGGTGGAACTGTGCAGCCGGACCGGCGGCATGATCCCCACCCCCGACGAAGTGCTCGCAAAGATCCACGCAATGATGGGAGGCAAGGCATAATGAAGACGTTATTTCAAAGACCGCATGCGCTGTTGCCGGTGCCCATGCATTACTGCCCCGGCTGCACCCACGGGATTGTGCACCGGCTGGTCGCCGAAGTGCTGGACGAACTGGGCGTGGAAGGGCGCACCATCGGCGTGGCGTCGGTAGGCTGTTCGGTGATGAACTACGATTATTTTGGTTGTGATATGGTCCAGGCGCCCCATGGCCGCGCTCCGGCGGTGGCCACGGGTATCCGCCGGGCGCTGCCCGGCAGCGTGGTGTTCACGTACCAGGGCGACGGCGATTTGGCCGCCATCGGCACCGCCGAAACGGTGCACGCGGCGACCCGCGGGGAAAATATCACCGTGATCTTTATCAACAACGCGATTTACGGCATGACCGGCGGGCAGATGGCCCCCACCTCCCTGCCCGGACAGGTGACCCAGACCACCCCCTATGGCCGCGATGTGAAAACCGCCGGGTACCCGGTGCGGGTGTGCGAAATGCTGTCGACCCTCGACGGCGTAGCGCTGGCCCAGCGGGTGACGGTGGACAACATCGCCCATATCCGCCAGGCTAAAGCCGCCATCCGCAAAGCGTTCGAAAACCAGCTGGCCGGCCGTGGGTACTCCATTGTCGAAGTGCTGTCCACCTGCCCCACCAACTGGGGCATGACGCCGCAGGAGGCGCTGCAGGGGCTGCGGGATAAGATGATCCCGTATTATCCCTTGGGCGTTTACAAAGACGTGACAAAGGAGGAGCAGGCATGATTAAGGAGCTGCAGACGGTATTTGCAGGGTTTGGCGGACAGGGCATCCTGTTTGCCGGCAAAGTGATGGCGTATGCCGGTATGATGGAAGGGCGCGAACTGAGCTGGCTGCCCTCCTATGGCCCGGAAATGCGCGGCGGCACAGCCAATTGCAGCGTGTGCCTGTCGGAAAAAGCCATTGGGTCGCCGCTGATTGTGCACCCGGATGCGCTGGTGGTGATGAACCGCCCGTCGCTGGAAAAGTTTGAAGACAGTGTGGTGCCCGGCGGTGTGATTATTGTGGACAGCACCATGGTGGACGCCCCCGTCACCCGCAAGGATGTGGAAGTGTACAGCATCCCGGCGTCGGAACTGGCGGACAAAAAAGGGCTGTCGGGGCTGGCCAACATGATTTTGCTGGGCGCCCTTTACCATGTGCGTCAGTTCTGCACCAAAGAACATTTGGAAGAAGGACTGAAAAAGTGCATCCCCGCCCGCAAGGCCCACTTGGCGGAAGGCAACCGCACGGCTTTGCAGCTGGGCTATTCCCTGGTGTGAGCGGCCCCTTTGCCTGGTTTGAAAAAGGTTTTCTGTTTCCCCGGTGAAGAAAGGGGCAACTTTCTTCATCCGGGAACGGAAACATAACGCAGACGCCCCTTTTTCGTAGGGATTACGAAAAAGGGGCGTTCGTTTTTTTACGGGGCGCGGCCGGAAGGGGCCGGCGGCAAGGCAGACAGCAACCGATGGAGATCGCCCGATTGGATGGCGGGGAGATAGCGCCGGATTTTTTCATCAGGCCAGTCCCACCACCTGATTTGCAGCAGAGCGGCGATGACTTCGTCGGAAAAACGCCGTCGGATTGTATGGGCGGGCACGCCACCGACGATGGTATAGGGCGGTACATCTTTCGTTACCACGGCGCGGGCGCCGATAATAGCCCCGTGGCCGATGGTTACCCCGGCCATGATGACTGCTTCGTACCCAATCCATACGTCGTGTCCAATATGGATATCGCCTTTGTGGTCCCAGGCGCTGGGAACCGCCTGCACCGGCAGGCCCCATTCTTCGAAAAAAATGGGGAACGGATAGGTGGACAGGGACTTTTGCGTGTGATGGGCACTGGTCAATAAAAACCGGACCCCGCAGGCGATGGAGGTAAATTTCCCGATCGTGAGTTTATCATGGTTGATGGGATAATGGTACAGCACATTGTTTGTTTCAAATTGCCGCGGGTCGTTCCTAAAATCGTGATACATGGTGTAATCCCCCACCTGAATGGAGGGGTCGGTGACCACGTTTTTCAGGTACACAGTGTGGGGGTCGTTCGGACGGGGGTAGATCGAATGGGGGTTCATAGAAAACTCCTTTCTGTTACCGGGGAGAAAACCGGTGGGTTTTGATGTGGGCAAAATCGCCGTTTTCCGCATAGTACACGGTGTGCTGGTTTTGCGAGTACACGAACGACACCCGGGTGGCCCAAAGCCCTTCCTGCCTCACGGCCTGCAAGACCGAAAACGCGTCGGAAACGGAAAAAGAGCGGTCACAGGCGTTTAATAACTGGGCGGCGCGCTCATACCGGGTATCACCCGGCACCACAAAGGGGCGGGTGCTGTCGGGGGCCAGAAGCGAATAATTGGTGATAAGCGCATAGGGGCCCTCTTCTTCGCGGTAGCCGAGCCCCGGTTCGATCAGCAGGGTGCGGCCCCGGGCGTCGGATAGCATAGCTTGCATGGTGGCGTCGGGCGCATAGACAATTTGCTTCGTGCGCACCGCCTGCAGGGCGGTGTCATAGTCAAGACGCCCGCTGATAAACGATTCAGTTAACGTGGCAATGGACAAATAGTTTTCCCCTTCCCGGTATGTCCCCGCCGGGTTTTCGTGAACATACAGCAGCGTACCCACTTGTCCGTTCCGGTTTACCCCGTGGTACGCGTGCCGCTTACCGTCCGGGCGCAAGAGGCCAATGGAAAAGAGGTCTTTCTCGAGCCTTACTTTGTGGTTCCATACGGCAAGGTCGATATCAAAATTAAAACCGGTGATGATATCGTCCCCCCGGTATACAAAGCGTGTGCACATATTGTTTCCTTCCTTTCGGTGGTGGTTTCTTTTATGGTACGGCGGTGGCGGGGTATTTTCCAGCTACCAAACGGCACCGCAATAAGGAGTACAAAAAAACAGAGGCGCCCCCTGATGATGGGACGCCCCTGCTTTTTTATTTTTGATACAGGATTTTTCGAATGGCGTGAATAGACAGACAGTACGTATCGGCGAGTTCTTCCACCGAAACGCCTTGCCGGTACGCTTGGCGGATTTTCTGATTCCGCCGCTGCAATTCCTGCCGGTAGCCGGATACTTCTCCCCATGGTTTGGGGTGGGTCGGGTCGGCGGGGATATACAGATAACCCCCTTGAATATAGGTTTGTAATTCCCTAACCAGCGCCGGGGGAAGAAGCGCGTTTGCGTTGATATATTTCATGTGGGCTTCCTCCTTGCCGTGATACAAAGCGGCAAAGCCAGCCCGTTTTAGGTGGCGACAAGAATTACTCCATGCAACGGTCGCACGGTACTGGCTTTGCATGGAGATCGCCTTCGTTGCGTTTTGCCATGGATTATCCCTTCTTTCGGTTTTCGTTGCCTTCATCCTATCACACAAAGGAAGAATAGGCAAGGTGCGGTTTTCCTTGCAGCGGGATGAGAGCCTTCGTTTTGACACCGGGTAAAATTCCGGATACAATAAAGAGAAGAAAAAACGAGAACTGAAAACGGGGGCCTTTACAAACCGGCCGTTTTCGGAGAAGGGCAGGGAAACAGCATGAACATGCGCATCGGGCACGGGTATGACGTCCACCGGCTGACGCCGGGGCGGAAACTGATTTTGGGGGGCGTGTTGATCCCCTATGAAAAAGGGCTGTTGGGGCATTCGGATGCCGACGTACTATCCCACGCCATCAGCGACGCGCTGTTGGGGGCGCTGGCGCTGGGGGATATTGGCAAATGGTTCCCGGATACCGATGAGCGGTACGAAGGGGCCGACAGCCTTGTGCTGCTGGGGCAGGTAGCCGCCATGCTCGCGGAAAGGGGCTGGCAAATCGGCAATATCGACGCGACCATTTTGGCCCAGCGCCCGAAACTGAGGGGGTATATCGACACCATGCGGGAAAATCTGGCCAAAGCCTGCGGGGTTTCGCCCGATCAGGTCAGCGTAAAAGCCACCACGGAAGAGGGGCTGGGCTTTACCGGCAAGGGGGAAGGCATCGCGGCCCACGCGGTGTGCCTGCTCAGTAGGGGATAAAAAAGGGACAAATTCCGCCGGTGCTGCATAGGGTGAGGTATGCCCCGAAAGCGGCATGTATTTTGTAAAGAAAGGCGGATGGGACCTAATGGGAGCTGACGAAAAACCGGTGATCCGGGTGGGGTCGGTGACGTATGCGATGAAGGGCCGGGACCTGCTGATGGCCCACGGGTACCGGGCGTATGTGGAACGGGCGCGGAAAATGGGCAGCTATGGGTGCGGGTACGGCCTGTATGTGCCCTATCGGACGGACGAAGCCGAAAAGTTCCTGCGGCAGCACGGCGTGCGGGTGTTGGGCCGGGAAACCCGGGAGGGAGAGACGTGATCTACCTCGATCATGCGGCGACCACCGGCGTAAAGCCCGAACCGGTGCGCCGGGCGGTCATGCAGGCGCTGCAAACCTTGAGCGCCAACCCGGGGCGCAGCGGGGCCGGGCCCGGGTTAAAAGCGGCCGAAATGGTGTACGCCTGCCGGAAAGAAGCGGCGTCGTTTTTCGGTGCGCCGGGGCCGGAGTGCGTAGTGTTCCCCCTCAACTGCACCCAGGCGCTGAATATGGTGATTAAGGGGGTGCTGCGCCCGGGGGACGAGGCGGTGTGCACCGATATGGAGCATAACGCGGTGGCCCGGCCGCTGTATGCGTTAGAGCAGCGCAGGCAGATTACCGTCAAACGCTTTTGCGTGGTGCCCGGGGACAGTGATGCCACCCTTGGGAACTTGCGCAAGGTGCTGAGCGAAAAAACCCGGCTGGTGGTGGCGGTGCATGCGTCTAACGTGTTCGGCATCCGCACGCCGGTGGAAAAAATCGGCGCGCTGTGCCGGATGTACCGCATCCCGTTTTGCATCGACGCGGCCCAGACGGCGGGGGTGCTGCCCCTTTCCATGGAAAATACCGGGTGCGATTACCTGTGCGCCGCCGGGCACAAGGGGTTATACGGCCCCATGGGCACCGGGCTGCTGATCGCGAGAAACGGCGAAAAGTTACAGACCCTTTTGGAAGGCGGCACCGGCAATTTGTCCCGGTCGCTGTCCCACCCGGAGGAGATGCCGGAACACCTGGAAAGCGGCACCCTAAACGTGCCGGGGATTGCCGGGCTACTGGCGGGCCTGCGCTGGGTCAAAGGGCAGCGGGGGTTACTGGAAAAAGAAATGGGGCTGTGCCGGCAAGCGTGGGAAGGGCTGCACCGCATGCCGGGGGTCAAACTCTATGTGCCCAAACCCGAAGCCCGGTTTTCGGCGCCGGTGCTGTCCTTTAACGTGGGGGAAAAGCCCAGCGAACAGGTGGCGGCCTCGCTAGCGAAACGGGGCATCCTGGTGCGGGCCGGGCTGCACTGCGCGCCGCTGGCCCACGAAAAGATGGGCACCCTGGAAAACGGCACCGTGCGGGTGAGCGTGTCGGCCTTTACCCGCCCGGGGGACGTGGGGGCCCTTATCCAGGCTATCGATAAAATTCGACGGGAAAACTGAAAAGAAACCGTTGCATCTGCTTTTATATATGGTAAAATAAAATAGGTAGATGGATTCCTTTCTTTGGGAAAAAACCCTTCTGGGCGATAAGGAGACCGTAAATGGATGGGATTATCGAATTTTTCACCGTGTTGCTGGCGCTAATCCGCCAGTTCACCTGGAAGGACGCCCTGGATATTCTGGTGGTGACCTTCATTATATACAGCGCCGTGAAACTGGTGCGGGAAACCCGGGCCGGCCAGCTGGTCAAAGGGCTGCTCATTTTGGTGATCGTGTACCTGATGGCGTGGTACCTGGATCTGACCATGCTAAACGAGCTGCTCAATTACTTTTTCCAGTTCACGGTGGTGGCGTTCCTGGTCATTTTCCAGCCGGAAATCCGCCGCGCCCTGGAACAAGTGGGCCGCAGCGGGAAAAACCTGCCCTTTGGCATGCGGGACCGGGAAGCGGAAAATTCCCAGACCCGGCGGGCCATCAATGCCGTGGCCGACGCCTGCATGAATTTGCAGCGGCTGCGCATGGGGGCGCTGATCGTGTTTGAACGGGAGACCAAACTGGGCGAAATTATCGACACCGGCACCATTGTGGAAGCCAAACCCTCGGCGCCGGTGATTGGCAATATCTTCTTTAACAAAGCGCCGCTGCACGACGGCGCCATGATCATCCGCGACGGCGTGGTGTACGCGGCGGGGTGCATCCTGCCGCTGACCAGCAACGATTCCGTGAGCGTGGATTTGGGCACGCGGCACCGGGCGGCGCTGGGCATGAGCGAAAACAGCGACGCCGTGGTGGTGGTGGTTTCGGAAGAGACCGGCCAGGTGAGTATTGCCCTTAACGGGATTTTAACGAGAAACTACACCCGGGAAACGCTGGTCAATGAGCTGGAATCGCTGCTTTTGGAAGAAAAGAGTGGCAGCGAAAAGAAAACGGTGCGGATGCCCCGCAGAAAGAAGGCGAAGCACTGATGGCATTTTGGAAGAAACAGGAAAAACCCCCGGTTTTGCCGGAATCGGATTTGCCGCCGGAAAAGGGGCAGGAACCCTCTGCGGCGTCCACCGGAAAGCCCGGGAAAAAACCGGAGAAAACACGGAGGAAAGTGGATTTTTCCCAGCTGTTTTACAATAACAAATTCATTTTGGCGCTGTCGTTTGTGGTGGCGGTGTGCATTTGGTTTGCCGTATCGTATTCCAATGTAAGCAACCGCCCGCGGGTGGTGTATGATGTCCCCATCACCATCGAAATGAGCGATGCGTCCAGGGAAGCCGGGCTGCGGGTGTTTGACCAGTCGCAGCAGACGGCCAACGTGTCGGTGTCGGGGAACAGCATTATTGTCAACCGCATTACCGCCGAAGACCTGGAAGTGGTGGGCACGCTGTCCGCCGACGTGAAAAGCGCCGACGGCATGACCACGTACACCTTAGCCCTGACCGCCCAGAAAAAGGGGGGCGGGGTCTTGTCGGATTACGAAATCGTCAGTGTGGACCCGTCGGCCATTTCGGTGGACGTGGATGTGTACGAGGAAAAGAACTTTACCATTGACAATAACGTGAAATATTCCGTCAATTCCAACTATTATGCCAGTACCCCCACCCTGGCGGCGGAAACCGTGGCTGTGAGCGGCCCCCGCAGCAGCGTGGATAAAGTGAGCACCGTGCAGGCGGAATACGATATCCACGACGCGCTGACCAGCACCACCACCGTGTCGGCCAAACTGGTGGCGTATGACCAGTACGGCATGGTGATCACCGACGACAATTTGCAGCTCAGCGCCAGCAAAGTGGATGTGACCATCCCGGTGTATTTGCGCAAGACGCTGGATCTGACCGCCACCCTGAGTAAGACCCCCACCGGGTTTGGCGCCAGCCGGTTGGAGGTGACCCCCAGCCGTATTGAAGTGGCCGGGCCGGAGGATTCCATCACGGACATGACGGAACTATCGCTGGAACCGGTGGATTTGTCGCAGGTCGATTTTAATAACCCGGTGCTGGAGGCCGACGTGACCCTGCCCAGCGGGTTTAAGAACGTGAGCAACGTGTGGACCGCCCAGGTAAAAGTGGATTTGGACGGGTACAGCCAGAAGTCGTTTACCGTTACGAATATTTCGGTGATTAACGCAAGTAAAGACCACAGTGTGGACGTGCTCACCGGTTCGGTGAACGTGACGCTCATCGGGCCGGATTCGATTATGTCGCAATTGACGGCGGACGACCTGTATATGCAGGTAGACATGACCGGCCAAACGGAACTGAGCGGCAGCGCCGAACTGGCCGCCACCGTGGGCGTGACAGGTTCCACCAGCTGTTGGGCGGTAGGCAAGTACACCATCAGCGCCTATATTGGTTAGCGTCCCGGCCCCTCACAAAAGAAAAAAAGCCGTTCCCGCTCCCCCAAAAGGGGGAAAACGGGAGCGGCTCTTTTTTTTCGGTGGGGGATCATTCCTGCGACAAATGGCGGATGCAGTTGCGGCACAGGAAAAGCCCGTCTTTGACCTCTTTCAGGTCTTCGGTCGACCGGCACAAAAAGCACGAATCCTCCACTTTTTGCAAAATGATCTGGCCTTTTTCCGTATCCACAAGGATTTCCAGCCCGTCCTTTTCCTGAATATGCAGCATTTTTCTGGCTTCCATGGGCAGGACAATGCGCCCCAGCTGGTCAACCCGGCGGATGAGCCCGCGTTTTCTTCCCATACATCATACCTCCTGTCTCTTCAAACAAAATATACAGAATTTACCAATTCCATCATCGCATAACACGGTGGAAAAAGCAAGCCTTTTTTGATTTTTTTCTGCACTTTTCCCATTTTTTGGAAAAAATCCGGGAAAAGGCGCCTTTTTTTGCGCCAAAAGGCCAAGGGGCACAAAAAAGGGGGCAAACCGGGAGAAATGTTTGGCAAGTAATCCCATCACAAAAATAGGAAATGTTCTTGATGGTTATCTAAATGGACATTATAATGAAAAAAATTTAAAAAATTCCTTTTGAACCCCTGACCAGCTCCACGGTACGCCGGTACGGCCGGGAAAAACAACAGGAAACGGCGGGCGCATGGAAAAAGGAGAAAAGGAGAAAGATGCTTATGAAAAAGTGGATAGCAGCATGGCTGGCCGTACTGGTGCCGCTGAGCGCCACCCCGGCGGTGTGGGCTGACACCCTGCCGGGTGGGGAAAACGAAAGCGCGCTTGTCATGGTGGAAAAGAACGGGGACGTGGCGATTACACAGGATAATTTCCCCGATGACACGTTCCGCCAGATGGTCAAAGACGAGTTTGACACAAACGGCGACAACGTATTGTCGCAGGGCGAACGGGACGCCGTGACGGCGCTGGACGTACAGGAAGGACCGGTTGCGTCACTAAAGGGCGTGGAAGTGTTCCCCCATTTGCAGGTGCTCAACGCCCAGCTGTGCCGGCTGACGGAACTGGATTTGTCGCAGAATACGGAACTGGAAGCCGCGTTTGTAAGTAATAACCGCCTTGTTTCCCTCACGCTGCCGAAAGACAACCACACCCTGAAGGTGCTGGACGTGATGGGCAACCGGCTGACAACCTTAGATGTCTCGGGGCTGAAAGCGCTTACGTTTTTGCACGTAAACGATAACTTCCTGACGGAACTGGATCTGTCCGGCTGCGCACTAACCGACGGCCAGGGCTTTATCGCTAACTTTAATACCCTCACGCAGATCACCCTGCCGGATAACGGCACGAAGTACCCGCTGGGCGACTACTTGTGGGAACAGAACACCCCCAAGGGTTACACGGTGCAGTGGTATGAAGACGCCGGGCACAGCCGCCCGCTGTCGGAAAGCGATACCGTGGTGTGCGAAGGCCAGACACTGTATGCCGCGTATGAACCCGTTTCGTATAAGGTGGCGTTTTCGTCCGGCAGCCAGAAGGCAACGGGTCTGGCGGAAAACCTGACGCTCTCCTACGATCAGGCGGGCAACCTGCCTGAAGGACCCAACCCGGTAGACAGTGACTGGCAGTTTGTGGGCTGGCAGATCGGCTCGACGGTCTATGCCGCCGGCAGCTCGGTGAAAAACCTGACGGATGTAGACGGCAAAACGGTCACCGCCACCGCCGTGTGGCAGGTAAAGGACTTTTCCGGCCAGAGCTACCAGGTGGTGCTGCATAACGGCACGGAAAGCCAGGTGTTGACGGCCTATTTTGGTAAGGCTTTTACCCCGAACGGCAGCGCCTTTACAAAAGACCACGCCACCCTCTCGGGCTGGTCCCTGACGGAAAACGGGGCCATTGCGGTGAAAAACGGCGGCTCCGTTTCCTACAGCCGCCCGGGCCTGCTGCCGAAGAGCGATGACGGTGCCCTGCATTTGTACGCCACCTGGCAGGTAAACCGCTATACGGTGACGTTCCAGAGCGTGAAAACCACCCAGGTGGTCTATGGCAACCGCGTCACCCTGCCCGCCGCGCCGGAGAAACAGGGCTATGTGTTCGAAGGCTGGGCCGACGAAAATGGCCGCCTCTGGCAGAGCACCGACACGGTCACGGGCCCGGTGGCCCTTTCCCCGGTGTACCGCACGGCGGTGTATGACATTGTATTTGACGGCAACGGCGCGTCCGGCGGCCGGGTGGAGGGCCTTCGTGATGTGGCCTACGACGAAAACGTGGTGCTGCCGGATAACGGCTTTAGGAAACCCTACGCCGAGTTTGTGGGCTGGTCGCTGACGGAAAACGGCGCGGTTGTGGGCTCTGACACGGTGCAGGGCGCCGGCCTGCAGGCACAGGAAGGGAAAACCGTGACGCTGTACGCCGTGTGGGAAGACGCGGGCTTTGGCAGCGAAAAGCCCCAGGTGCAGGCTACCGCTTCCACCGGCGGGGTGAAGGTGCAGTGGACGGCTCTGCCGGGTGCTGAGGGCTACCGGGTATACCGGGACAGCGGCAAAGGGTTTGTGCTTCTTACGACGGTGAAAACCCTTTCCTACACCGATACCGGCGCCGGGAACGGCCAGGCGGTGCGGTACGCCATCGAAGCCGTGCGGGGCACGGCGGTGAGCCAGAAGGGCGTAAGCGGCACGGTGACGCGGCTGAGCACCCCGAGCGTCAGCGTCAAAGCCGGTACCGGCAGCGTGACGGTGAGCTGGGGCAGCGTAAAGGGCGCGAAGAGCTATAATGTCTACCGCAAAGCAGCGGGCGGCTCCTGGCAGCGCATCGCGACCACCACGTCGGTCAAATACACGGACAAAAAAGCGAAAAAAGGCACAACGTATAGTTACACGGTGCGTGCGGTTTCCGGCAGCAGCCAGAGCGCGTATAAAGCGAGCGGCAGCGTCAAAGCCCGGTAACGAAACCGGCCGGTTTTCGCTCCCAAACACACAGAACGGGTTCCGCCCAAAAGGCGGGGCCCGTTCTTTTTTGCCCCCCGGCGGGAAAGCCCGGCCCCACCTTGAAAAAAGGGGGAAAGGATGGTACAATATCTTTTTAAGAAAATGGCAAAAAGGGAGGAACGCGATTTGATGGGTAGGCCATGGCAAGTGCGCCCGCTGGACCGGGAAAAAGCGGCCGCGTTGAGCGAAGCGCTGAATATTCCGTCGTTCCTGGGCATGATGCTGGCGGTGCGGGGTGTGACGGACCCGGCGGAGGCCGTCAGTGTGCTGGGGATGGAAGACGGCCTGCCGTTTGACCCCTTTTTGCTGCGGGATATGGAAACGGCCGCTTTGCGGGTACAGCAGGCCATCGAAGACGGCGAAACGATCGCGGTTTTCGGCGATTACGACGCCGACGGTGTGACGGCCACGGCGTTGCTGACAAAGTATTTAAGGAGTAAGGGCGCCCAGGTCCTTCCCTACATCCCCCAGCGGGAAGGGGAAGGCTACGGCATGAACGAAGCGGCGGTGCGCACGCTGCATGAAAAAGGCGCCCGGCTGCTGATTACCGTGGATAACGGCATTGCCGGGGAAAAGGAAGTGAAGGTCGCCCGGGAACTTACGATGGACGTGATCGTCACCGACCACCACCGGGTGCAGGGGGCGCTGCCCCCGGCGCTGGCGGTGATTGACCCCCAGCGGGAGGACGAAGAGAGCCCCTACCGGGATTTTGCCGGGGTGGGGCTTGCCTATGAACTGTGCTGCGCCGTGGAAAGCGCGTGGAGCGACCCGGAGGAAACCCTTTCGTTTTTGCTCGATCTGGCGGCGGTGGGCACCGTGGGGGACGTGGTACCCCTGACAGGGGAAAACCGCCAGCTGGTGAAAAAGGGCATCCGCCGGTTACGTGACGGGCCGTGTGAGGGGCTGCGGGCCCTGCTGAAAGCGGCCGGGGCCGGGGACAGGGCGGTATCGGCCCGGGATTTGGCGTTTACCGTGGTGCCGCGGCTCAACGCCGTGGGGCGTATGGGCTCCCCGAAACAGGCGCTCCGGCTTTTACTGTGTGAAGAGGAAGAAGAAGCGGATACCATCGCCCAGTCGGTGAATACCGAAAATGACCACCGCCGCAGCGTGGAAGCGGACGTGCTGCAGCAGGCCATGGAAAAGCTGCAAAAAGAGCCGCGGCGGCTGCTCGACCGGGTGCTGGTGGTGGAGGGCGAAAACTGGCACCCCGGCGTCATCGGCATTGTGGCGGCGCGGCTGACCGAAACTTTTGGCAAACCCAGCGTCGTTATCACCATCGAAGGGGACAAAGCCCGGGGCAGCGGCCGCAGCGTGGAAGGGTTTTCGCTGTTTGAAGCGGTGAAGGCCTGCGCCCCGGTGCTCACCCGGTTTGGCGGGCACCCCATGGCGGCGGGGCTGAGTGTGGAGCCCGGGAAAATCCCGGCGTTCCGGCAGATGATCAACGAGTACGCCAAAAACCAGCACCCGTTTATGCCGGTGCCGACGCTCACCCTCGACTGCCGGCTGCGCCCGGCGGCGGTGACCGAAGAGCTGCCCGCCCTGCTAGAAGAGCTGGAACCCTTTGGAGCCGGGTTCCCGGCGCCGCTGTTTGGGCTATTCGGCATGACCCTGCAGGGGATTGTGCCGGTGGGCGGAGGCAAACACCTGCGGCTGCTGCTTTCAAAAGACGGAGTGACCCTATCATGCATGCGCTTTGGCGTTTCGAAAGAGGCATTAGGCTTCCGGGAGGGGGACAAGGTCGACGCGGCGGTGTCGCTATCCCGGCACGAATTCCGGGGGCAGATGTCGCTGACCACACAGATCATGGACCTGCGCCCGGCGGGGCTCGATACCGAAGACCTGTGGCGGCAAAGGCAGCAGTACGAAGCGCTGTGCCGGGGCGAGCCCCTGGAAGAGGGAAAATCCATCCGCCGCCCGGGACGGGACGACTTTGCTACCCTTTACCGCTTACTGCGGGACGGGGGCGGCTGGCACAGCAGCCAGGAAATGCTGTGGCAGGCGCTGCGGCAGGCGTCGCCGGAGGGGAAAACGGTGCCGTTTTTGACCTTACTATGCATGTGCGACGTACTCAGGGAACGGGGCCTTATCCGGTACCGGTACGATACGGGGCACATGGCTTTATGCCCGGTAAAGGGGAAAGTGGATTTGATGGCTTCGCCGGTATTAACCCGGTTGGGATAGAAGAAAAGAGGGGGGAAGAAACATGCCGGTTTATGAAATCAAAAACGAAGTAAAAACGTACGAAGACCTGCGCGAACTGATGAAAAAAAGCGGCCATGAGTTCGATTTTGACCTGGTCGACCGGGCCTACCGCGTAGCGGAAGAAGCCCACCGGGGCCAGGTGCGCAATTCCGGCGACCCGTACATTGTGCATCCGCTGGCGGTGGCGTGTATTTTGGTGGAACTGGGGATGGATTCGGAATGTATTGCGGCCGGGCTGCTCCACGACGTGGTGGAAGACACCGATTGGACCCTGCCCCAGATCACCAAAGAATTCGGCCAGACGGTCGCGAAACTCATCGACGGCGTGACGAAGCTGGGCAAGATCCCGTATTCCTCCCGCGAAGAGCAGCAGGCGGAAAATATCCGCAAAATGCTCATCAGTATGAGCGAAGACATCCGGGTCATCATCATCAAGCTGGCCGACCGGCTGCACAACATGCGCACCTTGCAGTTCAAGCCCCCCCAGAAACAGCGGGACGTGGCGCTGGAGAGCATGGAAGTGTACGCCCCCATCGCCCACCGGTTGGGCATCCGGGCCGTGAAGGAAGAGATTGAAGACCGCAGTATCCAGTACCTGGACCCGGTGGCGTACCACGAAATCGAATCGGCGCTGGAAATGCAGAGCCGCGACCGGGAAGCGTTTATCCAGCAGACCATTGAAAAAATCCGGGAGAGGCTAAAGCCCATGATCCCCAACGTGTACCTGACCGGGCGGGTGAAATCCATCAACGGGATTTTCCGCAAGATGTTCCTGCAGGGCAAAACGCTGGAAGAAATCTACGACGTGTACGCCGTGCGGGTGATCGTGGACAGCGTGGCGGACTGTTACAACGTGCTGGGGGTCATCCACGACATGTTCCAGCCCATCCCCAACCGGTTTAAGGATTATATCGGCACCCCGAAACCCAACCGCTACCAGTCCCTGCACACCACGGTGATCGGCCGGGAAGGGATCCCGTTTGAAGTGCAGATCCGCACCTGGGAAATGCACTATACCGCGGAATACGGCATCGCGGCCCACTGGAAATATAAACTGGGGCTGGGGTCCGGGCGCGGGGATTCCATGGACGAGCGGCTGGCGTGGGTACGCCAGATGCTGGAAGAGCAAAAGGAAACCGGCGACGCCACCGATATTATCCGCACCATCAAAAGCGATTTGGTGCCGGAAGAAGTGTTCGTATTCACCCCCAAGGGCAAGGTCATCAGCCTGCCCGCGGGCTCCACGGTGATCGATTTTGCGTATGCCATCCATTCGGCGGTGGGCAACCGCATGGTCGGCGCCAAAGTCGACAAGCGCATCGTGCCGCTGGACACCAAAGTGCACACCGGGGAAATCATCGAAATTTTAACCAGCAAAGATGAATCCCGCGGCCCCAGCCGCGACTGGCTGAATATTGTCAAAACCAGCGAAGCCCGCAACAAGATCCGCCAGTGGTTCAAAAAGGAAAAGCGGGAAGAAAATATCCAGGAAGGCCGCGCCCAGCTGGAACGGGAACTCAAACGCAACGGCATGGACATGACCGACGACCTTGTCAAAATGATGCTGGAGATGGTGGGCCGCCACAAGAGCTGCACCACCGCCGACGACATGTTCGCCGCCATCGGCTACGGCGGCATCCAGCTGTGGAAGGTGATGCCCCGGGTGCGGGAAGAATGGCTGCGCCAGCGCAAAGCCGCCGCCCCCGCCGAAACCGCCGCCCAAGCGGACAGCCCCGAAAAAGTTTCGGCTACCCCGCCCCGCCCGAAGAAGGCCGCCAGCGGCGTGCTGATCGAGGGCATGGACAACTGCCTTGTCAAATTCTCCCGGTGCTGCAACCCGCTGCCCGGGGACGACATCATCGGCTTTATTACCAGAGGGTACGGGGTGTCGATCCACAAGCGCAATTGCACCAATGTGCCCGCCGACCTGACCCAGTGCCAGGAACCGGAACGCTGGGTACACGCCCGGTGGGAAAGCGATGTGAAGGAGGACTTCAAGTCCACCTTGGAAATCCGCGCCAGCGACCGGTCGGGCCTGCTGGCCGATGTGACCCAGCAGCTGTTCGCCATGCACCTGTTTATCCATTCCCTCAATTCCCGGGAACTGGGCGACGGGGTGGCGGTGATCAACGCCACCATTACCGTCAACGGCCGCGACCATTTGGAACAGGTGATCAGCCGGCTGAAAAATGTAAAGAGCGTGCATTCCGTGCGCCGCAGCTGAAAGGAGCCATTGTATGAACATCCAGGTGTTTCCCTGCGGGGATTTGCAGGAAAACAGTTATGTGATTACCGACGAACAAACGGGCAAACGGGCCGTTGTCGACCCCGGGGTGCTCACTCCGGGGCTGCGGCAGGCGGCGGGGGACAATGTGGTGGCCATTTTGCTTACCCACGGCCATTTTGACCACATGGGCGGCGCCAAAGAATTGCAAGAATTCACCGGCGCGCCGGTGTACCTGCTGGCGCTGGAAAAAGACCTTTTGCAAAACCCGACGAAAAATTTGTCGAAATTTTTTGGCCCCGTGGAGCCCCCCGAAACGCTGCATCTATTAAACGACGGGGACACGGTGGCAATCGGCCAAGTAACCTTTACGGTGACCGCCACCCCCGGCCACACGGCGGGCAGCGCCTGCTATGGGTGTGAGGAAGAAGGCGTGCTGTTTACCGGCGACACGCTGTTTGCCGGCTCCTGCGGGCGGGTGGATTTCCCCACCGGCGACGCCGGGGCCATGCGCCGCTCCTTGCAAAAACTAACAGCCTGGCCCGATCAAACGATGGTATACCCGGGCCACGGGCCAAAAAGTACCATCGGGGAAGAAAAGCGCCGCAATCCGTATATGAACGGGGGGCTTGTATGAAAGTCTACCTAGTGGGGCATGATTTTTTATATGAGATGGAAAACCTTGTGCGCCTGTTTTACCCCTGCGACCGCATCGAGATGATCGAAAACGCCACGGGGCACGAAGACCCGGGGCAGGACGACGGCGCGTGGCTGACCATCGCGCCAAAGGATGACGGTACCCTCCGGTATACCGTGAAAGTTACCCTATTGGGGCAAGCGCCCTGTGAGCGGCAGGACGAGGGCCCCATGATGGACCCGCCGGCCGAACAGGAAAGGCGGCTGGGGGTGCTGCTCTTTACCGTTTTGCAGGCCCTGACGGGCCAGACCCCAGCCTGGGGGATTATCACCGGGGTGCACCCGGTAAAGCTATTGCGGCAAAAAAGCGAAGAAGTGGGGCTTTTAGCGGCGGAAGAATTTTTCCGGGACAAATGGCTCGTTAGTGACGAGAAAATCCAGCTCATGCGCCGGGTGCTGCAGGTCCAGGAGCCGTATGTGGCCCTCAATCAACCCAATAGCTGCAGCCTTTATCTATCGGTGCCGTTTTGCCCCAGCCGGTGTTCCTACTGTTCGTTTATCTCCCAGGCGGTGGAGGGCGCGAAAAAGCTCGTGGAACCGTATGTGACGCTCCTATTGCGGGAAATCGAGGAAACCGCCGCCATCGCCCGGCAGGTGGGGCTGCAAATCCAGTCCGTGTATATGGGCGGCGGCACCCCGACCACGTTTTCGGCTTCGCAGCTGACGGCGGTGATCGAAAAAGTGCGGGAACGGTTCGATTTATCCCACTGTGTGGAATTTACGGTGGAAGCGGGCCGCCCCGATACGGTGACAAAAGAAAAATTGCAGGCGCTGCTAAATGGCGGCGTTACCCGGATTAGCATTAACCCCCAGAGCATGCACGATGACGTGCTGCGGGCCATCGGCCGCCGCCACACGGTGGCAGACACCTTACGGGCGTTTTCCCTGGCGCGGGACATGGGCTTTGACAATATCAATATGGATCTAATTGCCGGGCTGCCCCTGGATACGCCGGAAAAATTCCGCCAGACGCTGAAGGCCATCGAAGAGCTGTCCCCCGAAAGCGTGACGGTGCACACCCTCGCGTTAAAACACGCGGCCCGGATGATGCGGGACGAAGAAGTGCGGGAAAACCACCGCCGGGGCGAAACCGCCCGGCAGATGGTGGAAGACGCCGGGCGGGCGCTCACCCGGCAGGGGTACGTGCCCTATTACCTGTACCGCCAAAGCCGCATGGCCGGGAATTTGGAAAATACCGGCTGGAGCCGGAAGGGGAAGGAATGCTTTTATAACATTATCACCATGGACGAAATCCACACGGTGCTGAGCTGTGGGGCCGGGGGCGTCACCAAACTGTGCGACCCGTTTTCCACCGATATTAAACGGGTGTTTAATTTTAAGTATTCCTATGAGTATGTCAGCCGCTTTGACGAGATTTTGCAGCGCAAAAAACAGATCATAAAGGGGTACGGAACGTTTTTGCACCGGGCCGGACAAAAGAATTTATAAATTATTTATAGATTCTTCATGTTCCCGTTCCCTTGGCGCCTTGCTTTTTTACCGTGAGTGTTCTATAATATTTCCAATAATTCCATGTTGGGGTGGCCCGGGATGGGCCATTTGATACAAAAGGAGTGTGTAGATATGACGATTTTCGACGATATCCTGGCAACGGCAAAGAGCGCCGCGGATGTAGTGGGCAAAAAGGCTGTACTGGTAAAAGAATTGTCCCGGCTGCGCCTGACCATGGCGGAGCTGAATAAAGAAATCAGCCGCAATTTTGAAGCGCTGGGCCGGTTGGTGTATGACGCCAGCAAAAGCGGGAATTCCTATGATGTGAACGACAGCGTGCTGGCCATCGACGAACTGTATGAAGAACTCAGCGCGCTGAGCGAAGAGCTCAACCGGCTGCGTGGGCGCACGGTGTGCCCGTGCTGCGGCCATGAAAATGTGCTGGGGGCCACGTTCTGCAACAAGTGCGGCACCCGCCTGCCGGAACAGGAAGAGGAAGAAAAAGCCGAAGCGGAACCCGGTGACACGGAAGAACCCGACACGGCGGCGCCGGTGGCGGATGACGCCGGTGACGAGGACGAAGAAGCGGCCGCTCCCGCTGCGGAAGCCCCCCGCCCGGTGGAACCGGAAGACGACGGTACCGGCAAAGAATGAACGGCCCGTTAGGGCAAAAATTGAAAGAGGGGCCCTTTTTGAGAAGGCCCCTTTTTCTTTTGTGCGGCGTGTAAGGCGCATACCCTTCGGCTTTTCCCGCTATAGATGATACCACGGCGGGCCCCGGATACGGTGTGCGGCGATCTTCATAACACGAACGGGAGTGTGACGATATGCATAATCAGCGAGCAGCCGGTCAAAAAAAGAAGGGAAGCACCCGGCAAAGTTTTCTGCACGGGGCGTTAATCCTGACGGCCGCCATCCTTCTGGTGAAGGTGATCGGCGCCCTTTTTAAAATCCCGCTGAACTGGATCATCAGTGAAGACGGCATGGGCTATTTCAGCACGGCCTATAACTTTTATAGCCCCATTTTCAGCCTGGCGACCGCCGGGTTCCCCATTGCCATTGCCCGGCTGGTTTCGGAAAACTATGCGCGGGGCAATTACCGCGACATCCGCATGATCCACCGGGCTTCCATCCCGATTTTCCTGACCACCGGCACCGTGGGGTTCCTGATTATGGAACTGGGGGCGCGCTCCTATGTGAACATTGTGGGCAACGAAAACGCGCTGCCGTCCATGATCGTGCTGGCCCCGGCCATTTTGTTCAGCTGCCTTTCCTCCATTTACCGCGGGTACTATGAGGGCATGCGCAACATGTACCCCACCGCCCTGTCGGAAGTGACCGAAGCGCTGGGCAAACTGGTGATCGGCCTTTCCTGCGCGTGGGGCGTGATCACCTACGGCATGAACGAATACGCCGCGTCCGGCACCGTGTTCGGCCAAAAAGTGGAATCCGAAGCGTTTGCCCGGGCGGCCACGCTGCCGTATGCGGCGGCGGGGGCCATTTTGGGCGTGACCATGGGGTCGCTGCTAGGCTTTATCGTGCTGTTTATCCGGCACCGCCGCCGGGGCGACGGCATCACCAAAGAGCAGCTGCGCACCTCCCACCCCTCCCACACCATGCACTATACGGTGGTGCGGTTGATCAAAATCGCCATCCCCATCGGCATTGGGTCGCTGCTTGTCAATGTGGCCAATCTGGTGGACACCACGTTTTTGCAGACGCGTATCGGCGACATTATGGCTAATTCCAAAGATGTGCTGCTCTCCATGTATAACGGGCTGATCCCCGATTACAACCTGAAAAACCCCGATTCCATCCCGAATTTCCTCTATGGCTGCTACGCCAACGCCATGACCCTTTACATGCTGGTGCCGTCCATTACCCAGGCCTTTGGCATCAGCGCGCTGCCCAATGTGACCAGCGCCTGGACCCGGGGCGACCGGCGGGAAATTAAGAAGAGCATTGAAACCGTCATGCGGGTCACCGCCCTGGTGGCCATCCCCGCAGGGCTTGGCATGAGCGTGCTGGCCCAGCCCATCGTCAACCTGATTTACGGCAGCCACGGCGCGTCCCAGATCATCGCACGGGCCCTGATTATCATGGGCATCGGCGCCATTTTCGCGTCGCTGAGCACGCCGCTGCAGAGCATGCTGCAGGCCGTCGGCCGGGTGGATCTGCCGGTCAAACTGCTGATGATCGGCTTGCTGATTAAAGTCGCGCTCAACTACACCCTGTGCGGCATTCCGGAAATCAACATCCTCGGCGCCGGGACCGGCACGGTGGTGTGCTATGCGTTTATCACCGTGATGTCGGTTGTTTTCCTGTGCCGGGTGACGGGCATTGTGCCAAACCTTATCTCGGTCTTTTTAAAACCGCTGATCGCCGGCGGGCTGTGCGCCCTGGCGGCGTTCCTCGCCTATAACCTGATAAGCCTGATTCTGCCGGGCAAAGTGGCCACCCTGGCGGCCATCATGGTAGCGTGCGTTGTATATGTGATCGCGCTGCTTTGTTTGCGGGTAATCCAGCGCAGCGACGTGCGCATGCTGCCCAAAGGACAAAAAATCGAGAAAATACTTGAAAAACACGGTTGGATAGGATAAAATGGTATAGATTTCGCGTTGGCCGGAAAGGAGAGGGACGTGTGGTACCATTTTCGAAAAAAGACCGCTACACCGTGGACGATTTATTGACCATTATGGCGATCCTCCGCTCCCCTGACGGCTGTCCGTGGGATCGGGCGCAGACCCACCGTTCGGTGCGTGCCAATTTCATTGAAGAGACGTACGAAGCGGTGGAGGCGATCGATACCGGGAACGTGCCGTTGCTTCAAGAGGAACTGGGCGATGTGCTCATGCAGGTCGTCCTGCACGCGCGCATGGAAGAGGAAGCCGGGCATTTCAGCTTTGCTGATGTGGTGGACGGTGTAGCCAAAAAACTGGTGCTGCGGCACCCGCATGTGTTCGGCGATGTGACGGCGGACACTACGGAACAGGTGCTGCAAAACTGGGACGCCATCAAAATGGCGAGCAAACACCAGGAGACCATGACCCAGGTGCTGCGCAGCGTGTCGCCTTCGCTGCCCGCTTTGATGCGCAGCGACAAGCTGCAGAAAAAAGCGGCCAAGGCGGCCGGTGTGACGGTAGAGAAAGAAACGGCTTTGGCCCGGGCCGAAAAAGCCCTGCACCGCGTGAAACAGGCGGATGGAACGAAAACGCAGGGGGAAGCCGTGGGCGATTTGCTGTTTGCCTGTGCCGCTTTGGCGCGGGCATTGGGACAGGAGCCGGAAGAAGCCCTGTACCAGGCCAACGAACGGTTTATCGAGCGGTTTGAAAAAACCGAGCAGAAGGCCGCCGGGTGCCGGTGCGCACCGGACGATGTGCCCGCCAGGGAGTGGGAGCATGTGTGGCAGCCCGAAGCGTGAGCCCGGAGTGACCGGGAGTAAAATTTTGATGGAGGTTCAATTCCCATGAACAAAACAGAACTGATCAATGTTGTGAAAGAAAAAACCGGCCTTTCGAAAAAAGATGCCGAGCAGGCCGTTAACGCCATGCTGGACACCGTGACGGAAGAACTGGTCAAAGGCGGCAAAGTGCAGATCGTTGGCTTTGGCACGTTCGAAGTGCGCAGCCGCAGCGCCCGCCAGGGCCGTGACCCCCGCACCAATGAGCCCATCACCATTGCGGCTTCCAAATCCCCTGCTTTCAAAGCCGGCAAGGCGTTTAAAGAAGCTGTGGATCAGTAAGGATTCCTGCGCGATTGTGAAATAAGGAGAGAAAAGGGACGCTTTTTTCAAAAAGGCGTGTCCTTTTTGGGGCGGCGGACGGCTCTTTTCGGGAGCAGGCGCCGCCCTTTTCATTTTCAGGACAAAAAGGAGAACCCCCGTATGCGACTGGATAAATACCTGAAAGTATCGCGGCTGATCAAACGCCGCACGGTGGCCAACGAAGCCTGCGACGCCGGGCGGGTGCTGGTCAACGGCCGGCCGGCCCGCGCGTCCTATGACGTGAAGGTGGGCGACGTGCTGGAAGTCCAGCTGGGCGCCCGGACGCTGAAAGCCGAAGTGCTGGCCGTGAACGAAACGGTGCGCAAAGAAGCCGCCAGCGACCTGTATCGGATGCTGGAAGAATAAGCAAAATGACAAGGGAGGGACCGCCAGGGCGCGGCCCCTCTTTTTTGTCCAACGGGGAGGGCAGATGCCCGGCCACAGCGCTTTGTACGATAGAAGGGGCGGTGTAGAGAGGTTCCTCTTGCCGGTCGGGGGCAGGGAAGGGGACCTTCCCCTTTTTTTACCCTAACAGAAAAAAACAGCCGGTGCAACGCGGTTTTTCCGAAAATTTTTGCCCCCCACCCTAGAGCCGGGCAAGTAGGTGTGGGGCCAGGGCGCTTTGTACGATGGAAGGGGCGGTGTAGAGAGGTTCCTCTTGCCGGGCGGGGGCCGGGAAGGGAACCTTCCCCCTTTTTTACCCTAACAGAAAAAAACAGCCGGTGCAACGTGGTTTTTCCGAAAATTTTTTGTCCCCCACCCTAGAGCCGGGCAAGTAGGTGTGGGGCCAGGGCACTTTGTACGATGGAAGGGGAGGTGTGCGGGGTCCCCCTTGCCGGGCGGGGGCAGGAAAGGGGACCTTCCCCCTTTTTTACCCTAACAGAAAAAAACAGCCGGTGCAACGCGGTTTTTCCGAAAATTTTTGCCCCCACCGGCCTTTTTCCGGCGCCGGGCAGGGGCAGCGGGGGGAAAACGCCCCCTAGGAGAAACGGGAAAACTGCCTATTTGGCCGGTAGCGAATGCTAGCAAAACGTAGCAAACGCTAGCAAATGTAGCGAACGCTAGCAATGCTTAGCAAAACCTAGCAAACGTAGCTGAGAATGGGAATGAGAATGAGTATGAGAATGGGAATGAGTATGAGAATGGGAATGGGAATGAGTATGGGAATGGGGATAGGAGGGTGTGGGAGGGAAGGGGCCTTCCCTTTTTGGGAAAGCCCCTTTTGCCGCCCGGGCGGGCGGCCCCCCCAAAAGCCCCTTTCCCCAAAAAATTTTTTCCCGAAAACCGGCGGTTTTCCCATTTTCCACGTTGCAGGGGGTAGCGCTGTCGTATAGACTAAAAAGTAGGCAGGAAGGAAACCTCAGAGGGCGGCGGGGTTCCTTCCGAAAAGGCCACCGGGGCAGCGGGGCGGGCTGTCCGGCGGGCGGCGAAAGGGGAAAGAAGAGCAAGAGGCGCAAAGCGGGCGGGGAAAAGGCAAACGGCCAAAGGGGCAAGAGGCGCAAAGCGGGCGGGGAAAAGGCAAACGGCCCAAAGGGGGAGAGACGGATAGAGAGCGGGCACAAAAGCGGATGGTGAATAGGGCAACAGCAACCCCTTTAAGGGGCCAATGGCGGAAAAATGGGGGATAGGTGGTCGTTTTTTCCCCCTTGTGCCTTTGGCGGCAACGCGGTATGCTGGAAAAAACGGCTTTTTGGGCCGGTAGAAGGAGCCGAAACCAACATGGAGACGATTTTTAAAAAAGACGGCCAGCCCTTTTTTGTGCTGGGCGGCCAGTCCCACAATTCCAGCACCTATTCCCCCCACGACCTGGGGGTCTTCTGGCAGGCGCTGGATACCTTGCACGCCAACACGGCGGAAATCCCGGTGTACTGGGAAGCGATTGAACCGGAGGAGGGCGTGTTTGATTTTTCCAGCGTGGATACCCTGTTTGAAGGGGTCCGGGCGCACAAAAAACAGCTGATCCTTCTGTGGTTTGGCACCTGGAAAAACGGCAACATGCGGTATGTGCCCGCCTGGGTTAAACAGAACCCCCAGCGCTTTCCCCGGGTGACTGCCCACGACGGGGCGCGGTTATTCGTGCTGTCGTCCCACGCAGAGGAAAACCTCATGGCCGACCAAAAGGCCTTTAGGGCCCTGATGGCACACCTGAAAGCGCAAAACACCGACGGTACGCTCCTGGCCGTACAGGTGGAAAACGAAGCCGGTATCGCCGGGCGCAGCTACCGGGACTTTTCCCCCGAGGGGTGGCGGGATGCCGAAGCGCCGGTGCCCGATGAGCTTTTAAAGGCCCTGGAAAAAGAACCCGAAAATGACCTTGCCCGCCGGTGGGCCCGGCGGGGGTACCCGAAGGGGCAAAACTGGGAAATGACCTTCGGCGTGAAAGCGGGGACCGAAGCCATGACCGCGTGGAGTGTGGCGCGGTATATCGATCAGGTAGCCGCCGCGGGCAAAGATGTGTACGACATTCCGCTGTATGTGAATGTGGCCCTGGACGGCAATCCCTGGGGCTGGAACCTGCCGGGGGTGAATTATACCGCCGGGGGGCCTATCCCGCGGCTGTATCCCCTGTGGAAGGCCGCTACGCCCCATATTGATTTATTGGCCCCGGATATCTACCAGGATAGCCGCGCCCGGTATGAAGGCGTGTGCCGTACGTATAACCGCAAGGATAACGCGCTGTTCGTGCCGGAGTCCGGCGTAGGGCAGGGCGGCAACTTTAAAAACCTGTTTTATGCCCTGGGGGCGTATGACGCCATCGGGTACGCGTGCTTTGGGGCGGAAGACGTGCTGACCGTGGACGGCGGCGTGCGGCCCGGCAGCCGGGAACTGGTGGACAGCTTTACCTGTGTGGCGGCGGGCTTGCCGCTGCTCACACGCTTCCGCGGGACTGGGCGCATCCACCCGGTGGTGCAGGAGGAAGGGGAAGACGCGTTCTTTTTCGAAGGGGACAAGTACCTTGTCAAAGTGGATATGGCAAACCATAACGCCGGCAATTATATCCACCGGGGCCTTACTTTGGGACAACCGGAAAAGCCCCGGGCCCGGGGGCTTATCATCGAAGCGGGGCCCGAGGAATTCTATGTGCTGGGTACGGGCTTTACCGTGCTGCTGGCGGAAAAAGACGACCTGTTTTATTCGGAGGACCGTGTGACGAACCACATGCCCTATTTGTGCATCGAAGAAGGGCATTTTGATAACGAGGGCTGCTTTGTTACCGACCGCATCCGTACCGGCGACGAGTGCGACCACGGGGTGTGGGTGTACAAAGAAAATGGCGTCGTCCATGTGACGCTGTGCCCGTAATCCCGATAACAGGCAAAAGAAAAACCGCCCGGCTTTTTTAACAAAGGCCGGGCGGCGTTTTTATTCCGTTTTGATCGCTTCCGCTTTGGGCAGGGGCTTTAAATGGCCGGAGATCCACGTGCACAGCGCGCCCATAGGCAAACTCATGTAATAAGTGAGCATGCGCCACAAGACCGTGGCGGGCAGTAACGTCCCCGTGGGGAAGAACGGGCCGAAGAATAATAGGAAGCTGCCTTCCGCCCCGCCGGATGCCCCGGGCAGAGGGACAAACGCGCTGACCATGGACACGTACGCCTGGGCGGCGACCATCACGTCAGGGCCCACATCGGAAAAGCCGAAGGTGCGGTAAATCAGGTACGGTACCATACACCCCAGGAGGATCTGCACCACGGTCACAAAGATCGCCAGCAGGTACAGCCGGGGATTTTTCCCGAACAGCTTTGACGACCCGTGGAATGACGACAGTTCCCGGTGGATTTTGCTGTACCGCACAAGGGGTTTGCGGCACAGATGCAGCCGCATAAGGACTTTCAGCCCGCCCCGCAATAGCCGGTCGGTAATACGGGGGCTGAAGAAAAAGAGCGCGACAAACAGCAAAAACGCGCTGTTGCTAAGGAGCCCCAAAATGGTGACAAAGGAAAAATCACTGACGTTTTGCTGGAAGTACGGCAGTTTCCACACGATCATCACCAGCGTGAGCACCAGCAGTACCCCCTGGTACACCAGAGTTTTTATAGCGATGATGGAGCCGGATTTGCCCGTATCCATGCCCAGCCGGTGCATGGTGTAAATCTGCATGGGCTGGCCGCCGGTGGAAAACGGGGTTAAACAGCTATATAAAATGCCGATCAGGCCCGTACAGACGGAATAAGGCAGGCGCCAGTCCTTGTACAGCGCCCGGCAGAAAAGGTGCAGCGTGACCCCTTCCAGCAGCCACACCAGCACACAGCAGCCGATGGCCAGCAGCAGCCATTCCGGCTTGGAAGCCGCGGCAATTTGCGACAGGGAAGCGGCCCCGCCGCCCCAAAACAGAAAGAACAGCAAAATCCCAAAGGAAATGCAGGCGGTGAGCACGCCAAACAGATTTCTACGCACGGTGTCCCGCAGGACATGCAGCGAACGCGCCATAGTAAAAGAACCACTCCTTTTCCATTTTACAAAACGTGGGGGGTGCCGGCTGGCGCAAAAAAAGGGCCAAAGCCTGTGGAACACAGCTTCCGCCCGGTGGGAACAAAAAAGCCGGACCCGCAAAAAGGGCACGGCCGGATCAACAAAAGGAATAAATAAGCCGCTGTTTTCTAGCGCCTTATGACAGACTCCACCACTTATTCCAGCGGGTATAGCATAGCAGGAAAGAAGGGGTTTGTCAATGAAAAATGGCATAAAAAAGCGGCATTTCCCATAGGTATGCAGAAAAAGGGGGCGATAACGGTGGCGGAAACGTTCAAAAAGGAAACGGCGCCGGGTTTTCTGCATGTGGAAAACCGGAAAGAGCTGCGCGCCGGGGGCATTGAGCACGTGGAAACCTGCGACAGCCATCTGGTGACGGCGCGCATTCATATGGGGCGGCTGGCGGTACGGGGGGCCGGGCTGACCATGCAGAAACTGGACGCCGAAAAAGGGGAAATGACGCTACTCGGGCGCATTGATTCGGTGCAGTATCTGGGGGGCGGCGGCGAAAAACAGGGAGGCTTTTTCAGGAGGCTATTACGGTGAGCGCCGGAAAACAAGTGCTTGTCTTTCTGCTTATGGGGGGCGCCCTTTCGCTTTTTTACAGCGCTTGTGGGCTTTTGTGGCGGGCCCTGGGGGCTAAACGGGCGGTACGCTGGGTGCTCGATGGCCTGTTTGCGTTGGGGGCTGTGCTTTTATGGTTTATTTTGTCCCTGTGGAGCGGGCAAGGGGGCGTCAGGGCTTACATCCTGTGGCCCATGGCGCTGTCGTTTTGGGCCATGGAACCGGCCTTCCGGTGGCTTTCCGGGAAAGTATGGAAGGTGGGCGCGCGGCTATCCCGGTGGGGGAGACGGTTTGGCCGGGGAAAATTCACGAAAAAGCCGGGCAAACAGAAAAAATCCCTTGAAAGACGGAATCAAAGTAGTGTATAATGGAACGTAAGTAATACGCCGCCCTTGGCGGCCAAAAACGGAGGAGGCGGCTCTGTGCGGGAAGTCAGAAAGAAAAAGCGTTATAAACGCAGTTTGCTGCTGCGCCTGTCGGTGGTCTGCCTGGCCGTTTACATCCTGGCGGCGCTGATCGATCAGCAGATCCAGATCAGCGAAAAGCGGGAACAACTGGCACAATTACAGCAAGAAATCCGGATTCAGGAGATCCGGAACGACGAAGTGAGCGGCACCCAGTCCTCGTCCGGAGGGATGAGCGATGAATACGCCGAAAAGATCGCCCGGCAGGACCTTCAAATGGCGGGGGAAAACGAGCGGGTGTTTGTTATCGTCACCGGAGAATAAGCGGGTCCGCAAGGAGGAAAAAAAGAGTTTTATGCAGCTTGAGGTAGGAGCGATCCTCGAAGGAAAAGTGACGGGGATTACGAAATTTGGCGCGTTCGTGGAACTGGAAGGCGGCAAGACCGGGATGGTACATATCTCGGAAGTGGCCCCCACGTTTGTGCGGGAAATCCGCGACTTTGTCACGGAAGGGCAAACGGTAAAAGTAAAGGTGCTCAGCATCGGGGAAGACGGCAAGATCAGCCTGTCGATGAAAAAGGCCGCCCCGCCCCCTCAGCGGGAAGCGCCCCGCGGCGGCGGACGGCCCCGCAATGACCGGCCCCGTGCCCCTCACACCCCCCGGCCCGCCGCAGTCAGCCCCGGGCGTCCCGGCAATTTTGAATGGCAGGCGCGCCGCAACGAAGGCAGCTTTGAAGACATGATGAGCCGCTTTAAGCAGACCAGCGACGAAAAAATGTCGGATCTCAAGCGCGTGACCGAAAATAAACGAGGCGGGTTTTCGCGCCGCGGAGGCGGCAACAACCGCGGATAAATACCCGGCTATCAAGGCTGCCGCACAGCTTGCGGCGGCCTTCTTTTTTTGTGGAAGTGAAGGAGGAAAAACCATGAGTGCCTATACCTTCGTGGCGCCGTGCCTGATGGGCGTGGAAAGCCTGGTGGCGGACGAACTGCGCGCCCAGGGCCTGGAAGGGGTCCGCAGCGAAAACGGCCGCGTGTTCTTTACCGGGGACGAAAGCGCCATGGCGCGGGCCTGCCTGTGGAGCCGCTGCGCCGAACGGGTGCTATTACAACTGGGGCAGTTCCCGGCCCGCAGCTTTGAAGAGCTGTTCCAAGGGGTGATGGCCCTGCCGCTGGAAGAATGGATCGGCCAAAAAGACGCGTTCCCGGTGACCGGCAGCTGCCTGAATAGCCAGCTCCATTCGGTGCCCGATTGCCAGAAGATCATCAAAAAAGCGGCGGTGGAACGGCTGCGCCGCACGTACCGGGTTTCGTGGTTTGAAGAAACCGGGTATGTACACCCCATCCGCTTTTTACTGCTGAAAGACCAGTGCAGCATCATGCTGGACGTGACCGGCGTGCCGCTGCACAAGCGCGGCTACCGGCGGGACAGCGTAGAGGCCCCGATTAAAGAGACGCTGGCGGCGTCCCTGTGCGCCATTTCCCGGCTGCGCCACGATGGCACCCTGATCGACCCGTTTTGCGGCTCCGGCACCATTTTGATCGAAGGGGCCATGATGGCCCGGCAGATCGCCCCGGGGCTTTCCCGGCCGTTTGCGGCGGAACACTGGCGCCAGTGCCACGAAAAAGTGTGGCAAGAGGAAAGGGAGCGCGCCCGGGATATGCAGCTTACCGGTACCGGCTTTCAGGCGTACGGGTACGACATCGACCCGGCGGCGGTGGAGCTGGCGGCCCAAAACGCCGCGGGCGCCGGGCTATCCGATTGCATCCGGGTGGCCGTGCGGGCTATCAAAGATTTTCAGCACGAAACGCCCTTTGGCTGTGTGATTACGAACCCGCCCTATGGCGAGAGACTGCTCGACCGGGAACAGGCCCGGGAGCTGTACCGGCAGATGGGGCGGGTGTTTACCCCCCAGCGCGGCTGGAGTTACGCGATTATCGCCCCGGACGAAGAGTTCGAAATGCTGTTTGGCCGCCGGGCGGACAAGCGCCGCAAGCTGTATAACGGCATGATTAAGTGCCAGGATTATCTGTTCTACCGCACCGGCCCCGCCCCGGCCCCCCAGCCGCGCCGGGAAACGCCCCGCCGGGATAAGGCCCCCATGGGCCCCAGTCGCCGCCCCGACGATCGGCCCCAGGGCCGGTACGCCGGGGAGAAGAAGCGCCCGGCGTTCCAGAAGGACGCAGCGTTCCATAAGGGGGCGCATTCCGATCGGGACGCGCGGTTCGGGAAAAAACCGGCGCCCTACCGCAGCGGAAAAGGCCGCCGGGATTCCTGACAAAAGAAAAAGACAAAAGCAGGCCGCTAACGCGTTATATGCGCGTTAGCGGCCTGCTTTTTATGGATATGAATCTTGTACGCAGAAAAGGGAGATCAGGACTTCTTCCGGCGCCGCCAGACAAGAAGGGTCATCAGGAGCCAGCCGCTTACAAGCAGCGCCGCAAACAGCGGGACAAAACTGCGGCTGTCGCCGGTGGCGGGGGACTGTGGATCGCCGGAGCCGTTTTCACCGGCTGTGCCGGGCAAATTCGGGCGGACGGTGGCGGGGATTTCCGTATCCGGAATAGTAACCGTGATGGTATGGCCGTTTCCGTCGTCGATGTCGATCGTGTAGCCGGGCGTATCGCTGCCGGTATCTCCCGTGCTGCCCGTATTACCCGTACCGCCTTCACCGGGGGTGGAGGGATCGGTGGGCCTGAGATCCGCAACCGGCACCGTGCGGATGAGCACGTGGCTGGGGTCGTTTTGGCAGGTAAACGTGAGGGTGCAGGTGTTGCCGTCTTCCGACCAGCTCAGGGTGGGTTCGCCGTAGTTGTGCCCCAAGGCGGGGATTTCGGTATAGGTGGTATAATCGCACCGGGTGCAGGTGTCGTAGGCGTTGTACCCCGTTTGTGTACACGTGGCGGCTTTGCCGTCGTGGTGCATGAGGTCGTGGTTATCGGGGTCGATGGCGGTGACGGCGTCAGCGAGCACCGAACCGTTTTCGGCGCTATCGAAATTGAGGTTACAGTCTTCACAGTGCCAGTATTCGACGTTCCCTTCGGCCACACAGGTAGCCGTGACGGCATCCACATGTTTTAGGTTGTGGTTATCAGGATCCATGGGCGTAACTACGTCAGCGATGACGGCGCCGTTTTCGGCGCTATCAAAATTCAGGCCGCAGTCTTCGCAGTGCCAGTATTCGACATTGCCGGTGGCCACGCAGGTGGCGTCCACTGCTGCGTGATGGGTGAGGTTGTGATTACTGGGGTCGATGGGGGTGACCACATCGGCGATCACCGCGCCGTTTTCGTCGCTATCAAGGTTTACGCCGCAGTCTTCGCAGTGCCAGTATTCCACGTTCCCGGTGGCGGAACAGGTGGCCGTGACCGCGTCGACATGTTTTAGGTTATGGTTATCAGGATCGATGGGGGTGACCACATCGGCGATCACCTGCCCGCCGTCGGCGCTATTGTAATTGAGGCCGCATTCTTCACAGTGCCAGTATTCCACGTTCCCGGTGGTGACACAGGTAGCGGTGACGGCTTCCACATGGGTCATGGTGTGGGCGTGGCGGGTACCGGCGGCCGTGCGGGTATCGGTGGCGTCGCAGTAGTCGCAGGTGGCCGTTTCGGTGCCGTCCTTCGTGCAGGTTTCGTCGTGATTATACGTGTAGTCTGTGAAGGTGTGCCCGTCGTTGACCGTGATGGTATAGGTGGTTTCGTTGCCGGCTTTGTCCGTGACCACAACGGTCTGGGGACCGCCGGCGGGCTGTACGGTAAACTGGCCGTTCGTAACAGAAACCGGCGTGCCGTTCACGGTCACGGTGACAGAGTCGGGATACAAGTCTTCGACGCCGGCTGTAATCGCACCACAGTATGTTTTGCCTTCTTCCAGGCCGGTGACCACCGGGGCGGTCGCATCCAGCACGATGCGGTCGGAACTAATATACGTAACGTTGCCCGCGTGGTCGGTGAGCTTTGCGTACACAGTCGACTGGCTTTCGGGCTGCAGCAGGATGGGGCCGGTGTACGGCGCAAACGGAACGTTCTGAAGGTCCGACGCTGTCAGAGGCGTTTCCTCGTTATCGATATAGTATTCGATGGTGACCGCTTTGTCGTCGGTGTAGCCCAGCTGGGTATAGCTGTCGTCATAAGCGGTGAGGGTAATTTCCACCGCATCTTTAAAGAACGCATCATAGAGGAACGAAGGGAGCAGGCTTTCCCAGGTGTGGGTGCCGTCCGTGATCGTCCCGGTGGGCGGGGTGGTATCCTTGGCATAAAGGCCATAGGCCTGGCCGCACTTTTCACAGTTTGCCAAGGTGAAATAACCGGCGGTGCCGCCGTAGCAATATTGGATGGTACCGCTCGTACAGCCGTCGTGGCTGCAGTAGACGCGATGGCGGGATTTGTCATAAATCGTACATGTTCCGGTGTAATCATGGCTCGCTTCTGCCGGTACCATGATAGAGCCGCAAGGTCCCGCACGTCAGCGCGGTGGTGCAGTCGTGGTCATCCTGACCCGCCACATGGTCTTCATACACGGCGGTGACCGTCGCGTCGCCGTCCCCCATGGTGACCGTGGTGGAAGCAGCCTGCGGGTCGGTGACGGTGGCGCTCCCGGTGACCTCCCACCGCACAAAGTGCTGGGTGCCGGTCTGGCTGTCGGCCGAAATCGGAACGGTTTGGCCGGAGAGATACCGGCCGCTGCCTTCGCCGTTTGTGACCGTCAAGGTATGGGTGTCCACTTTTTTATACAGGGCCAGATCGGCCTTTTCGGCGTCGGGTTCCTCGCCGGAGCCAAAACTCATGAACAGGGAGGCCATGACCGTCTTTCCGTAAACCCCCAGGGTGGCGCAGCCTTTATTGGCGGGATAGATAGAGGGCATATTCAAACGTAAATAGGCCATATAAAGCGGGTTGTGCAAAATTTGCGCCGTGACGCCGCCCACATTATTGGTGCCCGGCCGTTTGGACGAATTGATCCCCATGAGGGTCAGTTTGCAATTGCTGCCCCAGACGCGTGAGGGGCGCTGGGTGGTGATCGCTTTCAGGTCGGGGTCATCGGCGTCGGTATAGGCAAACGACGCAGCACCATCCCCCCAATAGACCCGGTAGATGTCGCTGCCTTCCCAGTACAGATAGTCGGAATAATTGACAGGATACCCCTGCAGCACGTTGTCTTCAAAGTCCACTTTCTTTCCCGCGAAGAAACCAAAAGCGGAGATGTCGGTGGTGTAACGGGTGTAAAAACTGCCGTCTTCCCAATACCACACGGCGGCCTGGGCCGCATCCTCGGCCAGGTAGACATACGGGTGAGTGGGGCAGACATACCCGGACAGCTTCTGGTAACCGGTGCCGCCCGGGCAGTAGACATAACTCGTTTCAGCCTTCACCGGTTCCTGCAAAGACTGGGTGACGCCCAAATACCGGCCGCTGCTTGCGTGCCGGATGGTGTACCCCTGATGGCCTTCGTCCGTCTGGCTGACTTTGCTGACCGTAAATTCGAAGCTCGCATCGCTGGTATACACAAAGTTTCCGTCATCGCTCATGGAAAAATCCGTGGTGGACGTGACGGCGGTCTGGTTTTTGTCCGTGATGGCAATTTCCGGCGGCATGGCTTCCAGATACGCGGATTTTAACAGCCGCCCGGCCGGGTCCGACAATTCCAGGTTGTTGCTGATTTCGGTATAGAAGACGTAGGTCTCGCCGTCCTCCGGCTCCGAAACCTTTTGATAGGCATCGCCGGTTGCTTTCGGAGCCGCGCCGGCGCTCAGCGGTACCAAGGATAGCAGCAAACACAAGCTGCACAGTACCGACAGGAATTTTTTGGCCTTTTTCATGTTTCTCACCTTCCCGGGTATTCAAAAATGCAAGCGCCGGACGTGGCATTCCGGCGCCGGGGCCCTTTTCGGTTGGCGCCCGCGCTGTGGGTCCGGTAGGGGGGAGATCCCCCAAAACAGCGTGGGCAGTTTTCCTTCTTTACCATACCACAAAAAAACTTCTTTGCCATCGCCCATTCCCAGGGGGGAAACGGGCAGGGACAAAGAAGTTTTTTTCGCGTTTACCGCAGCATATACTGTTTTAATTCCTGGCGGCTGCGGATATTCAGCTTTTGCAGCACCGTGGAGATGTACCGTTTGACGGTGTGGGGGGAGATGTTCATGTGCTCGCCGATCTCCTGGTTGGTCCAGCCCCGGGCGGCCAACATGGCGGCGGCAAATTCCGTGGTGGTCAGGTTGTCGGCCACATCGTGACCGGTTACCGGGTTGTGGATCTTGCGCCACCCGGCGGAAAACCGGTAGGTAATGGCGATAATGCGCTTGAAATCCTCGGGCCAGTCCTTTTTGATGACGGCTTCCAGCATGCCGCCCAGCAGCCCGTGGTGTTCGCCCAGCCCTTCGATCAAATCATCGGGCCGGCTCAGTTCCCAGGCAATAAGCAGGTGTTCCTGGGCTTTTTCCGGCCGCCGCAGGCTCATCAGGTCCATCACCGCCACCAGGTGCAGGTAAATACAGGGAATGGGGTACACGCTCGACTGCATCGCCAGGGTCCCCTCCACCAGGCCCAGGCTCTTTTCATACTCTTCCTTTAAATATAGGTAGTGCGCCTGCACATATAAGGCGAACGCCCGCAGCCCTTCGGGCAGCCGGGGCAGGAAATCGTGCAGCGACGGCAATCCTTCGGGCAAAGGTAAGTGCAGCAGCACCGCCGCGGCCGCCGCCGTAAACCCCGAAGCCGCCAGCAAGGCGGGATTTTGCGGGTCCGATTGGGTGAGTGTGGTTTGCAGCTTGGAAAGGGCCTGCCGGGCCCGTTGGATGTCGCCCACCGACAGGTTGGCAAACACAAAAAGCAGGCAGGCCGACAGCCGGGTATCTATATCCGGGTCGTACAGCAGCTGCCCGGCCTTTTCGATGGCCCTTTCCGGCTGCCCGCTGAAATAGTAGTATTCGGCCCAGGCGATCTCCTGCCTTGGGCCAGGCTCCATGCGTTGCAGGCACAGAAGGCATTCCCCGGGGCGGAAAGGCGTATTCATCAGCGGCATGAGCCCCGTGTGGGGGGATGCCACGGCTTTGACGAAAGAGGGTGTAGGAAGGGAAGGGGCAGGCGGCTGCCTGCGCGGGTCCTGAGGTTTCACGGCGGTATCGGGGATCAGCCACGAAACCCCGAACTTTTTGGCGCCCTGGAGCCGTCCGGCGGCACAGTATTTCTGTACCAGGCGCTGGGAAATCTGCCATTTTTCGGCGGCTTCCCGTACGGTGATATATGTCATCGTCCTCTCCCCCTAGGCCCGCCCCGGGATGGCCCCGGGGTGGGAAAAGTGTTCGTTTGTGCGTACTGTTATTGTAGGACTTTTTTTCTTTTTTGGCAAGAAAAGAAACGGGTCTGCGTATCGGTTTTCCGGGAAAAAGGGGGAAACGGGCTTCCTCAATTGTAAATATTTTATGAAAAAGGAAAAAACTTTCAAAAAGCCCTTGATTTTTTCCGGGAAACGGTTACAATAGAGTTAGCACTCGAGAAGAAAGAGTGCTAAACCCTAAATTTTGTACAGAACCCTTTAAAGATTCTCGAAGGAGGAATTTTTTATGACGATCAAACCCCTTTCCGATCGTGTGCTGATCAAAATGCAGGAAGCGGAAGAAACCACCAAGAGCGGCATTCTGCTGGCAAGCTCCGCCCAGGAAAAGCCCCAGGTGGCTATTGTCATCGCGGTGGGCCCCGGCGGCCTGGTAGACGGCAAGCAGGTGGATATGATCCTCAAGCCCGGCGATAAAGTCATCACCAGCAAGTATTCCGGCACGGAAGTCAAAGTCGATGGTGAAGAATACACCATCGTACGTCAGGGCGACGTGCTGGCGGTCGTGGAAGAATAAGCGCCCGGCCCTTGCTTTTTTTTTTTTCACATGTATTTTGCTTAATACGGAGGTAATGAACCTATGGCTAAACAGATTATTTACGGCGAAGACGCCAGAAAAGCTCTGAAAAAAGGCATTGACCAGCTGGCCGATACCGTCAAAATCACCCTGGGCCCGAAGGGCCGCAACGTGGTGCTGGATAAGAAATTCGGCGCTCCGCTGATCACCAACGATGGCGTGACCATCGCCAAGGAAATCGAACTGGACGATCCGTTCGAAAACATGGGCGCTCAGCTCGTCAAAGAAGTTGCTACCAAAACCAACGATGTGGCCGGTGACGGTACCACTACCGCTACCCTGCTGGCGCAGGCCCTGATTAAAGAAGGCATGAAGAACGTAACCAGCGGCGCCAACCCCATGGTCGTGAAGAACGGCATCCAGAAGGCCGTTAACGCAGCGGTGGAATCCCTGCGCAGCCATTCGAAGAAAGTGGCCGGCAGCGACGACATCGCCCGTGTCGCTACCATTTCGTCCGCTAACGAATTCATTGGCAAGCTCATCGCCGAAGCCATGGAAAAAGTGACCGCCGACGGCGTTATCACCGTGGAAGAGAGCAAGACCGCTGACACCTACAGCGAAGTCGTGGAAGGCATGATGTTTGACCGCGGGTTCATCAGCCCCTATATGGCCACCGATACCGACAAGATGGAAGCCGTCATGGACGACGCCTATATCCTGATCACCGATAAGAAGATCAGCAACATCCAGGAAATCCTGCCCTTGCTGGAAAAGATCGTACAGAGCGGCAAGAAGCTGGTCATCATCGCCGAAGACGTAGAAGGCGAAGCCCTGACCACCCTGATCCTCAACAAACTGCGCGGCACCTTCAACTGCGTAGCCGTGAAGGCTCCCGGCTTTGGCGACCGCCGCAAGGAAATGCTGCGTGATATCGCCACCCTGACCGGCGGCCAGGTCATCACCAGCGAACTGGGTCTGGAACTGAAAGACGCCGACCTGTCCATGCTGGGCCATGCCCGTCAGGTGAAGGTGGACAAAGAAAACACCATCATCGTAGGCGGTATGGGCAACCCCGACGACATCAAGGCCCGTGTGAACCAGATCCGCAACCAGATCGAAACCACCACGTCCGACTTCGACCGCGAAAAGCTGCAGGAACGTCTGGCCAAACTGGCGGGCGGCGTAGCCGTGATCAAAGTAGGCGCTGCGACCGAAACCGAAATGAAAGAAAAGAAGCTGCGTGTGGAAGACGCTCTGGCGGCTACCAAGGCAGCTGTGGAAGAAGGCATTGTGCCCGGCGGCGGCGTGGCTCTGCTGAACACGGCGAAAGACGTGGCAGCGCTGCTTGACACCATCACCGACAGCGACGAAAAGACCGGCGTGCAGATCGTACTCAAAGCGCTGGAAGAACCCATTCGTCAGATCGCCGCGAACGCGGGCCTGGAAGGCTCCGTGATCATCGCCAACATCAAGGCGGCCGACAAACTGGGCTATGGCTTCAACGCGGCCACCGAAGAATACGGCGACATGATCGGCTTCGGCGTTGTGGATCCCACGAAGGTAACCCGTTCCGCTCTGCAGAACGCTTCCTCGGTCGCTTCCATGGTGCTGACCACCGAAAGCCTGGTAACCGACAAGAAGGAACCCGTAGCTCCGGCGCCTGCTGCTCCGGCTGACGGCGGCATGGGCATGTACTAATACCCGGCTTCCTTCGGAATCCCATCACCCCTATATAAATAAGAAAAAGGCTGTTCCCCTTTTGGGGTTCAGCCTTTTTCATGTTTAGCGTTTTTTCACGTTTAGCGAAATGATGCTGGGAGGGTAGCCGGGCGGCTGGTACCGTCACGCTTTTTTAAGTTTAGCGAAATGTTGCTGGGCGTGACGCCAGAAAGCTGGTGCCGTCATGACTGTCCCATATAGAACGCCGCAGCGAACGGCCCTTTTTCATCCCAACGATCAGGAGGGGAGGGCCGGGCGTCCGGTGGACAGCCGGGCCGTGGGGAACCCTATCAAGGGGTTCCCCGTGTGTGCTCTACCGGTTGCTGCCTTCTAAAATCAAAGGGGCAAAATAGAAGGAGGGAAACCCCATACGTGGGTTTCCCCCGCCGCCACCGTCCCCCGGACGGTGTACGGCGCCCCCTTCCCGCGTTATGGGAAAAAAGAGTGTTCCGCCTCTTGCGAGAGGCGGCCAAAGGCGCCGCCTTTGGAATCCGCGGCCTTTCAAAAAGGCCGGCGAAATTTTCACGTTTAGCGAAATGATGCTGGGAGGGAAGCCGGGCGGCTGGTGCCGCCACGCTTGGGCTTTTAGGAGCGCTGTCAGGTATCCGGTACGGCCGTAAAGTTTTCGTCCACCTTTTTCGAAAAGGTGGCGGGGGAAAGGGGCAGCGCCCCTTTTTCACGTTTGGCGAAATGATGCTGGGAGGGGAGCCGGGAAACTGGTGCCGTCATGACTGTCCCATATAGAACGCCGCAGCGAACGGCCCTTTTTCATCCCAACGATCAGGAGGGGAGGGCCGGGCGTCCGGTGGACGGCCGGGCCGTGGGGAACCCTATCAAGGGGTTCCCCTTTTCACGTCTAGCGAAATATTTCTGGGTGCGCCGTCGGGAGGCGAATACCGTCACGCCGGAGCCCGTTATTTGTACATTTCCCGCGGAACCTGTCTTCCCATTTTCCCGCCATCGGTTCTTGGCTTTCTAACAGCGCGTGGCTTCCTTGATAACGCTATGGAAAATAGAGCGTTAACGGTAAAAGTTAAAGGGGGCACGCTGTGACGGGTTTATTGTGCGGTACCGGTTACCAGCTGCCAAAATCAAAGGGGCAAAATAGAAGGGGGGAAACCCCATACGTGGGTTT
>CAKNOA010000004.1 GCA_930990065.1 uncultured Clostridia bacterium | reverse complement strand
ATTCCCGCACAGGGGGCTCTTTTTGTGCTGTCTGCACAATCTGGGGCGGTTCATGTGGCGAGGGCTTTTTTCTTGTTGTGAGGAAAAATTCTTATTTATTTTGTTTAGTTATGAGCCTTCTTGCGCAGCACCACAACAGCCAGAGCCGAAACCATAACCACGACCGTCAAAACTACAGCCAGGTTGCTGGTGTCGCCGGTAGCCGGCGCCAGGGGCGTCTCATCGTCGCTGATGGATTCATTGCCACTGTTCCCATTATCGCCGGTGTTGGTATCCGTGCCGCCCGTGGTGGGAATGTCAGGATCGTTGACATCTTCGCCGGGGTTGTCAGGATCGACGGGCTTGTCGGGGTTGTTGGGATCATCGGGATCACCGGGGTCGACCGGCGTGGTGTAATCGCGGTGGTATTCAATGATAACCAGGTTGGTGCTGGCATCCAGTACGAGGGAAATCGAACCGTTATCGCCATAGTAGGTGTATTCGTTGTCGCCATACTGCAGCAGTTTTTCAATGTCAGCTGCATTGATGACATCGCCTACCATGCCGGAGATCGGATCGCTGACCACCGTGCCGTCCAGTTCATAGTCGCCGCCGTCCACACTGGTGTAATACTGGTGTACGACCTGGTACGTGGTGTCGATGCGGGTAAAGCCGATGGAATTGGCAAACGAGAATTTATAGTTCATATAGCCGTTACCGGTATAAGGACCATCCATCGCCAGCTTCATATCAAAGGTGATCGATTCGCCGGTTGCCAGGGAATCCGCATTTTCCAGAGAGGCAAAATAGCCATTTGTCTGCTGATACAGGTCACTGGAGGAATCCGCATAATCGCCAACACCGCGGGTGCGGGTGAAGGATGTGTTGCGGTTGGGGTTTAGCTGATCGCATTCTTCCATGCCATAGGCCGCAGAGAAAAGATCCTGATAGAAAAAATTGTAGCTGAAAGCGGCCAAATCCTGTTCCGGCCACTTGAACTGCACCCGGACAGTCGGATCATCGGGATTTGTCGTATCGTCAATGACTTCATACATGACGTAAGGGGCCATTTCCGGATGTGCTTCGCACATGGATTCCATGTAGCTGTAGCTCATGGTAAACAATCCGTTGTTACCGGTGCTGGCAAAGGTATCACCCAGAGAAGGCTTGGCGGCGACCAGTTCATTCCAAGTAGCATACGACGTATGATAAAGGACGTTATAATAGTCCAGCATATATTCGGTCAGAGCGTTATCGCCGGTGTAATTTTTTTCCGCCAACTTGTCATAGATGCCAAACATGTCGGCAGCAGTGATGTCACCGTCATCACTTTTGTCAAACAAATTTTTGTAAATGGCTTTGCTTGTGGTGGCAATACCGGAAATATAGGCGAAGGGAATTGCTTCTCCATCATACCCGATAAAGTCGCTCAAGACACCATATTTGGCCGGCGTAATGGTAAAGCTATTGTCTGCATACTTGTAAACTTTATCAGAATTGTTCGTAATCGTTACCTGGATTTGAAAAGAATCGCCCGGCAACCAGTAAGAAACTTGCGTGTACAGAGTATCCACAATAGCGTCGCTCAGTTCAACTGTAACATCGTCACCGGCGGTTTCATTGATGGTCAAGGCTACATGATACGTTTTATCCGCACTGTCATAATACGTATTTTCCGTATCCACAGAAACCGGGTCGGTGTTGATTTCGTCAGCCGATACACCCATCAGGCAGCTGGACCCCAGCAACAGGGTACTGAGCAGCACCGAGGTTGTTTTTCTTGCTGCGTGTTTCATTTTACATACCTCTCCTTAGTTTAAAATTTTGGCAGCGGACGATTGTCATCCGAGCTGTCAAGAAAAAAGATCGTCTAGTGAAGGAAAGAGGCCGTTTAAAGGGCACTTCCCTTTCCGTGATTTCATCATACCACCGAGGTGGATAGGCGAAAGGATATCTGGAAGAGAAAAGTTTGAACTTTTTTCAAAAAAATACAGAATAGTTTCGAGAAACAAAAAGCTGCCAGGATACACTAGCAGCTTTTTTGACAAGATATATCACATTTCCCCGCGGCCTAATGCAAAAGCACGGCGGTTTAGTTCCAGATATTTTGACGGTACACAGGCGGTCAGCGCTTCCTGCCAAGCTTCTTCCGGAATATCCGGGAAATAGCGGGACAGCCGCCCCATAAGCACAATATTGACGGCTTTGGAGGAGCCGGCCTGCTCCGCCAGAGACAGGCAATCGAGGGCATCAACCTGTACGCCTTTCTCCTGCATTTTTTCAATGAGATGATCGGGATAAGCAGCGGCACCCGTGATGACTGGCATAGGCTCGATTTCCTGGGTGTTTGTCACAATACGGCCGCCTTTTTTCAGATGAGACAGCCACCGGGCGGCTTCCAGTTTTTCAAATGATACAATAAAGTCCGCCTCGCCTTTATCGACTACCGGGGCATACACTTTATCACCAAACCGAACGTAGGTAACTACGCTGCCGCCGCGCTGGCTCATACCGTGTACTTCACTGACTTTGACGTCATAGCCCTGGGTGAGCAGCAAATGGCCCAGCACTTTGCTGGCCAGCAGCGACCCTTGGCCACCGACGCCCACGATCATCATATTCACCGTTTTCATCAGAACCCCTCCTTACTTTTGAAACGCATCAAAGGCGCACAGCGATGTACAGACTTCGCACCCGACGCACAGCGTCTCGTCGATGGATGCTTTGCCGTCTTTGAAGCGGATGGCCGGGCAGCCAATCCGCATACAAGACCGGCATCCGCGGCACTTGTCGGGGTCAACGGTAAGCGGTGCGTGATGCGGCACCCCTTTGAGCATGACGCAGGGGCGGCGGCTGATAATAATGGAAGGCGCGTTGGCGGCGAGCTCTTCTTTTAGCACGCGGTCACATTCCGCCAAGTCATAGGGATCCACGACCCGCACCCGTTCGAAGCCAATGGCCCGGCACAGGGCTTCCACATCAATACGCCCGGCGGGTTCGCCCCGCAGGTTATAACCGGTGGTGGGGTTTTGCTGATGGCCTGTCATCCCGGTAATGGAGTTATCCAGGATAATGACCGTCGAGTTACTTTGGTTATAGGCAATATCGGTAATACCGGTAATACCGGAATGGGCAAACGTGGAGTCGCCGATGACGGCTACACTGTGGTGTTCGCTTTCTTCGCCCCGGGCCTTATTAAACCCATGAAGCCCCGAACAGGAGGCCCCCATGCAGACGTTTAGGTCCATAGCCGAAAGCGGCGCCATGGTGCCCAAGGTGTAGCAGCCGATGTCGCCATATACCATACATTTATTTTTCGACAGGGTGTAGAAAATACCGCGGTGCGGGCAGCCGGCACACATAACCGGCGGCCGGGCCGGAATGTCATCGGGGAGGGATATACTTTCGGGAACCGGACGGCCCACCGCTTTGGCTAACAGCCCCTGGGAGAATTCACCCACCATGGGAAGCATATCTTTGCCGTGAACCGCGAGCCCCAATCGGCGGCAGTGATCCTCAATAATGGGGTCAAGTTCTTCGACAACCAGCAGACGGTCGACTTTTGATGCAAAGTCGCGGATGAGTTTTTCCGGCAGAGGGAACGCCATTCCTAGTTTCAAAATACAGGCGTCCTCGCCAAACACTTCCCGGGCGTACTGGTAGCAAGTGGAATCGGTAATAATCCCCAGCGAAGTGTCTTTGCCCATTTCTACGCGGTTAATGCCGCTTTCTTCGGCATAGGTAATCAGATCTTTGGTACGCTGTTCCACCCGGTAGTGGGCCTGCATGCTGTTTTTGGTCATCATCACGCGGGCCGGATCTTTTTGATAGGGGATTACCGGCCGTTCCACCCGTTCACCGGTTTCCACCACGCTTTGGCTGTGGGCGATGCGGGTACACATCTTTAAAAGGACGGGGGTATGGTATGTTTCGCTGATCTCGTACGCCTGCATGGCGAAAGCCCGTGCTTCGGCGGAATCGCTGGGTTCCAGCATGGGGATTTTGGCCGCAACAGCGTAATGGCGGGAATCCTGTTCGTTTTGCGACGAATGCATGCCCGGATCATCGGCCACACAGATAACCAGACCGGCGGATACGCCTTGGTACGAAATGGTAAATAGTGGGTCGGCCGCGACGTTGAGTCCCACGTGTTTCATCGCGCAAGCGCTGCGCTTGCCGCCCAAGCTGGCGCCGTGGGCGACTTCCAGGGCGACTTTTTCGTTGGGCGCCCATTCGCAGTAAATTTCGGGGTATAAAGCGGCTTCTTCGGTAATTTCTGTGCTGGGGGTACCGGGGTAGCTGGAGATCACACAGCACCCGGCTTCATACAGGCCACGGGCAACGGCCTTGTTACCAAGCATAAGTTCTTTCATAGGTTAACTTCCTTCCTTTTGGTTTGGAGTAACAGGTCAAACGTTACCCGTTCGTCTCTTCTTTTTCCTTTTCCTTTTCGGCTTGTTCGATCGAAGCGACTAAACGGCCAGTACCCAAATTGAGCATACGTTTTACGCGGCTAATGGTGGCGCTGCTGGCGTTGACTTCCTGCATAATATCGGTATACACACGCCCTTTGTGAAGAAGAACGGCCACATCATACCGCTGTTCCAAGGCGCGCAGCTCGGTTACGGTACACAGATCGTCAAAAAATTGGCAGCATTCTTCCACTGTCTGCAATTTGGCGATGGCTTCGTACAGGGCCATGCTGCGCGGGCGTTGATACGGATTGGCCATGAAAATTCCTTCTTTCTTTCAACATAAAAAAGATAACAGGTGGAAAACTTCGCTCGCCTGGCGGCGGGGGAGCAAAAAGCCGGGAACAGGTTATCCCATATTTTGCTGTTCCACCAGATGTTCGGCGCCATACATACGGCGCAGTTTGGGCTTTTCGATTTTCCCTGTGGCATTGCGGGGAATGGGGGCAAAAATGATTTTGCGCGGGCGTTTGTACCGCGGCAGCCCCTGGCAGTAGTCGTTAATTTCCTGTTCCGTACAGGAAACCCCGTCTTTTACTTCAATAATAGCGCCGGTGATTTCGCCCAACCGCTTATCGGGCAGGCCAATGACCGCCACATCTTTAATTTTGTCATAGGCACGCAGAAAATCTTCCACCTGTACCGGATAGATATTTTCACCGCCACTGACAATGACGTCCTTTTTGCGGTCGACCAGGAAATAGAAGCCGTCTTCATCCTGCCGGGCCATATCACCGGTGTATAACCAGCCATCCCGCAGCACTTCGGCGGTGGCTTTGGGGTCGCGGTAGTAGCAGCTCATAACCCCCGGGCCCTTGACGCACAATTCGCCCACGGTACCCCTTGGCACATCGTGGCCGTTTTCGTCCACAATCCGGCATTCCCACCGGTAACCGGGTACCCCGATAGAGCCCACCTTCTGGATATTTTCAATACCCAAATGGACACAGCCGGGACCGGTGCTTTCCGACAGGCCGTAGTTGGTGTCGTACTGGTGGTGGGGGAAATACTTTTTCCACCGGCGGATCAGCGACGGCGGAACGGGCTGGGCGCCGATATGCATCAACCGCCACTGGCTCAGATGGTAATCTTCCAAATGCAAATCGCCCCGGTCCAGTGCGTCCAAAATATCCTGTGCCCACGGTACCAGCAGCCACACGATGGTGCAATGTTCATCGGATACGGCTTTTAAAATAGTATCGGGATGGGTGCCTTTGAGCAAAACCGCCCGGCTGCCGGCCACCAGGCTGCCCATCCAGTGGAATTTTGCCCCGGTGTGATACAGCGGCGGGATACACAAAAAGGTATCTTCCCGCCCGGTGCGGTGGTGTTTCTGTTCCATTTGGGCCGCCTGGGTCAGGGACTGATGGCGGTGCAAAATCGCTTTGGGAAACCCGGTTGTGCCCGACGAAAAGTAAATAGCGGCGTCGTCTTCTTCTTCAATACGCACCAGCGGGGCGCTGCTGGGACAGTCGGCGACCAGTTCCCGGTAGCTTTCGGCAAAGGTGGGGCAGTTATCCCCCACATAAATCAGCAGCCGGCCGCGGCTGAGTTTTTCCTCAATCGCCTCAATGCGGCCGATAAATTCCGGCCCAAAGACCAAAATGTCAATTTCGGCCAAGTCGGCACAGTACTGAATTTCTTCGGAGGAGTAGCGGAAGTTAAACGGGACGGCAATGGCACCGGCTTTTAAAATGCCAAAATAAATGGGCAGCCATTCCAGACAGTTAAACATTAAAATGGCCACTTTATCCCCGCGGTTAACGCCGCGGCTGAGCAAAAGGTTGGCAAAACGGTTGGCCTTTTCGTCAAAAACCTTCCAGGTGATTTCCCGGCGGTAAGCGACCGGCGAGGTGGGCTGCATCAGCGCATAATCCTTCCAGGTAATGCGCCGGTTATCGGTCATTTCCGGGTTTAGTTCCACCAGGGCAATTTCATTGCCATATAATTTGCTGTTTCGTTCCAGAAAATCGGTGACAGGCATGGTCTTCTTTCCTCTCCTCCCAAGCGGCCGGCGGCCGGCACGCTTTCTTTCTTCACACCTATAAAGCATAAAAGCTTTAAATGACTCCTTCTATTATAACAACCCCCCCGAAAAAAGCAAGAGCCATGAAAGGGGCTTCCTGTCCGTTTCGGGGGGATTTTACCGGTTTTCCGCTGGGGGAGATAAAAGCGCCAGCACCCGGGGCGCTGCAATCAAAAACCAGGAACAGAATTGTTCCGGGTGTAAGAGCAGTTCCTGCTGCAGCTGGTCGGGGGTCACCCAGCGGGTCGCGCCGATTTCCTCCGGGTTGGGCGTAACCGGGCCGCTGTGCAGCAAAAGGAATACATGGTCGTATTCATATTCGCTCAAGGAAGGGAAGGGGGTGTAGTAAATAAAGGAGAAAAGTTCCCGGGCTTCGCCCGTGATGCCCAGTTCTTCCTGAAGGCGGCGGGATACGGCTTGAGGTAAAGTTTCACCCCATCGGGGATGGGAACAACAGGCATTCGCCCATAACCCGCCGGAGTGGTATTTGCCGTCAGCCCGCTTTTGTAAAAGCCACCGGCCGTTTTCGTCCACCAGGAACACCGAAAAAGCACGGTGCAGCAGGCGGCGGCGATGGACATCCAGTTTTTCACCGTGTCCAATCGCCCGGTCGAAAAGGTCGACCAAAATCAGTTCATCTTGCATGCCGGTTCCTCCCATCCTAGCAGCCGGGCGGCGTTTTGCCCTAAAATTTGCTGTTTTTCCTGTGGGGTAAGGGGCAGCGCCCGAATCCGGCGCAGCTGCTCCTGCTGATCCATCCAGGGGCTATCCGTGCCAAACAACACCCGGTTGGCGCCCCACCGGTGCACTAAGCGGACAAAATGCCCGTCTGAAAGCAGGGTACATTCTTCCGGACGGCGGGGGGCCTGGGGCGGTGCCTGGATTTTCCCCAGGGTATAGGCGGTGTCTACATACACGGGGAATGAATCCACTAAATCTTCGGCTTCCTGCCACCCCTGCCATGCGCCCATATGGGCCAAAATCAGCCCTGGGGGGCATACCTGGCTTAACGCCCGGCGAAGGTGGAAAGGCGATGCACAATCGTTGCCCGGGCAGCCGACATCCAGCCCGCCGTGCACCAGTATGAGCAAGCCGTACTCGCCCGCGGCTTCCAAAATGCGGAGGTACCGGCTGTCGTCAAAAGGGGTATCCTGGTAGGCCGGGTGCAATTTAATGCCCCGCACTCCGTTTTCCTTTAAAGTACGCAAAACAGTCCGGGGGTGGGGCGTATCGGGGTGAATGCCCCCAAAACTCAACAGGCCGGTTTTTCCCGCAAACGTTTGGCACAACTGACAAGCCGTGCGGTTGATGCTTTCCGTCTGCCGGGCCGCGGTGACCACCGGTTGTACGACGGAAACGTCAATGCCTGCCTGTTGCATGGAACGGCGCAGCGCCTGGGTTGTGCCGTCAGCGTAAAAACAAGCCCGGGCACTCTGACTCAGCAGCGCCAGCGCCCGGGGCGCTAGCGCTGGGGGGAATGTGTGGGTGTGTATATCGATAATCATGGGAAGACCCTTTCTTTTTTCTTATCTTGCATTATACCATACCGGTTCCAAAAAAGAAAAGGAGGTGCTTTTGATGCAAAGCACCTCCTTTTTCTTTATTCACCCAGTGCCGTTTTTTGGGGCACTTCTTTCTTTACATTATAACAAGCAAAGGCGGCTTCCACCATATGCCGGTCCGGTTTCTTTGTAAACAGGCTGACAATCGGTACCAGAATGAGCCCCGCCAGCATGGCAATGGCCCCCGCGTTAATGGGGGACTGCAGCAGCGGCGGGAACCAGGCGGAAAACAGCATGTTGGCCACCATGAGCAGCGACCCGAAAGCAAAACTGACCCAACAAGCCGCACGGGTTGTCTTTTTCCAATACAGGCCATAGAGGAACGGCGCCAAAAACGCCCCGGCCAAAGCCCCCCAGGAAATGCCCATGAGCTGTGCAATAAACGTGATGTTGCTGGTATACTGGATCAGCGCAATTACAGCCGAGATAGCGATAAACACCACAATCAAAAGACGGATGCAGAAAAGCTGCTTTTTTTCGTCCATGTTTCTGGCGACGGTTTCTTTCAAAAAGTCAATCGTCAACGTAGAGCTGGACGCAATGACCAGCGAAGACAAGGTGGACATGGAAGCCGACAGCACTAAAATCACCACGAGGGCAATCAAAATGGGAGCCAGGTCCGACAGCATGGCCGGGATAATGGCGTCATACCCCTGGGTGGCAACGTCCACACTTCCGCTGAACAACCGGCCAAATCCCCCCAGAAAATAACTGCCGCCCGCTACCACAAAGGCAAACAGGGTGGAAATCACGGCGCCTTTCTGAATGGCGGATTCGTTTTTAATGGCGTAAAACTTTTGCACCATCTGCGGCAGGCCCCAGGTGCCCAGGGACGTGAGCAATACCACAAAGAAGAGGCCTAAGGGATCCGGCCCAAAGAAGGAATTAAACGCACCGGGAACGGTGGAAACGGTGTCGTCCTGTACCGCGGCCAGATCGGCCAGCGCCTGCATAAAGCCGCCCTGATTGTGAAGTACGGCGGCGATCACAGCCACAATGCCCACCAGCATGATGAGCCCCTGAATGAAATCGTTGATGGCGGTGGCCATGTACCCCCCGGCAATGACATAAATCGCGGTTAGCACAGCCATAAGGATAATGCACACGGAATAGTCAATATGGAAGGCCATACCGAAAAGCCGGGACAGGCCATTATAGAGCGAAGCGGTGTAGGGAATGAGGAAAATGAAAATAATCACCGACGCGCCAATTTTGAGCCCCCGGCTTTGGAAGCGTTTGCCGAAAAAGTCCGGCATAGTGGCGGAGGAAAAATGTTGGGTCATAATACGGGTGCGGCGTCCCAATACAATCCAGGCCAGCAGCGATCCTACCAGCGCATTGCCAATGCCAATCCAGGTGGAGGCAATCCCAAATTTCCAACCGAATTGGCCGGCATAGCCCACAAAGATAACCGCCGAAAAATACGACGTACCATAGGCAAAAGCTGTCAGCCAAGGACCGACCGAACGGCCCCCCAGCAGAAAACCGTTGACATCGGTAGCATGACGGCGGCAGTAAAACCCGATGCCAATCATCACGGCGAAATAAAAGAGTAGGACGATAAGCTGAACCACAAAAAAGCCCTCCGATACTTTAACACTTTCAAGATAAGAAGTGTTAGAACTAAGACTCTATTACTTTAAAGGTAAAAAGCGAAAAAGTCAAGGCCTTTTTTCGGAAATTTTGTAAAAATAGTTGCAAAAAAGGGAGACGGCCCGTGATAGGCCGCCTCCCTTACAGGAGAACAGGGGGATTTTTTATTTTTCATAAAAAGGAGCCGCTTCGTTTTTCTCCAATTCTGCGCGCATGGCGTCGGCGGGGCAGAATTCCAGCGGCAGGCCATAGGCATATTCTTCCATAGCTGCGGTGAGCTTTTCTTCCAGTTCCTTCCGGTTTTCGGTACCGTCCGTTTGCAGCAGGCATAAATAACACCGGCGGTCATCGGTCGACAGGTGCTGGATATAGGCTTTTTCAACACCCGGGTACATTTTCAGCACGGGACGGGCCGCTTCCACCATCTCTTGGGGATAGGGCCGCGGATTCTTGAGGACAAGATGCTGCCCCTTGGGACGGCCTGGTGCAGCGGGTGTGACCCTGCGGAACGCTTTACTTAGCAGATCGCGGCGCAGAATCACGTTTTCCCGGAACGGGTTGAGGACCAGGCCCGTCAGCGCTTCATGATCCATCACCGTCTGGCAGCACTGGCCAAACGGCAGGCACAAAGTGATTTGGTTATCCTTCTGGGGGATCTGGCCGGGTGCCGTAAAGACCGCCAAAAAATCATCCTGATTTTGGGTTTTCAGCACCACCGGGTGCAAATCTTTTTTAACGAAATCCGGCAGATCTTGGCCCGGTTGGGTTTCTTTGAGCGCCTTGATCGCTTCGGGGGAAGAAGGCGACATAGCCAGGAATAAAAGGCAGGAAGGAAGCTGTTGTAAAATTGCCGCCAGATGCGGGGCGGTACGTTCTGTCTTAAAAGCCGCCAGTTTTGCTTCCAAAGTGGCATTATTCACTTTGGGCGCCATGGGAGAAGCAGGTTTTTGGGGCATGATCGAAGACCTCCTGATAAAAGAACTAGGAAGATTTTTTCAATAAAAGGGCCGGCAGATAGGACGGCCTATACAATTAGCATACCATGAACGGGGAAAATTTGCAATGTGACGCGGGATTTTGGCGGCCGTCCCCGTAGACCGGACGCTTTAGCAACAGAAAAAGTGTTCATTAGAAAACGGGTTTTCCTTTTTTAAAAGAGGACATTGACTTTTGAAGGGAGCAATCCCTCTTTTCTGGAGAAAAAGTTAGTTTGAGAAGGAATCCGGAAGAATTTTGGTGTTTTTAACGGGAAAGAATCCTTTCCCCGCTTGATTTTTTCCCTTTTTTCTATTATCGTATAGAAGTATAGAAAATATAGGAGGGCAAATACAGGGCTTTTTGAAGCCCGGAGTTTTGCCGGAACAAAAGGAGTGTTTCTTATGCAGGCCCAGCTTCCGCAAAAAATGGTAGCACTCGGAACCCAGCGTTCCGTGATTCGTGAATTATTCGAATTTGGCAAACAGCGTGCCGCCCAGGTAGGAGCAGATAATGTATTTGATTTTTCCATTGGCAATCCCAGCGTACCGGCACCTGCCTGCGTAAATGAAACCGCCATGGACCTTTTGCAGCATTCCGATCCGGTGGTGCTGCATGGATACACCAGTGCCCAGGGGGATCAGGAGGCTCGCCGCCTGCTGGCTTCGTCGATCAACCGCCGTTTTGGTACCGCGTTTGGGCCGGAAAACCTGTATCTTACTGTAGGCGCGGCGGCCTCGCTATGTTGCTGCTTTAACGGATTGTGCTGCCCGGGGGATGAAGTGATCGTTTTTGCGCCGTATTTCCCGGAATATAAAGTGTTTATCGAAGGGGCCGGTGCCAGCATGGTGTTGATCCCGGCCGATATTGAGGCATTCCAGATCGATTTTACGGCTCTGGAAAAAGCCATTACCCCTAAAACCAAAGCGGTAGTCGTCAATTCGCCCAACAACCCCAGCGGGGCGGTGTATTCGGAAGAAACGGTGAAAAAATTGGCCGATTTACTGGAAACCAAATCGGCCGAATACCATCATCCCATCTTCCTGATTTCGGACGAGCCCTACCGGGAAATTGTGTTTGACGGAGTTACCGTGCCGTATCTGACCCGGTATTATGCCAACACCTTGGTGTGTTATTCGTTCAGCAAATCGCTTTCGCTGCCGGGTGAACGGATTGGGTACATTGTCGTGCCCCATGAAGTGACCGACAGTGAACAGGTATATGCCGCGATCTGCGGGGCCGGCCGGACGTTGGGGTATGTCAATGCACCCAGCCTGTTCCAGCGGGTCTGTGCCCGCTGCTGCGATCAGACGGCCGATATCCGCGTGTATGAAACAAACCGCAATCTGCTGGTGAAAGGGCTGCGGGATATGGGATTCCACGTGGTGGAACCCGGCGGAACCTTCTATATTTTCCCCCGTACGCTGGAAGACGACGACGTGGCCTTCTGCGAACGGGCCAAAGCGCATGATTTGCTCATTGTGCCGGGTGTCGGGTTCGGCTGTCCGGGACACACGCGTATTTCCTACTGTGTGCCGACGGAACGCATCGAGCGGGCATTGCCGGTCTTTGCAAAATTAGCTGGCGAATATAAAAAATAATAAAAAACGGCGGGGTTCTCCCGCCGTTTTTTTATTTAGTTTCATCGATGAAGCATACGGGAATTTTCAGAATGGCCCTTCTCAGGGCCGGCTAAAAACGGATGACGGTTTTCCGTCATCCGTTTTTTTATGCGTTAAGAAAAACCACCATCCCCAACGGGAAGAGCAAGAAACTGTAGCAGTACCGTCTGTATGGGCGCTTTGCCGGTAGATAGGGGGAAGAAGGAGGCATTTGTATATAATGAAGCACACGGAATGTAAAGAAAAAGGGCACACAATTTCTCTAACTCTCACTATAGCCCTAGAAAATTACAGAAAAATGGAAAAATCGAAGTTTTTTCGTCCAATAAAAAAGAATTTCGTAGAGTGTTTTTGTGCAAAAGAAGATACAATAAAGTTGCAGAAAGACAACACGATGTGTGTTGTGATAGAAGAACGGAAAATCAAAAACAGGAGGTTAATAACTATGAGAAAGAAGCTGGCCATTCTATAGTATCCTTCAGCTCTGCGTACTGGGCATACTGGGGGCGGCTGTGGTTTTGACGCTGTTATTCCCCTATATCAGCCTTCCTTTTGGTTCCAGGGAACCTATGGAGATTTCCGCGGTCATGCGGGATGCCGACAGTAAGCTTTGGGCCGAAATGCGCTCCGGTATGGAACAGGCGGCCAGCGATTTGGGAGTGGAACTGCGTTTTCTGATCCCCTCTTCCGAAAGCGCAGAAGAACAGAAAGACCTCATTCGCAGGGAAATGGAGCGCGGTACAGACGGAATCATTCTTACTCCTGTGAATAACGTGTACATAGAAGAAAATGTGAGCTTTGGAGAAGTTCCGGTCGTCTCGCTGGAAGAACCTCTGTCGGAAAGCTGGAAAACCATCTCTCCCGACAACGAACAGATTGGAAAACAGCTGGCAGAATTTGCGGTCCAGGAAAAAAAGGCAGCTGCCGTTTTGCTGGTAAGCAGTTACCCCAAAAGCGAGGGAATGACACAGCGGATCGAAGCCGCCGAGCAGGTATTGAATGAGGCGGGCATACAGACGCAGCTTTACAAGGGAGATCTCCCTTCCCCCCATGAGAAAGATGGCGGAAGAAATGGGAGCGGAACAGATTATCGCCCTGGACAGCAAAGCGACTTTGATGGCGGCGGAAGAATACGCCTTGTCGGCCGACCATCCGCAAATTTATGGCGTGGGTTCCTCGGGAGAAATTACGTCGTATTTGGAAAAAGGTGTGCTTACGGCCGTAGCCGCTTGGAGCAAATATGCGGCCGGTTATTTGGCTGTGGAATATGCGGCGGCGGCGATTCAGGGGAGAGGGGACCCCTCGGATAGCGCGCTGAAGATTTCCATTATCAAAGGAGATGAGATCTATGAACCGGAAAACCAGAAGCTGCTCTTCCCCGTTATTTCGTAAACAGATTTTGGTTTTGCTGGTTTTACTGACAATCCTGTTTGTATGCGGGGGCTGTGAGGAAAAAGGGACGGAAACGGTACGGATCAGTATGGCGATCTATTCCCAGGACGATACCTTTATCGACACGGTTACACAGGAAATGGAACAGCTGGCGAGAGACTATGAAAAAGAGAACGAAATTAAAATCAACTTGAATCTGGCCGACGGGCAAAGTAACCAGACCATCCAGCTGGAACAAATCGACCGGTTCCTGGATAGCGGCTGTGATGTGCTTTGCGTCAATATTGTAGACCGCACAGCGGCCGCCGTGCTCATCGATAAAGCGAAGGCGGCCGGGATCCCGGTGATATTTTTTAACCGTGAGCCCGTAAAGGAGGACTTGGAACGCTGGGAAAAAGTTTACTACGTAGGGGCCCAAAGGGGAAGAATCCGGGATTTACCAGGGCGAGATTCTACTGGAAAAATGGCAAAACGAACAGTCCCAGGTGGACCGCAATGGCGATGGGGTTTTACAATATGTGATGCTGGAAGGAGAACCCGGCCATCAGGACACCCTTTTGCGGAGCGAATATGCCACAAAGCCCCTCATAGAAAACGGTGTACGGTTGGAAAAACTGGCCAGCGGTACGGCCAACTGGAGCCGTGCCCAGGCGGCTGCCAAGATGAAGCAGTGGTATGGGGAATACGGGGATTTGATTGAAGCGGTTATTGCCAATAATGACGATATGGCACTAGGTGCTATTGATGCGATGCAGGAAATGAAAGTGTCGCCGCTGCCGATGGTCGTGGGTGTCGATGCTACGGCCCCGGCTTTAATGGCGCTCAAACAGGGGACCCTGATAGGGACGGTGCAGAATGCGCCGGACATGCCGGCCGTTTTGCTGAAATTATCATTGGCGCTGGCTATGGGAGAAGAGATTCCCGACGGCATCCAAGTGCAAGACCATCACTATGTCTGGCTTCCGTACCATAAAATTACCAGCGAGAATGCGGAACATGTACAAACACTAGTTCCGTAATCCTGCCGTATTTTTATCTCTATAAAAAAGGACGCCATAGATTTTCAAAGGGCCGTGTAAACCGATTCCATCCTGCTTTCTTTTGGTATAATCTTCATTTCACGACAGATACTACGAGTAACCGGACCCACAGGGGGAAAATCTGTAAAAGGTAATGGAGGATGCAGATATATGAAAGCAACCGGAATCGTACGCCGTATGGATGATTTGGGCCGCGTGGTCATCCCCAAGGAAATCCGCCGCACGCTGCGGATTCGGGAAGGGGATTCGCTGGAAATCTACACCGAAGAAGGCGGCGGGGTGGTATTTCGTAAATATTCGCCCATGGGCGAAATGGAAGACCTGGCTACGAGGTACAGCCGGATTCTGACCCAAATGACGGGCTTTTCGGCGCTGGTGTGTGACCGGGACCGGGTCGTTGCGGTGGGATCGGCCGCTTTACGCCGCGTTTTTTTGGAAAAACCGCTCTCTCAGGAGCTGTCCCGCTGCCTGTTTGAACGGGAAATATATGCGGCCGGACGGGAAAGCCAGCCTCTGCTGGTGATCGAGGGCGAAAACAGGCCCGTGCGGTGCTTGTGCCCCATCCTGTGTGCCGGGGATGTTCTGGGGGGCGTGATGCTATTGCAGCCTTCGGAAACAACCCTGCCGGCCGGGGAATCGGAACAGGCACTGACCCGGGCAGCCGCCCGTTTTTTGGGGGCGCAGTTGGAGGAATAAGAAGCGGAAAGGCGCTTCCCAGCTGCTTTTTCGTCGTTTTGCTACTTGCAATGGCATAAAGAATGTGGTATAGTGATACAGATGTATACGATGAGGATGAAAGAGTGGGGCGACCCGCTCTTTTGCTTTGTATGAAGAGGTGAAGGCGAAGAATGGCGGATAAAAAGAGCAACCGGAAAAAGGGCGGCAACACGGTCGCACAGGTTTGGGAACTGGCCAAACCCCTGGCCGAGGAATTGGGCCTTACGCTGTGGGACGTTCGTTTTGTAAAAGAAGGAGCCCAGTGGTACCTGCGGATTTTTATCGATAAAGAAGACGGGGTTGGCATTGACGATTGTGTGGCCATGTCCCATGCGATCGATAAACCCCTGGATGAACTCGATCCGATCAGCCAGGCGTACTGCCTGGAAGTGTGCTCGCCCGGCATCGACCGCGAATTGGTGCGGCCGGAACATTTTGAAGCCTTTATGGGAGCGCCGGTACGGGTGCGGCTGATTCGCCCCATGGAAGACGGTACCCGGGAGTTTTTGGGGCTTCTGCTGGAATACCGGGAAGACCGTTCGCTGGTACTGGCTTTGAGCGAAGACGAGAGCGTGACTATTGGACCGAAAGAATATTCTTCCGTGCACCTTTCGGAAGAAGACATGACAGGAGAGGATGAGTGATCATGGCCAACGAAATTTTCGAAGCACTGCATATTCTGGAAAAAGAGCGGGGCATCCCGGTGGATTTCATGGTGGATAAGATCCGCAAAGCCATCCAGACTGCCTGCAAAAATAACTACAATAACGAAGATGTTGTCGTGAATGTCGATGAGGCCCACGACCGGTTCCTGGTTTATCTGCGCAAAACGGTGGTGGATGATCTGCTCGACTCCGGCAGCGAAATTTTGCTGGAAAAAGCCAGAGAAATTGACCCCACGGCCAAATTAGGCGATGTGGTCAATGTACAGCTCGATACCAAACAGTTTGGGCGCATTGCCGCGCAGACGGCCCGGAATATCATCCGCCAGGGCATCCGCGACGGCGAACGCGGCCAGATGCTGCAGGAATTCCAGAGCAAGCATCAGGAACTGGTGACGGCTACGGTGGAACGGGTCGATCCCCGCACCGGCGCGGCTACGCTGAAAATTGGCAAGAGCGAAGCGCTGCTCACCCGCAATGAGCAGGTGGGAACGGACGATCTCCATGAAGGGGATCTGATCAAAGTGTACGTAGTCGATGTAAAAGAAACCGAACGCGGGCCCCGGGCCATTATTTCCCGGACGCATCCCGATCTGGTCAAACGCCTGTTTGAAACCGAAGTGCCCGAAATTTACGACGGCACGGTGGAAATCAAGGCCGTTTCCCGGGAAGCGGGTTCCCGCACCAAATTGGCCGTGCTCAGCCACAACCCCGACGTGGATGCCGTAGGGGCCTGTATCGGGGCCCGGGGCGCCCGGGTGTCCAGCATTGTCAACGAGCTGGGCGGCGAAAAGATCGACATTGTGGAATATAGCGAAGACCCCCAGAAGTTTATCGCTTCGGCGCTGTCGCCGGCGCAGGTGCTGTCGGTCGAACCGGCGGAAGACGGTTCCCATGCCTGCCGGGTAACGGTACCCGATAACCAGCTGTCCCTGGCGATTGGCAATAAAGGGCAGAACGCCCGTCTGGCAGCCCGCCTGACCGGGTGGAAAATCGACATCAAGCCCGAAAGCGGCTTTTATGGCGAAAACGAATAAGACAACGGCAGGGTGAAACCTGTTTGATTACAAAACGGAACAGCCGGAAAGGAGGCAGATCGGGATGCGCCCGAAGAAAATCCCCATGCGCATGTGTACGGGATGCGGGGAAATGAAACCGAAAAAGGAACTGGTGCGGGTGGTCAAGGCGCCGTCCAATGGTGAGCAGGAAGGGGACATTTCCCTGGATCTGACCGGGCGGAAACCCGGGCGGGGTGCTTACGTCTGCCGCAATGTGGAATGCCTGAGATTGGCCCGTAAAGCCCGCCGGCTGGAAAAGGCCTTTTCCTGCCGGATACCGGACGAGGTATACGAGAAACTGGAAGGGGAGATGAGCGGCAATGAATGATAGGCTGCTGTCGTTGTTGGGCATTGCCCGCAAGGCAGGCAAGCTGGTTTTCGGAAGAGACCGCGCCGCGGAAGCCATCGCGCAAAAGCAGGCCAAATTACTGCTTGTTAGCGAAGACCTCTCCCCGAAATCCAAAAAAGAAATGCAGTTCCTCTGTGAAAACGCAGAGGTGCCGTTTGTGCAGGTGGCGTACACCATGGCACAGCTCAGTGCCGCGACCGGTGCCCGCGCCGGCATTTACGTCGTCGTCGACGAAGGATTTGCCGGGGCGCTGAAGGCCCTGCAACCGTAAGGTGTTGGAACCAGAAAGGGTGGGATATAGTTTTATGATGATTAAATACCGGGTGACCGATGTAGCAAAGGATTTGCAGATTTCCAATAAGGCTGTCATCGAAGCCATTGAAAAATACTGTGGGGAAACGAAAAAGGCCATGACGGCCCTAAACGAACACGAACTGGATATCGTGCTGGAAACGTTCACCCAGGGCAAAAGCGTGAAATCCCTGGATGCCTTCTTTGCCGATAACGGCCAGAATGAAGAACAGCCGGATGCCCCGGCTGCCGAAGCGGCACCGGCCCCGGCAAAACCGGCCGCTCCCGCTGCGGAATCCCGCAAAAAAGCGGACGAAAAGGCCGCCCCGGCGAAAAATAACCGCGCTGGCCAGGACCGCCGCCAAAATGGCGACCGTTCCCGTGCGCCCCGTGGGAAAGAAGAACCGCGTGCCGCCCGTCCGGCCCGTCCGGCACAGCCCGCTGCCAATAAACAGCCGGCCGCCCAGGTGGTGCAGGAAGAAAACAACCGCCCCGCTACCCGTCTGGTCGACACCCGGTCGTCCCAGGTAGATGTGGAACGGTATAACGAAAAATATGACCGTTTGGCCTCTGAAAAGATCCGCACGGACAACACGGTCCAGAAGCAAAAGCTCAACCAGCGCTCCCAGCGCCGCGGCAAACCGCGTAACAGCCGCAAAGAAACGGAAGCCGAGCGCCTGCGCCGGATTGCCATGGAACGGAAAGCCAAACCCCTTACCATTACGGTGCCCGATGAAATCGTGGTGTCGGAACTGGCCTCCCGTTTGAAAGCCACGGTGGGCGAAGTCATCAAAAAACTGATGCTCATGGGCGTGATGGCCGGGATCAACGACGTGATCGATTTTGATACCGCCTATCTGGTGGCCGAAGAATTCCATGCCAAAGTGGAAAAAGAAGTGGTTGTCACCATTGAAGAACGCATCATTGACGACAGCGAAGACGACGATGCCAACCTGCAGCCCCGTGACCCCGTGGTGGTGGTCATGGGTCACGTTGACCACGGCAAGACCAGCTTGCTCGATGCGATCCGTCACACCCATGTGACCACCGGTGAAGCCGGCGGCATTACCCAGCACATCGGTGCTTCGCGGGTGAAGGTAGGCGACCGGAATATCACGTTCCTGGATACCCCCGGCCATGCCGCGTTTACCACCATGCGGGCCCGCGGCGCCCAGGTGACGGATATCGCCGTACTGGTCGTGGCTGCCGATGACGGCATCATGCCCCAGACGGTTGAAGCCATCAACCACGCCAAAGCGGCCGGTGTGTCGATTATTGTGGCGATTAACAAAATGGATAAACCCAGCGCCAACCCCGACATTGTCAAGCAGCAGCTCACCGAATATGAACTGGTGCCCGAAGAATGGGGCGGCGACACGCCTTGTATTCCCGTTTCGGCGATGACGCATATGGGTATTGACGACCTGCTGGAAATGATCCTGCTGGTAGCCGATATGAAAGAACTCAAAGCGAACCCGGACCGCGCCGCCCGTGGTACAGTTATCGAAGCGCGGCTGGATAAGGGCCGCGGCCCCATTGCCACCGTATTGGTCCAGAACGGCACGCTGCATACCGGCGACATCATCGTGGCCGGTACCACGGTGGGCCGTGTGCGCGCCATGATGGATGACCGTGGCCGTAAGGTCAAGAGCGCCGGCCCGTCCATCCCCGTGGAAATCACCGGCCTGAATGACGTACCGGTGGGCGGCGATACGCTCAATGCGGTATCGGATGAACGCCTGGCCCGTGAACTGGTCGGACAGCGGATTACCGAACAGAAAGAAGCCGCCTTCAACGCCCAGACGAAAGTTACGCTGGATAACCTGTTTGATCAGATGCAGCAGGGCGACATGAAGGAACTGAAGATTATTGTGAAGGCCGACGTACAGGGCTCTGTGGAAGCGGTACGGCAGTCCCTGGAAAAACTGAGCAATCAGGAAGTGCGGGTGCACGTGATTCACGGCGCGGTGGGCGCCATCAGCGAAAGCGATATCATGCTTGCCAACGCCAGCAATGCCATTGTGGTGGGCTTTAACGTACGGCCCGACCCGGTGGCCGAAGAAAACGCCAAGCGCGACGGCGTGGATATGCGGCTGTATCGCGTGATCTATGACTGCATCGATGAAATTAAGTCGGCTATGAAGGGCATGCTGGCTCCCAAGTTCCGCGAAGTGGAACTGGGCCGCGCCGAATGCCGCGAAGTGTATCACATCAGCAGTGTGGGTACGGTTATCGGTTCGCATGTTACCAGCGGGAAAATTACCCGCAATGCCCAGGTGCGCGTGGTGCGTGACGGGATTATTGTGGCCGACGACAAAGTGGCATCGCTGCGCCGGTTTAAGGATGACGTAAAAGAAGTGGCCGAAGGCTACGATTGCGGCATCTGCTTGGAACGTTTCAGCGATATTAAGGAAGGCGACCGTTTGGAAGCCTATATGATGGAAGAATACCGCGAAGACTGAGCCCTTAGTTAAAAGAGCCGAACAGTTTTCCGGCTGGCACAAGCGGGCCGCCCCTGATAATAAGGGAGCGGCCCCTTTGCAAAAAGTAAGGAAACGTAGGGAGGATTTACCATGGCCGGATACCGGATGGGACGAACGACCGAAGATATTAAACGTGAACTGACTGCCATTTTCCGGGAACTGAAAGATCCCCGGGTGCAGGGCATGATCAGCATTGTGCGGGTGGATGTCACCAACGATTTGTCGTATTGCACCGTATATGTCAGCGCAATGGAAGGTATGGATGCCTGTAAACAGGCCGTAACGGGGCTGAAAAATGCGGCCGGGTTTATTCGCCGCGAACTGGGCCACCGGCTGTCGCTGCGTCACGTGCCCCAGCTGATTTTTAAAGCCACCGATTCTATTGAATACGGGGCGCATATTTCCAAAATGCTCCACGACCTGCAGGAAGAACGGCCCGCTGTGCCGAACGAAGAAGAAGAGGAAAACGTATGAACATCGATGAAAAAAAGGCGGCCCAGCTGTTGCTGCAAGCGGGGCATGTGCGGGTGATCAGCCACGCGTCCCCCGACGGGGACACCCTGGGATGTGCGTCGGCGCTGCTGCGGGGCCTCAGCCAAAAGGGAAAAGCCATTTCGTTTGCCTGCAGCGATCCCGTGCCGGAAAAATTTAGCTACCTGTTTAACGGGCTTACGTTTTCGCAGGGTGAACCGGATTTTGTCTGCGCGGTGGATATCGCCGACAAACAGCTTTTTGGCAAAGTAACGGCGCCGTGGGCGGAAAAAACGGATTTGTGTATCGACCACCACGGGACCAATACCGGGTACGCCGCCCATACGCTATTAGATAGCCGGGCGGCCGCGGCCTGTGAAGTGATCGACCGGGTACTGCGGGCGATGGACGTGACCATCACCCCCGATATAGCCGGGTGCCTGTTTACCGGAATTACGACAGATACCGGGTGCTTCCGCTACGGAAATGTGACGCCCCGCACCCATGAAATTGCGGCCCGGCTCATGGAGCAAGGCGCCCCGGCGGCGGACATCAACCGCCGGATGTTTGAAACGAAAACCCGGGCGCGGTTGGAGATCGAGCGGCGAGCCTTAGCTTCCATGGAATTTTTCTGTGAGGGCCGCTGTGCGGTGATGACCATTTTACAAAAGGACATGAGAGAAACCGGCGCTACCGAAGACGACCTGGACGGCCTGCCGGCCCTACCCCGACAGATCGAAGGCGTTTTGGCGGGCGTATGCGTGAAGGAAAAGCCCGATGGGACGGCTAAAGTATCCCTGCGCACCAATGACCCGTTGGATGCCGCCGCTTTGTGCGGCCGGTTTGGCGGTGGTGGGCACAAAGCAGCGGCGGGCTGCGCGTTCCATGCTGCTAGCGGCGAAGAAGCCGCCGCCCTCGCTCGCCGGGAAATGGTGCAGGCCGTTACGGAGACGCTGGAGGCCCTCTCATGAATGGGGTGCTGGTACTCGATAAGCCGGAAGGGTTCACGTCGTTTGACGCGGTGGCCCTGATGCGCCGGTTGTGCGGGGAGCGCAAAGCCGGGCATACGGGTACACTGGACCCCATGGCAACCGGGGTGCTGCCCATTTTGTTGGGCAGCGGCACCAAAGCGATTCCGTTTTTGGCCGATAACGAAAAGGAGTACGAGGCGTCCTTTTCGTTGGGCGTGCGCATGGATACCGGCGACCGGACCGGCACTCCGGTGGCGCGTTCGGAAAAAAAAGTAACCAGAGAAGAACTCGAAAAAGCACTGCCGGCGTTCCGGGGGGATATTTTGCAAATTCCGCCCATGTATTCGGCGGTTTCGGTCAACGGCCAGCGGCTGTACCAGTTGGCCCGCAAAGGGGTGGAAGTGGAGCGTGCTCCCCGTCCCGTGCGGGTGGACGAATTGGATCTTTTGGCCTTTTCGGAAGAAGAGCAAACGGGAAGCCTGCGTATGCGCTGCAGTAAGGGGACGTATGTGCGGGTGCTGATTGAAGACCTGGCGGCGGCCTGCGGCAGTGAGGGCCATATGACGGCCCTTAGGCGGGTGGCCGCTTGCGGGTTTACGCTGGAACAGGCGGTCACGGTGGAGGCTATGCGCGCCCGGGCCGAAGAGGGCACGGTGCAGCAGGTGATCCGCCCGGTGGAATCTTTGTTTGAGAATCTCCGTGCAGTGCAGGTATCACCGGCGCAGAGCGTCCGGTTCCAAAATGGTGGGGCTTTGTTCACAGCCCGGGTGCCAGGATGCCCCAAAGAAGACGCATGCCGCTGCCGTGTGTACGGCCCGGACCGGCGTTTTTTGGGCTTGGGGGCCGTGCACGCCCAGGAAGGACTTTTGACGGTTTTGCGGCTTTTTCCCGGGGAATAAAGCCGGGTGAGAAAGGAAGGAAGCGGATTCATGCGCATTTATCGGGATTGGGAACCCGCCGGGGCCCCTTTGGCCGTGGCGTTGGGCAGCTTTGATGGGCTGCACCGGGGTCACCAGGCCGTTATTGGACAAGTACTGAACTGCCCAGGACAGGTACCGGCGGTGGTCACGTTTGACGAAAACCCGTCCGCCGTGCTGGGCGGGCAGTCGGTGCCGCTTTTGATGACCAATGAAGAAAAAGCCCATGAACTGGAAAAAATGGGGGTCGAGGTGCTGTATTTGCTGCCCTTTTCCCATATTTGCCATATGCAGCCGGAACGGTTTTTTGAACGGCTCCAAAAGGATTTACAGGCCAAAACCATCAGCTGCGGGTTTAATTTCCGCTTTGGCGACAAAGGCCGGGGGGATACGAAGTTGCTGACGGCGCTCTGTGCCGGTGCGCAGGTGCAACTAAAGGTGATGGCAGCGGTGGAAGACGGGGCGCAGCCTGTCAGCTCTACGCGTATCCGGGCCCTGGTGCAACAGGGTAATATGCGGGAAGCCGGGAAACTGTTGGGACGCCCCTTTGGGTTCTGTTTCCCCGTGGAACACGGGCGGCAGTTGGGGCGCACGTTGGGGATTCCTACCATTAACCAGGCCCTACCGAAAGATTTTATCCGGCCGCCGTTTGGGGTGTATGCTTCGATGGTCACGGTAGACGGGCGCCGGTATGCCGGGGTCACGAATATTGGCGTGAAACCCACGGTGGGCAGCGACCATGTGCTCAGCGAAACGTGGATCCTCGATTATCAGGGGGATCTTTACGGCCAAAGCGTTCCGGTGGAACTGTACGATTTTCTGCGCCCGGAACGGCGGTTTGATTCGCTTGCCGCCATGCAGGACGAAATTTTGAAAAATGCCGAAACAGCCCGCCAGGTAGCGGGGCAGCGCTGATAGCCGTCTTTTTGTTTTGGTGCCGGTTACGAAAAAAACCGGAAAAAGCCGCGTTTTTCGCGGCTTTTTTGGCACCCTCCCTGTTTACAACCGGGGGGGCTTGTGGTATAATACGAAAAGCTCTTACCCCGTTCCCGGATTGGGGGTTTCTTTCGAAAACGAAAGGCCTTCACCAGCCCCATTCTGCGAGCGTGGGCAAATTTTAGAAAAGGTGGAATGAAACCCATGCTGAAAGAAGAAAAGAATGCCATTATCAAAGAGTATGCCGTACACGAAGGCGACACCGGTTCTCCCGAAGTGCAGGTAGCTGTTCTGACCAAGCGCATCAGCGATCTGACCGAACACCTGCGTACGCACCAGAAGGATCACCACTCCCGCCGCGGCCTGCTGAAGATGGTTGGCAAGAGAAAGAACCTGCTGGCTTATCTGCAGAAGACGGACATCGAACGGTATCGTGCCGTCATCGCCAGATTGGGTCTTCGTAAGTAAGAAATTTCACGAATGTAGGGGCAGGCTTCAGTTTTTTGTTGCCTGCCTTTCCCACATTCGCACGATGTTGGGCAGAGGATGCGGTGTTTTTAGCAGTAAAACGAACGGGCAGGTTTTGGGGAGAGATGCCCGCTGGTTTCATTGCTAAAACACACGACGCTTTTGCCGGCAAAGGGCGGTGTGGAAGGACACAACGACCATACAAGACGGAGGAAAAAACATGTTTGAAAAATTTCGTGTGTTTGAAACCGAACTGGCCGGGCGCCCGCTGATTGTCGAAACGGGTAAAATGGGCCAGCTGGCCAATGGCGAATGCCTGGTCCGCTATGGCGAAACGGTGGTACATGTAGCCGCTACCGCTTCGGCCAAACCTCGCGACGGGGTGGATTTCTTCCCCCTTTCCGTGGATTTTGAAGAAAAACTGTATTCGGTGGGCCGTATCCCCGGTTCCTTCCTCAAGCGGGAGGGCCGCCCCACCGATAAGGCGATTCTGGTGTGCCGCATGATCGACCGCCCGATTCGTCCGTTGTTCCCCAAGGATATGCGCAACGACGTATCCATTGTGTGCACCGTGATGAGTGTAGACCCCGATTGCTCGCCGGAAATCACCGGTATGATCGGTACCTCGGTCGCCCTGTCGATTTCGGACATCCCGTGGAATGGTCCCATCAGCGGCGTTTCCGTGGGCCTGATTGACGGTGAATTCGTCATGAACCCCACCGAAGAACAGCGCAAAAAGAGCCAGATGGCCGTAACGGTGGCCTCCACCGACAGCCGTGTGGCTATGATCGAAGCGGGTGCCAACGAAGTCAGCGATGAAGACATGTTTGACGGCATTATGGCCGGCCATGCCTGCAACCAGCATATCATTGAATTTATTAAAAATATCCAGAAGGAAATCGGCAAAGAAAAGTTCTCGTACCCGAGCAACGAACCCGATGCCGACATGTTCGAAGCCGTCAAAGCTTTTGCGGTGGAAGATGTGAAAGTAGCCATGGATACCGACGACAAGACCGTGCGCGACGAACGGCTCAAGCCCATTTATGAAAAAGTGCACGAACATTTTGACCCGCTGTATCCCGGCGAAGAAGCCAAGATCGACGAATGCATGTACAAAACCCAGAAATTTGTCGTGCGCCGTTGGCTGCTGGACGAACAGAAGCGTGTAGACGGCCGGAAGATGGACGAAATCCGTCCGCTGGCGGCCGAAGTTGGCCTGCTGCCTCGGGTACATGGTTCCGGCCTGTTCACCCGTGGCCAGACCCAGGTGCTCACGGTAACCACCCTAGGCCCGGTGAGCGATTCCCAGATCCTGGACGGGATTGACGGCGAAACCGAAAAACGGTATATCCATCACTACAACTTCCCCTCTTACTCCGTGGGCGAAACCAAGCCCAGCCGCGGCCCCGGCCGTCGTGAAATCGGCCATGGCGCCCTGGCGGAACGTGCCCTGCTGCCCGTTATCCCCAGCGTGGAAGAATTCCCCTATGCGCTGCGCCTGGTATCGGAAGTACTGTCTTCCAACGGTTCCACGTCCCAGGGTTCCGTATGCGGCAGCACCCTGTCTTTGATGGACGCCGGTGTGCCGATTAAAGCTCCTGTCGCGGGTATTTCCTGCGGCCTGATCACCGAAGGCGACCGCTGGATGACCATGGTGGACATCCAGGGTGTGGAAGACTTCTTCGGCGATATGGACTTTAAAGTGGCCGGTACCCACAAGGGTATTACCGCCATCCAGATGGACCTGAAGATTTCCGGCCTGACGCCCGAAATCATTAAAGAAGCTCTGCACAAGACCCATGTAGCCCGCGATTATATCATCGACGAAGTGCTGCTCAAGGCCATTCCGGAGCCCCGTGCTCATCTGTCCAAGTATGCGCCCAAGATGATGTCCACGGTGATCCCTGTCGAAAAGATCCGTGAAGTTATCGGGTCCGGCGGCAAGGTCATTCAGAAGATCTGCGCCGAATGCGAAGTGAAGGTGGATGTGGAAGAAGACGGGCATGTGTTTGTGTCCGGCGTCGACCAGGAAAAGTGCGAACGCGCCATGACGATTATTGACACCATTGTCAATGATCCGGAACCCGGCACGTACTACACCGGTCGTGTGACCCGCCTGATGGACTTCGGTGCGTTTGTAGAAATTGCTCCCGGTAAAGAAGGCCTGGTGCATATTTCCCGGCTGGATGTCAAGCGCGTGGACAAAGTGTCCGATGTGGTCAATGTGGGCGATACGGTCAAAGTCAAAGTGCTGGAAATCGACGACAAAGGCCGTCTGAATCTGAGCCGCCGCGATGCGCTGATCGACCTGGATGGTCTGGTGCCGGAAAACACCATCAGCGATACACCCCGCCGCCGGGATGACCGGCCCCATGGGCGCCGTGACGACCGTTCCCGTGGAAACTACCGCCGCCGCGATAATAATGAATAATTAACCGGTTATAAAAAGACCGAAAGAAGCGCCTTTCTCTTTGCAGAAAGGCGCTTCTTTTATGAAAAAACGTGTTTTTCTGTCACGCTTTGTCACGAAATTTAAGAATTTCACAAAAAGCAAAAAGAAACTTCGGATAAATCAGAAATAGAACAGCATGTAAAAATATGCTATTCTATTTTATAGCGAATGAATCGAATCACGTATCCATACAAATAGGGTGCCTTTGACCTTCCAATTGCTAAAAAAGAAAAAAGGGCCCGTCCGGTTGAGAAAGGGGCGAAAGAAATGAAACGGTTTTTGACAGGATTGGTACTTTTGCAAATTGTAGGCGTTGGCGGCAGTTACGCCTGGCAATGGGCCCAGGAAAATGCCATGCAGACCTACAGCGACACGTCACGGTTCCTGATCGGGTTTCTGATTTTGCCTTTGCTCCTGGCTATTTGCGTGGCGCTGATGTGGGCCGGAAACCGGCCAAAGTTCCCGTCGCAGGGACTGGGTATGGTAATCGGCGCCGCCATCTGTACGATAGGGGTTGGTATCTGGTTAGGGATGACCGGTGTATATATGATGGCCGGTTTTGCCTATGCACCGGTCCTATTCTGGCTGGATGCGGCGGCCCTGGTAACGTCTGTTGTGCAGACGATCGTGGTTACCCGCCAGTAAAGAGAAAAAACGGCAAGCGGACCCTGAAAAAGGGTCCGCTTTTTTTATGAGTTTTCTATGCATTTTTTTCCGTTTATGGTATACTGAAAGGCAAAGGTGCGCCCCGTTAGGCGGCCAGTTGGGAAAGAAAAGAAGGGGATTCTTTATGTCAGCCATTACACAGGCGGAAAAAATGGTAGTAAAAGTAGGTACATCCACCCTCACATATGAAAGCGGGCGGCTGAATTTGCGGCGGGTGGAGGCCCTGTGCAAAGTGCTGGCCGATTTGCAGAATGCCGGCCATCAGGTGGTGCTGGTTTCTTCCGGCGCTATGGGCGTAGGCATGGGCAAAGCCGGGTTAAAACAGCGTCCCGATGATGTGGCCCAGCGCCAGGCTTTGGCGGCAGTGGGCCAGTGCGAGCTGATGTTTATTTACGATAAGTTTTTTGGGGAGTATAACCGCACGGTGGCCCAGGTGCTGCTCACGGCCGACGTGCTGGAGCGCCCACACAGCCGCCAGAACGTAGAGAATACGTTTTCGGCCCTGATGGATATGGGCGTAATTCCGGTGGTCAACGAAAACGATACCGTGGCCGTTGATGAACTGGAGGGCCCCAGTTTTGGCGATAACGATACACTGTCGGCCATTGTAGCGGAACTGACCGGGGCGGATCTGTTGGTGATCCTGACGGATATTGACGGGCTGTATGACCGCGATCCGCGCAAAGACCCGCAGGCCCAGCGGATTCCCTATGTAAAAACGATTACCCCGGAAATTGAAGCCCTGGCCGGTGGGGCCGGCAGCGCCCGGGGTACCGGTGGGATGATTACCAAAATTCGGGCCGCCCAACGGGTGAATGCCCACGGCGTGCCCTGCTGTATCGTCAGCGGCAGCGACCCGCAGATCTTGTATGAACTGCTGGCCGGGCGCCAGGTTGGAACAACTTTCGGCGCCGAAAAGTGATACCATAAATAGTGGGGGGAATGATCCATGACAGCCTTGGAACAAATGGGACAGAAAGCCCGTGCAGCGGCGCGGGTGCTGGCTTCGGCCGGTGAAAAGAAGGACCGCGCCTTGTACCGGATCGCGGAGGCTTTCCGCAAGGAAAGCGATGCCATCCGTAAAGCCAATGAACAAGATCTGGCGGCCGCAAAACAAAACGGCATGAGCCAGTCCTTGTTGGACCGGCTGACGTTGACACCCCAGCGGCTGGAAAGCATGGCGCAGGGGGTCGAGGAAGTGGCGGCCCAGCCCGACCCGGTGGGATTGGTGCTGGAAGGCGGCCGGCGCCCCAATGGGCTGATGATTGAAAAAGTGACCGTGCCCCTGGGGGTCATCGGGATGATCTATGAAGCCCGTCCCAATGTGACGGGGGATGCAGCGGCCCTTTGCCTGAAAGCCGGCAACGCCGTCATTCTGCGCGGCGGGAAAGAAGCATTCCACAGTAACCAGGCCATTGCCAATGTCATGCGTGGGGCGCTGCAAGAAGCCGGGCTGCCCGAAGATTGTGTGCAGCTGGTACAGGATGTGAGCCGCCAGTCGGCGGTGGAAATGATGGAACTGACGGGCTGTTTGGATGTCCTGATTCCCCGGGGGGGAGCCGGGCTGATTCAATCGGTGGTGAAAAACGCCCGGGTGCCGGTGATTGAAACCGGGGTTGGCAACTGCCATGTATATGTGGATAAGAGCGCCAATTTGGAGATGGCCGCTTCGATCATCGAAAACGCCAAGACGTCCCGGCCTTCGGTGTGCAATGCCATTGAAACGATTTTGGTGCATCAGGCCGTCGCCGAAAAAGCTTTGCCGCTGATTGCCGAAAAACTGGCGCCGCACTATGTAGAGCTGCGGGGCTGCGAACGCACCCGGCAGATTTTGCCCCAGGCGGTACCGGCTACCGAAGAAGACTGGAAGACTGAGTATCTGGACTATATTCTGGCGGTGAAAGTCGTCGATAGCTTGGAAGAAGCCATGGCCCATATTGCCACCTATGGCAGCGGCCACAGCGAAGCCATTGTGACCGATAATTATGAGGCAGCCGAAACCTTTTTGAATACCGTGGATGCGGCGGCCGTATATGTCAACGCGTCCACCCGGTTTACCGATGGCGGGCAGTTCGGATTGGGAGCCGAAATCGGCATTTCCACCCAAAAACTGCATGCCCGCGGCCCCATGGGGCTGCGGCAGCTCACGACGACCAAATTCCTGGTGCGCGGCAGCGGCCAGATCCGCTGAGAAAGGAGTACCGCGATGACGTCCGACCACGAAGAGAAAAAAGAGCGCGGGCAGGAAAACACCACGATAGAAAATGATTACCGCAGTTTCCACGCCAAAGAGGCCGAGCACTTTTCTTCCCTGAATGAAACCACCCGGGTGCTGCGCGATGCGTTGGATCACGCGCGGGAAGGATTGGAAGAAGCGAAGGGGGAAGATCCGGAATGGGATGATTTCCTTTCGCAGGAGGAGGAAGAAGAAGGGGCCCGTGAGGAAGACGCTCTGAAAAAAGACGGGGACACCGAAGAAGAGATTCTCTCCGAAGAGGAAATCGAAGAACAGCAGGCACGTGCCCGCCGGCACCGCCGGCGCCGCGGGACAATGGCCGCAGGTATCATTGTATTGCTGTTTGCCCTCATTGGGGTGGGGTATGTGGCGACTTCTCTGGTACAGTACATCTATGGCGTAGTGACCGATGACAGCGCCCTGCGGGCGTATGACGATAGGATTAAACCCGTCGTGATGCAGGACCCGGCACCGTTTGAATCCTGGGAAGACCTGGATAAGGAAAAGGTACTGATGGCCGCCATTTGGAAAGAAATCCAAAGCGACGACACGTTTACGTATGACGATACAGGTCGCACGATTATTTCCTATGCGCGGGTATTGCGGGCAGCCCGCAGCCTGTTTGGGGAAGATTGCGAAATTGATCCCTCGGTGCTGGGGGACGACAGCTATGTCAGCTATAATGAAGAAACCAACGCGTTTCACGTGACACCCTATACCGACACCACCAGCTATACGCCGTATACCGTCAGTGAAAGGAAAGAAGGCGACGAAACCATTCTGCGGGTGGGGTACGTGTCGGCGCTTGATGAATGGCGTACCGGAGAAAACCCGGATGTGACCGAACCTTCCCCGGTCAAGTACATGCTGTATGTACTGAAAACCGATGAGGAAGGGCAAACCTATTTGGCCGCTGTTCGCAGCGAATAAGCCGGTTACAGCAGCAAAAATAAAAGGGAAAAGATCAGGCTAGGGTCGCGCTCATCTTCGCTCAGCAAAAGAAGCAGCGTCAAAATTAGGGCCCGGTCTTTTTCTTTGAGCAGGGTTTCCAACCCGCCAGCCGGTGGAGGGGCCGAGGGTTCCGCTTGGGGAGCCGGTTCCCCCTTAGGGGGAGGGGAAGGTTCCCGTTCGGGTTCCGTGTGGCGCCGGGCCCTGTTTTGCATATCGCGGACACGGCGCATGGCCTCCTCTTGCATGCGGTGCAGATCTTCCTGGGGCATAAAACGCCTCCTTTCTGGTGGGATCGGTTACCCCAGTAACCCGGAAAACATCCCTTTTTGCCTAAGTAGGGGCAAAAGCCGCATGAGCTGCATAAGCCGCAGGGCTTCATCCACTTTTTTCTGCCGCTGGGGGGCTAACAGGGGCCGCAAGGCCCGCAAAAGCCGGGTATTGTCGTCTTCCTGCCGGACCGAAGAGAGCAGCGGCATGAGCCTTGTGACGGTTTGCAGCGTATGGCTGTCTAAGGCAGCCGGTACATGTTGGTTGGCCGGAGCCGGCGGGGCGGCGTCCACAGGCGCCGCCCCGGACTCGATAGCATCCCCTACTCCTAGCGACGCAGCCAGGTTACGAATACGCTCCATGCTTTGCGGGTCGCGGAGAATCGCGCCCAGCTGTTCGCTTAAGGGTTCATCCATGGGGTTTTTCTCCTTTCATCAGTTGTTGAAGCAACGCTTGCGCCTGAGGGGTGCGAAGCATTTTTTGGGCGGCCGCCGGGTCACTTAATACCGTGCGCAGTTTTTCCGCTTCGGTAGGGGCCACATGCTGTAAAACTTGGTCCAGCTGCCCGTTTTCGGCGGCATTTTTCAGGTCGCTGGGTTTGGTGCCCAGGGATCGGGCGGCAGCGGCCAGCAGTTTGTCGAAGGGAAGATTGGTTTCGTTCATTTTGATCCACGCTCCTTTCTGCTTTATCATCGTATGCAGCAGGAGCCAAAACCATGAAAGAAGGACTTTAAATCATGCGTGTTTTAGTCGTATCGGACACACACGGCGATGTGTATGCCCTGCAGCAGGCCGTTTTGCGGCAGCCCAAAGCCGAAGTGGTCATCCATCTGGGCGATGGCTATGACGACTGGCAGCAAGTCAAATTGCAATTTCCCGAAAAGGCCTTTTACGGAGTAAGGGGCAATAATGACTGGGGCTGTATGGCCCCGCTGGACGACGAAATTTATTTGCTAAAAAAGCATATTGTTTATACTCATGGTCATACACATCATGTAAAATACGGATTGTATGATTTGATCAGTGACGCCCGCAGCCAAAAGGCCGATGTGCTTTTGTATGGCCATACCCATCAATCGGAGTGCCGGTATGAAGACGGGCTGTATATTGTCAATCCCGGTTCGCTGCATGGTTCCATGGGGACGTTTGCCATTATCGATATTACCCGGCAGGGGATTGTACCCACGATTTTGAAGCTGTAAAAAGTAAAATGAAAACGTCCCGGAGCGGAGCCCAAGCCCCTTCGGCATATTGACATCACGGGGGCGAGATGTTATCCTTAAGTTGTATAAAAAGGAGAAAACAGGCTCCTTTTTGTGGGGTTAAGAATTTAGAAAAACAGGAAAGGACCGTGACCATTCAATGACTGAATACGAGAAGTGGCTGGCCTATCAGCTGGAAGATCCTTCGCTGACCGAAGAACTCAAGAGCATACAGGACAAGCCCGATGAAATCAACGACCGTTTTTATCAGGATCTGGCGTTTGGTACCGCGGGCCTGCGGGGCGTACTGGGAGCCGGCACCAACCGGATGAATATCTATACGGTACGGAAAGCAACCCAGGGCCTTTCCAATTATCTCAATAAACACAAAGCAGAGGGTCATGTACCCACTGTAGCCATTGGGTATGATAGCCGTATCAACAGCAAGCTGTTTTCGGAAGAATCGGCGGCCGTTCTGGCAGCCAATGGGATCAAAGCCTATTTGTATCCCCAGCTGATGCCTACGCCGGCTTTGTCGTTTGCTGTGCGGTATCTGCACTGCGATGCCGGTATCTGTGTAACGGCCAGCCATAACCCGGCGAAATATAACGGGTATAAGTGCTATGGCAGCGACGGCTGCCAGATTACGGCGGAAATGGCCAGCGATGTCCAGAACGAAATCAACAGCCTGGATATTTTTGCCGATGTGAAAACCATGCCGTTCGAAGACGGGAAGAAGAGCGGCCTGATCGAAATGATCGGCGACGATGTCGTCAACGCCTATCTGGATGCGGTGGAAAACGTCAGCGTGCGCAAACCTACCGGTCCGCTGAAAGTGGTCTATACGCCCCTTAACGGCGCCGGGAAAGTGTGCGTGACCCGCATCCTCGACCGCATTGGGGTCAGCGATGTGACCATCGTACCGGAACAGAGCGAACCCGACGGGAACTTCCCCACCTGCCCGTTCCCGAACCCGGAAATCCGCGAAGCGCTGCAAAAAGGGCTGGAACTGTGCGAAAAAGTGCAGCCGGACCTGCTGCTGGCCACCGACCCGGACAGCGACCGGGTGGGCATTGCGGTCAACCAGCATGGCCACTACCAGCTGATGACGGGCAACGAAGTGGGCGTACTGCTGCTGAACTTCATTGCCGCTGCTAAACAGGAAAAAGGCGAAATGCCCAAAGACCCCGTGGCCGTGACCACCATTGTTTCTACCGATATGGTAGACCCGGTGGCGCAGCACTACGGTATTGAGATGCGCCGGGTGCTCACGGGCTTTAAGTATATTGGTGACCAGATCGCCTCACTGGAAGCCGAAGGCCATCCGGAACGGTATCTGCTGGGCTTTGAAGAGAGCTATGGCTATCTGTCCGGCGGGTATGTCCGGGACAAAGACGCCGTGGACGGCAGCATGCTGATCTGCGAAATGGCCCAGTATTATAAAGAAAAGGGTATGACCCTGGTGGACGCCATGAACGAACTGTACGAAACGTATGGCTATTATGTCAATGGCGTGGTGAACCAGGCCTTCGAAGGCGAAGCCGGTATGAAGCAGATGACGGCCATCATGGATCACCTGCGTAAAAACCCGCCGGCGTCCATTGCGGGCTTTACCGTGGTGGGCCACAGCGATTATCTGGAATCCGTGCGGGTGGAAAAGGGCGAAACCACTCCCATCGATCTGCCCAAGTCCAACGTACTGGAATACCGGTTGGAAAACGGTTGCAAACTGATCGTACGGCCGTCCGGTACCGAACCGAAGATCAAAATCTATCTGTCCGGGAAGGGCAGCACCCAGGCCGAAAGCGAAGCACTGGTCGACAAGATGAAGGCCGAAGTGCCGGCGCTGCTGGGTATGTAAAGAGTTATTGGAAAAAAAGAAACCAGGGCGGCCCCCAAAAGGGCCGCCCTGGTTTTGTACGTAGAAAAAGAGCACAGGGATAATTTCCCTGTGCTCTTCCTTTTTTGTAAGAGAAAAATCAGCAGGCGCCGTCGGGCGTCAGCGTGGCAGCCATCACCGCTTTAATGGTGTGCATACGGTTTTCCGCTTCATCAAACACAATGGACTGCGGCCCTTCGAACACCTCGTCGGTCACTTCCATGGCATCGCGTCCGAACCGTTCGCCCATTTCTTTGCCAATGACCGTTTTGTGGTCGTGGAAGGCCGGCAGGCAGTGCATAAAAACAGCCTGGGGCCCGGCGTTATCCATCAGGGCTTTGTTGACCTGATACGGGGAGAGGTCGTGAATGCGCTCTTCCCATACTTCTACCGGTTCGCCCATGGATACCCACACATCGGTGTAAATCACATCGGCACCGCGGGTTGCCTCCATGGGATCTTCACAAAAGTCCACCGATCCACCGGTTTCCTCGGCAATGGAGCGGCACTGGGCGATGAGAGCTTCGTCGGGGAAGTACTTTTTGGGGGCACAGGCCGTAAAATGCAGCCCCATTTTGGCGCAGCCCACCATCAGGGAGTTGCCCATGTTATACCGGGCATCGCCCATGTACACAAATTTTAGCCCTTTCAAATGGCCAAAATGTTCCTGCAACGTGAGAAAATCCGCCAAAATTTGGGTGGGATGGAATTCGTTCGTCAGCCCATTCCATACGGGAACCCCGGCATACCGGGCCAATTCTTCCACGATGGCCTGCCCATACCCGCGGTATTCAATCCCGTCATACATGCGCCCCAATACCCGGGCCGTGTCGGCAATACTCTCTTTTTTGCCGATTTGCGAGCCTGTGGGGTCCAGATACGTGACCTGCATGCCAAGGTCGTGGGCGGCCACTTCGAAGCTGCACCGGGTGCGGGTGCTGGTCTTTTCGAAAATCAGAACGATATTGCGTCCCCGCAGGAAATCGTGGGGGATATGGGCTTTTTTCTTGGCCTTTAAATCGGCGGCCAGGGTGAGCAAACCGGAAATTTCTTCCGGGGTAAAATCGAGCAGTTTCAAAAAACTTCTGCCGGTCAAATTCATAAAACGCTGCCTCCTACTGTTGGAAATGTCCTGGTACCCAGTATACCTTTATCTGAATGAAAATGCAAGCAAAAAGAATAATTATTCAGAATTATTCACCGACAATCGCACCGTCGTACGCCGCAAAGCTGCCGTCTAATACGGCATCCTGCCAGTTTTCGGTCCATACCGGCGCGCTGCCGCCCTGGTTTTTGTACCAGATATCGGGGTAGACCACCCGGCTGTTGTAACTGGCCGCTTTGGTGTCCACTGTGGGATCTTCGCCGTCCCGTACTTTACGGGCCACAACCACCGTGCGGAAATCCTCGTATTCATAGGAGCAGGTAGCCAGGGACAAAATTTCGTCCCCTTCGTTGATGGTGACGCCGGTATCGATAACGGAGCGCTGGTACATTTCATACACGTGCTGCATAAACGCGTCATCGTCGGCAAAGGATGTTTGCGTAAAGGGGAAAAATTCACCCTGGCTTTTTAGCGTATTGAGCTTCATCACAGAGAAAATTTTCCACGTGGTCTTACCTTCGGATGTATATAGCGTAATGGTGGGGCTATTTTGATACACCGACAAATCGGAAAACTGAACCAGCGCCGCAAACATACGGCCGTCCTGCATGCTGTGGCCATATAGCAAGCTGCTGCGGCACTGGGCAAACGGTACGCTGTCGCTGGAAGCAAAAATACTGCCGTACTTTGAATATTCCTTTTCGTAATTGCGGTACAGGTAATACTCCGGATCGCTTTCATCCGATTGCAGAATGGGGTAATCGATCACCGTGCCGGGCACCTGGACCCACCCGACAATATCGGGGTACTGTTTTTGCAGCTTGGCCAGTTGAGCGGCATAGTCAATGGGATCTTCCTCTTCGGCGTCATCTGTTTGGGTGGAAGATTCCGACGAAGAGGATACAGGAGCAAAAAACTGATCCTTCAGCGTATTGACCGATTGGTCCACCTGGGCAGGCTTTAGCACCATTTCATCGAGCAGCATCCAGCCGGAAACCAGAAAGACCACTAAACAGACCAGCGTTACAATTTTGATGATGACCGTGCTGGGCCGGTCCCCCCGGCAGGGGAACCAGCGCTTCACAAAACTTTTTTTCGGAGCCTTTTCTTTGTGGTGACGCATGGAGGATCATCCTTTCTCATCCATTGCAGCGGGCAGACTTTCGGCTCGCGGGAATTCCGGGTTTTCCTGCATGGGCAAATCCATCAGAACCCGCCGCGCCATATCCAGCGCGTGAGAAGCGGCCGCATACCGGTAGAAGGCGCGGCTGCGCGCCGGGCCGGTGTGGCCGGGCATGCGGCGCACCCAGGTGTGAACCCCATCGGTCAGGGCAATATACACAAGCCCTACGGGCTTTTCTTCCGTGCCGCCGCCGGGCCCGGCGATACCGGTGATGCCAATCCCCAGGTCGCTGCCCGCCGCCCGGCGGATGCCCTGTGCCATCTGGCAGGCGGTCTGTACGCTGACGGCACCATACGTTTGCAGCGTGTGGGCCGATACACCCAGCACCTGCTCTTTAATACGGTTGGCGTACGTAACGGCGCCCATTTCGAACACTTCCGAGCTGCCCGGTATGGAAGTCAGTCGTTCGCTCAAAAGGCCGCCGGTACAGGATTCCGCTGTCGCCAACGTCATATGGCGGCGCATGGCCGCGTGGACGACGGTTTCTTCCAAGCTGCCGTCTTCTTCGGTATATAAATAGGTGCCAAGCCGGGCGCGGATCTTTTCGATCAGCGGCTGCATCATGGTAAGTGCTTCTTCTTCATTGGCAGCGCGTGCGGTCACCCGCACGAAGCACTCGTTTTGCAGCGCATAGGTAGCGGCGGTGGGGTTGCTGCCCTGCAAGAGATCATCCAGTTTTTCGGCGGTAAGGCCCTCTCCCAACCCAAACACCCGCAGGTTTTTCGAGACAATCACCGCGTGGCTATTGCTCCCGGCCAGCGCCGGCAGCGCGTAGTGCTCCAACATGGGGATCAGTTCCCCGGGAGGGCCGGGCAGCATGACCACCAACGCCCCCTGCTGGGAGCGGAACAGGCATCCGGGGGCCGACCCGTTGTCGTTTTGTAATACCGTGCAGCCCACCGGCAGCACCGCCTGTTTTTTCTGGTTTTCCCCGAAGTAACGGCCGGCAAAATACCGGGTCAAGGTCGCCAGGCAGTCTTCATTCATAGCTAGGGGGACACCGGCCGCCCGGGCTACGGTCTCTTTTGTCAGGTCATCGTCGGTGGGCCCCAATCCGCCGGTCGTTACCAGCAAGTCGCACCGCGCCAGGGAATCGGTCACGGCCTGATACAGGCGTTCGGGGTTATCCCCCACGGTGGCGGTATAGTGGACGTTGATGCCCACAGACGAAAGGGCCCGGGCCACATAGGCGGTGTCGGAGTTGATCACCTGGCCCAGCAGCAGCTCGGTGCCGACCGAAAGAATTTCAGCATTCATGTGTTTTCCTCCCAATTGATGTCGGGCAATGTCTGTACCCCGCGGAACGTAATGCGGCGATGGGTGACCCCCTGCAGGCTTTGGTGCACCAGTGCCGGTACATCCAGGGCCTGTTCGGCTTCTTCAATTTGCGCCAGCGTCGGACGGGTGCGGGGGTGGCGGGGGGTAAAGACCGTGCAGCAGTCTTCAAACGGCTCAATGGAGGTGTCAAAGGTGCCAATCCGGTGGGCCATAGCCACGATTTCGGCTTTATCCGTACCGATCAGCGGGCGGAATACCGGCATATCGGCGGCCGCGTCGGTACAGGCAATGGCCTTGATGGTCTGGCTGGCCACCTGCCCCAGGCTTTCGCCGGTGATCAGGGCGTCACATTCCTTTTGCCGGGCAATCACTTGGGCGCAGCGCATCATAAAGCGGCGCATCAGAATGGTAAAGAGATCTTCCGGGCATTTGCGCAGCAGCTCTTCCTGCAAGGCGGCAAAGTGCACGGTGTACATCTCCATGCGGCCGGCCCATTCGCCCACTTTTTGCAGCAGGCGCACCACCTTTTCTTCGGCCATGTCGCTGGTATAGGGCGGGCTGGCAAAGTGAATGGCCGTCAGTTCTACGCCCCGGCGGGCCATCTGCCAGGCGGCGACGGGGCTATCCAGCCCGCCGCTGATCAGAATGGCCGCTTTACCGCCGGTGCCCACAGGAATCCCCCCGGCGCCGGGAATGGGGGCCCCGTGGACGTAAGCGCCAAAGTCCCGCACTTCCACCCGCACAATCAGGTCCGGCTCATGCACATTGACAGACAGATGGGGGTATTGGTCTAATAGGTAGCCGCCCACTTCCCGGGAAATGGCGGGGGAATCATAGGCAAAGGATTTATCGCTGCGCTTGGTTTCCACTTTAAAGGTGTGGATTTCTTCCAGCTGCGGGCGCAGATATTCGGCGGCGGCCTGGCAAATGACGGTCAGGTCTTTTTCGACCACGCAGGCCCGGGAATAGGCAATGATCCCGAAAATGCGGCCCAGCCGTTCTTCGGCTTCGTCCAGGTCGGCGCTATCATTCAGGGGGGAGATATACAAGGTGGACTGAGCCGAGCGGATATCAAAATCCCCGGCACCGGTCAGCCGGCGGCGAATGTTTTTCAGCAGCACGGCTTCAAATGTGCTGCGGTTGAGCCCCTTCAGGACCAGTTCCCCTAATTTAATCAATATGGTTTCTTTCATGGTTCCTCACCTTCTCGATGCAATCGGATTTTCTTTACGGACGGGCAATTAGGTCCCGCAGCCCGCTTTGCAAAGCGGCACACAGGGCGTGGATGTCATCCGGTGTGTTTTCATACGAAAAGCTGATCCGCAACGACGAATCAATTTCTTTTTGCGGCAGGCCCATGGCCACCAGCACGTGGCTGCGGGCCCCTTTGGCACAGGCGGAGCCGGACGAAACGAAGATGCCCCGCTGGGATAAATAGTTGAGCATGGTCTGGGCCCGCACATGCCCGGCGCTGATGTGCAAGATACACGGCAGCGCATCTTCCGGCGAATGCAGAATAACGCCGTCTATAGCCGCCAGTTCCCGGCGCGCCAGGGTGTTTAATTCCTCCATCTTGCGGTGCCAATCAGCAAGGGGCGGTAAAGCCGCGGCGGCGGCTCCAAACCCGCACAAGGCCGGTACGGCTTCCGTGCCGGGACGCAGGCGGTTTTCCTGTTCGCCGCCAAATTGCCGCGGCAAAATATGCATGCCCCGGCGGTGATACAGCGCGCCGGCCCCTTTGGGGCCGTGAATTTTATGGGAGCTGCAGGTGAGCAGGTCAATGCCCATACGGCCGGGGTTCAGCGGCATTTTGCCAAAAGCCTGTACGGCGTCCACGTGGAAACGGGCCGGGGCCTTTTGGCGCCGGATCGCGGCGGGCACTGCCTGTAAGGGCGGTAAGGTCCCGATTTCGTTGTTGACGGCCATTATGCTGACGAGTACCGTGTCGGGGGTAATGGCCTCTTCGACCTGTTCGGCCGTAATGTGGCCCTGCCGGTCTGGCTTTATGTAGGTGACCGACCAGCCTTCTTTTTCCAGCTGCTGCATACACGCGAGTACGGAACTGTGCTCAAAAGCGGTGGTGACAATATGGCGGCCCCGTTTCTGTCCGGCTTTCGCTGCGCCGAATACCGCCAGGTTATTCGCTTCGGTGCCGCCGCTGGTAAACAGAATTTCTTCGGGCGATGCGTGCAAAACCCGGGCGATCTGTTCCCGGGCGCTTGATAGTTCCCGCAACGCTTCATTTCCCTTGTGATGCAGGGAAGAGGGGTTCCCGTAACACTGGGTCATCATGGTAAGGACTTTTTCGGCGGCCTGCGGACAAACGCAAGTCGTCGAGCTGTTATCAAGATAGATTTCACGGTCCATGGATTTCATACTCCGGTTTTGGCAGAATTTTTCCCGGTGGTTTGCCCGGGTACATACAAAAACCATTATACACCTTTTTCCCTTTTTGCGGTACCCCGCCGTTTGCATTTTCAGCGGGAAAGGGCTATAATGAACCCTAGGAAAGGGGGCAAGCTATATGCAGGAACGACGGCAGACAAAGCAGCGGACAGCACTGCTGGAAGCGCTGGCGCATGCCGAAGAGCCCCTGAGTGCCGAACAGCTATTTTCTAAGCTGCAGCCCCAGTTTCCCCGGTTGGCCCTTTCGACCGTGTACCGCAATGTAGAACGCATGGTGGAAGAAGGTGCGGTACAAAAAGAATTGACCGAAGGCGGTGTTTCCTTATATGGGCTGCAGGACCGCCACGGCCATTATCTGATTTGCCTGAACTGCCAGAAGAAAGTGCGGCTGACGCACTGCCCGCTGGAAGCGGTGGAAAAACAGCTGAGCGAAGAAACAGGCTTTTCCATTGAAAGCCACAACCTAACGTTATATGGTACGTGTCCCAGTTGCCGCGAAAAAGAGAAAAAGAACGAAAAAACATAAAAAACCGGGCCTAAAAAGGCCCGGCTTTTTTATTTTTTGGCGGTAAGTTTTTCCATCAGCGCCATCAAATGCGGGATCGACTGGGATTTATCGAACTTTTCACAGCTGCGGCGCATACGGTTCAGGCGTTCTTCATCCTGTAATAGCAGCTGAATGGCTTTGGCGCAATTGTCACCTTTTTTCATATGAACCGCCATGTCGTGGGACAGCAAAAAGTCGGCGTTTTCTTCTTCCTGGCCGGGAATCGCGTCAAAGACGGCCAGCGGCAGGTTGCATGCCAGGGCTTCCGAAACCGTAAGCCCACCGGGTTTCGTCACAATCAAATCGCTGACCTTCATGTATTTTTCTACTTCGTTGGTAAAGAAGATCAATTTTGTCTTTTTCGGGCTGTGAACGATTTCTTTTTCCAGGGCGTCATAGAGTTTCTGGTTGCGGCCGGTGATGACAATCAGTTGGAAAGCATCCGGCAGTGCTACCACATCGCGGTAAATCTGCAAAATATTGGTCACGCCAAAAGACCCGGCCATGAACAAAACCGTGGGCAAGCCCTTTTCAAGCCCAAATTCTTCCAGCAGTTCTTCCCGGTTGGCCTGGGAAAAGAACTGGCTGAATACCGGAATGCCAAACGGGAAAATGCGGTCTTTGGGGGCGCCCATATCGGCCAAGGCCGGTACCATATCTTCGCTGGCCACCACGTAGGCGTCCACATTTTTGGCAACCCAGGCCCGGTGCGGGCTGTAATCGGTGAGAATACAAATCAGCGGTTGAGAAATCTTCCCTTTTTCTTTCAGTTCCGATACCATTTCATTGACAAACGGGTGGGTGGTCAAAATAATATCGGGATGAAAGTCTTCAATCGTGGGCAGCAACCGGCGGGCAACCATGCTGTTAATCAGCGGGACAAACCGCGACAGGGCGGTTTCCCGGTTGGTCTGTTCATATAGTTTGCCAAAAACTTTCGGCTGTTTGGTAGCGAGGAAATGGTACCCATCGCAAATGGTTTTATCAAAAATAGCACTGATGCATTTGAGCGCATCGACCACCTGGGTTTGGGAGTCGGGCATATGTTCATTTAGGTAATGTTCCACGGCCCGGGAAGCGCGAATATGGCCGCCGCCAGTGGCCGCCGTCAAAATTAAAATTCTCATGTTCGTTCTCCTCTTTGTTTAAAAAGGAAAGGGGAGGCAATCCCGCTTTCATACACCAAGGCAATATGGATCGGTGCTTTTTCTTAGATTATAGCACAGCCCTGCCAAAATAGCCATGCAGCCGGCAAGAAAAATCCATGCCGGCGGTTCCTTATTCCCTATAAAAGTAACAGAGATTTAACTTTACTTTTCGGGGGCCATGTGCTTATAATAGACATGCAGGAGAGAGCCTGCCGTTTGATGATTTGGAGATTTTACTCATTCGGAGGTGCATAGAGAAATGGACCCAAAAGAATCCCGTGATATTTTTTCGCATTCATCTAAATCTAAACGTCCCATTATTATCGCCGTATGTTGTGTGTTGGTAGTGGGGATTGTTGTTGTGGCTGCGCTCTTAGCCAGTGGCCTTATGACCTTCCCGGGCGGAGGAAGCGCTTCGACGCAGGAAGTTACCCAGCAGGAAAGCCAGAAGGAAACCGAAGAAGTGTATGCGTCGGGTACCACCATTGGAGGAGTTTCGGTGGCCGGTATGACTCAAGAAGAGGCCAAAAAAGCGGTGGAAAAGGAAGAATCCCTGCAGGTGCCACATGCTTCGGTTACAGTAACTTATGGCAAAGAGAGCATGACCATTACCAGTGAAGAAGCCGGGGTACAGGCAGATATCGCCGGTGCCTTTGAAAAGGCAAAAGCTTCGCTGGTAAAAGAAACGCCGTCTTCTGCCATGGAATCCTCGGGCACGTCTTCGCAGAAAGTGTCCCAGAGCACCAAAGGCGTGGATTATCCCGTGGAAGTTTCCTTTGATAAGGAAGCCGTACAGAAAAAGGTCGATACCTTTGCCGATGCCATCGACCGCGATCCGGAGAATGCCACCATCAAGGCGTTTGATAGTGCTACCGGAACGTTTACGTATACCGATGGCAAAAAAGGCCTGAAGGTAGACCGGGAAAAGCTGGTTAAACAGGTACTGGCAGCCTTGGAAGAAAACAAAGAAACCAAGCTGGAAGCGCCGGTGGAAGAAATTCCCTTTGAAAAGAGCGAAAGCGACGTGGCCGGTCATATCCAAAAGCTGGGCACGTTCAGCACGTATTCGACGAATACCGCGGCCGGGAACCACAATATGAGTCTGGCGCTAGCTTCCATTAACGGCAGTGTGGTACAGCCGGGCGAGACATTCTCGTTTAATACGGCCACCGGGGATACGACCAATGGGTCTCTGGGGTATCAGCAGGCAGGCGCCATTGTGGGCGGTAAATCGACCCAGCAGTATGGCGGTGGGATCTGCCAGGCCAGCACCACGCTATATGGGGCTGTAGCCCGTTCCGGGCTGGAAATCGTCACGCGGTATAACCACACTTGGCCATCGACGTATGTGGATATTGGGCAGGATGCCACGGTGGATTATCCTGCACTAGATTTTGTGTTCCGAAATAATACCGAATATCCCATTTATATTTCGGCCGGGATGAGCGGCACTCAGTTGACCGTAACGTTGTATGGTTACAAACCCGATACGTGGGATAAAATCAGTGTATATTCCCAGCAGACGGGTACGATTGCTCAGCCGAGCACCGAGTATGTGTATGATTCGTCCCTGAAAGCCGGCACGTTTGAACTGTACCGGCAGGGGAACGCCGGCCGGACGGCCACAGCCAGCCGCGTATACTATAAAAACGGCCAGGTGGTCAAAACAGAAAGCTTGCCGTCATCTACGTACCGCGCCCTTTCCACCATTTATCACTATGGACCGGGAGTGGATGTAGCCGATGTGAAAAAAGCGGTGGCGTCCGGGAAAACCAGCGGTTCGGTAGGAACGTCTTCAACCCCGAAACCTACGCCGAAACCCACGTCGACCCCGAAACCGACTCCCAAGCCTACTCCGACGCCGGAACCGACTCCCAAGCCTACTCCGACGCCGGAACCGACTCCTACCCCGACACCAACGCCGAAACCAGAAGAACCCTCTCCAAGTCCGGAGACTTCGGAATCGTCGCCGGATCCTGAAAATGAGCCAGGTACAACAGAAAATAGCGGCGATTAAAGCAATATGACGAAAAAGAGGAATCCAGGGAAAATGGATTCCTCTTTATTTGTCTATGGAATAACCTTGACTTTTTCTATGAAATCTGCGAAAATAAAACCGTACATAATTATGAAAAGTGCGGTGTTGTGTACGAACAGGGGAAAACAATCGAAAAGGGTTGTTTTATTTTGGAAAGGGCAGGATTTATGGAAACGATGAAAAATGTCCCGAAAGTCAGTGTGATTATTCCCGTTTACAATGTGGAATCTTACGTTGGGGAATGCCTGGAATGTCTAAGCCGGCAGACTTTTCGCGATTTCGAAATCATTGCGGTCAATGACGGCTCCACCGATCATTCCTTACAGGTACTGGAACAGTGGCAGGAAAAACTGCCTAATATGCGGATTTTGGACCAGGAAAACAGCGGGGCGGCACAGGCACGCCGTGCAGGTCTGGCGTTGGCACGGGGGGAATACGTGATTTTTACCGATGCCGATGACCGGATGAGTAAGCTGTATTTGGGCAGTTTATATCAGGCGGCGACCAATGTCGATGCCGATATTGCCTGTTGCAATTACCGATTTGATTTTGTAAACGGGCTGAAAATGATTTATCCGTGCCGGGTTAATGGTGTACTTACCCAGGAAGACGCCATGCGCAAGCTGATTGACGACTGGTGTATTCAGGGGTTTTTGTGGAATAAAATGTACCGCAAAACACTGTTTACGGAACATGAAATTTTGTTCCCTACCATGTGTTTTGAAGATATGATTATCAATAATCAGCTCTTTTATTATGCCAACCGGGTGGCGGCTGTGAAAAAACCGCTGTATTATTACCGGCAGCGGAAGACCAGTGCCCTCAATACCATGGATGCGAAAAAGATCAATGACTTTTTCCGGGCCATGGTTATGGTGCGGAGTATGTTGGAGGAACGCGGCGAGTATAAGAAGTACGAGCGCAACTTCCGTACCCTGTGTTTCAAAACCCGCAACTGTATTGTGTACTACATTATCCAGATGCATATGCGGCAGCACAGCAGCAGCGATTTGATGGAAAATGTCCGGCGTGCGCAGCGTGCGATGAAATTGATCATTAGCCGCGATATTGCACCCTATTTGCGCCAAATTGATACCGATGTTATCCGGCAGCCGTTGGGCAGTCAGGTGGCGGTATAAGAATACAAAAGGAACAATGTTGTGCCCCTGCGGCCCGGCTTTGCCGCGGCTGCGGGGGCTATTCTTTTTTCATCTGCAGGAAGGAGACAGATCATGAAAGATGGGTTTCTGAAAGTGGCCGCTGCTACACCGGCTATCCGGGTGGCTGATTGCCCGTATAACGCCGAAAAAGTGCGGGATTTGGCACGGGAAGCAGCCGATAAAGGGGTGGAAGTGATAGTATTTCCTGAACTGTGCCTGACGGGGTATACCTGTGGCGATTTATTCCGGGAAAAAAGCCTGCTGCTAGGGGCCGAACAGGCGCTGGCATGGCTGCTGGAACAAACGGCGGAACTGCCGCTTTTACTACTGGTGGGACTTCCCGTGGCGGTTGATGCCGACCTGTATAACTGCGCCGCCGTCCTGTGTGAAGGGCGTCTGTTGGGATTGGTGCCGAAACAGTATTTACCCAATTACAGTGAATTTTATGAAGCCCGGCATTTTACCCCCGGCCCGGCTTATCGGGAGATTTCCCTGTGCGGGCAGACGGTGCCGTTGGGGACGGATTTGCTGTTTGCCTGTGAGAATGAACCGGATTTAATTATTGGGTGTGAAATTTGCGAAGATTTGTGGGTGGCGGAGCCCCCCAGCACCCGGTTGGCCCAGGCCGGGGCCGTACTGCTTTGTAACCTGTCGGCCAGCGACGAAACCATTGGCAAAGCCGCCTACCGGCAGCAGTTGGTGGCCGGGCAAAGCGGACGGTTGGTGGCCGGGTATATTTATGCTGACGCCGGCAAAGGCGAATCTTCCACCGATCTGGTGTTTGCCGGTCACGATCTTGTGGCCGAAAACGGGGCGATTCTGGCCGAAAGCCAGCTGTTCGACACTGGTATCACCGCGGCCCACGTGGATATCCAGCGGCTGTTGCAGGAACGCCGCCGCATGAGTACGTGGCGCAATGAAAAATGGGACACGGTTAGGCGGATTCCCTTCGTGCTGCCCCAGGCCGAAGAGGGCGACTGGCAGCGCGAAATCGCCCCGCTTCCGTTTGTACCGCAGAACGGCCAGGACCTCTCCCAGCGCTGCCGCATGATTTTAACCATGCAGGCCCAGGGGCTCGCGAAGCGTCTGGCCCATACCCGGGGTCGCAGTGCGGTGCTGGGCCTGTCGGGCGGGCTGGATTCCACCCTGGCGCTGCTGGTAACCGCCGAAGCATTTGACCAGTTGGGCTTACCAAGGGAGGGTATTTTGGCGGTTTCTATGCCGTGCTTTGGTACCACGGGCCGCACCAAGAGCAACGCGGCGATGCTGGCCGAGCGGATGCATGTTTCCTTTAAAGAAATCCCCATCGGGCAGGCTGTCCAGGTGCATTTTGCCGACATTGGGCATGACCCGGACGTGCACGATGTGACCTACGAAAACAGCCAGGCGCGGGAACGCACCCAAGTGCTGATGGATTTGGCGAACCAGGCGGGCGGGCTGGTCATCGGGACCGGGGACTTGTCGGAACTGGCGCTCGGGTGGGCCACGTATAACGGCGACCATATGAGCATGTATGCGGTAAACGCATCGATCCCCAAAACGTTGGTGCGTCATCTGGTGCGGTATGTAGCGGTGAACAGTCAGGATGATTGCCTCAAAGAAACGCTGTTTGATATTCTGGATACACCGGTAAGCCCCGAGCTGCTGCCGCCGGTGGATGGGAAAATTGCGCAGAAAACCGAAGATTTGGTGGGGCCCTACGAACTCCACGACTTCTTCCTGTATTATATGCTGCGGTTTAATTTTACCCCGGGGAAGATTTACCGTATGGCGCTGCACGCGTTTGAAGGGGAATACGAAGAAGCGGTTATCAAAAAATGGCTGCAAACCTTCTACCGCCGGTTTTTTGCCCAACAATTTAAGCGCAGCTGTTTGCCTGACGGCCCCAAAGTGGGGTCGGTGACGCTGTCGCCCCGGGGCGATTGGCGGATGCCCAGCGATGCGTCGGCGACGCTGTGGTTAAAAGAAATTGAAACATTGTAAAAAGGGGGCAGCCATCATGGCTGACGAGGTCATTGTGCGAATGGCGGTACCAGGCGACGCGGCCGCACTGTTGCCGCTTTATGCGCCATTTGTACAGAATACGGCGGTAACGTTCGAATATGAAGTGCCATCGGTGGAAGAGTTTGCCGGGCGGATTCGCAACGTGCGGCAGGACTTGCCGTGGCTGGTGTGTGAAATCGACGGGAAAACGGCCGGGTATAGTTATGCATCCCATTTTCGCGAGCGGGCGGCCTTTGGATGGGATTGCGAGTTTTCTATTTATCTGCATAAAGATTTTTTCCGTGCGGGAGTAGGCAGCGCCCTGTTCCGGTGTGTGAGGGATCTGCTCACGGCCCAGGGCTATTGCCGGTTTTATTCGCTGATTACGTACCCCAATCCCCAAAGTGTCGAATACCACCGGAAAAACGGGTGGCAGGAATTGACGGTATACCCCCAGTGCGGGTATAAACAGGGGGCCTGGCACGATCTATTGGTGATGCAATTACCCTTGCAGGATCCCATACCGGCTTTGCCCCAGCCACCGGTGGCGGTAGACGCCTTACCGGCGGACACGGTACAGACGCTGTTACATCGGGCGGAAATGGAAATTGAAGAGACGTTAAAAAAGAATCGTAAATAAAAAATACCCAACGCAAAAGCGTTGGGTATTTTTGCTTTCTTACAGCAAATCGGCCAGGTCGTAGATCAGCCGTTCGCTTTTTTCCCATCCCAAACAGGGGTCGGTAATCGACTGCCCGTAGCAGCCACCGCCTACTTTTTGGTTGCCATCGACCAAATAGCTTTCGATCATGAAACCTTTGACCATGTGCTGGATCCCAGCGTGGTGCCGGCACGAATGCAACACTTCTTTGCAGATGCGGATTTGTTCCAAATACTGTTTGCCGGAATTGGAGTGGTTGGCGTCGACAATAATCGCCGGGTTCCGCAGATTTTTTTCCTCGTAGCGGGTGCACAACTTGATCAAATCTTCATAGTGGTAGTTGGGGATATTCTTTCCGTCGCTGTCCACCGAACCGCGCAAAATCGCATGGGCCAAGGGATTGCCGGAAGTTTCCACTTCCCACCCACGGTATTCGAATACGTGGGGATGCTGGGCCGCCGTGATGGAATTGAGCATCACGCTGATGTCGCCGCTGGTGGGGTTTTTCATGCCCACCGGCACCTGGAACCCGCTGGCGCACAAGCGGTGCTGTTGGTTTTCCACCGAACGGGCGCCAATCGCCACATAAGCGAGCACGTCCGACAAAAATTCATAGTTCTCCGGGTACAGTGCTTCATCGGCACAAGAAAAGCCGGTTTCTTCCAACGCACGGCAGTGAAGATCCCGTACCGCCAGTACGCCGCGGGTCATATCGGCCTTCTCCGTGGGGTCCGGCTGATGGAACATGCCCTTATAGCCGTCCCCGGTGGTGCGGGGTTTGTTCGTATAAATACGGGGGATCAACAAAAGCTTATCTTTTACTTTTTCCTGTACCGGACACAACCGGTAGATGTAATCCAGCACGGCATCTTCCCGATCCGCCGAACAGGGCCCAATGATCAAAATCATGCGGGAGTCTTCCCCGGTAAAAATGCGTTCAATTTCTTTGTCGCGGGCCGCCTTTTTTTCAATCAAATCGGGGCGCAGAGGAAATTCTGCCTTGACCGCTTCGGGGGTGGGCAATTTTCGATTCCAAGTCATGGGGTTTTGCATAAAAGTACGTCTCTCCTTATCGCTTCGGCTCAAAATGGCCGGAAACATGCATGTTTATCACAAAAAAAGAAAAGGGATGCTTTGTTTATCTTAGCATATCGGCTTTCAGAAGTAAAGAATACTGGGGACAAAAAAAGCCCGGATCTTTGCCGATCCGGGCTTTTTCAACAAGGATTACAGGGGCAGCAGCATGGAAGCAATCTGGAAGTACAAAATCAGGCTCGCAGCATCCACAATCGTGGTGATCAGCGGGGAAGCCATTAAGGTGGGGTCCAGATGCAGGCAACGGGCAATAATCGGCAGCGTGCAGCCGATGGTCTTCGACATAATCACGGTACCCATAACGCTCAACGCGACAACCAGGGAGAGGCCTTCCTGGCCTGGATACATGATAATCAGGCGCACGTAGTTAACAAGTGCCAACCCAAAACCGCACAACAGCGATACCCGGAATTCCTTCCACAGTACCCGCAGAATATCCCGCGGGACGATATCCCCCAGCGTCATGCTACGGATGATCATGGTGCTGGCCTGGCTGCCGGCGTTCCCGCCCGTATCGGTCAGCATGGGGATGAACGTAACCAGCAGCGGGATGGCCGAAAAGGCCGCTTCATACGAAGACAAAATCCCGCCGGTGCACATACTGCTGACCATCAGGACCATCAACCACACAATCCGGTTGCGGGCCAGGGTAAACACGCTGGTTTTCAGGTACGGTTTTTCCGAAGGGGCCATAGCGGCCATCTTCTGGATATCTTCGGTGGCTTCCTGTTCCATGACGTCGACGGCATCGTCAACCGTGACAATACCCACCAGACGGTTTTCACTGTCGACCACCGGCAAGGCCAGCAGATCGTACTTATTAAAGATTTGGGAAACGTCTTCCCGGTCCTCCGTAGTAGTAACCCGGATGACGTTATCGTCCATGATTTCGCTGACCACGGTTTCATAGGGGTTCATCAACAGATCTTTCAGCGTGATAACCCCGATCAGTTTACGCTGATTATCGACAACATAACAGGTGTATATGGTTTCTTTGTCGACCCCGTGATGCCGGATATAGCTGAAAGCCTGTTCCACGTTCATGGTAGCCCGCAGCGCCACATATTCGCTGGTCATAATGCTGCCGGCGCTGTTTTCCGGATATTTCAGGTACTGGTTGATCTGGGCCCGGGTTTCGGGGGTAGCCAGCCGCAAAATCCGGCGCGCCACATTGGCGGGCATTTCTTCGATCATATCGACGGCATCGTCGGTGTACAGATCTTCGATGATCTGATTCAGTTCCGTATCGCTGATATCACGGATAATTTCCTGCTGTTCATCGGGATCCATGCAGGCAAATACTTCGCTGGCCAGATCTTTTTGCAAAATACGGAAGGTGGCCAGTGCTTTTTCATGGGGCAGCTGCCCGATGAATTCAGCCACGTCCATTTCGTTTTTTTCGTCCAGGATGGCCTTCAGTTTTTTAAATTGACTGGTTTCCGCCAGTTCGTTGAGTTCGTCAAATTTCAGTTCCCAATCGCTCATGGTGTATTCCTCCGTTTCGGTTCGCGTTCATGTGTCATCATGCCCGTTTTCGATCGTTTCATCGAGACCGAATGAGATTTGGAAATACAAAAAGCAAAAGGGGCTGGGGAACCTTAGACCCAGTGTTTGGAGAAAAAGCCGGAAACAGGGCGCCCATGGCCCCTCACAGCCGCCTTTGCCAAATGAATTCCGCATAATCGATCACCCGGGTTGCCTTCCATACTCTTTCTCACCTCTCATTTTTCGGGAAATAGACAGAAAAAAGCCTCATTCCGGCGCAAAAAGCCCAAACAGAATGAGGCATTCACCACCCGTTCAAGCTTTAGCTTCGCAGGGCATGCCGGAAAAACCGGCGTGTAATTGCATTAGTCGATGCCTTCCACGACATAGACTGTTAACCGTAGCTAAGCGGTGTCTCCACCATCTTGCGGCAGCAATCCCGGGGTGTTCTGTACCCCTTCCCTGCGGTAGCCTCACCTACCGAAATGACATAAATTTTCTATGTTTCAGTATACGCGCCCCACCTTGCAATGTCAATGTAGAACGGGAAAAACCCATGTAAAATTCCTGTGGGGAAACGGGCAGAAAATTGTAGGAAACAGAAGAGAAAAGGGACGGGTTATCCCTTTAATAACCCGCCTTTTTGCAAAGCCCTATGCAGCGCCCAGTAAAACGGCACGGCAATCACATCGGCGATCACCGCATTGAGCAGGGTCGCACCGGCTTTCGTGTACATCACAATCAGCGCGGCGTCAAATGAACTGCCCGCCAGGACTTCTTTGAATAGCGAATACCCTAAATACATCAGGCAGTAGGCCAGGGACCCCACCACAGCGGCGACTACCAGACGGGACGTAGCCGGGTGACGGCTTTCTTTACGCCCGCCGTGAGCGATCAGCCCGCAGAAAAACGCCATAAAAATTTGGTAATCAGCGTGACCGGGGCACTGCTGAACCAGCCGCCCACCACGTCAAACAAAAACGAGCCAAACCCGGCCGCGCAACCGCCGTAAACCGGCCCTAACAGCAGGCCCGACAGGATGCAAAATACATTGGCAAAGCCGATCATGGTGCGGTCGCCGCCTACGGGGATTTCAATTTTCAGGAAAAAGGTGGCCACAAAGACCAGCGCCCCCATCAGGCCGGTTACCGCCAGATTGACGGTGGTATTCTGGGTCAGAACTTTTCGATTCATGTTTCGATTCCTCCTCATACAATGGGACTTTTACGCCTGGGCTTTCGGGGGACGGGGGCCGTAAATCGCCGTACCAATACGCACCAGCGTGGCGCCTTCGCGAATGGCGTTTTCAAAGTCCCCACTCATGCCCATGGATAATTCTTTGATCTCTATATGGGGTAGGGACAGTGCGCTCGCTTCTTCGAACAGCTGATGCATATGCCGCAAATACCCCCGGTTTTGTTCATCGCTGGTATAGACCGGCGGAATGGTCATCAGCCCGGTGACGCAAATGTGAGAAAGGGTAGAAGCGTGCTGGAGCAGGGGCATGAGTTCTTCCGGCTTTACGCCGCTTTTGCTCTCTTCGCCACCAATATTGACCTCCAAAAAGACGGGCTGCACCAGCTGCTGCCGGTCCGCCTCCCGGTCGATTAGGTCGAGCAGCCGGGCCGAATCCACACTTTCGATCACGTCAGCGCGGCCGACCACTTTTTTGATTTTATTTGTCTGCAAATGCCCGATAAAGTGGCAGGGCTTGGCTAGATACGCACCGGCGTCCTTTTTCTCCACCAATTCCTGTACATGATTTTCGCCGAACAGGTCAATGGCACACTGGGCCGAAAGCCGCACGGTTTCGACGGTGCGGGTTTTACAGGCGGCACACAGCCGCACACTGGCCGGGTCCCGGCCGCTTTCGAGGGCGGCTTTTTCCATGCGGGCCCGAATGGCGGTAATCCGTTTTTTTAGTTCATCCAAAGTAGGGGTACAGGCTGTATATTCCATAAAACGGACACTCCTTTCAGCGTTCATAAACAGCGCGGCTGCCACCGATATATTTGGGGCGTGTGCGGGCACATACGACCCGGGCGCTGCCGATTTCGGAGACCGACAGGCGGACCGGCACAGCTACTGCACGCAGGTGCATACCGATGAGCGTGTCGCCGATATCGATGCCGGCCTCGGCCCGAATGGTTTCGACAGCGACCGGGTCGGTAAATTGCTGCCAGCAAACGGTGGCCCAGCTGCCGCCGGCATGGGGCTGGGGCACCACACATACTTCTTCGTACTGACGGGCCAGGGCCACGGACCGTTCCACAATCAGGGCACGGTTCAGGTGTTCACAGCACTGGGCGGCCAAGTGGATACCGTGGGCCTGCAATACCGGCGCCATTCCTTCATACACGGCCTGGGCCGCTTCCAAGCTGCCGTTATGGCCGATGGAACCGCCCAGAATTTCACTGGTGCTGCATCCCACAACCAGCAGGCTGCCCTGCGGCAGGGCGGATTTTTCCAAAAGTTCCGTGACGGCCTGGCGGGCCTGGTCACGAATGGTAGAAAGCGACATAACCTTTTTTCTCCTTTCGTAACAATCGTTGGCTGCTTTTAGCGCAGGGTTTCCTGCATAAACGGCAAGAGCGCATGTTCAAAATCGACACCGAACCGGCGGTCCGTCCCGTTTTGTACCGTGTTGCGAATGGACTGCAGCACAAACCGGGTGGCGATTTCCAAGGCATGAGCTAACGAATGGTGATTCATCAAGGCCGACAACACGGCGCTGGCAAACAAATCACCGGTACCGTGGAAATAACCGTCGACCTGTTCATCCAGATATTCGCAGTAGCGATCCGTACGCCGGTCATAGGCAGCGGCCCCAATGCGGCCGGGTTCATAGGTAATGCCGGTCAGAATAACCTGCTGGGGACCCATATCGGAAAGGCGGCGCAGCAGCGCCTGAATGTCACGGCGGGTATACCCGTTTTCCTGATACGGTTCGTTTAGCAAAAACGCCGCTTCAGTCAGGTTGGGGATGATAATATCGGCTTCCCGGCACAGGGCCGCCATGCCCTCGACAAAGTGCAGGTCAAAACCGGCGTACAGTTTACCGTTATCGGCCATGGCCGGATCGACAAACACAAAACTCTTTTCATTTTTTAACCGGTGGATCAGCTGGCGCACCAGTTCGGTCTGTTCCACCGATCCCAAATAACCGGTGTAAAAAGCATCCACCGACAGGGACAGCGATTCCCAGTGCCGGGCAATGGGGGCCATATCGTCCGTCAAATCGCGAAACGTATATCCGGTAAATCCGCCCGTATGGGTGGAAAGGACCGCAGTGGGCAGAACACTGCATTCGATTCCGGCAGCGGATAGCACCGGCAGGGCCACGGTGAGGGAACATTTGCCCACACAGGAAATATCATGAATGGCGACAACACGCTTTAGCATGGCGAAAACCTTCTTTCAAGTTCTTTCTTGTGTCCCTCAGTATAGCGCCAGACTGTACTTTTTAAAATATACAGTTTTAAAAAATTTTTCATGTACAGATAGGGAAAAACGCGGTATGATAAAGAAGAAAGAAAAGGGGGCCTTGCCATGTTTTATGAAGGGATTCAACTGGACGAAAAGAAAAAAGAGCCGCTCTATGAACAGCTGTACCGGGCCATTCGGACAGCCATTGAAAAAGGGGGGCTGGCCCCGGGCAGCCGTGTGCCGTCTATTCGCCGGGGGGCGGAAGACTGGGGTATCAGCCGCACCACGGTGGAAGAAGCGTACCAGCAGCTGTGCGTAGAAGGCTACTTGCGCAACGAACCCAAACGGGGCTTTTTTGTCCAGGGGGGCCTCGGACAACAGGCACTGGCAGCATCCCTCATAGAAGTATCCCCGCTTTTACCGCCGTTTCGTAAGCCGCAGCCGCCGGTGCAGTACGATTTTGGGACGGAATCGGTGGACGCCGCCCATACCGACAGTGTGCAGTGGCAAAAGCAGATCCGCCAGGTGCTGGCCGACACAACGGCCATTGCTTCGTACGGCGATCCCCAGGGGGAAATCAGTTTGCGCCGGGCGTTGTCGGCGTATACCTACCGGGTGCGGGGGGTGACGGCGCCGCCGGAACGGATTGTGATTGGAGCGGGCATTCAGCCCTTGCTCATTCAGTTATGTGCGCTGCTTACGGAAAAGCGAATCGCCATGTCGCCGGCGCCTTTTCCACAGGCCGAACGGGTCTTTGCCGACGCGGGCTTTGAGATCGTGCGCCTTCCGGAAGACGGGAGTGGTCCGCTCCCAGAGGCTTTGCAAAAAAGCGGCGTCCATCAGGTACTGCTGACCCCGTCGTCGGGCCGGGTCATCCCCCCGGCGCGACGGCAGGAGTTGCTCCAGTGGGCCAGGGAAAACGGCGGGTGGCTGATCGAAGACGATTATAACGGGGAATTGCGGTACCGGGCGCGGCCGGTGCCCGCGTTACAGGGCATGGGAGGCGAAGAATGGGTGGCCTATATCGGTTCCTTTTCCAAACTGTTGCTGCCCAGTGTGCGGCTTGGATACATGGTGCTGCCGCCCCGGTTAAGCCGCCGGTATGACGGCCGCTTTTTGGCGTACCACCAAACGGCTTCGAAAATCGAGCAGTTAGCGCTGGCCTCGTATATTTCACAGGGGTATTTGGAAAAGCACTTGCGCCGTATGCGCAAATTGTACGCCGAAAAGAGCTCGCTGCTGTTGCGCGCCCTGCGGGATACGTTTGGAAAGGAGGCAGTTATCTCCTTACAGGAGACGTCCCTGACGGTGCGGGTCACGCTACCGGGTTTACAAGGGGAAAAAGCGGTCGAAGCGGCCCGGGAAAATGGCATCCGCCTGCGTGTGGGCGGGGAAAAAAACGAGAGCCTGATCTTGGGGTTTGCCGGGATTCCCACCGAGAAAATCGCCGCAGGGGTTAGGGCACTGGAAAAATGCCTAAAAGGGCTGTAAAAGTAAAAATCAGGGAAAGGTAAAGAAGCTGTCACATTTTTTTCACACAGGTTTGGCATACTACAGATAGTCGCAAGAGCGAAAGCCAGATCGTTCCTTGACGGCCCCATTGTTTTGGAAAGGAAATGATGAGACGATGACGAATGAGTTCGAAAATGAATTCGAAAAGAGATCCCATATAGAGCAAGAAAATTCCAACACGACGCCTGCCGGTGAGGCCCAACCGGTTGAAGCGGCGAAAACAACACAGCCGGAAACACCGGCTTCCTCCCAACAAAGCCAGCCGGTACAGCCCCCTGTAACGGCACAGGCGCCTTCCTATACGGCCAACCAGTATAACTGGCAGCGCCCAGCGTCAACGCCGAACCAGGTAACCGGTTCGTATCCATACGCCGGCCAAGCACCGTATAGCGGGTATGCGAACCCCCAGCATCCGTATGGTGGGGATACGCCGTCGTATGGCGGCGGCAGCCAGCCCCCGGTTCAGCCGCCCCATGGGGCCAAACCGGGCAAAACCCCGAAAGCCCCGAAAGCACCTAAAGTCAAAAAGCCCATGGGCAAAGGCGGTAAAATCGCACTGCGCGTGTTGTGTGTGGTGCTGTGCTGTGTGCTGGTCAGTGGGGTATCGGTGGCTTCGGTCATCGGGCTGATTAACGGCGGTTACATTAACGTGACAGGTTCCACGGCCGGTGGCGACGCCAACGCCGCCTTTACCATTACCAAAGTGGTAGATGACAGCAGTGATACCAGCAATACGGACAGCAGTACGGTGAAGACCCTGAGTAATTCGGAAATTGCCCAAAAGGTCATTCCCTCCGTGGTGTGTGTAGAAAACTACCAGAAGGCTACCGGCGGCGGTATTTTGGGTGACTTTACAACGGACAAAGAAAGCGGCAGCGAAATTTCGCCCCAGAGCGAAGGCAGCGGTGTGATTGCCACCAGCGACGGGTATATTATCACCAATGCCCACGTGGTAGAAGGCGCTGATTCTTTGAAAGTCGTGATGTCGGATGGAAAAACATACAGTGCGAAACTGATTGGGTCCGACAGTGTGACCGACCTGGCGCTGCTGAAAGTGGATGCCACCGGTTTGACGGCGGCGGAATTTGGCGATTCCGACAGCCTGCAGGTGGGCGATTCCGTAGCGGCGGTAGGCAACCCTGGCGGCCTGCAGTTCAGCTCCAGCTGCACGTATGGCCATATTTCGGCCCTGAACCGTGAAATCACCAATTCGGAATACGGGTACTCCATGGACTGCATCCAGGTGGATGCCGCCATTAACCCCGGTAACAGCGGCGGTGCGCTGGTGAACCAATACGGCCAAGTGATCGGTATTACCTCTTCGAAGATCGTTGATACCAGCTTTGAAGGCATTGGGTTCGCCATCCCCGTGAATACGGTGCAGGATATTATTACGGACCTGATGAACTACGGGTATGTGAAAGACCGCGCGATGTTGGGCATTACCGGCCAATATATTGACGCGAATACGGCCCGGTTCTATGGGCTGACGGAAGGTTGGTATGTGGCCGAAGTGAATAACGAATCGGCCCAGAAAGCCGGTTTGCAGAAGGGCGACGTGATCACAAAAGTTAACGGTACCGATGTGGACTCTTCCATGGTGCTCAGCAATCTGCTGACGAAAAAGAAACCTGGCGATACGGTGACGTTGACCGTTTACCGGTACCTGGAAGACAAAACCTTGGAAATCGAAGTGACCCTGATCGAAAGCCAGGAACAGTCGACAAACGGATAAGATGATAGGAAGAACGGCCAAAGGACAGCACAAAGGAAGCTGCCTTTGGCCGTTTTCTACAAATGAGGTTCATGCATTTGGCAGAAAACACGAAAAAAATTTCAAAAACACCACTTCCCTTTTGCAAAAAAATGCGGTATAATAGCGATAGTATTCAGGGGGATGTTCCTCTTGATTTCTTTATTTTTGTGTATAAGCCTTTTTCATAAATCTCCTTTTTCAAACGGAAACACGGAGCCGGTCACCCGGCTCCGTGTTTCCGTTTTTTCGTATATGGCTGCTGTTTTACAGGGAAAAAACAGGGGCCCACTTTTTATGGGGAAAAACGGGAAAATGAAAGCGCATGGAAAAAAGCCGCCGGCTTTTTACAAAGTTGCCGTTTAAATCGAGATATCGGGATAAGTCTTTTTTCACGGTTACTGGCTGATAAATTATAGGCGGCCAGCCTTTTTCACCCAAGGAATCCGCAGCGAGGAGAGAAGTTTTTGATCACGGACATCCAGCCCTGCCGCTTTTTCCATCGCATTTTCCTATGTTTATGTCTTTTGCGCTCTGTACATGAAGAAAAAGGACAAAAAAAGGACAGACTTTTCGTTTCTTTCGGATAAGTAGCGTAAAAATAGGAAGTATTTAAAGTATATAATGGAATGAATAGATCATATCTTTCCCGATAGGTGAACAGTAAAATGTAATAGGGTGAAGTTATTATGAAACGAGAAACCGAGAAATTTGATTTTAGCGAATTCGGCCGTGCGATTAAAGCGGCCCGCAAGGCAAAAGGGATTTCCCGGAATCAACTGGCGGACAAGCTGCACATCGCGCCCCGTTATATTGCCTCGATTGAAAATAGCGGGCAGCACCCGAGTTTGCAGATTTTTTATGAACTGGTTACTTTTTTGGAAGTATCGGTCGATGCTTTTTTCTTTCCGGACGAGCAGCCGGGAAAATCGACCCAGCGGCGCCAGCTTGACAGCCTGTTGGATACCATGAATAGCCGTGAACTGACGATTATAGCAGCGACTGCCCGGGGCGTTTGGGAAGCACGTGGCGTCGAAACTACCAAATAAGGGGGCAGAAAAATGAATCCCTATTTGCCGCTGGATTGTTATATCCCTGATGGAGAACCGCATGTTTTTGGAAACCGCGTCTATTTGTACGGTTCCCGGGATGTGTTTGGCCGGGATGATTACTGTGACACGACCTACCGGGTCTTTTCCGCATCGGTAGACGACCTTCAGCACTGGACGGACCATGGTATTTCGTTTTCGGTCAGCGGACCGGACACGGCCCTGCCCGGCAACGAAAAACCGTTATATGCCCCGGATGTGGTGGAAAAAGACGGGACGTATTACCTGTTCTTCTGTTTATCGGATGGATACGAAGGGGTAGCGGTGAGTGACCGGCCGGAAGGGCCGTTTACCGACCCGGTACAGCTTTGTTATCCGCCGGATGTAAACGGGGGAAAACCCCTCTGCCATATTGACCCGGCCGTTTTTCGCGATGACGATGGGCAGGTATATCTGTATTGGGGACAGGTCCATGCCCAGGCGGCGCGGCTGACGCCGGATTTGCGCCATATTGAACCGGGCACGTACCAGTGGGGCATTATCGATGAAGAGCACCACTTTTTCCACGAAGGCAGCTCCGTGCGAAAACGGAACGGGGTGTACTATTACATCTATTGCAGCATCCGCACAGGGCGGGCTACCAGTATGGATTATGCAACGGCCGATTCGCCGTTGGGGCCGTTTACCTACCGGGGGACCATTGTCCAAAATGCAGACTGCGACCCCTGTTCGTGGAATATTCACGGATCTATCACGGAGATCAACGGCCAATGGTATGTCTTTTACCACCGGTCCAGTAACCACAGCTATTTTGCCCGCCGGGCCTGTGTGGAGCGCATCACCTTTGAAGAGGATGGGTCGATTCGTCCGGTGGTAGCCAGCAGTATGGGGTTTGAGACATGCCTGATGGCAGAACGGGTGCTGCCGGCCCCGGCGCTTTGTGCCTTGCAGGGCGGCTGCTATCTGACGCAGTTGGAAAACGGCGCCCAGGCGCTGGTACAGATAGCGGCTGGATGCCAGGGGGTGTACCGGTACGTGACGTTTACCGGAACAGAAACACGTGCCCGCGTGCGCGTAAAAGCACCAAAAGGCGGGTGTTTGGTGATACAGGCAGGCCATCGCGAATGGGGACGCGTGCGGCTGCAGGCTGGGGACTGGCACACGGAAGAATTTGCCATCACCAGTAAACCGGGGACGTTTGCCATTACCCTTTCTTTTGAGGAAGGGGAACAGATGGCTATGACCACCCTTCAGTTTTTGTCATAACGGATGACGAATCCATAGAATGGCCAAGCGGAGTTGGATAAAGGGAAGAGGATGAAACAATGATCAGGGCACTGATTGTGGATGATGAAAAAATGACGCGCAACGGTTTATTGCGTCATATCAAGTGGGAACAGTTGGGGGTGGATGAAGTACAGACGGCGGCATCGTCCAATGAGGCGCTGCAGCTGCTGGATACGCTGCATCCGGACCTGGTAATTTCGGATATCCGCATGCCGGGCATGAACGGGGTGGAATTGTGCCAGGAAATCCGGCAGCGCTTGCCCCATTGCCAGATTATTTTTTTGACCGCCTATTCCGACAAAGAATACTTAAAAGCCGCCATTGAGATCGGCGCCGTGGGATACGTGGAAAAACCGGTTGTCCCTGGTGAAGTAGAAGACGAAATCATCAAAGCGGTCAAGATGATCCGGCAATTGCAAAATCTCCAGGAAAAGAACCGGCTGGAACTGACTTTGCAGGACAGCCGGTCGGTACTGTGCCAGCGAATTGCGTTGGAACTGACTACCGATCCCCTTAATGACATGCGGGTGCGCAGCATGAAAGCGCTGGGCATGTTTCAAAAGGCAAAACAGGCATTTCGGGTGTGCCTGATTCAGAGCAGCAGCCCTATGGAAAACATGAACCGGTTAATCGAAAGCCTGACGCAATTGCTGCAAGAAAGCGGAACCAAATTGCCCGAATATTATTTGGTACAGAAAAACAGCGTGTGTTTGGTGATGATGGTCGGAACCGAAGAGGAAGAGGATCTGAAAGGGGAGCAAAGCCCCCTGATGCAGATCCTACAGCAGTGCGCCGAGTACTTATTTGAAAAAAGACGGTTTTTCGTGTCGGCTGGATGTATAGCCCATTCGTTGAGCGAATTGCCCCAATCATACCGGACGGCCGTTATGGCGTTGCAAAAATTGTTTTATTATGGGTATGGGCGTACGGCGTGTTTTGATCATATGCAGCTAAGCCGTACCCTGCACACAGACCCGGCCCTGTTTGAGCAGTACCGCATGGCGCTGCAAACGCGGGAAGTACCGGTTGCCATGGAAGCGGAACAGCACATGTATTCCTTTTTACAGTCGCAGAGTGATGTGTTGCCCAATTTGGTACGGGAAGAACACAATAAACTTACCCACGAACTGCTGTCACTGGCGGAAAAAGAAGGCACGTTGTCCCATGTGCTGGAAGGTAGAGGGCTGAGCGAATATTACCGCCGTGTGGGTACCATGGAAACCCTACATGGCCTGCACGATGAACTGCGGCGTTTGTTGCAGCTGTTTTTCCAGGACCGGCAGTTTACCAAAGTGTACAATGTATCGGTTATGCAGGTACTGCATTACATCCACCGGCATTACAGCGACGAAAACTTATCGGTAAAAAAACTGGCGGAGCAGGTGTTTTTGACCCCTACGTACCTTTCCAATCTGTTTAAACAGGAAGTGGGCAAAACCATTGGACAATATATCACCGAAGTGCGGATCGAACGCTCCAAGGAACTTTTGCGGGATAAGCGTTTTAAGCTGTATCACGTGGCCCAGCAGGTTGGCTACAGTGATTCCAATTATTACGCCAAGGCCTTTAAAAAGCAGACCGGGTGCACCCCTTCGGAATACAGGGAGAAATGGATGTGAAAAAGGTACTTTCTTTTTTTCGCAAGGCTATCCATCGCATGCCGTTTCGCAACCGTCTGCTGGCCATTTACGGGGGCGTCATTTTGTTGGGCATGACGGTGCTCATTCTGGTAGCCGATGTGCTGGTGCGGAATATCAGCGAAAAACAGGTTTCGTATTCGGCCCAACAGTCCTTTTCCCAAACGTATGAATACTTGTCGTATAAGGTGGAAACTGTCTTAACAGCGGCCCAAACCGTGGAAAGCAACCAGGTGGTACAAAATATACTGCTGGAAAACTATACCAAAGATAAGACCCATGATAAACGGCAGCAATACCTGGATATGTGCGAATTGGAAGACACCTTGCGGGCCATTGGTTCGGCCAACGGACTGTATGTGTGTACCCTGTATGTAGAAGACAACCTGTTTTACAGCCAACAGGACTATTATTTTTCCAGCTTGGAAGATTTAAAGGGTAATATCGAATATGCGGCGCTATTTGATGGTACGAATACGGGGTTGTGGACGTCTCCCCGTGAAACGCTCAATCCCACCAATTACCAGTATGAAACAATTATTTCCTACTATAAGCCCATTATTTCCGAATACCTAAATACCCAAATTGGCGTACAGCGGGTCAGTATGGCGGCATCGGAATTTTCCAGCGTGCTGGAAGACGCACTGCCTGTGCAAAACGGGTTATTGTATATTGTTAATACGAATCATCAGTTAATCGGGGCCAGCGATTTAGATCGGTACCGCAAAATGTCAGGCAGTGAAATTGCCAACAAAACGATCGAAAGGGCAGGACAATGGACGATGTTGGAAAACCAGGATTCCATGTACCTGTGCCATGCCCAGACTTTGGCAAATACGGATTGGACGCTGGTGGCCATGATTCCCTATGAAGCCATTATGCAGGAAGAAAATACGGTACGGGGGATTCTGTTTTCCATCGCGTTTTTGGTCATTGCCATATGCGGGGTGTTGATTTACTTCTTTTCCCGGTCGGTAACCCGGCGGCTTTCAATTTTATCCCATACCATGCATGAAGTGGAAAAGGGCAATTTGCAAGTAGAGTTGAAAGCCAAAGATACTGATGAAATTGGCATGCTGTATCAGAGCTTTAACTTCATGCTGCGCAATATGAAAGCGCTGGTAAAAGAACAGTATGAAAACGGTAAAGCGATTAAAAGCGCGGAATTAAAAGCGCTGCAGGCCCAGATTAACCCCCACTTTTTGTACAATACCCTGGATCTGATCAATTGGGAAGCCATGGATCACAATGCCCCGGAAATCGCCGAAATCAGCCGGGCCCTGGCCCGGTACTACAAGATTTCCCTGAACCGGGGGGAAGATATAATCACCCTCAACGAAGAGCTGCGGCATGTGGAAACGTATGTGCAAATTCAAAATTACCGGTTTGATAACCGCATCTCTTTGCACATCGATGTGCCCGAGGAATTGCGCAGTTTGAAAATTCAGAAGATTGTCCTGCAACCCTTGGTCGAAAACTCTATTCTGCACGGCATGCTCATGTTAGAGCAAGGCGAAAAGGGGACCGTGACAATTACCGGGTGGAAACAGTCCGGTGACCTGTTTTTGACGGTCAAAGACGAAGGGGTCGGTATGCCAGCTAGCCAGCTGCGCAATATTTTAACCGATAAACCGGTGGTGGACCGGCATGGATATGGCATTCGCAATATTCATAAGCGGCTGCAATTGCAATATGGTGAAAAATATGGCCTGCACTTTGACAGTACCCCGGGCAAAGGGACGACCGTGACCATTCGTATTCCCATAGATCCGCCCACATAAACTTCATAATTTTACTCGCGGCCCTTCCGGCATAACAACAAAAGTTTGTATGCCGGAAGGGCTGTTTTCGGTATATGCAATAAAATAGACCTGCAAAATTAGGTAGTTAGTAGTAAGAAACCCGACTCCCTTGGGAAAACCACGAAAATTTCAACAAATTTTTGAACGAATTTCTCCGATTCCTATTGGAAAACCGTAAAAATTTCCTTAAAATCATAAGTTTGTCATGTTTTATTCATGATTTGTGCATGATATAATGTTTATAGCCAAAAAAATTGGTGAAAGTAAATGGATTTTTGGCGGGGAGGTTATTCAATGAACAAGCATTCTGGTTTTGGCGCGGTAGTTCATGACTTCAAAAAAAATTGGCCTCTGTGGCTGATGGCGCTGCCGGCAATCGTTCTGGTGTTTGTACTGGCGTACATGCCCATGAGCGGTCTGATCCTGGCGTTCAAGAACTACCGGTATGATCTGGGCATCTTTGGAAGCCCCTGGTGCGGCATGGACAACTTCGAGTTCCTGTTCATGGGTGGCACAGGATGGCAGATCACGAAGAATACGATTCTGTACAATGTGCTCAACCTGTTCACATCGCAGTTCCTGAGCATTTTTGTCGCGATCGTAATTACGGAAATGACGGGTGTGGTTTATAAGAAAATCGTGCAGTCCGTTATTTTCCTGCCGTACTTTATTTCCTGGGTTATTGTAGGGACCTTCGTTTACAACATCTTCAATACGGATTACGGTATTATCAAAGGCATCTGTGAAATGATGGGTGTTCCCACGGTGAATGTGTACCGGATTGAAGGGGCATGGCCATGGATTATCTGCTTCTTTAACTCCTGGAAATGGTGCGGGTATAACTCGGTTATTTACATCGCCGCCATTACGGGCATTGATTCGGCTTGCTATGAAGCTGCCGATATTGATGGTGCTAACATTTGGCAGAAGATTGGGCACATTACGTTCCCGTCGATTCGTCCCACGCTGATTACCATGATCCTTCTGCAGGTTGGCCGTATTCTTCGCGGCGACTTCCAGATGTTCTATCAGATCATCGGCAACAACAGCAACCTGTATAATGCTACGGACGTGATCGATACATATGTATTCCGGTCGCTGACGACCAGCGGGAACCTTGGCTTCTCCTCGGCAGCTACGTTCTACCAGTCGGTGTTGTGCTTTGTCATCATTATGCTGGTCAACGGAATTGTAAGGAAGATCGATGCGGATTACGCATTGTTCTAATCCATCATCATTTTGTAGGGGAGGTTCTCATCCATGGCAAAAGAGAAAACAAAAGAATTTGTTGTGCCAAAGTCCAATCGAATTAAAATTGCTAAGGCAACCATTGGCTTTAACATTGTAGGATATTTCTTTATTACACTGATTGCTCTGATCTGCCTATTGCCCTTTATCATGATCATTTCCGGTTCTTTTTCGAAAGAATCGTTGATCGTAACCCAAGGGTACAGCCTGTTGCCGCGGGGCCTGAGTGTTTCGGCGTATGAAACCATCTTTAAAAACCCGATGATCATCCTGAACTCCTATGGGGTAACGATTCTGATCACAGTGGTTGGTACGGTGCTTGGCCTGTTTATTACGGCTATGACCGGGTATGTGCTTTGCCGGCAGGATTTCCGGTATCGCAACGTGCTTTCGTTCTACTTCTATTTCACTACGCTGTTCAGCGGCGGCATGGTGTCGAGCTACATTTTCATGATCCAGGTACTGAATCTGAAGGATAGCCTGCTTGCGCTGATCCTGCCGTTCATGGTGAATGTCTTCTATCTGCTGATCATGCGTTCGTTTATGGCGAGCGTACCGGTTTCCATCATCGAATCCGCCAAAATCGACGGTGCCGGGGAATTCCGTATCTTTATCCAGCTGGTACTGCCGCTGGCCAAAGCCGGCTTGGCTACCATTGGGCTGTTCATTGCCCTGGAATACTGGAACGACTGGTACAATGCCATGCTGTACATCAACTCGTCGGAAAAATACCCGCTGCAGTATCGCCTGTACAACATGATTTCGTCGCAGGCGGCTATGGCTCAGCTGAGCCAGGTGTCCACCGTCAACGTGGAAAATATGCCCACCCAGACGCTGAAACTGGCCATGGCCTGTGTCGCAACCGGCCCGATTATCCTGGTGTACCCCTTCGTGCAGAAGTTCTTCGTAAAAGGTATCACCATTGGTTCGGTAAAAGGTTAATTGTTCAAAAAAATTGGGTGGGGCTCTTTTGGGCCCCACCTTTTTTTATTATAATAAAGAAAATGAGAATCAGCTGGTTTATACTGGGAAAGGAGACAACCATGAGTCAAAGTATGCACCGCAATATCTACGAGCAAGCCTTAACGGTTTTTTCCAACTGTCACGGAGGGACAGGGGACTTGCCGCACTGCGAACTGTTCGCGGGGAAAGAATTCGATGCGCCCATTCACTTTTTTAATTACACCACGCTGCCGCCCGGATGTTCCATTGGCGATCATCCCCACCAAAACGACCAGGAAATCTATATTTTGCTGTCGGGTACCGGTGTGATGACACTGGACGGCAAGGAAGTGCCGGTGTGTGCCGGCAGCGTGACGGTAAATCGCCCTTATGGCACCCATGGGCTGAAAAATACCGGCACAGAAGACATGCGTGTGCTGGTGCTGGAAGTCGGGTGTGGGGAATAAGAAGCCGCGCCTTGTTTTTCGCCTGAAAACAGCGTATAATGGGTGCCATGAAAGGAGGGGGACTTACCCTATGACGTACATCAATCAATGTAATTATCCTCATGTGTCGTACCCGACACTTACCGATTTGCCCGAATTGGGCGGCGATAAGAGTACGGTAAAAAGCGCTGGCTGCGGCCTGTGTGCCACTTGTATGGTAGTGGAGAATATGACAGGCCAGTCGTTCCCGCTGATCGACTGTTTGGAATTGTCCATTGCCGTGAACGCGAACCACAGCCCCGGAACGGATCTGGATGTGCTGGCGCCTTACGTAGCGGAACGGTTCCAGCTGGATTTGACCATGACGGCCGATCCCGAATTGCTGCGGGAACACCTGAAAAAAGGGTATATGGCGGTAGCTTGTGTAGCAGGTGACCGTCCCGAAGAAGATTATGTAGGCGTCTTTTCTCACGGCGGCCACTTTGTAGCCGTGATCGGCATCGACGAAGACGGCGAAGGCATTCGTATCTTGGACCCGTCCCAGGTGCCGGGCAAATACGACATCGAAGGCCGCAAGGAAAAGGTCATTGTCAACGGGAATATCCTGCACAGCACCATGAAAGTGTTGGCCGAAGACTGCCGCCGCCGTGAAACAAAGGATTATGCCGACGGCGATTTTAAGAAATGGCTGGAATTTGCCGAATCCAAGGGCGAAAAAAAGGATTGGAACCGGTACTTCCTGTTCAGCCCGAAAGCCTGACGTAATATTGCTGGAAAAGGAATCCCCCAAACGGGGCTGCATGCCGTCCCGGCGTGGCTCCTGTTTTGGCGGGATTCCCTTTTGTCTTATGAGGAGGAAATCTGGTGAAATGGATGCCCATGGGCCGTGAATACGCCCAGGAAGACGTGCGTGCTGCCTATAAACAGGCGCGCGCGTTCGATCATATCCGCGTAGGGGCCACGATGTTGTTTGCCCGGCGTTTTTTGACCGTTTATTATATTCCGTATGAAGATATCGAAAAAATCCATCTGTATGCCGGCGAAGCGGTAGCCAGCGATTACTATACTTGGCAGCTCGTGGTGAGAGCGGTTAGTGGGCAAGAGAAACGTTTTACCGTGGAAACGGAAGACCACGCCATGGCCCTACTGCGGGGATTAAAACAAGCATGTCCGGCTTTACCTTTGGGAAAATAAAAACCGGATCGCATACAGACGAAAGGGAAGAGTATGAAACAGGAACACGAAAACCGTACAGTAACGCAACAGGCCGAACGGCCGCTCTGCCCCGTGGCCCGCAAATGCGGCGGCTGCCAGCTGCAAAATATGGAGTATGCCCGGCAGCTATCCTTTAAGCAGGGCGTGGTGCGCAAATGGCTGGGCCGGTATGGTACGATTCAGCGCATTTTGGGCATGGAACATCCGTATCATTACCGCAACAAAGTGCAGGCCGCTTTTGGATATGACCGGCGGGGAAAGATCATTTCCGGTGTGTATCAGTCCAGCACCCACCACATTGTGCCCGTGACGTCTTGCCTTACCGAAGACGAGACGGCCGACCGCATTATTGGTACTATCCGGTCATTGATGCCATCGTTTCATATCACAGCGTTTGATGAACGCACGGGCCGGGGCTTTTTGCGCCATGTGCTGGTTAAGCGCGGCTTTTCCACGGGGGAAGTGATGGTGGTACTGGTGGCGGCGACACCGGTGTTCCCGGGGAAAAACCATTTCCTTTTGGAATTGCGCCGCCGCCACCCGGAAATCACCACCATTGTTTTAAATATCAACAAAGCGTTTACCAGCATGGTGTTGGGCGACCGGGAAACGGTCTTGTACGGGCCCGGGTATATCCGCGATCACCTGTGCGGCATGACGTTCCGTATTTCACCCCGTTCGTTTTACCAGATTAACCCCGTCCAGACCCAGGCACTGTATACCGAAGCCATTCGGCTCTGTGCCTTGACGGGAAAAGAAACGGTACTGGATGCCTACTGCGGGACGGGAACCATCGGGATGATTGCATCCCGGCAGGCGGCCCAGGTGATCGGGGTGGAACTGAACCCCGATGCCGTCAAAGACGCCAAAAAGAATGCCCGGGAAAATAAAGTCGACAATATCCGCTTTTTCTGTGCCGATGCCGGGGACTGGATGCGGCAGGCCGCCGAAGAGGGGTACATGCCCCAGGCGGTTCTGATGGATCCGCCCCGAGCCGGCTGCAGCCGGGCGTTTTTGCAGGCCCTGCTGGAAACTAGGCCAGAACGCATTGTGTATATCTCCTGTATGGTGGAAACCCAGGCCCGGGATGTGCAGGTGCTGGTACAGGGGGGATACCGGGTGCGTCATATCCAGCCGGTGGATATGTTCCCCCACACCAACCATGTAGAATGTGTGGTGCTTTTGTCCCGATAAGAGCCGGGCGGCATCATGATGACCGGCCTGCATACATGAAATATGGCCGTGTCTTGTAGTTATCGCATATAAAAAAGCTGCCAGGATTTTCCCGGGCAGCCTTTTTTATGCTAAGAAGAATGTTTTTTCGGTTTACCTTATACAGAGGGAGAGACCGAAGTTTTTCGCTGTTTTCGCGATACCAGCATGCCGAACAGTGCCGCCAAAATCTGCTGGAATAGCGTCCCAATCATGACCGGGAACACCACTTCCGGCGGAAAATAGGCAGAGGCGATCACAGCGCCGGCGCTGATGTTCCGCATACCGGCACCGTAGACCATGGAGACCGTCACCGAATGGTTTTGCCGGAACAAGAAGGCGAAAAGCCAGCCAATGGCATAGCCACTGGCTGCCAAAAGAAGGATACATGCGGCCACCAAAAATCTTTCTGCCGTCATGTGCCGGATATAGGGGGCGACCTGCGAGGAATTGGAGGTTACCACAAAGATCAGGCACAGCTTGGAAAAGGGCGCCAGGCGGGAAGGCCAGGTTTCTTTTACCCGCCCTTTGGTGAACTGATTTAGGAGCATGGCGATTAGCGCGGGCAGTGCGATCATAAAGAGCAATTCTAGCATCATTTGGGTTGTGTCGATCTCCACATCGGAACCCACCAGCACGTGAAGGGTCAACGGGATGACAAAGGGCGCCAACAGGGTATCCAAGATGACCAACGAGAGGGAGAGGGGGCTGTAGCCTTGATAGATCGAAACCCACATCAGGCCCACTACGGCGGCAGGTACCGTAAATTCCAGAACCATCCCGGTTATTATATTCATGTTTTCGGGGAAGAGAAAATGGCCTAGCCCAAAGGCCGCTGCTGGCAGCACAATATGTAAAGCGACGAGAATCAGAAGAAGCAGCAAAGGCTTTCGGAATACCTCTGCAATGTCACGAAAGCCGGACTTCAGTCCGCCAGTGAAGGTCATAAACGCGAAAACAAGGGGCACATAGGGGACTCCCAGCCCCGCCACGGATGGAAAAAGCACCCCTAGCGCTAGGCAGCAGGGTGTTACCAGAAACATCCACTTTTCGATGAAGTGATTAAAACGATTGAGCATGACACCATTCCCTCTTTGAAGCAGTTTGCAAAAATGGCCGGTTCGACGGGTATCTTTTTAACCAGTAAGCGGCATTCGTAAAATGTGCTGGTTGTCCCTATGTTTCCGCTATTTGCAAGAAGAACATGTGTTAAAAATCAAGAAAAGGCAAGAGAGCGGCATGACCTCGGCTCCCTTACCTTTTGAGATTGATGCTTATTATAGCACGCCTCTTTTTCGATTACAATAGCGCCCATTTCCCCGAGGGGTTCTCCCAAAGGAACGATAGACAGAAACAAAGCCTTGCTGGCTCTGTAGCGTGTATGATAAAATGAAAAGCAGATTGCAGAAATGGAGAGGACCCGGGTTATGAAACCGAAGGATCACAGCTGAAATTTAATACGTTCGGGATACCCATCATGGGGAAACTATAGATAACAGTTTGAATTAAGAAACGGCAAGTGGCATGCATCGCCTTTCTGACAAGGAAATAAAAAGGAGGCTCTTTTATGGAATTGTGGGATCTGTATACCAAGTACCGGGAAAAAACAGGAAAAGTACATAAAAGAGGCGAGCCTATTCCCGAAGGCTTTTATCATTTGGTCGTTCATGTGTGGATACGTAACAAAAAAGGGGAGTATCTATTATCACAGCGGGCGGCAAACCGGCCCACATACCCTTTGTTATGGGAATGTGTCGGGGGTTCGGTGCTAAAAGGCGAAAATAGTGTCGAAGGGGCCATAAGGGAAGTCAAGGAAGAAGTCGGCATAACGCTGGACCCATCAAAAGGCACGAAACTCTTTACAAAAATCAGAGGAGTCATCGATGGGCAATCCTTTGAGGATATTATGGATGTGTGGCTGTTTGCGTATAACGGAGCGTGCCAGCTGGAAAAAGCCACCACCGATGAGGTAGCCGCTTGCCGTTGGGCGACAGCCGATGAAATCAAACGGGTCTATGAGGAAGGGAAATTGGTGCCCACGTTGGACTACTTTTTCTGCGCCATGGAGGAGACGGCGCCCGATCATCGCGAGATTCTTGGAAAAACCGTGACGGGAAAAGCGGATAGGCCGATCGGTTCCCTGCATCCCAAACACCCGGATCTTCACTATCCGATAAACTATGGTTATGTACAAGGAATTTTCGCAGCAGATGGGGAAGAACAGGACGCATACATTTTTGGGACCGATCAACCGCTGGAACAATTTAAAGGGAAAGTCATCAAAGTCTATCACCGGTTTAATGATACCGAAGATAAATGGATTGTTTCGCTGGATGGTACCGATATTCCGGACGAGAAAATACTGGGCGATATTGCCTTTCAGGAGCAGTTCTTTTACGGGAAACTGTATGGATCGTGCGGCATGGTCTAGCTTGGAAGAAAACCAGACAAAAGAGGAGAAATGATGTTTCACGTAACCAAAGAAGAAGTACAGTCGATTTTATCTGATTTTGGGCTTTTCGAGCCCGTTGAGGCGATCACCGAATTGCAACGGTACCACTATGAAAAGAAAGATCCCCTGACAAGGGAAGTTCGGCTCATTTTGAAAGTGGACCGGCAAAAGGCCGAACCGGTCGTTGTCCGCTTTAAAAACGAACAGGATGTTACCCGGGATTTAATCGAACAGCAAAGCGCCTTTGCTCATTTACTATTTGAAAATGGGGTGGAAACACCGCGCCAGTATCAGGCAAACGGCTGCTTTACCCAGTGGGTGACGCTGGGCGGATATGAGGTAATTGTAACCGTCGAATCGTTTGTTCAGGGTGAAATCCACATAGTGGAGGAGGATACAGCGGAAAAAACCGGTGCCCTACTGGCCCGTACGCACCAAATTGCGGAGAAAAACGGGGTGCATGTGGCAAACCCCGTACTGTTTGATCCTTTGAGCGATAACGATCTATTTGATTTTGCCGCGTTTTGTTCTCATGAGGCGGTCCTGCGGCCTTTAGCGCCTGCCTTATATGAGCAGATCGTGACGGCGTATGAAACCTGCCGGCAAAAATTGTTTCCGTTTAAGGCCGAACCCCGGTATGCCGTGCAGGGGGATATCAGTGATTGCAACTTGTATAAGACCGCTAGGGGCGACATCGGGTTATTTGATTTTAACCGCTGTGGGGATAATCACCTGTATTTCGATACCGTCATGCAAGCCGTTTTTGAATCGCAGCTGATGGATTACCCGGTTGGATATGACGACAAGGAAAAAGGGAAAATTCTTGCCGCTTTCTTGCGCGGGTATCAGTCCGTGCGCCCGTTTACGCAGGAGCAAAAAGAAACCTATCCGTATTTTGTTGCGATGATCCGCGCCTTTTGGAGTATGGATATCAAATGGAAGGAAAATAGCCTGTGTCAGGTCGTGGAACGGGAGGATTGGGAAAGCGCCCGTGCCTGGCTGCAGGAGATTGACAGACGGCTGCGGGAACGTCCTGCCTGGCCCATAGAAGAAGGAAAAGAAGGAGGAAACGGATATGCTGAAAAGGGTGACAGAAGCGGACGGTAAAACAGTGAAAAAGCTGTTTGCCCTTTATGAGGAATCCATGCAGGATTTGCGGCCGAATTTTGAAACGGATGAAGCCATGAAAACCGCATACACGGAGTTTTTGGCGGATTTTTTAGCCCATGAAGGGCAGCTGGTGCTCGTAGAAGAACAGCAAGGCACGTGGATAAGCGGCCTGAGAGCCATTGAAATGGAAAAAGGCCACTGGTTTTTGGAAGCGGTGGAAACCCCGCCCGCTTACCGGCAAAAGGGATACGGCAAAATCCTATTGCAGCATACCTTAGCTTTTTTACAGGAAAAAGGGATGACCCAGGTGACCTGCACCATCCACCGGAACAATATCCCGTCCATCCGGCTGCACACATCCTGCGGCTTTTGCGAAACCAAAGAGCCGCCGGTGAACTGCTGGGGCGAAGAGGAGCCGTCGTGCCGGTTGTACCGGTTTGTGCCGTCGGGTAGATAACACCCAAAATGAGGGAAAATTCCCGTAAAAAAGAGGAAAGGAGAAACCACCATGGCTTATAAAATCGCGGTGTGTGAAGATTGCGAAGCTGACCGGGCGTATTTGGGCACACTCATTCGGGAATGGGCCGCCAAAACCGGCCGGGCCGTGCAGGTGTCGTTTTTTCCTTCTGCCGAAAGTTTTCTGTTCCAATATGCCGACGAAAAAGATTTTGCCATGCTGATTCTCGATATTGAAATGGGGGATATGGACGGGGTAACCATGGCCCGGCGCATTCGCAAGGAAAACGATACGATACAAATCATTTTTGTCACCGGGTATACCGATTACATTGCCGAAGGGTACGAAGTGGCCGCTCTGCATTATTTAGTGAAACCGGTGAACCGGGTTAAGTTTGAAGACGTACTGGAACGGGCTGTGCGGAATTTGCAGAAAAATGAACAGGTGCTGTTTTTAGAAGCCGGAGGCGAAATGGTGCGGGTGCCCGTCCGGCAGATCCGCTATATCGAAGTGCGGGGCAATTATGTAACCGTGCATGCAAAGGAATCCTACACCGTCAAAAAAACCTTGCGGGAAATGGAACAAAAACTGGATGAACGGTTTTTCCGGTTGGGCCGTTCGGTGATTGTGAATCTGTATGCGATCAGCCGCGTGACAAAGACCGGCGTGGTTCTCACCGATCAAACCCGGATTCCCTTACCCCGGGGGATGTATGAAAAGATAAACCGTGCCGTGATCGAAATGGAGTGAACAGAAAATGGGGGCCTTTCGGAAAAAAATGGACCGACAAGTGGCCGAATACCAGCGGGAGCTACTGGATACCCATTACCGGGAAGTGGAAAATATGTACCGGCAAATGCGCGGATGGCGGCACGATTACCGCAACCACATCCAAATGATGAAAGTGCTGGCCACAAACGGCGACCTTGAGGCGCTGCAAGCGTACCTGGACGAACTGGATACCGACTTGCGTACCGTCGATACGGTGATAAAAACCGGCAATGCCATGGCCGATGCGATTTTAAACAGTAAAATATCACTCGCCAAGGCCCAACATATTCCGGTGCAAATCGATGGTCATATTCCCGTCCGGCTGCGCATGTCGGAACTGGATTTGTGCGTGATTTTGGGGAATCTATTCGATAACGCTATGGAAGCCAGCCTGGCCCTGCCGGAAGACAAGCGGATGATCCGGGTATACATGGACATGAAAGGAACACAGCTATATGTGTCGTTTACCAACCTGACGGCCACAGGAAAAATGCCCAAAGTGGGCAAACGGTTCCTATCCCACAAAGGGGAAGGGCACGGGCTGGGCCTTTTGCGTATAGACAGCATCGTGGAAAAGTTGGAAGGGTATATCAGCCGCAATAGTGAAGAGGGTGCCTTTACGACCGAAATTCTGCTGCCCCAGGAGTAAGATGCATTTCGTCCCCCAAAAGAAGCGATTCGTCCCCGGTTTGTAACCGGGGTTCTTTTTTGTGGTAGGCTAGGAGCATAAAAGGAGGCTTCCATCATGAAAAAAAGCGAAAAACCTCGCTATAATCTGTGGCAGAACACTGGGTTTATGCTTCGGCAAGCCTACAAGAGCTATAAAAGCGTGCCGGTTGTGTGCGTGTTGCTAGCCGCTGTATCGGCCGGGACGACGGTGATTGAAATGCTAATTGCACCGGCTATTCTGGAAAAAGTGGAAACCAGGGCCCCGTTATCCCAGCTGCTTACGACCATTCTTTTCTTTAGTTTGAGTTTACTCCTATGCAGCGGACTGAAAACGTATATTGACCAAAACACACTGTTTGGCCGTTTGGGGGTGCGGATGGGATTACTAAAACAGATCGGGGATAAAAACGCCGGCACTTCTTACAGCAATACGCTCCAAACCCGGTTTATTCAGCTGGAAGACAAAAGCTCCGAAATCTGTTGCGATAACGCCCATCCGGCGGAACATATCTGGACGACTTGGACAAATACACTCACCAATATTTTTGGCTTTGCCGTTTACTTGCTGCTTTTATCAGGGCTGGAACTTTGGCTTATGGCCGTGATTGTAGGTACCACGCTGGCAGGGTACCTATTGCAAAAGCGATTAGGCCAATGGGGGTACCAACATCGGGAGGAAGAAGCCGCGTATGGCGAAAAAATGTCGTACATTCGCTCGATTGCTACCGATAGGACCTATGCCAAAGATATTCGCCTGTTTGGGCTGCAAGGGTGGCTGCAAGATGTGTGGCAAAGCACCCTGCGGCTATATGAAGGCTTTCTGAAAAAGCGGGAAAGCCGGTACCTACTAGCGTCGGGGGGCGAACTCGTGCTCACATTGCTGCGCAATGGCGTAGCCTATGCGTACCTGCTGCACCTGGTGCTCACACAGGGGCTGCTGGCTTCCCAATTTTTGCTGTATTTTTCCGTAGCCAGCGGGTTTAGCCAGTGGGTGACCGGCATTTTGGAACAATTTACGCTTTTGCATCGGGAAAGCCTGGATCTTTCCACCATGCGGGAATTTTTGGAATGGCCGGAGCCTTTCCAATTTGCATCGGGAAAACCGGTTCCGCCCCCCGGTAAAAATGGGTATGAAATTTGCCTTTCCCATGTGAGCTTTCGGTATCCGGAAGCGGAAAAAGATACCATTCACGATGTCAATGTGACCCTTCATCCCGGAGAAAAGCTGGCAATGGTGGGATTAAACGGGGCGGGCAAAACCACCCTGGTCAAATTGATCTGCGGCTTTTTGGACCCTACGAAAGGGCAGGTGCTGCTAAACGGCCAGGATATCAGGCAATTTGACCGCCGGGCCTACTATGCGCTGTTTTCGGCGGTATTCCAGGATTACTCGGTGCTGGAAGCCAGTGTGGCCGTCAATGTAGCCCAGCAGGTGGATAATATTGACGAAGAAAAAGTGTGGCGGTGCCTGTCCCAGGCAGGGCTTGCCGAAAAGATAAAGTCGCTGCCAAACGGGCTTGCCACCTGTATTGGCCGGGAAGTTTTTGAAGACGGCGTGGATTTGTCCGGTGGGCAGATGCAGCGCCTGATGCTAGCGAGGGCTTTGTATAAAGACGGGGCGATTCTGGCGCTGGATGAACCCACGGCGGCGCTGGATCCCATCGCGGAAAACGATCTGTATGTCAAATACCATACCATGACCAAAGGGAAAACATCGCTGTTTATTTCTCACCGGCTAGCCTCCACCCGGTTTTGTGACCGCATTTTGTTTTTGGAAGACGGACGCATTGCCGAAGAAGGCACACACGATAGCCTGATGGCGCAAAACGGACGATATGCGGCGTTATTCGAGGTGCAAAGCCACTACTACCGGGAAGGAGGGGACGAACATGGAAACGAACAATAAAGTGCCGATGAGAAAAAGCCTGCATATGCTCATACGGGCCTGGAAAATCTGGGGCGTCTTGTGCCCCGGGGTATTTGTGTCGCAATTTTTCCGGGCGGTGGTCAAAGCAGCCAGTCCCTATGTGACCATTTGGCTGTCGGCCCAGCTGATCAATGAATTAGCCGGGCGGCGGTCGCCGGATGCACTGTTTTTCTGGGTGTGCCTCATTTTGGGAACGCAGGCACTGTTGCAACTAACAGAAGCACTGCTAACCCGCTGGGTCAATTACCAAAACGACCGGGCCAAACGGGTGGATGACCGCATTTACATGGACAAAATGCTGGAACTCGACTATCCCCAGCTGGATAGGGCGTATGTGCACGACTTATATTCCCAAATGTGTCAAAATGAGAACTGGTCAGGGTGGGGGCTCGCCTGTACCCGGGAGCATTTTGAACCTACCGTGACGGCCATTCTGCAGATTGTGGGGGGCATCGGCCTTTCGGTTAGCCTGTTTACGTCCAAAGTGCCCGAAGGGAATCCGATGGCGTTTCTCAACCATCCCATGTATGCCGGGTGGATTTTGCTATTATTATTGGTGGTGGCCGTGCTAGCATCGGTGTGCCGGTACCGGGGGAACCAGTATTGGCCCCGCTATGCCGAGGAAGCGCGGCTTGGTAACCGGTTCTTTTCGTTTTATGGATTTATGGCACGGAAACGCAACCGTGCTCTGGATTTGCGCATGTATAGCCAGCAGGAAAATGTGTGCCGGGTGTATATGGAGCGGGAAAAAATCTTTTGCCCCGGTTCTCAGATTGCCAAGTGGGCCAAAGGCCCCATCGGGTTATGGATGGCGCTGGCTTCCTGTTTAACCGTGGTGCTCACGGGGGTTAGCTATCTGTTTGTCTGTTTAAAAGCCTGGGGCGGTGCCTTCGGCGTGGGTTCGGTTACCCAGTATATTGGGGCGATTACCCAGCTCTTTCTGGGTGTAGCTGGGCTATTAGGGCAGATGGGCCTGATCCTTTTTAACGGAAGCTTTTTACAGGACAGCTTTGCGTTTTTGGATGTGCCCAATACGCTGTACCGGGGCAGCCTGACCACCGAAAAACGGTCCGACCGGCAGTACGAAGTGGAACTGCGGCATGTATCATTTCGGTATCCGGACAGAGAAGAATGGGTCCTGCAGGATGTAAACCTGAAATTCCGGGTGGGCAGCCGCTTGGCGGTAGTGGGCCGCAACGGTAGTGGCAAAACAACGTTTATTAAACTTCTTTGCCGGCTGTATGACCCCACCGAGGGGCAGATTTTGTTAAATGGTATTGATATTCGCAAATACCGGTACGAAGATTATACGGCGCTGTTTTCCGTGGTGTTCCAGGATTTTAAACTATTGGCGCTGCCTTTGGGGGAAAACGTGGCGGGGAGTGCCGTATACGACCGGCAAAAGGTACACGAGTGTTTGCAAAAAGCCGGGCTCGATGAAAGTCGGTTTGCAAAAGGACTGGACACATACCTATATAAAAACCTCGACAAAGAAGGGGTCGATGTTTCCGGCGGGGAAGCCCAGAAGATTGCGATTGCCCGGGCCCTGTATAAAGACGCGCCCTTTATCATTCTGGATGAACCCACGGCGGCGCTGGATCCCATCGCCGAAGCGGATATTTACAGCCATTTTGACGAAATTGCCGGGGACCGCACGGCGGTGTATATCAGCCACCGGTTGTCCTCCTGCCAGTTCTGTGATGAGATTGTGGTGTTTGATGAGGGGGCCGTGGTGCAACAGGGGACCCATCCGCAACTATTGGAAGAAAAAGACGGGCTTTATGCCACCTTGTGGAACGCCCAGGCGCAGTATTATACGAAATCCGAAAAGTAAGCCTTTTATCGAAGAAAACCGGCCCTGGGGGAAGCCAGGACCGGTTTTTTATGAGAACAGGCAAAGGGAAGGCAACGTATACTCAGGGTTCTTCGTCTTCGTTCCAGAGGAAGGCGCCGCTATCCTCGTCCTCGTGGCGCAAAGTAGACAACCGCTCTTCTTCTTCATCGGCCGCGAAGATTTCCTCTTCCTCATCATCTGGCCGGTAAGACCGGCGGATCAATATGTCGTCCAAATCGCCGCGGGTATAGTAGGTGGGAGGGATAAAGTCTTCTTCCTCCCCCATGTCTTCCGGTTGAATGGCTTCGGTATCCTCCTCCGGATACCATCCACTGTCAGGAACCGGACGGCGGGACAGAGAAGAGGAATGGGAAAATGGATGGAAGGAAAAGAGAGAAGCAAAAAGCAGCGGCACGTAGATCATCCTCCTAAAAAAACGGATCAGCACGCAAATACCTATCACATCTTTATTTATACCCCCTGTGTGTAAAGTTTGTGCGTGCAAAAGGCAAAAATTGCTTATAAAATAAAGAAAACGATTTTGTAGGCAGGATAAAAAGACCGATGACAAAAGGGGGAAAGGTCTGGTATACTAATACGGATACGCATAGAACCGCAAAACAAAAAGAGAGGATGTTCTTTTAATGAGTGAATATTTGGATAAAGCGAAAGAATTGCGCGCGATTGTTTCGCCCCACTATAACTGTGCCCAGGCGGTGGTGATCCCGTTTGCCGAAAAAGCCGGGATTACGTCCCAGTTGGCATGGAAAATGGCTTCGAATTTTGGAGGCGGTATGCGCCGGGCGGCTGCTTGTGGCGCCATTACCGGTGGCCTGATGGTATTGGGACTGTTTGGTGTAGACGATATTCCCACGGTGGTCGAATACCACAACCGGTTTAAGAAAAACCACGAAGGGGCGCTGGAATGTGCCGATCTTCTGCGGATGAATAAAGAAAAAGGGCTGGAAAAGAAACCCCATTGTGACGCCATGGTGTTCGAAGCCGTGCAGACCGTAGAAGAAATCCTGCGGGAAAAAGGAAAGATCTGAACGCGCAAAATTTCTTGCAATTTTGCATAGATCGTGGTTCAATGAAAGAGAACAAGCCATATGAAAACATGAGAGGCCCCTTAAACCCGATGGGCAAAAGGGCCCTTTTTACAAAGAAAAACCAGTCAAAGGAGCTGAGTCTGTGAGAAAACGAGTGGTCTGTCTGCTCCTGACGGGGACGATCCTGCTGGGGCAGGCACTGTTTCTGACAGGCTGTCAGGGAAGCGGGGACATAGAGGAATCGGAAAACGGGCAGTCGGCGAGTTCTTCCGAAATGCCGGTTTTGCCGTCGGAAGAATCGGAACCGGCCCCTACGCCGTCACCCGATGCGACATCAACGCCCACCCCTACGCCCAGCCCGTCGGCAACACCCACCCCGTCGCCGACGCCTTCCCCCACTCCGGAAAGTACCCCAACCCCAAAGCCAACTCCCAAACCGACCCCGACACCTACCCCGTCGTCTTCGTCATCGGGCGGGTATGCCATTCCTGATATGCTGGGCAGTTCGTTCCATTCTGACCAAGCCAGTGGCTCTAGTGGGGTATACATTGATGTGTCCCATGTGAGTGATGGGTATGTGGCGGCCAGTGTAGTGAGCAGCAAACGATTAAAATTCCAGGTCGTATACGGCGACATGAAATATAACTACGATTTGCCATCAGACGGTTCGCCCACGGTGTTCCCCTTGCAAAGCGGGGACGGCACCTACCAGTTCCGGGTGATGGAAAACACCAGCGGCACAAAATACCGGGAACTGTATGCGGTCACCCAGAGCGTTTCGCTGAAAAGCCAGTTCCAGCCTTTTTTGCGTCCCAGCCAATATGTGAATTATAATGCATACAGTTCCTGTGTGGCCAAAGCCCGGCAGTTGGCGTCAACGGCCAGCAGTGAAACGGAAGTGATCGCCGCCATTTACGCGTACATCACCGAACACGTTTCCTATGATTACAACAAAGCGGCTACGGTGCAAAGCGGGTATTTGCCCAACCCGGATTCCACCCTAAATAGCGGAACCGGTATTTGCTTTGATTATGCGGCTCTGGCGGCGGCTATGCTGCGCAGCGTGGGGATTCCCACCAAACTCATCACCGGATATGTAGCGCCCAACGATATTTACCATGCGTGGAATATGATTTACACCGAGGAAAGCGGATGGATCACCGTGGAAATCCAGACCCCGGCCTATGGCTGGAGCCGGATTGACACCACATTTGCCGCTACCGGGGCTGATGCGTCGTTTATTGGCAACGGCAGCAACTACACCATTCGCTATACCTATTGACAAGGGGGAAATGAGAGATGGCACAGAAAGAAATGAATCCGCTGGCGGTCAGCGCTTTTTGCGAAAGTATGGCCATGATGCTGCAAAGCGGGATTAGCCCCGATGAAGCGGCGGGGTTGCTGGCGGAGGACAGTTGTGAAAATGACTTTCATGCGGCGGCCCTGGCGGTGCAAAAACCGCTGCTATTGGGGGACACGCTAGCGTCTGCCATGGAACAGAGCGGCTTTTTCCCGCCGTATTGCTGCCAAATGGTGGCGGCCGGGGAAAAGGCGGGCCGTACCGAAAGCGTGCTGCGCAGCCTGAGCCGGTATTACGAAAGCCGCGACCGCATGAACCGCAAACTGCGCAGTGCGGTGGTGTACCCCATGGTGCTGCTGCTGATTATGGCGGCCATTTTGGCGGTGCTGCTGGCGGCGGTGCTGCCGGTCTTTACCGGGGTATATGAGAACTTGACGGGGGGCGTTGGTTCTTCGTCCTTTGCGTACATCCAGGTTTCCCAGATTGTCGGCTGGGTGGCGCTGGTGGTCACGTTGGTGCTGGGGGTCGGCCTGCTGATCGGAGCGGGTTTATCGCGCAGCCCCAAGGGGCGGGAGATTTTGTCCCGCTTTTTCGAAAAGTGCCCCCTGACGGCGTCGGCTTCGGAAAAACTGGCCGTCAGCCGGTTTACCGATGCTTTGTCGATTTTTCTAGCCAGCGGGCTGGATACCGATACCAGCATGGAAGCGGCGGCCGGTATGGTCAGCCACCGCGGCGTGCAGAAAAAACTGGCAGCCTGCCGGGTGGATATGGAAAATGGCAAGGGGTTATCGACGGCGATTTACGAACACCGGGTGTTTGAACCCTTATATGGCCGCATGCTCGTTAGCGGGGCCCGCAGCGGCAGCCTGGATCAGGTGTTAGCCCGGCTGAGCACCCTGTTTTCAGAAGATGCGGGCCATACCATCGACCGGCTGATTAACGGCATTGAACCGGTGCTCACCGGTTTCCTGACCGTGGCGGTGGGCATTACGCTTATCAGCATTATGTTGCCGCTGATTGGCATTTTGGGTGCCATCGGATAAAAAAGGGGGAGTTCGGATGTATCACGACAAACCGCGCGTTCCTCTTTGGAAAAAATGGCTGCGGCCGCTGCTTGGTTTGCTGGTGCTGGGGCTATTGTGTTGGGGCGGCGTCCTTTGGCAGCAGCAGGTTACGCGGGACCTGGACCAACAAGCGGCGCAGCAGCTAAAGGAAACCGTGCAGCGGGCAGCGGTACAATGTTACGCGGTGGAAGGGGTCTTCCCCGAAAACCTGGAACATTTGGAAGAAAACTATGGGCTGCAGATCAACCACGAAAAATTCATCGTCACCTATGACGCGTTCTCTTCAAACTTGATGCCTGATATTCAGGTGCTGCAAAAATAACCGGGAAAGGAAGTGGGTGCCCCATGATGAAAAAAGAACCGGGTCAAAGTACCCCGTTTTTTGCCATGGCGCTGTTTGCCATGATGATCCTCTGCATATTGGGGTTGATCCTGATTGGCGCCGGGCTGTATGGCCGTGTGGTCCAGAGCCAGAGCCAAAATGAAACCCAGCGCGCCTGCTTATCATATGTGGTGTCCCGGGTGGCGGCTGCCGACACCGCCGGGGCGGTGTCGATTGAAGACGGGCCCGAGGGGGATATGCTGGTACTAGCAGAGCCGGGGGACGATGGTACATACGAAACCCGGATTTACGTGTATGACGGCTTTTTGTGTGAAGAGTACGGCACGGCGGACCAACCCCTGAACCCGGAAGCGGCCATGAAAATTGGCGAGGACGAAACGTTTGCCCTTTGCTGGCTGGAAGGGGATCTTTTGCAGGTGACCACTTCGTCCGGGTCGGCGAAAATGGCGGTACACAGCGGAGGGGAAGGGTCATGAACACACGCAAACATGCTTCGTTTTTTATCGAAAGTCTGGTGCTGACGCTGCTGCTGCTGGTGAGTGTGACCGTACTGATCCAGCTATTTGGGCAGGCGCGCGCCCAAAGTGACAAAGCCCGCATGACCAATGCGGCGGTGACCATTGCCCGCAGTACGACCGCCTGTTTGGCGGCGTCCGACAGCCGGGCGGATTTCTTCTCGCTGCTGGGGGACCCGGTAGAAAGTGAGGATGAGACCGGCCATAGGAGTTGGCAGGTGGACGAAAACGGGGTACCCGATGAAGACGGTGCCTATAAAGTAGAGGTGCGCTATAGAGAAAAAGACCAGGCAACGGGAGTGGGCTGGCTGGATACGGTGGAAATTTCGGTCTATGCCGATGAGGAGAACGAGCCGCTCTATACCCTGGAAAGCCAAAAATACCGCCCGGGTGCGTAAGGAAAAGGGGGAATTTTCATGGCGGAACAAAACCATGCGCCCGTGCGTACGGGGGCACTGACACTGCTGATTGTGGTTGTGGTGATTGGCCTTGCCCTATTAGCGGTGCTGACCTTTTCCACCGCCCGGGCCGATGCCGCAATGGCGGACCGGTATGGGCAACAGGTCACGGCTCAAACCGCGATCGAAAACCAGGGGGAAATCTGGCTTTCCAAGGTGGATGAGGCCATTGCGCAAAGTACAGAGGATGGCACGCTGGTATGGGACGATCTACAGGCTCGCTTACCCCAGGGTACGGTACTGGATACCCGCACCGGGGAAGTTTCGGTTACCCTTCTGTCCGAAGAAGGGAACGGTTCCCTTTATGCAGCCGTTACGGTACAATCCGACGGCCGCTTTACGGTTACAGCGTGGCAGCTGACGACCGACTGGGAAGAAGACACCACCCTGAACGTGTGGCAGGGATAAGAAAAGGGGGAAGCGTGATGGAGATCCTTTCCATCTTGCAAGAAGCCCTGGAAAAAGGGGCTTCGGATATTTTTGTGATCGCCGGGGCGCCGCTCACCTTTAAAGTGAACGGACGGCAGCAGCGGCAGGGGGAAAAACTCATGCCAGGAGATACCCTGTCGGTGATTACCGGCATTTATGAGCTGTGCGGGCGGGATCAATCCCGGATTAAAAAGGAAGACGGGGACGACGATTTCAGTTTTTCCGTGCGGGAACTGGGGCGGTTTCGTGCCAACGTGTTCCACCAGCGCGGCACCCTGGCAGCGGTGCTTCGGGTGATCCGCTTTGGTTTACCTGACCCCGTAAAGCTGGGGATTCCCGACAGTGTGATGGCGGCCGCTTCCAAAATGAAAGGGCTGGTGCTGGTGACGGGCCCGGCGGGCAACGGGAAATCCACCACGTTGGCGTGTTTGGTGGATGCCATTAACCGCACGCGGGAAGGCCATATCATCACGCTGGAAGACCCCATCGAATTCATTCACCGGCACAACCGGTGTTTGGTAACCCAGCGGGAAATTGTCAGCGATACACCTAGTTATATCAGCGCGCTGCGCAGTGCCCTGCGGGAAAGCCCCGATGTCATTTTGCTGGGCGAAATGCGGGATTATGAAACCATTGAAGTGGCGATGACGGCGGCCGAAACGGGCCAACTATTGTTCAGTACCCTGCACACCAACAGTGCCGCCAGTACGGTCGACCGGATTATCGACGTCTTCCCCGCCCAACAGCAGCAACAGGTGCGCATTCAGCTTTCCATGGTGCTGCAGGCGGTGATCAGCCAGCAATTGGTGCCCACGCTGGACGGTGGGCAGACGGTGGCGTTTGAAGTTATGTACACGAACCCGGCCATTAAAAACCTGATCCGGGAAGCGAAAACCCACCAGATCGACGCGGCCATTCAGTCCGGCGCCGCCGAAGGCATGTGCACCATGGATCAAAGTTTGCTGCGGCTCTACCAGCAAAAAAAGATCAGCAAAGAAACCTGCATGACGTATTGTTTGCATTATGAGGCGATGGAAAAGCGCATCAAAGCGTTGAGCCTGCTGTAAGAAAGAGAAAAACACCCCCACTGTGAAAAATGAACTGAACTGACCCAGATTGTGCAGACAGTACAAAAAGAGCCCCTGGTGCAGGAAT
>CAKNOA010000003.1 GCA_930990065.1 uncultured Clostridia bacterium | reverse complement strand
CCCCCGACCTTCTGATTCGTAGTCAGACACTCTATCCAGCTGAGCTACGAGCGCATAAGCTGTTTGACAGCTTTATTATTATAGCCCAGAGGGAAATAAATGTCAAGGGGTAAGAAAAAAGTTTTTTATGCTTTTTCGTTGTTTTCCGGGTCCTTGGGAAGTGTGGTCAGGATGCGCGAGGCAGATTCAGGCGGAATGGTCAGGCTGACGGTGGAAGTATCGGTTTCTTCCGGTTCATTGTCGCCGTCTTCGCCTTTGACGGACCGCACCATTACCAAACAAGAGAGCGGCGGCAGACAGCCGTTTTCGTCCCGTTGTCCCAAAAGGGTTTGGCTTTCGCCCCACCAGGGCGCCACGGGAATTTCGGCCGGCTGATCCCCGGCGTTAATCGCAATCATCAGTTCCTGTCCGGCCCCACGGCGCAGATAGGACATGGTATGGCCATACGCCATGAGAGGTTCAAAGCTGCCGTCCCGCAAGCAGGGTAAACTTTTGCGAAGGGCACCCAGCTGGCGGTACCAGTCCAGCAATTCTTGGTTTTCCTGGCCCCAGGGGTAACACGTACGGTTAAACGGGTCACGGTAGCCTTCCACACCGGCTTCATCCCCGTAATAAATGCAGGGGACACCCGGAAGCGTGTATTGCATGACCGAAGCCAGTTTCATCAGGATAATCCCCCGGCTGTACTGTTCCGGCGTCATATGGGTGACGCTCTGCCAGTCACGCCCCCGGTTTCCCGCGGGTTCCCCGGCCAGAGCCGTAATCGCCCGGTCGGTGTCGTGGGTACCGATGTGGTTCATCAAAATGCGGATGACATGGGGCGGGTAGTTTTCCAGCACATTGAGGATGATTTCCATCATATCCGATGGATTGCCGCCCCGCAAGAAACCCAAAATGGCGTCGCGGAACGGATAGTTCATGACGGAATCCAGCTGGCCGCCCAACAGGTACCGGCGGCGCACACCATAGGCGGATTTATTGCTGGCATCTTCCCATACTTCGCCTAAGACGATTGCCTGGGGGTCTTCGGCTTTGGCCGCGGCGTTTAAATGATCCAAAAATACGTCGGGCAGTTCATCGGCCACGTCCAACCGCCAGGCCGATGCCCCGCGGCGCAGCCACGTACGGCAGATGCCGTTTTCCCCGTTGATATAGGCATCAAACGAGGGGTTCGTTTCATCCACATTGGGCAGGGTGGGGAAGCCCCACCAGCAGTTGTACTGGTCCGGCCAATGGGAAAACGAGTACCACGGATAGTAGGGGCTGTCCTGCGACTGGCAGGCGCCAGGGGTGGGGTACCGGTTTTCTTTATTAAAATAAATGCTGTCGCTGCCGGTGTGGCTGAACACACCATCGAGCATGATACGAATACCATAAGCTTTGGCACAATTGGCCAGTCGCTCAAAATCTTCGTTGGTACCCAAAGTGGGATCAATTTTTTCATAATTCGCGGTGTCGTACCGGTGATTCGAATGGGACTCGAAAATCGGGTTCAGGTACAGGCACGTGACACCCAGTTCCTTTAAATACGGCAATTTTTCTTCAATACCCCGTAAATCGCCGCCAAAGAAATCTTTGTTGAGCACTTCGCCCCGTTCATTGGGGCGCCATTCGGGTTCTTCCAGCCAGTCGGCATGGCCATGCCGGTCGGACGGGACATTTTCTTTTTTGACCCCCGAACAGGCAAAGCGGTCGGGGAAAATCTGATACATAATCCCGCCGGCCGGCCAATCCGGTGACGTGTAGTCGTGGCGGTAGACGGTGAGCTGCCAGCGTTCCATGCCCCCCAGCACGGCTTCGCCCCCCTGCACGCGGGACAGGCGCATGGTGCCGCTCCAGGTCAAAATTTCGAAGTAATAGAAATACAGGCCGGGTTTTTCGGGTGCATAATCGCATTCCCACCATTCGTTGCTGGCATCCTGCTGGCCGCACCAAAACATGGAATCGCGGCGCACGGGGCCGTTGTCGTTTTCCACACACAGAAACGCGCCGGTAACCCGCAGGTTGCGCGGCAGGTTAATTTTAAAGTGAATATTCGTTCCATCGGCGACTGCCCCGGTGGGACAGCGGTAAATCGGGCTGCGCGAATTGAACATGATAACGTCATTCCTTTACTATACGGAAATAGAGAAAAGGCGGCTTGAGGTCAGGCCGCCTTTTGGGTTCAGGAGTGCTTAGTCCTCATCCGTATCGTCCGGAATGGGGGAAGCAAACCAGATGTTGTCCGCATACTCGCGAATGGCGCGGTCAGCCGCAAAAATACCGGCATGGGCGGTGTTAATCAGGCCCATACGCGTCCAAGCCGTGGGGTCGGAACGGTAGAGGTTCTGGGCTTTCTTCTGCGCCGTGCTGTACGATTCAAAGTCGGCCATAACCATATACGGGTCAGAACTGGTGAGCGAACGATAAATCTCGTTGAAATTCACGCCACCAATGCCGTGGTTGACTTCTTCAATCGCCCTGCGGATGACAGGATTATTATCCACATACACCCGGGGGTTATACCCGCGCTTGAGGGAATTGACTTCCGGTGTTGTCAAACCGAACAGGAACATATTTTCACTGCCCACCGCGTCGTGAATTTCCACATTGGCACCGTCCAGCGTGCCCAACGTCAAAGCCGAGTTGATCATGAACTTCATGTTCGACGTGCCGCTGGCTTCCGTACCGGCCAGCGAGATCTGTTCGCTGATTTCCGCAGCGGGAATCATCAGTTCCGCCAGGGATACCGAGTAGTTTTCCATAAAGACAACTTTCAACTTCTGGTTGACACGGGGATCATTGTTGATCACATTGCCCAGGGTGACGATGAAGCGGATCATCTGTTTGGCAAAGTGGTAACCCGGTGCGCTCTTGGCCCCGAAGAAATAGGTGTGGGGCACGTAGTCGGCCTGGGGATTGTCGCGCAGCCACTGGTATTCCGCCAGAATGTGCAACGCGTTCATGTGCTGGCGCTTGTATTCATGCATACGTTTGACCTGCACATCGAAAATGGAATCCGGATCCAGGGTAATACCGTTGGCCTTTTTCACGTACGCAGCCAGTCTTTCTTTGTTAGACCGCTTGATTTTCTGCATGCGGCTGAGCACCGATGCATCGTTCTGATAAGGCAGCAGCTTTTCCAGTTCCGAAGCGTCGTAAATATAACCTTCCCCGATCAGCTCCGTAATAAGAGCAGCCAGATCCGGGTTAGCCTGATTCAGCCAGCGGCGGTGCGCAATGCCGTTGGTGACATTCGTGAACTTTTGCGGCATCACGGTGTAGAAATCGTGGAATACCGAATCCTTCAAAATCTGGCTGTGCAGCGCCGACACACCGTTGACATGGTGGCTGCTGATTACGGCCAGATTGGCCATTTTTACATAGCCGTCATTGAGCGGCGCCATACGGCCCACTTTATAACCATCCACACCGCGGGCGTGCATTTCGGCACAGAAACGGCGGTTGATTTCTTCGACGATCTGGTAAATGCGGGGCAAATGGAATTTGAACAGATCCACACCCCAACATTCCAGCGCTTCGGCCATAACGGTGTGGTTGGTGTACCCCACCGTACGGGTGACGATATCCCAAGCGTTATCCCAGCCATACCCACATTCGTCAAGCATAATGCGCATCATTTCCGGAATCACCAAAACAGGATGCGTATCGTTCAGATGAATGGCGGCGCACTCGGGCAGATCATCCAAGGTCGCATGGTGCAACAGATGACGGCGGATAATATCCTGAATGGTAGCGGACACCAGGAAGTACTGCTGCATCAGGCGCAGGCTCTTGCCTTCGGCGTGGTTATCTTCGGGATACAGCACTTTGGTGATGACTTCCGCCATGGCTTCCCGTTCCATCGCGCGCATATAGTTGCCGGAGTTAAACAGGCCCATATCAAAAGCAGCCGTATCCGCTTTCCACAGGCGCAGCCGGGCGATACCCTTGCCGTCTTTGCCGGCGATATACATATCATATGGAATCGCCGTTAGGGCGGTATAATCTTTATGACGGGTTACATGGAAGTTGTTGTCCCAGCTTTCTTCCACATGGCCATCCAAGTGGACTTCCACAGCGGATTCGGGTACTTCCTGCATCCACACACGGCCGCCGGGCAGCCAGAAGTCGGGCAGTTCGGTCTGCCAGCCTTCGACCAGCTTCTGGCGGAAGATGCCGTATTCATACCGCAGGCTGTAACCGATGGCACTGTACCCTTGGGACGCAAGGCCATCCAGGAAACAGGCCGCCAGACGGCCCAGCCCCCCGTTGCCCAGACCGGCATCGGGTTCCTGCTCAAACAGGTTATCCAGCTTGACGTCCATACTCCCCAGCGCCGTGCGGAAGGTGTCTTCCAAATTCAGGTTAAAAAGAGTGTTACGCAAAGAACGGCCCAGCAGGAATTCCATACATAAATAGTATACGCATTTCGTGCCGGCTTCGTTTGCCTTTTTGCGCAGTTCGCTATAGCGGCACACCATCAAATCCCGCAGGATCAACGCGCAGGCCTTATAGAACTGTTCGTCGGTAGCGTTTTCCGGGCTGACGCCGAAGTTGTGGGAAAGCTTATCCACGATCATGGTTTTGACCTGAGCGGATGTAAGGTCAAATTTCATAGCAATACCCTCCATATCCATATGATGATTTGTGATTCTGCTCAAAATAATTCGAAAAGAACAGAATTGTAAAAAATCGTGAATGGGTAAAAACAAGAAAGAAAATAAAAAAATCTGCACGAATTGTGTCCATACAGACCTATAAATTAGTATAACGGTTTTTCCTCAGGATGGCAAGGAAAAAACAGGAAGAACGAAATTTTCGTTATTTTGCTTAGGAAAACGTTTTTTTCCTTGTAACGGGGCTTTTCACCCGTTCGCAAATGCCGTATAATAAGGAATGAAAACAGAGGGAGATCATTCCCCGGAAAAGGACGGGAGCTGTTATGAGCAAAAACAAGGTTAAACTGAATATTTGCGGGATCTCCTGCGCATTGCTGACGGAAGACGAGCAGGAATATGTGATGAAAGTTGGCAAAGAAGTGGAAAACGCCATTTTGTCGCTCACAACGAACAACGAAGGCGTTTCTCTGGTGAAGGCAGCCGTGGTAACCGCCCTGAGTTACTGCGATGAAAAACATAAGCAAGAAGAGCTCACAGAAGGCATGCGCGCCCAGGTGCGGGATTATTTGAGCGATTCATCCCGGGCCCGGATGGAAGCGGACGAAGCCCGCAAGGAAATTGAACATTTGAAAAAAGAAATCCAGACGCTGCGCGCCCGGTTAACCGAAGAACAGAAAAAAGAGGACAGTAAGGAAGAAGCCGATGTGCCGGTCAAAAAGACCAATGGGGGTTCCCCGGCGCCGGTTCATGGCAGTTTTTATAATCCTTTGCACCGGGATATTACGCCGGAACAAGAAGGATTTATGAGCTTTTTTGAAAAAAAGGAAGAATAAGTGCTCTTTCTGTTTTGAAGAATCTGCCTGCCCTGCAGGATCCCCTGCAGGGCAGAAATTTTGTCCGGCTTTGTACAAAGAAAGGAGCCTAGCTTGTTATGGACCCCAACAGAAAACAGCCCGAAGCGATCCGGATTTTGGCTCCGGCCGGCAGCATGGAAGCGCTCACGGCCGCCGTACGGGCCGGGGCCGACGAAGTGTACCTGGGGGCCGATATGTTCAGCGCCCGGGCGTCGGCCCGAAATTTTAACCGCGAAGAACTAAAGGAAGCGGTCGCCTATTGCCATGCGTACGGGGTGGATGTCCATTTGACGGTCAACACGCTTTTGACAGATGAAGAGCTGCCCCAGGCGTTAGAGCTCATTGAGTATGCCTGTTCGTTGCCGGTAGACGCTATCATTGTACAGGATCTGGGGCTTTTTACCCTGATGCACCAGGCGGCGCCTTCCCTGCCGCTGCACGCTTCCACCCAAATGAGTTTGCACACGCCGGAAGGAGCGGCCCTTTTACACGAAATGGGCGCCACCCGGGTGGTGTTGGCCCGGGAAATGTCCCTGCAGGAAATCCGGCAGGTAGCGGACCGGGTGCCCGATGTGGAGCTGGAAGCCTTTGCTCACGGGGCTTTGTGTATGTCGGTATCGGGACAATGCTACTTCAGTGCCGTATTAGGGGGGCAGAGCGGGAACCGGGGCCGGTGCAAACAGCCCTGCCGTCTGCCTTTTGCGGCCCCTCGGGGGACGGGACATGATTTAAGTTTAAAAGATCTTTCCATGATTGGCCGGCTTTCGGAATTGCGGCAGGCAGGCATTTTATCGGCCAAAATCGAAGGGCGCATGAAGCGGCCGGAATACGTGGCTGGTGCGGTCGCCGGGTGCCGGCGGGATGCCGACGGGCAAGGGGTGAGCCTGCGGGAGTTATATGATTTACGAGCTGTATTTTCACGCTCTGGTTTTACAACGGGTTATCCTGACGGCCAGCTGGGGCGGGCCATGTTTGGTACGCGCACCTACGAAGATGTCACGGCTTCCACCAAAGACGTGTTGACGCGGCTGCGGGACCTCTACCGGGCGGAACGGCCTCGGGTACCGGTGGATATGATTTTGACCGTGGAAACAGGGGAATGCCTGACCCTGGCTGCCCGGGATGGTGACGGGTTTTCGGCGTTTGCCGTTTCGGCTGTCCGGGCCGAAGAAGCCCGGGTGCGTGCTATGGACCCGGTGCGCTGCCAGGAACAGTTGGAAAAAACCGGAGGCACACCATTTACCCCTGGAAAAATTGATTGCCAGATTGAAGAGGGAGCGACAGCCCCCATTTCGGCGGTCAACCAGTTACGGCGCCAGGTGCTCGAAGAACTGAGCCAGAAGCGGCAGCACCGCCCGCCCTATGCCTTTACCATGCCGGAATGGCCGGTGGGGCAACCATCCCGGAAGACCCACCTACAGCCTCTCCCGTTGCGGGCGCATTATGCCTCCATCCGGCAAATTGGGGCAGAAGCCCGTTTTTGCGAAAGAATTTACTTGCCCCTGGAAGTGCCGTTGCCTGCATGGGAGGCCCTGCGGGAAAAAGGGTACCGGTTGGGAGCCGAAATGCCCCGTGCCTTTTTCGGGGGAGAAGAGACGGTACGCCGGTATTTACGGGAAAAGAAAGCGGCCGGTTTTCTGGATGTATGGTGCGGTTCGCTGGGGGCGCTGGCCCTGGCCCGCCAAGAAGGGATGCGGTGCCACGGCGGTTTTTCGCTGAATGTGACCAATACCTCCTCCCTGCAGCGGCTGGAGCAGTTGGGCGTGCTCTCTCAGGAGCTTTCCTTTGAATTGCCGCTGGCCAAAGCGGCTCGGATTGGCGGGACCATGCCAAGGGGGCTGTTGATTTACGGGCGGCTGCCGCTCATGCTGTGCCGGAATTGTCCGGCGGCCAATGCGCCGGGCGGGTGCCAGCACTGCTCACAGCCCCCGGAACTGACCGACCGGAAAGGGGCCAAATTCCCCGTTTTTTGCCGGAACAGCGGTGGCAGCCGTCAAATTGAGGTGCTCAACAGTGTGCCGTTGTGTATGACCGGACGGATGCAGGAGATACAAGGCCAGGATTTTGGCGTTTTACGGTTTACGGTGGAAAATATGGTGGAATGTGACGAGATTTTGCGCCGGGCCCGGGAGGGACAACCATGCCCAGGACCCAGTACCTGTGGGCTTTATGTCCACGGATGGCAGGAAAGTTGAAAACTCTGTTTAAAATGTTGAAAAGCTGGGGAAAGCCCGGGAAAACCGGGGGAAAGTTCTGAATCAGCGGGTAAAGCGAGGAAAAAGATGAAGGAAATTAGCATCAAAAAAGTACGGCCACAGGCTATTTTGCCCCGGCGCGCCACGCCGGGCAGTGCAGGAATGGATGTGTGTGCCTGCATAACGGAACCGTATACCCTACAGCCGGGAGAACGGGGCATGATCCCGGCCGGGTTTGCCCTGGCCGTGCCCGAAGGATGGGCCGGCTTCCTGTTTGCCCGCAGCGGATTGGGGACACGCAAAGGCATTGCCCTTTCCAACGGCGTCGGGGTGATCGACAGTGACTACCGGGGGGAAGTATGTGTAGGGCTCTGTAATTTTTCCGGGGAAAGCTATACGATTTCTCCCGGGGACCGCATAGCCCAGCTGGTGGTCATGCCCGTGTGGATGGGCTCTTTCCGGGAAGTGGACAGCCTGGAAGAAACCGTCCGGGGCGAAAACGGATTTGGTTCAACAGGCGTCCGGTAACAAAAAAGGAGGATGGCGATGAAAAAAGGGATTTTGCGCACCTTACTATTGGTGGTACTGCTGGTATTAGCGGTGGTGCTGGGGAAAGTGGTAGGCGACGTGAGCCAAAGCGTATCGTTTTTAAGCTGGTTGGGGCTCAGCGCCCAGTTTGGGCTGCAGCCCAGCACACTGGATCTGGCGATTTTGCAGGTGAATTTTGGGCTGATGGTGGATATCAACGTGGCCCAGGCGATTTTGCTGTTTGTGGCGATTTTGGTGTACAGCCGGATCCATATTAAGGACTGAAAACCGAAAGCTGGTGCTGCCAGGCATCTGGTAGCGCTAAGCGTTTTGAAATTTTGCTGAAATTTTGCGATTTTTTCATATTGCGTCCGTATTTGCCCGGTAAGTTATACGAAAAAGACTGCGTTGTGATGGGCTGGTTTTTTCATTCCCGCCGAAAAACACAAAAAACCAGACCCCTGGGCAATTTTCGGTTGAGTAAAAGCCAAAAAAGCGGTATAATAGGCACCAAAGGGGCATAGCCGCCCTTTTGCGTTTTCTTTACTTTATTATATGGAAAAACAAAGCCGCCTGGCACAGGGTGTTGGGGCGGATTTTGCATGCCGAATGGGAAAGGGGAAGCATTCATGTTTTCAAAAGATATCGGGATCGATCTGGGTACCGCCAATACGCTGGTATTCATGAAGGGCAAGGGCATTGTCATGCGTGAACCTTCGGTGGTAGCCGTCGATGTGCGCACCGAAGACGTACTGGCTGTGGGTACGCAGGCCAAAGAAATGATTGGCCGTACACCCGGTTCCATTGTAGCGGTTCGTCCGCTGAAAGACGGCGTCATTGCCGACTTTGACGTAACGGCGACCATGCTCAAGCATTTTATCCGCAAGGCGCTGCATAACAGCTCCTTCAGCCGTCCGCGCGTAGTGGTGTGCATTCCCTCTGGCGTAACGGAAGTGGAACGCCGCGCGGTAGAAGACGCCGCCCGTCAGGCCGGCGCCAAAGATGTCGAATTGATTGAAGAACCCATGGCGGCGGCCATTGGCGCCGGTTTGCCGGTGGCGGAACCCACGGGCAGCATGGTGGTGGATATCGGCGGCGGTACGGCAGAAGTGGCCGTCATTTCCCTGGGGGATATTGTTACGTCGGTTTCCGTGCGTGTCGCCGGGGATAAATTTGACGAAGCGATTATTTCCTATGTGAAAAAGAAGTACAACCTGCTCATCGGGGAACGCACGGCAGAAGATATCAAAATCCGCATTGGTTCGGCCTATCCCACGGAGGAAACAGAAAACGCTACCATGGAAATCAAAGGCCGCAACCTGGTAGACGGGCTGCCGAAAAACGTCGTGGTTTCGGCGGATGAAGTGCGCGAAGCGCTGGGCGATTCGCTGCAGACCATTGTAGAAGCCATTAAGAACACGCTGGAAAAAACGCCGCCGGAACTGTCGGCGGATATTATCGACCACGGGATTATGCTCACGGGCGGCGGTGCCCTGCTGCGGGGCCTGGACCAGTTGGTGAGCCGCGAAACCGGTATGCCGGTACATGTGGCTGAACGGCCGCTGGACTGCGTGGTAGACGGGACCGGCAAGCGGTTGGAAGTGGCGCTCCCGGCTTCGTATTACAAAGCCCGCAGACGATAAGAGAAAAAAGGACGGAAAGTGCGGAGGGCTGTGAGGAAGACGGCTCCCCGCGCTTTGTTTTCCCGTGAAAAACAGCCCAAAATGGGATGATAGGGGGCTTTGGTGTGAAAGATTTTTTTCATACACATAATTTTCGCATGCTGCTGGGCACCATCGCGGTTTTGCTGGCGTTTATGCTGTACAGTGCCAGCATGGACGGCACGTTGACGGCCAGCCTGTTTTCGTTTGTTTCGTCACCGCTGGAGCGGGTTTCGACGCTGGCGGTCAATAATGCTTCGGCCGCTGTGGAAGATGCGACGGTTTCAACGGAGGACTTACAGGCAGAGATTAAAAAGCTGGAAGAAGAAAACCAGCGGCTGCGGGATCAATTGGTGGATTACTATGAAATGAAGCAGAAAAACGAACAGTACGAATCCATTTTGGAAATCAAACAGAATAACAAGGATTTCCAAATGGTGTCGGCCGCGGTGATCAGCCGCGATCCGGCTGAGCTGTTCGGCGGTTTTACCATCGACCAGGGACGCCTATCGGGGATCAGCGTCAATGATCCGGTGATCACCAGCGATGGTGTGGTCGGCTGGGTATCCAAGGTGGAAGCCACCACCAGTTATGTGACCACGATTCTGTCGCCCGAAACGAATATTGGTGTCATCAGCAAGGAAAAGCGGGAAAGCGGCGTCGTCAGTTCTGATTTAAAGTTAGCCGACCAGGGATTGGTGCGCATGTCCTTTTTAACAGCGGAAACCAAGCTGGAAGAAGGGGATATTATCACGACCACGGGGCTGGCGGGGATCTACCCCAAAGACCTCATTGTAGGACAGGTCAAGAGTTTGGAAGTGTCCGACGGCGGTGTCACCCGCTGTGCGTTGATTGAGCCGTATGTGGACGTTAAAGAAGTGCACGATGTGTTTGTGATCACCGATTTCTACGGAAAAGGCGAGATCAGCGAATCGACAACCGATACTACCGCGCAGGATAACAGCGGCAAAGAGAGCAGCGAAAACAGTGAGGAAAGTTCGAAAGGGGATTCCTGATGGATAAACGAAAAGCCATTCGGTACCTGGCGTATTCCCTGGAACTTATTGTACTGTTTATTTTGCAGGAAACCCCTGGGCTGATGTTCAGTCTATGGGGAGAACGGCCTTCGTTCCTGTTTTTGTGCATGATCGCCATTGCCCAATTCGAAAGCGAAATCCCCGCCATGGCCTTTGGCGTCTTTGGCGGGCTCTTGGTAGATTACGGCATGGGCGGTGTGATGGGTATGCATGCGCTGATGATGGCGGTGCTGTGCTATGTGATCAGCAGTTTCAGCCGCAATTTGCTGCGCAATAACGTATTGACGGCGTTCATCGTGAGTATAGGGGCGCTGGCGCTGGTGTTCTTGTGCGACTGGGTGTTTGATTATGTGCTGGTGTATGACCAGTACCGGGTCTATGCCCTGACCCATCACTATTTGCCCCGATACGGGATCACGGTGATTTGGACGCCGTTTACGTATTTCTTCAACCGCGCATTTTTCATGCGTTTGCGTTCTGCTCAGGATTAAAAAAGCCGGGAGTTTCAGGAAAGGAGATATGCCGTTTTGAAAAAGCTGCAAAACGTGGCGCGTCCGCTGTTTTTGTGTTTGGTGATCGCCATGGTGTTTGGCATCTATGCCGTTCGTCTGATGCAGTGGCAGTTGGTGGAAGGGGAAACATTTTTGAACCTTTCCGATTCCTCTACCTCGTCCTTTATTAAGCTGACGGCAGCCCGGGGGGAAATCCTTGACAGCGAAGGCAATGCCTTGGCGGCCAATCGTACCGCCTACCAGATTGCGTTTAAACGTACAGAAGTGGATATGGATACCATCAACGATACCATTCTGGCCCTGGTGCAGCTGCTGGAAGAGCGGGATGAAAAATGGATTGACAATTTGCCCATCGATCTGAAAGAAGACGGCACGTACGAATTCCGGGCGGATAGCGACAGCGAGATTTCGTATATGAAGAGCGCCAGTATGCTCAATGTGAACGACTATGCCACAGCCGACCAGTGTATGGCCCAGTTTGTGGAGATGTTTCAGTGCCAGGGGTATACAAAAGAAGAACAGCGCGCCATTATTTCGGTGCGCTATAATATGGTGAAAAACCAGTTCGGCTATTACACGCCGTACTTGTTTGCCGATGATGTCAGCAGCGACACCATGCAGATTATCAGCGAAAAAAGTCTGGAACTGCCGGGAGTTTATGTACAGGTGGGCACCGTGCGGGAATATACCGATGGCTCGCTGGCCCCGCACATTATCGGGCAGACCGGGTACCTCAGCCAGGAGCAGTACGACCAGCTGAAAGAAGATGGCCGGCTTTACTCCGCCGATAACCTTTCGGGGTACACCTATGACGATGTCATCGGGAAAAGCGGGATTGAATCGGTATTTGAAAGCGATTTGCGCGGCACATACGGAAAAGAAGAACTGTCGATTGACAGTAACGGGGAAGTGGCCCAGGATGAAGTTACCGTTCAGCCCGAAGCGGGCAATACGGTGTGGCTGACCCTTAATTCCCGCATTCAGAAGGTGGCCAATGCGTCGCTGGCGAAAAATGTAAAAGCCTCCGCCGAAGCGGGACAGCTGTCGGCAAACGATAAGTGGTATGGCCAGGACTGCGTGGCCGGCGCCGCTATTATGGTCGATGTGGAAACAGGGGGCATTCTGTGTGCCTCCACCTTCCCGACGTATGATATCAATGAGTATCTGACCAACGCCAAATACAACCAAAAAATCAATGAAGATGAAACCAACCCCATGGTCAACCGGGCTTTCAGCGGGCAGTTTACCCCCGGTTCTACGTTTAAACCGTTGGTGGCCTCTGCTGCTTTACAGGAAGGGGTTCTAACAGAAGATACTACCATTCACTGTAGCGGTGTGTACGATTACTTTGCCGATACCGGGTTTACCCTGGGTTGTATGGGGACCCATGGTTCGATTAATGTGATCACGGCGCTGGAAAGATCGTGCAACGTATTCTTCTGTGAAACGGGCCGCCGGCTGGGGATTGAAAAAATTGATGCCTATGGAACGCTGTTCGGGCTGGGAGAACCCAGTGGTGTAGAAGTCAGTGAAGGGAATGGGCTGCTGGCCAATCCTACCGATTACGAAAAGAACCACGGCAGCAGCTGGACCAGCGGTATTACGGTACAGGCGTCTATTGGGCAGAGCGATAACTCGTTTACCCCCGTGCAGCTAGCCAGTTATATTACCACCATCGCGAACGATGGAGTGCGCATCCGGCTGCATCTGGAAGACAAAATTACCGATTATACCGGAGAAGAAGTGATTGAACAGATTGGACGGGAAGAACTCAATCACTGCGGCGTGGATTTAGAAAACCTGCAAATTGTGCAGGAAGGCCTTAGGGCCGTGTGTGCTTCTTCGGACGGTACCGGCCGTTCTTTGGCGGATTACGGGATTGCTGTAGCGGGTAAAACCGGTACGGCTGAAAACCCCAGCCATTCGGATAACGAACTGTTTGTGGGATATGCACCGTACGATGATCCCCAGATTGCTATTGTGGTTGTGATTGAGTATGGCGACAAAGCCACTTATTCGATGAACGTGGTGCGCGATTTGCTCGATGCCTATTTCTATGGGGCGTATGTGGACGAGGATGGCAATATTCAGGTTCCGTCGGCCACCACGCAACAGGAAAAAACGGATGAATAAAAAGAACAGACAACGTGACAAAGCCCCCGCTTTTTCCCGGGGGCTTTGTGCAATACCATGGAAAAAAATTTTGACAGCCATGGGAATTTGTGATAGTATGTAAACTGAGGTAAAAGAGAAATGGGTGCAATCACGGTTGTAACATCGGGAAAAGGCGGAGTCGGCAAATCCACCATTACGGCACATTTAGGGCGCGCTTTGGCTATGAGAGGGCGCCGGGTGCTGATTTTGGACGGAGACGCCGGGTTGCGCTGCCAGGATTTGCTTTTGGGCGTATCTTCTTCCCTGCTTTTTGATATGGGCGACGTTGTGAGGGGGAATTGTGAGCCGATTCGGGCGATTTATGAATGCCCCGATACCCAGGGGTTATGGCTTTTGCCGGCCCCCCAGACATGGGAAAACCGCCTGTCGCCGTACGTGATGCGCCAACTGGCCGAATTGCTCGCCGATTATTATGACCATGTGCTCATCGACAGTCCGGCCGGAATTGATGAAGGGTTCGAAGCAGCTTGTGCGGCGGCCCAGCGTGCGTTGGTTGTGACGCAATGCACGCCGGTTTGCCTGCGCAGTTCGGAACATGTGCACCGGCTGTTAACGGACCGGGGGATCCGGCAGCAGCGGCTGATTATTAACCGCTTTTCCTACGCAGCGTTTCGCCGGCAAGATGATTTTGATGATCTGGATAGTGTGATCGATACCGCCGGCATCCGTCTGATGGGAATTGTTCCGGAAGATACTTTGCTGGCCAAAAATGGCGATCAGAAAAGCCTGCTGCTGCGGCGTTCGGCAGGTTTTGCCGCCATGCAACGTTTGGCCGCTCGTTTGGAAGGAGAATCGGTTCCGCTTGGCTCTTTGCGTAAGTTTTAAAAAACAAAGAGCCGGGGGAACGTAAGTTTTAGGAGAGGATGATACGGACATGAATATCGCTTTGATTGCACACGATGCGAAAAAAGAACTGATGGTGCAGTTCTGCATTGCTTATTGCGGACTATTAAGCCGTCATTCCCTTTGCGCAACAGGAACAACGGGAAAACTGGTGTCGGAGGCAACCGGTTTACAGGTGCAGCGCTTTTTAAGCGGCCCGCAGGGGGGCGATCAGCAGATTGCCGCTCGGATTGCCTGTAACGAAGTGGACTTACTCTTATTTTTCCGTGATCCGTTGACGGCAAAGCCCCAGGAACCCAATGATATGAATATGCTGCGCCTGTGCGACATGCACAACATTCCCGTGGCTACCAACATTGCCACGGCGGAAGTGCTGATTCACGGGTTGGAACGTGGCGATCTGGATTGGCGCGATATTCTGAACCCCAAAGCATAAGGTGAAATATTCCAGAAAGTGAATACGGTGATGACCGGGATGAGTACCCTTTTTTCCGCCACAGAGAGGCGTGCCAAGGCTGGAAGCGCGCTGCACACGAAAAAAGGGGAAAGACACCCGTGAGCCGTTTTTGGTACCAATTGGTACCCGTATCCCGGCGTTACGGGGAAAGGGAGCTGTCTGCCCGGCAGGCAGCTCTGAAAAAGGGTGGCACCACGAGGCAGTAGTCCCTCGTCCCTTTGTGGGACGGGGGTTCTTTTTTTATTTTACCGCCGGCTACATGGCCGGCCAGTCTACCATTGTTTCAAGAGAAGGAGAAAAAACCATGGCACTATTGACGCAGGCGCCCAAGGGTACGCAGGATTTGCTTCCCCGGGAAAGCGCCAAATGGAGAACCGCCGAAGAAGTTATGCGCTCGGAAGCGGCCGTACACGGCTTTGGCGAAGTGCGTACCCCGGTGTTTGAACACACCGAACTGTTCTTGCGCAGTGTAGGGGATACCACCGATGTGGTCGAAAAGCAGATGTACACATTTGAAGACAAAGGCGGACGTTCCGTGACTTTGCGTCCGGAAGGGACGGCCGGGGTGGCCCGCGCCATGCTGGAACACGCGATGTATAACGACGGCCTGCCGGTGAAGGTGTACTACCACACCAGCTGCTACCGCTATGAAAAACCCCAGGCGGGGCGCTTGCGGGAATTCCACCAGTTTGGCGTGGAAATGTTCGGGGCGGCCCAACCGGCGGCCGATGCGGAAGTCATCTGCCTGGCCAAAGGCATTTTTGACCGGCTGGGGGTCAAAAACCTGACCCTGGAACTCAATTCCATCGGATGTCCCACCTGCCGCGCCCGGTATCACGAAGCGCTGAAAGCGTACTTTACCGGCCGGAAAGACGAACTGTGCGAAACGTGCCAGTCCCGCCTGGAGCGTAACCCCATGCGGATTCTGGACTGCAAAAGCCCGGTGTGCAGCAAAATCGCCGAAGGGGCGCCGGTGATCCTCGATTACCTGTGCGAGGATTGCCGCGACCACTTTGAAAGCGTGAAGCAGTACCTGACCGAAGCCGGGCTGGCGTTTACGGTGAACCCCACCATTGTGCGCGGGCTGGATTATTACACCCGCACGGTGTTTGAATTTGTGTCCAACGATCTGGGGGCCCAGAGCACTGTGTGCGGCGGCGGCCGGTACGACGGGCTGATTGAACAGATGGGCGGCAAACCTATGCCGGGTTTGGGCTTTGGGCTCGGTATGGAACGGCTGATGCTGATTTTGCAGGCCCAGGGCATCGAATTGCCCGAGGATAAACCTTGCGAAGTTTTCCTGGCTTCCATGGGCGAGGCGGCCTCCCGCCGGGCGTTTGCTTTGACCGAACAGCTGCACCGCTGCGGCGTAGCGGCCGAAGTGGATGTGTGCGGGCGCAGCCTGAAGGCGCAAATGAAGTACGCCAACAAAATCGGCGCGGCGTTTACCATGGTACTGGGGGACGACGAATTGCAGCAGGGGAAGGCCCAGGTGAAAAATATGAAGACCGGCGAAGTAAATCCCATTTCGCTGGGCGAAACGTTCATAGGGGAGTACCTTGCCATTACGACGAAAATGCCGGGCTTGACGGACTAAGATACAGGAGGAAAGACAGATGGCAGAATTGGTATCGGGGCTCCACCGCACCCATTATTGCGGGGAGCTTCGCATGGAACATGTGGGACAGAAAGAAACGGTGTTTGGCTGGGTACAGCGTCAGCGGGACCTGGGCGGGCTGATCTTTATCGACCTGCGCGACCGTACGGGTATTGTACAGCTGACGTTTGACGACGCCACCGACCCCGAAATTTTCCGCAAAGCGGCTTCCTGCCGGTCGGAATTTGTGCTGGCGGCTTGCGGTGTGGTGCGCGAACGGGACGCCAAAACCGATAAGATTCCCACCGGTGACGTGGAAATTTACGTGACCGAACTGCGGATTTTGAATAAAGCCGAAACGCCGCCCTTTGAGATCGTGGAACATTCCAACGTAAAAGAAGACTTGCGGCTGAAATACCGGTATCTCGACCTGCGGCGGCCGGATTTGCAGAAAAATATCCTGATGCGTCACAAGATCGCCAAGATCACCCGTGACTATTTTGACGAAAATGGGTTTATTGAAATCGAAACCCCCATGCTCATGCGCAGCACGCCGGAAGGCGCCCGGGACTTTTTGGTGCCCAGCCGCATTCACAAGGGCTCGTTCTATGCCCTGCCCCAGTCGCCCCAGCTGTACAAGCAGCTGTCCATGGTGGCCGGTTTTGACCGGTATATGCAGATTGCCCGCTGCTTCCGGGACGAAGATCTGCGGGCCGACCGCCAGCCGGAATTCACCCAGATCGACCTGGAAATGTCCTTTGTGGATATGGAAGACATTCTGGCCATTGGCGAAGGGTTCATGGAGCGGGTCTTCCGCGAAGCGCTGGGGGTGGACATCCCGCTGCCGCTGCCCCGGCTGACGTATCAGCAGGCGATGGAGCGGTATGGCAGTGATAAACCCGATACGCGCTTTGGCATGGAACTGATCGACCTGAGCGATTTGGTCAAAGACTGCGGCTTTGGCGTATTCAGCAGTGCCGTGCAGGGCGGCGGCAGTGTGCGGTGCATCACGGCGAAAAACGCCGTGGATACCCTGACCCGCAAGGAAATCGACAAGCTGACGGAAATGATCCGCGGCATTGGCGGCAAAGGCCTTGCGTGGATTCGCATGGCCAAAGACGGCATGAAGTGCTCGTTCCAGAAGTTCATGACGGAAGACGAAATGCAGGCCATTCTGCAGCGCGCCGGGGCCGAAACCGGCGACGTGGTGCTGATTGTAGCCGACACGAAAACCAGCCATGTATTGCCCCAGCTGGGACAGCTGCGCCTGACCGTAGCCGATAAACTGAAGATTGAGCGCAAAGGGTATAACCTGCTGTGGATTGTGGAATTCCCGTTCTTTGAATACGACGAAGATCTGGGACAGTATGTGGCCATGCACCATCCCTTCACGGCGCCCATGGACGAATGCCTGCCGTATTTGGAAAGCGACAAGGGCCGTGTGCGCGCCAAGTGCTATGACTTGGTGCTAAACGGCATCGAGCTCGCTTCCGGTTCCATCCGCATTACCGACCCCGAGCTGCAGAACCGGATTTTCGAACTGCTGGGTATGTCGGACGAAGAAGCGTACGAAAAATTCGGCTTTTTGTTGGATGCGTTCCGCTTTGGTGCTCCACCTCACGGCGGTATGGGCCTGGGGCTGGACCGGCTGGTTATGCAGATGCTGGGTTGTGAAAGCCTGCGGGATGTGGTGGCGTTCCCGAAGGTGCAGAACGCGACGGAACTGATGACCATGGCTCCCAGCCCGGTAGACGGCCAGCAGCTGGAAGATTTGGGCATTGCTGTGACAAAAACCGAGGAGTAAGAAAGAAAACAGGGGAGGAACATACCATCATGGAACAGACGCTGTATCGGGTGGAAAAAATCGCCGACGGTACATGGCACATTGACGAAGGCGGGCTGGATGCACTGTATGTGGTGGAAGGGACCGACCGCGCCGTGTTGATTGATACGGGCAGCGGAACCGGTGATTTGGATGCACTGGTGCGGTCCCTGACCGAGAAACCGTATGAGGTGTATTTAACCCACGGGCATGTCGACCATGCCGGTGGCATCCGGCAGTTTGCCCGGGCCCATTTGCACCCCGGGGACATCGAGCTGGCCCGCAGCATTACGTTGGAAGGGCGGCAGGCTTATGCTGAATCGGTGTGCGGCCATGTGCCCGAGAAGATGCCGGCTGGCGGGGCCTTTCCCGTCATAGAACCGCTGTATGACGGGGAGAAGGTGGACCTGGGCGGACGCACGCTGGAGGTTATGGCCACCCCCGGCCATACGGCCGGGTCGGTGTGCTTTTTGGACCGCGACCGCCGGATTTTATTTGCGGGGGATACCCTGCAGGGGCTGGAACTGATTTGCGCCCCTGGGGAAGACCGGAAAGCGGTGCTCGCCACCTGGATGCATAAGGTGGAAGAACTCAAAGCCCTGCATACGGAGTATGACCAGATTGCGGGCGGACACGGTGCCGTGGATGACGCGAACCCCGACAATTTGCTGGCGCTGGGCCGCGGTATTTTGGAGGGTACGGTTCCGGGTGAGGAAGAAGACATCCATATTTTCCATGCCACGTTTTACCATTACGGCCCGGTGTGCCTGATGATGGACGAAAAACCGCAGATTGTAACCAAAGAGGAGGGGACCGCGTGAAAGAACTGTGAGTCATGTTTCTTACTTTCTGCCGGATTGGCGGGCTGACATTTGGCGGCGGGTACGCCATGCTGCCCATGCTGCAGCGGGAAGTGGTGGAAAAATACCACTGGGCTACCGATGAAGAACTGATGGACTATTATGCCATCGGTCAATGTACGCCGGGGATTATTGCGGTGAATACCGCCACGTTTATCGGGTACCGGCGCAAGGGGATTCCCGGGGCTATTTTTGCCACGTTAGGCGTGATTTTCCCTTCGCTGTGCATTATTACGGTGATTGCCGCGTGTTTGCAGAATTTTTCCCATATCATCTATGTGCAGCAGGCCTTTGCGGGCATTCGGGTGGCCGTATGTGCGCTGATTCTGGATGCCATTGTGAAGCTGTGGAAGAAGAACGTAAAATCCGTGTGGGGCATCGCCCTGTTCCTGATCGTGTTGGCCGTCATGATTGCGCTGGATGCATCGCCCATTTTGGTGGTCATTGGCGCAGCACTGGTTGGCCTGGGCCTTGGCAGAGCAGGGGTGAAGGTCTGATATGATCGTTTTGTGGGAACTGTTTTTCGAATTCTTTAAAGCCGGTCTGTTTGCTGTGGGCGGCGGATTGGCGACACTGCCGTTTTTGTACGACATTGCGTCGCGCTATGACTGGATGAGCGTGGAAAGCATTACCGACATGGTCGCCATTTCGGAATCCACCCCGGGACCGCTGGGCGTGAATATGGCGACCTATGCCGGGTATCATGCCTATGGCGTGTTAGGCGGGGTGGTTGCCACCTTTGCTCTGGTGCTGCCATCCATCATTGTGATTGTGATTGTCGCCAAAATCCTGGAAAAATTTAAGGAAAACCGGCTGGTAAAAGATACGTTTGCCGGGCTTCGCCCGTGCGTGACCGCCATGATTGCGGCTGCCTGCTGGCAAGTCATGGAAACCACCCTGTTTACCATTGGGGACTTTATGAAAACTATGAACCCCGCCGACCTCATCAACTACAAAGCCATGTGTCTGTTCATTTTGTGTTATTGGCTGATGCGGCGGTATAAAAAGCACCCGGTGGTGTACATTGGCGGCGCGGCCGTGTGCGGCATTGTTTTTCAAATGGCATAAAAAACGGAACATTTTGGTAGGACACTGCATACCATGAAGTAAGGAGGGCCGCAGGTATGGAAAAAATGGTGGATCAAATCCAAACAACCCGGGATCGCTGGTTTTTAAATCTGCACACCGGGCATACAATCGATGGGCGTAGGCCTTGCCTAGCGGCCCGATGGCCGTGGCTGAGTGACGCCGCGGTATTCCAGTCGGTAACGGTGGACGAAACCGGCATGGGTTTCCAGTTTTCGGATGGCCACGCGCTGACGGCAGAAGAAGTGCTGTGCGCGCTGTTTGGGGCCCAAAACCGGGAAGAACTGGGGCCTACAAGCCATGCCGGTACACCGGATGAAACCTGGATGGATTCGCTAAAAACGAATGCCAGCGGCACTCCGTGGATCCGCGATGTCAATCCTCTGGACGGCGGGTGTATTTTTATCACCCTGGCGGCAGGGGCGCGCATTACGCTGGATCTGCATGAACTGGATGGGTACGAAGCGTACAGCTGGTTGCGCAATCCGCTTGTCAGCTCCCAAATCCGTACGGATGGGGGCCGGCTATTGTTTGGCGGGCGGTATTTTATGACCGCCGGCGAGCTCTTTGACCGGCTCTTGCAAAAGCCCCAGGGCCCCCGTACCCGGCTGTTATGAAAGTTCGGAGGTAATTTCTTGCAAAAAAAAGAAAAAAGTCATTGACAATCTGTGCAAAGCGTGGTATCCTAGGAACAACTCAAATAACTTTAAACCAGTGAAGTGGAGATCACACCGAAAGCGCACCTACAGAGAGCGGGCGATGATGGAAATCCCGTGGAAAGGCGGATCGGCAAATGGACCACAGAGGGCGAGGCGAAAGGCTGGCTGTCAGCTGAGTATCTGAGACGGGTGCCCCCGTTACGGGCAAGAAATGTGTTGGCATTTCGCAAGAGCGGTTCTGTTGGATGCAGCAGGGCAAGTAAGGTGGTACCGCAGATTTTTCTAGATCTGTCCTTAAAGAAATTTAAGGACAGATTTTTTTATTTTCGGGCTTCTTATTTTGCCAGTCTGATGCGGCAGAAATGACGCGCCGGCGTGCACGCATTTCTCTCTTCCGGATGGTGCAGACGGAAGGGAAGGCCAGAATTTCTGCACACAGAAAGGAAAACAGAACCATGGAAAAAAGAAGCGTTATCGTTGAACAGAAGAAAGGATTGCGGGATCTGAATAACCTGATCCTCGTCGGGGTGCTCATGGCAGTGGGCATTGTACTGCGGCTTCTAGCCGGGGTCATCAATGTGGGCGGCTTCCACCCGAATTTCCTGATTGCCACCTACTGCCTGGCTATTTTGCTGGTGCGGCCCAATTTTCTTGAATCTGTCATTATCGGCATCCTGTCCGGTGTGATTAGCCAGATCGGCACGTCCATGGCATGGATTGGGATTGTGTCGGAAACCATCGGGGCCGTTGTCATGTTCCTGCTAATTTTCATCCCCATGCACGTAGGGAAACTGAATCTGCAGCCCATCGTGTGCACGCTGCTGACCACGCTCATTAGTGGATTTGCTTTTATCGGTATGGCGGCGCTGGTGTATGTAAACCCCATGTCTATGGCGCAGTTTATTAGCATGGCCCTGACCACCCTGGTTACCGCGGCCCTCAACTGTGTGATTGTACAGATTCTGGTGCTGCCGCTGCGCGGGATTTTGAAAAAAGACGAATAAGAAAAATAAAAAAAGAAAGGCGGGCGGTTACCGTCCGCTTTTCTTTATGAACCACGGCGAAAGGAGCCACCCCCATGATCGAAATTAGCAAAATGGGCTTTCAATACAGTGGCAGCGACCGTATGGCGCTGCGGGACATCAACCTCACCATACAAGACGGAGAGTTTGTGGGTTTGATCGGCGTTTCGGGCGCCGGAAAAACCAGCCTGACCCATACGCTGACCGGTATGATTCCCCATCACTACAAAGGCGACTTTTACGGCAGTGTACGGGTCAACGGCATGGATACTGTGGAGTGCCGGGGCGAAGATCTCTATCGAATTGTGGGCAGCGTGTTCCAGGATATTGACAGCCAGATGGTGGCTTCCGTTGTGGAAGATGAAATTTTATATGGGCTGGAAAACTTTGGCTTTTCCCGGGAAGAAATCAGCGAACGGCTGGAAAATGTACTGGATACATTGGGCATCCGTGATCTTCGGTACCGGGCGCTGTCGTCCCTGTCGGGCGGACAAAAACAAAAAGTGGCCATTGCGGCTATTGTGGCACTCCGGCCTCAGATTATCGTATTGGATGAACCTACAGGGGAGCTCGATCCCGAAAGCAGTTTGCAGATTTTCCGCCTGCTGCGGCAATTAAATAAAGAATTTGGCATTACGGTGCTGATTGTGGAACAAAAGATTATGCTGCTGTGCGAATACGTCGACCGCATGATTGTGATGAACGAAGGAGCCATTGTATTTGATGGCCCGGCCCGGGATGTGGTTCGCCATACGTCTACATTTGAAGACATCGGTATCAATGTGCCCCGGGTCGTGACCCTATGCGGGCAACTGCAGAAAAAAGGGCTGTACAACGGACAGGTGCCGCTGAATGTGGAAGAAGGCGAAAAAATGGTAAGGGAGGTGCTGCGTGGTGGCCGCCATGCTGGAATTTGATCATGTACACTTTGGATATGGCCGGGCGGTCATTCTGCCGGACCTGAGTTTTACCATCGAAAAGGGCGATATGGTGGCGCTGATCGGCGCTAACGGCGCGGGCAAATCCACCGTCAGCCGGTTGTGCAACGGGTTGTTACTGCCCAGTAAGGGCCATGTGCGGGTGACCGGTATGGACACCAAAAAAGTGCGCACCAGCGCCCTGGCCCGGAAAATTGGTTTTCTATTTCAGAATCCTGACCGCCAGATCTGCAAAAACACAGTATATGACGAATTGGCGTTTGGCCTGCAGGTACAGGGCGTTAGCGAAGCGGAACAAAAAGAGCGGGTGGAAAAAGCGTTGGAAACCTTCCACCTGGACCCAAAATGGGAACCGTTTACCCGGTCCCGCGGGGAGCGGCAGCGCATTGCGCTGGCGTCGGTGCTGATCCACGAACCGGAACTGATTATTTTGGACGAACCCACTACGGGGCTGGATTACCGGGAATGCACCGAAATTATGGAGTATGTAACGGCGTTAAACCGGGAAAAGCAGACAACGGTGCTGATGGTTTCCCACGATATGGAATTGGTGCAAAGTTACGCAAAACGGGTTTTGGTACTGTCAGGCGGGCAGCTGCTGGGTGACGGCCCGGTGCGGCAAATCATGAAGGACGAACAGACACTGCACGCGGCCAAAGTGATGCCGGCCCAGATCCCGGCGCTGGCACTGCGGTTTGGCGATACATTTTCCGATGTGTACACGGTGGCCGATATGGTAGCGGCCCTGGAAAAGGAGCGTGGCTGATATGGGCAATATCTTGGAATTTGTGCCGGGCGATTCCTTTTTGCACCGGCTGAACCCCATTACAAAAATTGTGCTGGCTTTTCTGTTTTGTATTTGCAGCCTGCTTTCCAATAATCTGCTGATTCAAGTGGGGCTGTTGGCATTTTTGATGATTATCGCCTTTGCGGCAGGCATCGGTGAAAAGGCCATGGGGCTGCTGCGCACGCTGCTATTTTTCTGTATTTTAATGATTATTTTGCAGCTGATTTTCATGCGCGGCGGGGTGGGATACCTGGTCCTGCCCGGAGGGTTCCCGCTGGTAACCAGCGACGGGCTTTACTATGCGGCGCTGTTTACCCTGCGGATTATCAACGCGACGCTGCCCCTTTTGATGATGTTTGCGATTACCCAGATGAATGACCTCACCAACGCGATGGTGAACCGGCTGCACGTGCCCTACCGGTACATGTTCATCCTAACGACGGCGTTCCGGTTTATCCCCATTTTGGCCGGGGAATTCCACGACATTATGGATGCCCAAAAGGCCCGGGGGGTGGAATTCGATACCCGCAACATCTTTAAAAAGATTGGACTGATTGTGCCTTTGTGCGTGCCGCTGCTGGTTTCCTCGGTGAAAAAAGTCGATAGCGGCGCCGTATCCGCCCAGGTGCGGGGCTTTTCCCTGCGGACAAGAGGGGCGGGATACAAAGCGTACCCGTTCCGGCTGGGCGATTTGCTGGCCCTCCTCTTACTGGCCGCCATGATCGTGTTGCTTGTATTTTTCGGTTAAAAAGAGATAAGAAAAAATCCCCGCCTTCTTTACGAAGGCGGGGATTTTTATTTAGCACAGTCGCTTATTTAGCGCAGTTCGCTTTCAGCGTGGCCAGAGAATCACGCAGTTCCTTAGGCATATGATCGCCAAAGGTGGTGTTGTAATAGTTTTCGATTTCGTCGGCTTCTTTCGCCCACTTGTCTTTGTCTACTTCCAGGATGGTCTTCAGGTCGTCGATGGAGAAGTCCTTCAGGCCTTCCAAGTTGATGTCTTCAGCCTTGGGCACATAACCGATAGCGGTTTCTTCCGCATCCACAGCGCCTTCTACGCGCTTAATGATCCATTCCACAACGCGCAGGTTGTCGCCGAAGCCCGGCCAAATGAAGTGGCCGTTTTCGTCCACACGGAACCAGTTGACATTGAAGATCTTCGGAGCTTTGTCGCCCAGCTTCTTGCCCATGTCAATCCAGTGCTGGAAGTAGTCGCCCATGTTGTAACCGCAGAAGGGCTTCATGGCCATGGGATCATGACGCAGCACGCCAACAGCGCCGGTAGCAGCCGCAGTGGTTTCGGAAGCCATGATGGAGCCTACGAACACACCGTGGTTCCAGTCGCGGGACTGATACACCAGCGGGGTGGTGGAAGCACGACGGCCGCCAAAGATGATGGCGGAAATCGGTACGCCGGCACCCTTGTCAAATTCGGGGCTGATGCAGGGGCAGTTCTTGGCAGGAGCGGTGAAGCGGCTGTTCGGATGAGCGCCCTTCTTGTCGCTGGTCTTGCCGTTCCAGGGTTCGCCCGTCCAGTCAAGCGCATGCTCCGGCGGGTTCTTGTCCAGGCTTTCCCACCATACGGTGTTGTCGTCCAGGTTCTGGGCCACATTGGTGAAGATGGTGCCCTGACGGGTCGTAGCCAGTGCGTTGGGGTTGGACTTTTCGTTGGTGCCGGGCGCTACGCCGAAGAAGCCGTTTTCGGGGTTGATGGCATACAGACGGCCATCTTCGCCCTGACGCATCCAGGCGATGTCGTCGCCGACGGTCCAAACTTTATAGCCCTTCACACGATAGCCTTCCGGCGGAATCATCATGGCCAGGTTGGTCTTGCCGCAAGCGGACGGGAAAGCAGCGGTGACATACTTGATTTCGCCCTGGGGATTTTCGATGCCCAGGATCAGCATGTGTTCAGCCATCCAGCCTTCGTTCTTGCCCTGGAAGGAAGCGATACGCAGAGCAAAGCACTTTTTGCCCAGCAGCACGTTTCCGCCGTAACCGGAGTTCACGCTGATAATGGTGTTGTCTTCCGGGAAGTGGCAGATATATCTCTTTTCTTCGTCAATATCGCACTTGCAGTGCAGGCCTTTTACCCAGTCGGTGCTGTCGCCCAGCACGTCCCACACGGCGTCGCCCACACGGGTCATGATCGCCATGTTCAGAACCACGTAAATGGAGTCGGTCAGTTCCACGCCAATTTTGGCCAGAGGCGAACCGATGGGGCCCATGGAATAGGGGATCACGTACATGGTACGGCCCTTGTAGCTTCCGCGGGCGATATCATACAGCATTTTATAGGCTTCCTGCGGGTCCATCCAGTTGTTGGTGGGGCCAGCTTCTTCCTTGGTGTGAGAGCAGATGAAAGTTCTGCCTTCCACACGGGCCACGTCGTTCACAGCCGTGCGGTGCAGATAGCAGCCGGGCAGCTTTTCCTGATTCAGCTTGATCATTTCGCCGGTCTTGCAGGCTTCGGCGCGCAGTTCATCGAGCTGCTCTTCCGTGCCGTTGATCCAAACGACCTGATCCGGATTGACGAGTGCTTTCATCTCGTCGATCCAAGCGAGCACACTTGCATTCTTTGTCATGATTTTTCTTCTCCTTCCGGCCCAATGGCCAAATTGAGATACTATTCGTCTGTATGAAAAGAAAACTTCCATACGGCTTCATTATAACCCTTTGTGAAACGTTTCGCAAGAGGCTATTTCCTGTTAAGTTGCAGGGAATTGTAACTTTTTTATGAAAACCGTAAGGGTTCCCTTCTTCTTGTGTCGAAAAAGGCATGGGGCCGCCTTACGACAGCGTATCCACCGCCATATTGGCGCAGGCATTCAGGTCCATGCCGGCCAGGTTGCCTTTCAAAAATTCGTAGTACCCTTGGGAAGCGACCATGGCGGCATTATCTCCGCAATAGCAAAGTTCCGGCCGGTAAAACGCCAGGCCCCGGCGGTCGCATTCCGCCTGTAACCGGCGGCGCAGCAGACGGTTGGCTGACACGCCGCCGGCGATCACCACCGTTTTGGCGCCGGTCGCTTCCACCGCTTTCATCGTGCCTTTTACGAGGCAGTCCACCACCGCTTTGCGGTACGAAGCCGCCAGGTCGGGAATATGGATTTCGTCGCCCCGCTGCTCTGCATTATGCAGCAGGTTAATTACCGAAGTTTTCAGCCCCGAAAAGCTGAAGTCAAACGGGGCGCCGTCCACGCTGGGGCGGGGCAGGGTGTAGGCTTTGTCGTTACCGTCTTCGGCGACTTTGTCCAGATGGACCCCTCCGGGGTAGGGCATGCCCATGGCCCGGGCGGCCTTGTCGAACGCTTCGCCGGCGGCGTCGTCATGGGTGTGGCCGATAATATGCAAGGTAGTATAATCTTCGGCCTGGATTAAATGGGTGTGCCCGCCGGACACTACCAGGCACAAAAACGGTGGCTTTAGGTCCGGGTGGGTCAGATAATTGGCGGCCATATGGCTGCGCAGGTGGTGGACCGGCACCAGCGGCTTGCCGCTGCTCAGCGCCAGGCCTTTGGCAAAGTTTACGCCCACCAGCAAAGCGCCAATCAGCCCCGGCGCATAGGTCACGGCGATGGCGTCAATGGCGGAAAGAGGGGTATTCGCTTCTTCCAAAGCGCGGCGCACCACGCCGGAAATCGCCTCACAGTGGCGGCGGGAGGCGATCTCCGGCACCACCCCGCCATACAGTTTATGTTCTTCCACCTGGGAAGCAATAACGTTGCTCAGTACCCGGCGGCCATCTTCCACCACGGCGGCCGCGGTTTCGTCGCAAGAGCTTTCAATTCCAAGAATCAGCATAATGAAAATCCTTTCGGTCTTGGTTTGCAGGCGGCCCCCGCAGTGTGTTTCTGCCGGGATTTTTACAAAACGCCGCATACGGTTCATTATACCACTTATTTTTACCGCCGAAAAGTGCTATAATAGGGGCGACTATAGAGAAATAGCAGCCGTAAGGCTGTACCGCCGGGGAGGCTATGCATGAAACTGCTTGTGTTGGACGGAAACAGCATCGTAAACCGCGCGTTTTACGGGATCAAACTGCTTTCCACGAAAGACGGACAATTTACCAATGCCATTTACGGCTTTTTGACGATGTTAGAGCATATCCGCAAAGAGTGCGAACCCGACGGGGTTGCCATTGCGTTTGACCGGAAGGAACCCACCTTCCGCCATGTGGCCTATGCGGCCTATAAGGCCGGGCGGAAAGGCATGCCCGAGGAACTGGCCCAACAGATGCCAGTATTAAAAGAACTATTGGGGCTATTGGGGTACCCCATGGTGGAGTGTGCCGGATGGGAAGCCGACGACATTCTGGGTACGTTAGCAAAAGCCTGCCGGGATACGGGCAACGAATGTGTGATTGCCACCGGCGACCGGGACAGCCTGCAGCTGGTAGGGCAGGGCGTGACGGTGCGCCTGGCGGTGACGAAATTCGGCCAGCCCCAGGTGACGCTGTACGATGAAGAAGCCATTCGGGAGCAGTACGGTGTCACTCCGAAACAGATGATCGACATCAAAGCCCTGCAGGGGGATTCTTCCGACAATATTCCCGGCGTCAAGGGCATTGGTCCCAAGGGGGCGGGGGAACTGATCCAGAAATACGGCAGTGTGGATTACATTTACAAACACCTGCCGGAACTGGATATCCGTCCGGCCCTGCGCAAAAAATTGGAAGAAGGGGAAGAATCGGCCCGCCTGAGTTACGATTTGGGCACCATCCGGCTGGATGCGCCCATTGATACCGATTTGACGCATTACCATTTGCAGCCCGGTGACCGTGCGGCGGCCGCCCGGCTCATGGCCCGGCTGGAACTTTTTAAGTTGATCGACAAACTGGGTCTGTCGGCTTCACCGGAACCCGCGGATTCTCCGGCGGAAACAGGCGAAGAAACCCTTCCCCAGGTGCTGGCAAGCGAAGATGCCGCCGCCCTACTCCCCCGCATGGAAGAAAGCGGCAAAGCGTGCCTGCTGCCCATTTTTGACAGCGAGGGGGCCCTTTCGGCGCTGTACCTTGGCTGTGGGCAGGAATTTGTCAAAACGGGGCCGGATGTGGCGCTGCTGCGGGCGCTGTGCCGCAATGAACGCATCGAAAAATGCGTGTGCGACGCGAAACCCCTGTTTGCCTATTTGCTTACCCAGCCGGAAAGCGGCGTAAAAACCGGCATCCGTCTGGAAAACCTCGGCATGGATTTATCCTTAGCCGGGTATCTATTAAATCCATCCGGCAGCGGGTATGACCCCTTGCGCCTGATGCAGGAATATGGCCTGCCGGTGCCCGCCGGGGAGGACGACAACGAAAAAATTATTGTCGGTATGGACAGCCTGTGGCAGACCCTGAAAGGGAAGCTGGAAGAAAACGGGCAAATGAAGCTGCTAACGGATATTGAGCTGCCCCTGTGCCGGGTGCTGGCCGTGATGGAGCGCGAAGGGTTCCTGGTGGATGCCGATGGCATCCGTGCGTACGGGGAGAAGATCCAACAGGCCGCCGAACAGGCCCAGCATGCCATTTGGGACGAAGTGGGATATGAATTTAACGTCAATTCCCCCAAACAGCTGGGCGAAGCCCTGTTTGGCAAATTGGGCTTGCCCCACGGCAAAAAGACAAAAAACGGGTATTCCACCAATGCGGATGTGCTGGAAAAATTGCGGTACGAAAGCACAGCGGTGGAAAACGTCCTGCAATACCGCACCTATGCGAAGTTAAAATCCACCTATTGCGACGGGCTGCTGAAAGTCATCGGGCCCGACGGACGGATTCATTCCCGGTTTAACCAAACAGAAACCCGCACGGGACGGATCAGCTCCACCGAACCGAATTTGCAGAATATTCCGGTGCGTACGGAACTGGGGCGGGAAATGCGCCGGTTCTTCACGGCCCGGCCCGGTTGGGTGCTGGTGGATGCCGACTATTCCCAGATCGAATTGCGGGTGCTGGCCCACATGGCCCAGGATACCAATATGATCGAAGCCTTCCGGGAAAACCGGGATATCCACAGGGCTACCGCCGCCAAGGTGTTCCACCTGCCGGAAGATATGGTCACGCCTCTATTGCGCAGCCGGGCCAAAGCCGTCAACTTTGGCATTGTCTATGGGATTGGCGCTTACTCGCTGTCCCAGGATATCGGCGTTAGCCGCAAGGAAGCCGATGCGTATATCAACGGGTACCTGGAACTGTACAGCGGTGTGCGGGATTATATGGAGCGCGTGGTGCAGCAGGCTAAAGAGACGGGCTATGTCCAGACGCTGTTCGGACGGCGGCGCTATTTGCCGGAACTGAGCAGCAGCAGCTTCCCCATGCGCGCGTTTGGCGAACGGGTGGCCCGGAATATGCCCATCCAGGGCACGGCCGCCGATATTATCAAAATTGCCATGGTGCGGGTGCAGCAGCGGCTGGAAAAAGAACAGCGCCGGGCCCGGCTGATTTTGCAGGTGCACGACGAACTGATCGTGGAAGCGCCGCAGGAGGAAGCCGATGCCATCGCGGACTTGCTGACCCAGGAAATGGAAGCCGCAGTAAATTTGTCGGTCCCCATGAAGGCCGACGCCCATGTGGGAAAAACCTGGTATGATGCGAAAGGCTGAGAAAACATGAAAAAAACCGACTGGATTTGCCCGCTGTGCGGCGCGGCGCTGACCGAAGAAGACGGTGCGCTGCGCTGCCCGGGCGGCCACAGTTTTGATAAAGCCCGGCAGGGGTACTGCCACCTGTTGCCCGTCCAGCAAAAGCACGCCAAAAATCCCGGGGATAACCGGGACATGGTACAGGCCCGCCGCCGGTTTTTACAAACCGGGGGGTATGCCCCCTTTGCCGAAAAACTTCGGGAATTGGTGACCGATGCACTGCGGGGCAAAGAAAACCCGCTCCTTCTGGATGTGGGGTGCGGCGAAGGGTACTATACCGGTTTTCTGTATGACGGGCTGCAAAAGGAAAAAATTCCGGCGCGGGTAGCCGGGTTTGATATTTCCAAAGAAGCGGTGCGCCTGGCGGCCGGGCGGTATAAGGGGATTTCGTTTGCCGTAGCCAGTTCATTTGCCATTCCGGTGGCCGACGGGGCGTGCGACTGCGTGACGGAAGTTTTTTCGCCCCTGGTTCCCGAAGAATTTCGCCGGGTGACAGCGCCGGGGGGCACGCTGATTTTGGCGGTGCCGGGCCCGCGGCATTTGTGGGAACTGAAAGAAGTGCTGTATGACGCCCCTTACGAAAACGAGCGGAAAGATACCTTTTTTGACGGGTTTACTTTTGTGGGCCGGGAAGAGGTCCGAACCCGGCTGACTCTTGACACCCCCCAGGTGATTCACGATCTATTTGCCATGACGCCGTATTACTGGAAAACCGGGGAAGAAGGCAGCCGCCGGTTGCAGGCGCTGCCGGAATTGGAAACAGAAATCGCATTCGATTTTCTCGTGTACCGCCGAGAGGAGGATCCACCGTGATTACACTCATGGAAGAACGCCATATTCCGGCGATCGCACAGCTGGAGCAGGCCTGTTTTGCCCATCCGTGGAGCGAACAGGCACTGCGGGAGGAGCTGGAAAACGAACAGGCCGTCTTTTTTGTGGCGGAGGACGAAACCGGCCGCCTGATGGGGTACACCGGCATGCATGTAGTGCTGGGGGAATGTTACATGGATAATCTGGCGGTCGATCCGTCATTTCGCCATAAGGGCGTGGGCCGGGCGCTTTTGCAGGCGCTGATCGATTGGGCCCGCGCCCACAAAGGTGTATTTCTCACCCTAGAAGTGCGTCCCAGCAACGAAATCGCCCGCCGGCTTTATACGTCCATAGGGTTTCGGGAGGTAGGACGCCGCCCGCGGTATTACACCGACCCCACCGAAGACGCTTTGCTTATGACGGTTCTTTTCGATACGGCCGTTCCATCAACGAAATAAAAGGAAGAGTAGTGTTTTGAACAGAAAAATTGGAAATTTAACCCTCGACAGCCGCGTCATTTTGGCGCCTATGGCCGGTGTAACGGATCGTTCCTTCCGCACATTGTGCCGGCACTTTGGGGCGGCGTATGTGGTGACGGAAATGGTCAGCGCCCGGGCGCTGCAATTCCGCGATAAAAAAACGGCCCGGTTGATGACTTTGGGGGAAGAAGAGCGCCCGGCGGGCATTCAGCTTTTTGGCGATGATCCGGCCATTATGGCGCAGGCAGCCGAAAAGGCTATGAAATTTAACCCCCAGCTCATCGATATCAATATGGGGTGTCCGGCGCCGAAAATTGCCAACAACGGCAGTGGCAGCGCCTTGATGAAAGACCCCGAAAAGTGTGGCCGTATGGTGGAAGCCGTGAAAAACGCCTGCGATGTGCCGGTGACGGTAAAAATCCGCAAAGGCTGGGACCGGAATCATGTAAACTTTCTCGAAGTGGCCAAAATCTGCGAACAGGCCGGGGCCGATGCCATTGCGCTGCACGCCCGCACCCGGGACCAGATGTACCAGCCGTCGGCCGATTGGAACAGTATCCGGCAGTTGAAACAAGCGGTGTCGGTGCCGGTGATCGGCAACGGGGATGTGACCGACGCCCAGTCGGCGTGCCGTATGCTGGAAGAAACCGGCTGCGATTTTCTGATGGTGGGCCGCGGCGCCATGGGGAACCCGTGGATTTTCCAGCAAATTAACGTGTATCTGACCGAATCGTGCCGCATCCTGCCCGGGCCCGGCATCGCCGAGAGGCTGGTGGTGATGGTGCGGCATATCCGCGCGTTGTGCGAAGAAAAAGGGGAAAATGTGGGCATGCGGGAAGCACGCAAACATGTGGCCTGGTACCTGCACGGATTGCGCGGCGCTGCAGGATATCGACGCCGGGCCGGGGAACTGTGTACGCTCGATGATCTGGATAAGCTGGTGGAAGAGGTATACCGCCGGTACCGGGACGAAGAAAAAAGGGAAGACGCCTAAAAAGTAGGAAAGGTAGGGGACAGAGTGCCGGATATTTCGTCATTATCGACTACCTTTTCGGTGCGCAGGCTGGACGAAACCGATATCCCGTGGCTTTATGAGCTGTGCCGGGGCAACCCGCTTTTTTACCGGTATCATCCGCCGTTTGTCACAGTCGAAGACCTGAAGGAGGATCAACAAGTTCTGCCCCCCGGGAAAACGAAAGACGATAAATATTACATCGGGTTCTTTTCGGAGGAACAGCCCATAGCTGTCATGGATCTGGTTCTCGGGTATCCGCAACCCGATACAGCCTTTATTGGCTTTTTTATGATGGAAGCAAAGTGCCAGGGGAAGGGGATAGGCTCCGGGATCATTGGAGAAGTATGCACCGGCCTTGCCCAGTGGGGGTACCGCCGGGTGCGGCTGGCAACCGACCGGGAAAATCCCCAGAGTAACGCCTTTTGGCAGAAAAACGGCTTTCTTTTTGTGGAAGAAAAGGGACCGTATTTCTTGCGGGAACGAAACATATCGTGATCGGATAAAACAAAAAAGGTACCGCTTTTTAAAAGCGGTACCCTTTTTTGTTATCCAGCAAAATTCCTGTATCCGTGGACGGTAAGTAAGGTGCCGAATAGAGGGCTCACGTTTCAGGCTTACGTCCTATATACATAGCGTGTTCCGAAAAGGCCAGAAACTCGGGGAGATCCAGAAGTTTTTTGCCCAGTTCAATCCACAGGTCATATTCCTCTTTAGGAAAGGTTTTCAGTTGATTTTCATTTAAAGCCAAAATTCCTTCCTGCCCAAAAAGGTGTAGCTTTTCCAGCCCAAACGGCTTCATGAACGGTTCAATTTGGTGTTGGTTTATAAAACACACGGATGTAAAAGCCGGTCCGGTGTAAGAGGTCCGGTTGGTAATGGAATCCAGCAGTTGGGCAATTAAGGAGTTTTTTACGTCCTCCGTTAAATAACCAGGGCCGTTTTTTAAATCGTAAATCAAGCCGGCAAAATCCAAGATGAAGGAGCCGTAAAAATTGCCCCCGGGTTTTACATGTTGTAAAGCGAGCTGAACGGCTTTCTTTCGGTCGGCTTCTTCTGTCAGGTGGTAAAGCGGTCCCATCAAAAACACATGGTCATACATTCCCAAATCCATGGAATCAAGATCGAGGCAATCTCCCACTTTCATTTGAATTGTGACCCCATTTTCTGCGGCTTTTTCTTTGGCCAAAGCAATGTTGCCGGGGGATAAGTCGACAAGCGTGACGTCGCAATTTTTCTTGGCATAATAGATGGAATACCGGCCAGGCCCGCCCCCAATATCCAGAATTTTGTCACCGGGTGCAATATAAGCATCCATGCGATAAGTCGTAAAAATAAATTCGAACGGATGCTTGTTTAAACGATCCCATTCCATGTGGGCGTTTTCATCATAGTATTGTTTTACGGCTTCTTGGTCCATGTTCTTGGCTCCTTTCTTTAGGTAAAATGATGGGAAAGCGGCCGATATTCCTACCGGAGGATTTATTCGTTATTTAGAAAATTCGCCATCACTTGACAGAGCGAAATCCTCCGGGACAAGTTCCGACAAATTGGCCTTTGGGTCGCGGATCAACCGGCCAGCCTGGCGGGTAATAGCCGCTTCCACCACATTGCGGGCCAACCGCCCGTTGCCGCCGGTGCGGGCGCTGTGGGCCTGGACCGCTGTAAAATACGGTACCAGCTTTTCCCGGCAGCGGGGGTCGATCTGATACCCCTTCTGTTCGGCTTGCAAACAGGCAATTTGCCACAATTCGTCCCCGGTGTAGTCGGGAAACTCGATGCGGTGGGGGAACCGGGATGCCAGCCCCGAGTTGGAACGCAGAAACTCGTCCATTTCTTTGGTGTAACCGGCCAGAATGACAATCAGTTCCTGCCGGTGGTCTTCCATGCCTTTGACCAGTGTATCCACCGCTTCCAGTCCGAAGGAGTCATCGTCCCCCCGGCACAGGGAATACGCTTCGTCAATGAACAGCACCCCGCCCAGGGCCGAACGCAATACCGTGTTGACAAGGGGCGCCGTGTGCCCCACGTACCGGCCCACCAAATCGGCCCGGCTGACTTCGATCAGCTGGCCGCCCGACAAGGCGCCAATGGCTTTTAAATATTGGCCGGTTAGCCGGGCCACCGTGGTTTTGCCGGTGCCGGGGTTGCCGGTGAAAATCATATGCATGGAAGGAGGTTCGGCTTTTAGCCCTTCCTTCCGGCGGCGTTGCTGTACGGTAAACAGTTCCTGCAGCTCGTGAATGGTCTGTTTCACGTTTTGCAGCCCGATCATGCGCTGCCATTCCCGTTCGATCTGGTCTAAGTGGCTGTTGGGTGTATCCGATAGCGGCGACAACAGGGTAAACGGTTTCCCATCGGGCCAAGCGGCCATCCAGACATCATCTTTGACTGAAAGGGTCAAGGGCTTATCCGGAAGGGTTTCCTGTTTCAGGCAGTATTCGCCCAGTGCGAGGAATAGGTCCTGCCCTACTTGCAAAAGTTCCTCCGCTCCGCTCGCTTCCCGGTAGCGGGCGCCCCAGGCGGCAGCAACTTCCGGTTCCCAAGTAAGGGTCAGACGCAGGGTATTGCGTGCTTTTTTTATTAGGTTGGTCAGTTCCCGCTTTACAATCTTCTGCCGGGCTTCGGGGGAAAGGGGCTGGGTCTGGCAGCAATCGGTCACATGGGCCATAAACGGGGCACCGAAGCGGGCCGCCAAAGAATCGGGGCCTTTTTCGCTGAAAAAGACAAAGTATTTATCCCCCGCGCGCAAACACGAAACCGTGGTGGGCGCGAGCGCCGTGCCGGCTGCTACCAGCAGCCCTTTTTGTTCCACATACCGGGCCGGCAGCTGGTAATGCCCCTGCATCACCAGGTCACGAATGACCCTGAGGCACAACGGAGCGCAAGCGTCTTCGTGTTCCCATAAAAGCACACACGAAGGGCTTTTCAAAGCGGCATATACGTCCTGGTAAAAAACGGTCTCTTCCGCCGGGGTAGGGTACAGCGAAAGATCCATGACGGTTATGGTATCGTTCGGCAATAATCCCCGTTTATAGAGACAGGTGCACAGGGTTTGCAGCGCATAGTGGCGGCCGGTATTTGCGCCGCCCGACAGGAGCAGGGTGTTTTTAGGACCATCAGCGGGAGGCGTGAGCAAAAACGGACGGCGGAATGCCTGAAGAAGTGCTCGGAGAAAGTCGTCCTGTCCCCAAACGGTGGTGCCCACTTCCTCCAGTACCCCGTCAAACGAAGCGGATTTGGGGGTCGCCGGTCGCTCACATTCCGATAAAGAAACTCCATCATCTTTCAGCCGTTTTTGCAGGTCCGCTTGCAGGGAAGCGAGTTCTTCCAGCTGCCGGTCCAGGGCTGTTTGACTAGGGGTCCGGGAACCAGAAGATTTGTCACTTTTTTTCGGCGGTTCACCGAAAAAATCCTGATACAGACTGTCAAAGGGATGGTTGGCCATGATGAAAAACACTCCTTCCTCCTTCGGAAATTACCAACAGTATACCATCTTTTGCGGAAAATGCGAAGATGAGGGCTAATTTCACCCCCAAAAACCCTGGAAAAGTGGGTAAAATTTCCTTTACCGGAATAGAATGGAAAAAGGGAGGGGGAACGCCATGATTTTTTTGGTGGGGCTATGGGCCGGGTGTGCCATTGGCATTTTGATTATGTGTTTAATTCAGATTCATCGTGACCGGTAACAGATGGCAAAAAAGAGTCTCCGAAAGGGGCGGCCCCTTTGGTGGAAGTGTATAAAGGGCTTGCACAAAGGCAGAGGTGTGTAGTAAAATAAAATGGGTATATTGTCAAAAAAGGAGGAATCTATTTTGTTTAGTAAACGTTCCGATGGACGTGTGGTGACACAGATTGACCCGTTTCAGAAAATTGTACCCTACATTATGAAAACCCGCACGGACTCCATGAACTATTTTACCGAAAACATTCCTTGTGAAGGAATGGATGCCTATATAGAAGAACAGAAAAAGCAGGATAAAACCTACACCTATCTGCAAATTCTGGTGGCCAGTATGGTGCGCCTGATCGCATTAAAACCGCAGCTGAACCGCTTTGTTATGCGCGGGCGTGTGTACGCCCGCAACCATATCCGCATTTGCTTCGTGGTACATCAGACTTTGCGGGACGACAGCGCCGGCACGACCATCAAGTTGACTTTTGAAGGCACCGAAACACTGTCGGAAATTGCCCAAAAGGTGCAGGACGCTATTTTAGCGGAAACGAAGAAAAAGACCGATTCCAATTCCACCGACCAGCTGGCCGAAAAGATTATGAACCTGCCGTCGCCGATTATTCGCACGGCGGTGAATTCTCTGATGTGGATGGACAGGCACAACATGATGCCCAAGTCGGTGATCGAGGCCAGCCCGTTCCATACCTCTTGCTTTATTACCAATATGAAGAGCCTGGGGATTAACCAGATTTACCACCATGTCTATGAGTTCGGCACCACCGGGCTATTTATTGCCATGGGGAAAGAACGGGAAAAACCCATGGTGGATGAAAACGGCGAGATTATTTCGATGAAACAGGTGGGGCTGGGCGTTGTAACCGATGAACGGTTCTGCGATGGGCTATACTTTGCCCGGGCATTTAAACTGCTGCGCCGGTTCCTGCGCAACCCGGCCTTGCTGGAAGAACCGCTGGATAAGATTGAAGAAGACGTGGATTAACGCGCAAAAAGGGAAGCCAAAGCCAAAAGGGGCTTTGCTATAGAATAAAAGGCCCCCAAAATAGCGGCCTTTTATCAAACAGGAAGGAGACAACAAAATCGTATGTCCATTTTTGCTCTGCATTCCCCTGGGGGAAAAACCACACTTACGTTCCTTCTGCAGGAAGGAAAACTCTTTTACCGGGTCGAAGCCGGATCCCGCTGCGCAGCGGCAGTGGCTCCTATCGGCCTGAAAACCCGCCAGACCGACTGGACCCAAGGCCTTACGCTGAAAAAGGAAACCCGCGGTGCCATTGATGAAACGTACTCGCTGCCGGCCTTTAAAAAGGCGGTGTGCAAGGACCAGTGCCGGACCATCGACCTGCTGTTTGAAAAAGATGGGCAGGAATTGCTGGTACAGGGGCGTGCCTATGATGACGGTGCCGCGTTCCGCCTGCGGCTTTTGGGCGAAGGCAACGTAGCTGTTACCGACGAAGTGTGTGGTTTCTGCATGCCGGAGGAAGCCCGGACTATCTATGGCATGAGACACCTGATGTCGTATGAAGATCACTACCACCCTATCCCCGTGGAAGATCTGTACCAAAACCGCTATGCCTTCCCCATGCTGTGTGAATTGGGTGGAGGCGCCTGGGCGTTATATGCCGAAGCGGCGGTGTTTGGCGATTACGGCGGGTCGAACCTTTTGAGCAGCCGGGAAATGCCCCGTTTGCTCATGACGAAAAAATCCCCCGATAAACTCACCGATATAACAGGGGTGTTACCGCTCACCACACCGTGGCGGGTGGTGCTGACCGGTACGCTGGATGATATTGTCGAGAGCAACGTGCTGGAAAACCTGAATCCGCCGTCGATTGTGGATGATCCGTCCTTTATCAAACCCGGCCGCTGTGCCTGGAGCTGGATGACGGAAAACCATTCCCCCGCTGATCCACAGCGGCAGCGGGACTATGTGGATTATGCGGCGGCTATGGGGTTTGAATATTCCGTGGATGACGGCGGTTGGCCCGGCCATGTGGATATTCCCGAACTGGTGCAGTACGCCGAGAAAAAGGGCGTGAAAATCTGGATCTGGGAACACAGCGCCCAGATGCGTGACCCCAAGGAAGCGGAAGAAAAAATGAAGCGCTGGGCTGGTTGGGGCGTTGTGGGGATTAAAATCGATTTCTTCGAGTCGGATTCCCAGGAACGGGTGCAGCAATTTGATATGCTGGCCCGCTTGGCAGCCAAATACCGGTTGATGCTGAATTTCCACGGGTGCATGAAACCTTCGGGAACCAGCCGCTGCTGGCCCCATGTGATGACCTATGAAGCGGTCATGGGCGGGGAATACCTGCAAAACTACAGCACGTTCCTGCCCGGCGGCCCGGATGCGGCCCATCACTGCACGTTGCCGTTTACCCGCAATGTGATGGGGCCCATGGACTTCACGCCGGTTACGTATGATAGCTACCTGACCGGTACCACCGATCCGCACCAGACGGCGCTGACGGTGATTTTTACCAGCTATATTCTGCATATTGGGGAAAAGGCGGAGAATGTTCTGAAGAATCCGTGCCGTCCGTTCCTTGAAAAAGTGAAAACATCGTGGGACGAAACCCGCTTGTTGGAAGGCGCGCCGGGCAATTACGTGACTATGGCGCGGCGCAGCGGCCAGGAATGGTTTGTGGGCGCGATTTGTGCCAGAAGACCCCGCAATGTCGATTTGACACTGGATTTCCTTTGTGACGGGGTCACCTATGAAACCGAACTGTATGCCGATGATTTGACGGATATCCGTCCATTCGATGTGGCCGAAAACGGCATGCCCCCGGCCGATGAAAAGCTGGTGGACGAACTGATGAATCATACGAACATGCGGGAATATCACCATCATCACGATATGCACCGGGTTCGGATCGAAAAACGTACGGTGAAAAAGGGAGACCGCCTGTTTGTGCCTTTGAATGTAAACGGCGGTTTTGCCCTGTATATCAAACCCTGCGGGGACGCGTAAGGGGAGTTCATTGGTTGCTGGACAAAGAAAACAACCGGCCCCCCTTAAACAAATGAAAAAACCTGCGGAGCGAATGCACAGCAGGAAGAGGAGGACGCAGTATGTTTTGTGGGAATTGTGGAAGAGAAATTTCGGACCAGGCGAAGTTTTGTCCGGGATGCGGTCAACCGGTCAAACAGGAGCCTGTGACCGAACCGGTCATGCAAGAACCGGTAACACCCCAGGATCAGGCACCTACATATCCGGGTCCGGATTCCTATGGGGCTGATCCGTATCAGGCACCAGGAGTCGGAGAAGAAGGTTCGCCGTATTCGGAACCGGACCCGGGCTATACGGACCCGGGCGATGGGTATCGCATGCCCAATGGGTATGTGCCCCCCAGTGACGGGTACATTCCTCCCAGTGGGTATCCCAATCAGCCCGATAACGGGTATGGTGCCCCCGGTGGGTATCCGCCCCAGAATAACGGTGGATACGGTGCCCCGGGTGGGTATCCTCCCCAGAATAACGGTGGGTATGGTACTCCCGGTGGGTATGCTCCCCAGAATAACGGCGGATATGGCGCCCCCGGTGGATATCCACCCCAAAATAATGGCGGATATACCCCTGGCCCGGCTCCGGTTAAACCCGGCAAAAAAGGTTCCAAAGGTGTGATTATTGGGATTGTAGCCGGGGCAGTCGTTTTAGTTGCCGCCGTGGTGACAATTTTGGTTATGGCTCTTTCGGGGAACGATTCGTCCAGCTCATCCAGTTCCGGAACGCCGGTTCTGCCCAGTAGCCAGTCGGAAAGCAGTACGCCGTCCAGCCAGCCGTCGGAGGAGAGTTCGGACACACCGTCTGAAAGCAGCGAAACGCCGTCGTCGTCACCTTCGTCTCCTTCGTCTCAGCCGCAGGGAGACCCCAGTGATGTGCCGCAGGATTCCAATGCCGAAACGATTTTCCAGTCGTTTATCGGCTTCCCGTGCGATTATACCAGCACCAAAGACGATGTGCAGAGTGCGCTGGAAAATGTGGGCTATACCTGTTCATGGGAAACGGATGACCATTTGACCGGTACCGTCAGTGACGGACGGAACCTGAATGGATATGAAGTGGTACAGGTAGATGCCTATTTCCGGAATGGTTACTTCATCGGCGGGGAATTGATCTTTATCAATTACGGTGATGGGGATGAAAGCGCGCTGCTGGATTCGATCCGCGGTCAGTTCCAGTCTATTCAAACGGCGGGTTACGGTTATTCTCTGGACGAAGAATCCGACGAGGATGGGGTGTATTTTACCGATAACAATGGGGTGAGTGCCTGGGGGGCTGCGGTCTTCCATGAGACGGATACGGACTACGGGTATCTGTATTGCCAGTTCGGCGAAATCAACTGGTGCAATTCGAATTATTAAAAAAACAAAAAAACCGGCAGTGTCCAAAAAGACACTGCCGGTTTTTTATTACAAGAGGATAGAAAAGCGATTAAGCCAGATATTCGCGGCCCAGCGCATCCGTTACCATGATGGCATTGTAAAGCTGTTCAGGCGTTACGTCGCCAATCATGTTGTGGATGGATTCGCCTTCGGCACAGGCCTTTTCGGCGGCGATCTTCACGTGTTCCGGATCGGAGACACCCATTTCGCCCAGCGTTACAGGCAGGCCCACACTGGTGCAGAAGTCCATCACTTCATAGAATTCATCGGTGGAACCTTCTTCCAGGATCAGCTGTACCAGCGTACCGAATGCCACTACTTCGCCGTGCATGGAGGAAAGTTCATCCAGCGCCGTGAAGCCGTTATAAATGGAGTGAGCCGCGGCCAGACCGCCGTTATCGGCGCCCACACCGGACAGATACGTGTTCGCTTCGATAATGGCATCCACATCGGGGGTCATCAGGCCCAGTTCTACGGCCTTCTTGGCTTTGGCGCCATGTTCCAGCAGCGTGTCATAGCACAGCTGGCACAGCGCCATAGCGGACTTGGTCACACCGCCGTTTTCCAGGGACGGGGCTTTGGCCTTTTCGCACATACGGGCCTCGAAGAACGTGCCCAGGGCGTCGCCCATACCGGAAACCAGGAAGCGGACCGGTGCTTTGCAGATAATCGAAGAATCCACGATAACGGCATCGGGGTTGTTCGGATAGAAGATGTAGTTCTTAAAGGTGCCGTCGTCTTCATACAGCACACTCAGCCCGGTGCAGGGAGCATCGGTGGCGCATACGGTGGGCATGGAAATCACTTTCTTGCCTTCGTAGTACGCGGTGGGTTTGGCCGTATCGATAGCGGAACCGCCGCCAACACCGACCACAACGTCGATATTTTCATCCCGCACAATTTTGCGCATACGTTCAATTTCGCCGGTGCTGCTCACGCCACCGAATACTTCAAAGTGCAAGCGAACGTCTTTGCCTTCGCAGCTCTTTTCAATCTTCGCGCGGCACATTTTTTCGCCGCTGCGGGAGCAGATGAACAAAAACGACTTGCCCATGTCCTTGACAATGTCGTAAAATTCATCCAGCGCATTTTCGCCCTGCACATATTTGAGCGGGGCTCTCATCAGTTTCAACATGAAGAATACCTTCTTTTTAGTGATATTGCCTTTTTAGGCACCTTTATTATAGGTCCGTTGCATGCATTTGTCAATTCTGATATAGAAATTTTTTATAATCAGTTTAAGAAATTTTCAATTCTCTTGACGGCCGGCTACAAAGAAGCCGGATACAATTTTGATACAACATTCGCTATAATAGGGGATGAAAAGGAGGGGGAAAGCATGAACCGGATTTTACTGGTGGAAGATGAAAAGGCGATTGCGAGCATGACAAAAATGTGTCTGACCAAAAATGGATATATATGTGACTGGGCCATGGATGGGCACACAGCTGCTAATATGATGGAAGAAAAGCACTATGATTTAATGTTGCTGGATGTGATGTTACCGGATATGGAAGGATATGAGCTGATGACCTACAGCAAGCAGTTTTCTATACCGGTTATTTTTGTCACGGCCAAAACCAGTGTGCCCGATAAAGTAAAAGGGCTGCGCATGGGAGCCGAAGATTATATGGCAAAACCCTTCGATTTGCAGGAACTGCTGGCCCGTGTGGAAACAATATTGAGGCGTTTCCATAAGGTGGAAACACATCTGAAAGTAGGAGGTATTGAGGTGGACACAGCCGCGAGGCTCGTGCGGCTACATGGAAAAGAGGTAGCACTAACAGCCCGGGAGTACGATTTGCTGCTTTACCTGATCCGGAACCAGGGGATTGCCTTGTACCGGGATATGATTTATGAGCAGGTGTGGCAGGAACCTTATTACGGCAACACCCGTACCATTGATCTGCACATTCAACGGCTGAAGAAAAAATTACAGCTGGAAAATGCAATCGAAACAATTTACAAAGTGGGGTATAAATTTTCCCCGGAGAAATTGTCATGAAGATATCGCTAAAATTTTTTTGTACGGCTTATGTCATGGTCCTATTCGTCAGCAGCCTAACGGGAGCCTTTTTGGTGCGAAACGCGTCGAATATGCTGTGGGAACAGCGGATGGAAACGGTTACGGCGGCAGCTCAATATGCGGCGGACAGCTTTTTATCGTTTGCCCAAACCAGTGCCCAACCGATGGAAGGCGCTTGGCAGCAAACCATACAAGCCCAAATTCGAAACGTGCTGGATGAGTCGGTTTCTTCGTTTTGGATTGAACCAGTGGAAGAAGGAGACGCCCGCAGCCAGCATTTGCAGGACAACGAAGGCGTGTACTTTTTTACCGGTCAGGGGGAAACACGCATAATGGAAGCCGTGTGTCGGGTACGCATGGGTACCGATCGGTTTTTGATTCATGTGACATCGGATTTTTCCCAGACGCAGGCCTATACAATGAAACTGTGGTGGAGTTTCTCAGCTGCGGTGTGTCTGTTTTCGTTGGGAAGTGGTCTTTGTCTGTTTTTCTTATCTCGACGGATGGTGTCTCCCCTGCAAACCCTGATGAAGACAGCGCAGGACATTGCGGCAGGGGATTACGGAAAAACGGTTCCTATGAAAAGCCACGATGTAGAAATTCGCCATTTGGCCGAAAGTTTTAACACCATGTCCGTAACGGTGCGGGAAAAGATGGACGAAATTAAACAGGAAGGCGAAAAGCGGGACCGGTTTGTATCCAGCTTTTCCCACGAAATTAAAACGCCCATGACGGCCATTATGGGATATGCCCAGATGCTGCATGGGTATGACCTAACGGAAGATGAAAAGAAAGAGGCGGCCGGAGCCATTTATCAGGAAGCGCGGCGGCTGGAAAAACTATCCCGCCAGCTTTTGACCTTATATGTGTATGAAAACGAAAGAATCGACATGGAACCGGTGTGCTTGACGGATGTACAACAGGGACTAACGGCTACCATCGCGGCGCTTTCCCGCCGGTACCAGGTGACAATTACGACCATGTGGAGTTCCGCTATGGTCATAGCCAACGAAGAATTGCTGATTTCATTGCTGATCAATTTAATGGACAATGCCTGTAAGGCAACCGAAAAAGATGGGAAGATACAGATTGGCTGTGATGAGGGGGACAAGACGGTTACCTTGTGGGTGCAGGATAACGGGCGAGGGATTCCCAAAGAACACATCCCCTACCTGACCGAAGCTTTTTACCGGGAAGATAAGGCGCGTTCTCGGGTCCTGGGTGGTGCCGGGCTGGGCCTTACATTGTGTGAAAAAATTGCCCGGCTGCACAAAACCAAATTGGAGTTTGAAAGTGAGGAAGGAAAAGGGACCCGTGTTTTCTTTTCCCTGCAAAAGGAGGAGAAGACCGATGAAGACTAGAAATAAAATAGCGGCAGCGTTTTTTTTACTCCTGATAACCGTAGGTGTGATGCTGCTGCCCGTTTGGATGGCCCGGCCTCTTTTTGATAAGCAGGAAGAAGTGTACTGGACCTTGGAACACCGGGATACAGCGGATATTACCCGCCAGGAAGTGGCCCAGTTGTATTGCCAGAATCAATATGCCTATTTGTTCTATCCGGCTAAGTGGGGGCAAACAACCGGCGAATCACCCGAAATCCGTCAGGAAAGCCGCGAACTGCTGCAAGAAATCTTTGGAAAAGAAGCGGACGTAAATACCTTTTTTCAGCAAATAGCGGAAAAAGGGGGGATGCACCTGGATGAAAACAGTATGCTGCTTTCTTATCACAACACCCCCTTAGTGGTACAGATCATTTCGGTCAGTTTTACCTATACTTATAAGGAACAAAGTACCATTATCAATCTCCTGTATGAACAGAAAACCGGCACACTTCTGCAATTTTCTTTTGAAAGTGTGGGGGGCACACAGACCGATGCCATAGACGTGTCTGCGGTTGAGCAAATGATGAAGCAATATGTGAGAGAAGAGCTTAAATTGCGGGATGATCAGTTTTCGGTGCAAGGATGGGATCAAAATGAGGAGTATCAATATGTGTCGATGACTTACCTGATCGGAGGAGAGGAAGAAAAGGATTAAAAACAAATTCTTTCTTTTTTGATACAACTTTTTCCCTATTTTGATACAAGCCTTCTTTATCATGGAGAGAGAAAGGAGGCTTGTCCTTATGCACAAAGGAAAACGAAGGAAAAAGAGAAAGCCCATCGCCGCGCTGCTATTTATGGGAGTGCTGCTGGGAATCGTCGCTTATACGGTACGGATACCGGCTCCCGTTACGATGGGAATGGAAAGGCAGGAGGAATCCATAAAGGAAAGCGTTGGAATTTCCAATGTACGCCTGCAGGTACCCCTTTTCTGTCAGTATCCCTCCTTGCCCACCGGGTGTGAAGCTACCGCAGCCGCCATGGCGCTGCAATATTGGGGGGAGGAAGTTACCCCGGAAGAAGTGGCGGGCTGGCTGCCTGCTTCCAGAGATTTCTATACATGCGAAGGGGTAGATTACGGACCCAATCCCGAAAAAGAGTTTGCCGGCGACCCGTTTACCACCGATTCCTATGGCTGTTATGCGCCGGTGATTGTGGAGGCTATCAACAAAAACAGCACCCGCTGTCAGGCACAGGACTGTTCAGGGGAACCCCTTTCCGATCTTTTCGGCTATATATCCCAAGGAACGCCTGTGCTCATCTGGGCTACGGTGGATATGGAACCGGCCCGGGTGGGAAACACCTGGACACTGGAAAACGGAGAAGTGTTTACCTGGATAGCCGGGGAACACTGCCTTGTATTGGTGGGATATGAAGACGGCCTGGTGTACCTCAATGACCCCTACACGGGACAGCAGGCGTGTTATGAGGAAGAAACTGTCGAGCAGCGGTATGAAGAATTAGGATGCCAGGCGGTCTTGGTTTATACGGCTGCATAAGAAAGGACCGGGCTTTTTTAAAAGCCCGATCCTTTCTTATGTTATGCTTGCCACAAGGTGACAGTGCCGCTTTCCCGCGTTTTTTTCATATCGATCAGCCGCTGGTTTTCGCTGCCGCGAAACACCAGTTCCAAATTGCGCTGTTCTAGAATAAAACGGCCATCCACCAGAATATCCAGTTCCGAAAGCAGCGCGTCCACATCGGGGTCGTGCTTATCCAGCAGCTCTTCGTACGTCCAGCCGCTGTAGGCCATGACTGTCAGCCCCTTTTTCCGGCACATCCGTGCCAGTTCCGTCAAAGCGGCGGGTTGGCAAAACGGTTCCCCACCCGAAAACGTCACACCCCGCAACAGCGGGTCCTGGCAGATTTCATCATAAAGGCTCTGCACGGTGCGGTCATAACCGCCGGCAAAGTCGTGGGATTCGGGATTGTGGCAGCCCGGGCAGTGGTGCGGGCACCCCTGCACAAAAACCGTATACCGGAATCCGGGCCCGTCCACGATGGATTCGGGGACCACCCCGTATAAGCGAAGCGTGGTTGCAGACATCAATATGCACTCCCTTTTTCAAAATTTACAGGCTGTGTTTCACGCGGTCGCGTTCTTCGGCCCGTTTGGCCGGGTTCCAGCATTCCAGCGGGCCGGCTAAATAACTGGTGATCCGGCGAATCCGCTCAAAGCGCGCACCCTCCGATTCACGGCGGTGGCAATAGGGGCAGGTTTCGCCGATTTCGCCGATGTACCCGCATTCCGGGTCGCGGTCGGCTGCGTGGTTAATCGCACCGTAGCCGATACCACACTGCTGCATATACAGAAGGATTCTTTCGAACAAATCGGTATTCCGGGCCTGCTCTACCGTCAGTTCCACACAGGTGATGTGGCCGTTATTGGTCAGGGCATGATAGGGCGCTTCCCGCTCGATTTTTTCCCATACCGACAGATGGTACCATACGGGGATGTGGAACGAATTGGTGTAATACGCCCGGTCGGTGACGCCGGGAACAATGCCGAATTTCTTTTTGTCCAGCTCCGTAAAGCGGCCGCACAGCGTTTCGGCCGGGGTGGCAAACAGCCCCCAATTCAGGCCGGTTTGCCGGCTTTCCCGGTCCAGCCGGGCCCGCATATGGCCTACAATGGACAGCCCCAGTTTTTGGCTTTCCATATTTTCGCCGTGGTGATACCCGGTCAGGGCCGTCAGTGTTTCGGCCAGGCCGATAAAACCCACGCTCAAGGTACCGTGGCGCAGCACTTCTTCCACCGTGTCGGTAGCCGTGAGCTTGTCGGAGTCCATCCACACGCCCTGTTCCATCAGGAACGGGAAGTTATATACTTTTTTTTCGCTTTGAATGCCCAACCGGTGACGCAACTGGCGGATGGCCAGATCCATGCGGTCGTTTAACAGCGAAAAGAACGTATCAATATCCCCCTGCGCCAGCAGCCCCAGCCGCGGCAGGTTGATGGTGGTAAAACTCAGGTTCCCCCGCTGGCAGGACGTCTGGCGGCTGGGGTCGTGGCGGTTTTCCATCACGCGGGTGCGGCAGCCCAGATAGGCGACTTCGCTGTGGTAATCGCCGGGCCGGTAATATGGCAGGTTAAACGGGGCGTCCAGAAAGCTGAAGTTCGGGTACAGCCTTAGGCCCGATACCTGCATGGCCTGGCGGAACAAATCGTAGTTCGGGTCGCCGGGATGGGCATTGACGCCATTTTTTACTTTGAAAATTTGGACCGGGTAAACCGGGGTACTGCCGTCGCCCAATCCCTTTTCTGTGGCGAGCAGCAAATTTTGTATGACCATCCGCCCTTCGGGAGAGGTGTCGGTGCCATAGTTGACCGTGCTGAACGGGACCTGGGCGCCGGCCCGGCTGGTCATGGTATTGAGGTTATGGATGAGCGCTTCCATAGCTTGGTAGGTGGCGTTTTCCGTTTCCTGCCGGGCTTTTTTAACCGCATAGCGGTGGGCGGCCTGTAAAAGTTCCGCCGGCAAGTCGACAGCTTCGCACAAAGCCGGAATGACCGCATCGGCCTTGCCCATGCGAATCTGGGCAATGGCTTCTTCCGCCGGGGCGAGCAGCGCCTCGCACTCTCCGCGGCCCTTTTCCAGGGAAATTTGCAGGTGCTGTACCAGCGCCCACCGGTAGCTTTTGCGGAATGTGCAGATGATCCCCGGTGCCATGGCGTAGTCAAAGTTCGGAATGCTCTGCCCGCCGTGCATGTCGTTTTGGTTGGCCTGAATGGCAATACAGCACAGCGCCGCATAGCTGCGGATGCTGTTGGGTGTGCGCAAATACCCGTGCCCGGTGGAAAAACCGTTTTCAAAAAGCGGCAGCAAATCGATTTGACAGTTGGTTTCGGTCAGGGCATAGAAATCTTTGTCGTGAATATGGATATCGCCGTTTTCGTGGGCACGGACAATTTCTTCGGGGATGACATTGCTGTCATAAAACGCCTTGGCGCCTTCGGACCCGTACTTGAGCATGGTGCCCATGGCGGTATCGGTATTATGCCCCACGTTGGTGCTGGTGCGCACATAGGTACCGGTGTGATCTCCGGTAAACGTGAGGTTTTCGTACGTTTTCATCAGATTGGCATCCATGTGGCGCATGGCGGCGTGTTCGGCGCGGTACAAGATATAGGCCTTGGCCGTACCGGCGTAGTCGGCATCCACCAGCACCTCTTCCACCAAATCCTGGATTTGTTCCACCGTGGGGATTCCCCCCAGGGCTTCGGCTTTTTCCAGTACATGGGCGGTGAGTAGGTCCAGCTGCTGGTCCGAAATGCGGGTGTCTTCCGTGTGGATATTGGCCCGGTACATGGCGCTGCGGATCTTGGTAGCATCGAAATCCGCCAGTTCGCCATTCCGTTTTTGAATTTTTTCGATCATATTTGTAACCCTTCCCCCAAAATAGTACCGTACCATTGTATATAATTTACCCCCGCAAGTCAACGGCAGAAAAGCCGAAAACGGGATTATTTTTTCTATATATTGTGGGTAGAAGAGATGTTATCCACATTTTCCACTAAATATTCCACATTATTCTACGATGGCCCCCAGGCTTTCGGCCAACTGGGATGCCTGACGGATATCCAGGTGGGTTTTCTGCAAATGAGCGCTTTTTAGGTCACAGCCGCTGATATCGGCCCCCCGCAAATCGCATTCCTGTAAATCGCATCCCTGCACCCGGGCGCCATGCAGGCGGCAGTCCTGTAAATTGGCCCGTTTTAAGCAGGAGGAAGTCAGATCTGCATAGCTGAGGTCACACCCGCGCAAATCCAGCCGCCTTAGGTCGCACCCGGTAAACAGGGTGTAGTCCAGCCGGCACCGGGAAAACGAGATGGCCGACACGTCGGCCCCGGAAAAATCGGTCCCCGTGCATTTACACGCCGAAAACGAAGCGCCAAATAGGGACGTGGAAGAAAAACTGCCGTTGGTGATCTGGCAATTTTCCCACACGGTCCCGTTACAGGCACAAAATTCAAACCGGCAATTTACAAACTGGCAGTGCCGGAAGATGGTCTCGGAAAAATTGCATCCGCGAAACCGGCAGTCGGTGTAAACGGCTTCCTGCCAAGTTTCATCGCAAAAGGTTTCACTGGTGATGGTTTGTCCGGTGATGGGGGACATAGCAGGGCTCCTTTCTTAGGTCAGTAGGGGGATCACATCCCCCAGGGTGGGGCATACGCCAAAAAGCAGTGGTTCCATCCAAGGTTCCGGCGGGGTCTGGTCGGGTACCATAAGCACCCGGCACCCGGCCCGCCAGGCGGACAACACGCCGTTGGGGGAATCTTCCAAAGCTAGGCAATCCGAAGGCGCCTGGTGAATCTGGCGGCAAGCCGCCAGGTAGACGTCGGGCATGGGCTTACCCCGGGGCACATCCGGCGCGCAGCAAATTTTATCAAACAGGGGAAGGAGTCCCGTTTGGGTTAAATACGCCTGAGCCCGTTGCTGGTCGGTCGCCGTCGCTACGGCCGTGAGCACGTGGTGATCGCGCAGCCAAGAGAGCAGCTGGCGGGCTCCCGGTTTGCACACAGGAGGATGTTCGGATAAGTACGCGGCCATTTTGGCCCGGCGGCTGTCGCGTACCTTGTCAAAGGGAAAATCGGGGCCAAAGATCCCACACAAATATTGGCGGGCATATGGGCCGCTCAAACTGCGCAGGTGCCGGGCATGCACGACGGTAAAGGGGAACCCGGCTTCCTGCCCGGCTTCACACCAAAAGCGGCATAAAAGCCCTTCGGTATCCAGCAGTAAGCCATCCATATCAAAAATAGCGGCACGGAACATAAAAAGTCTCTCCTTTTTGTAACACAGAAAAAGAAAAGCCGGAAGCGAGTTTGCTCGCTTCCGGCTTTTGTAACCGAAAAATTAGGCTTTGCCGATGGAGCCGAACAGTTCCATCTTTTCTTTGACTTTCGCCTTGATAGCTTCCGTGCCGGGAGCCAGCAGTTTGCGAGGGTCGAAGCCCTTGCCTTGCTGATCTTTGCCTGCTTCCACATAAGCGCGGGTCGCGTCGCGGAAAGCCAGCTGGCATTCGGTGTTCACGTTGACTTTGGAAACACCCAGGGAGATGGCTTTCTTCACCATGTCGTCCGGGATACCCGTGCCGCCGTGTAGTACCAGCGGTACGCCGGGAACAGCGGTTTTGATGGCTTCCAGCGCATCAAAACGCAGGCCCTGCCAGTTTTCGGGATATACGCCATGGATGTTGCCGATACCGGCAGCCAGCATGGTAACGCCCAGATCGGCGATCATTTTGCATTCGGCCGGATCAGCCACTTCGCCGCCGCCGACAACGCCGTCTTCTTCGCCGCCGATAGCGCCCACTTCAGCTTCCAGGGAGAGCCCCAGATAGTTGGTGATGGTGATCAGTTCTTTGGTTTTTTCCACGTTTTCTTCGATGGGATAATGAGAACCGTCGAACATGATGGAAGAGAAACCGGCCTGCATAGCCTTTTTGGCGCCATCATAGGTGCCGTGATCCAGATGCAGAGCCACCGGAACCGTAATGCCCAGCGTTTCCATCATACCGTTGACCATGGCTGCCACGGTGTTGAAGCCGCACATGTATTTGCCGGCCCCTTCCGATACACCGAGGATAACCGGGGAGTTGCATTCCTGAGCCGTCTGCAGAATAGCTTTCGTCCATTCCAGATTGTTGATGTTGAACTGGCCCACCGCATAGTGGCCTTCAAAAGCCTTAGTGAGCATGTCCTTTGCGGATACGAGCATGAAAAATCCTCCTTCTGAAAGTTCAGATCTTTATCCCTATTGTAATGCAAATTTTTGCTTTTGAAAAGCCCTAACGGTGAAAAAGTATCCATCTGCTAAAAAAAACACAAAAATCCCCCAAAACGGAGGTCAAACTGTTTCGGGTTTTGGATGGTTCTGTACCCACAAAACGGCCTGCTGGATCACCGGCAAGAGGCTTTGCCCATAAGGGGTTAATTGATATTCCACCCGGGGCGGGGCTTCCAAAAATTGCTGCCGGGAAATAAACCCGCTTTGCAACAGTTCCTTCAGGCTTTGGGTCAGCATCATATCGGTAATGCCGGGAATACGGGATTTAATCATACTGTACCGTACCGAAACGCCATCGAGCAGTGCCCACAGCACCCGAATACGCCATTTGCCGCCCAAATCGTTTACCAGAAGCTGCAAGGCCTGCATACCCTCCTGCAGGGAAGGAGAAACGGACGGTACCTCCATCACCGGTGCCAAAACCGTACCGGCCGCTTTTGCTTTTTTCCTTTTTCGTTCTTTTTTCATAAGCGTATTTGTCCTTTAATAAATAAGAAGCTGCGAAAATCGCAGCCTGTCCGTGGAAAAGCAGCCGTAGAGCGCTTTCTTTTTCATTTATAAATTGATTATATCAGTTTTAAAATGAATTGTAAAGGAAAATTCCCTATTGATTTGGGAAAATCGAATAAAAAAACCGCATATGTAAAAAAATGCTTGTGTCTTCTGTGCTCATTCGCTATAATGGAAACGGACTAAGGGTGCATGATTTTTGGATGGGCCCAAAGATGTATGGTACAGCTTTTAAAGGAGGAAATAACCATGAAAACATTACCCGTCGGGGTACAGGTTTATTCGGTGCGGGGCGATGCCGAAAAGGATTTTGCCGGCACGATGAAGAAGATTAAAGAAATGGGATATGACGGTGTGGAACTGGCCGGGTTGTACGGCCATACGCCCGAAGAAGTGCGGGACGCCATTCGAGAGGCCGGTTTGGTCGCGCTGTCGGCCCATGTGCCGTATGTGGACCTGGTGGCCGATATGGAAAAAACCGTGTCGGATTACGAAACCATCGGCTGCAAGTTTATTGCCGTGCCGTATCTGATGCCGGAATACCGGCCCGGAACGGACGCATTCCCGGACGTGGTGAAAAACATCGATGCCATCGGGGCTTGCTGCCACCGTCATGGTATCACACTGATGTATCATAACCATGATTTTGAATTCCAGACCAAAATCGATGGGATGTATGCGCTGGATTATCTGTATAAGACCATCGGGCCGGACCACCTGCAGACCGAAATTGACACCTGCTGGGTCAATGTGGCGGGCGAAAACCCGGCCGAGTATGTGCGCAAATATACGGGCCGTGCCCCCATTGTGCACCTAAAGGACTTCTGGAAAAAAGAGGGTAATACCGGCAAAATGTATGAACTCATCGGCGTAAAGAGCGAAGACGGCGAAGAAAAGAAAGAAAAAGTCTTCGGTTTCCGCCCGGTGGGGTACGGCCAGCAGGATATTCCCGCGATTTTGCAGGCGGCTATCGATGCCGGGGCCCAGTGGGTTGTGGTGGAGCAGGATGTGTCCGATGAACGTCCGCCCATGGAAGCCATTGCCATGAGCCGCGACTATTTGAAAAAACAGGGTTGGTAAAACCTTGACAAACCGTCAAAAGGCGCATAGAATAGAACACGAAAAATCTTCGGGGCAAGGTGTAATTCCTTACCGGCGGTAGAGCCCGCGAACCTTTTTTCCGGTTTTACTTGGGAAAAGGGCCGACCCGGTGAATTTCCGGGGCCGACAGTGACAGTCTGGATGAGAGAAGAAAATTCTGTGTGTGCCGTCTTTTTGATTGGACGCCGTGGAAAATCCCGGCGCAGAAACGGTTGCTCTTTTATAAAGCAGCCGGCCCTTTTCTTTACATGCAAAGCCCCGGATCGATGTTTCGGTCCGGGGCTTTTTTCGGCCTTTTCCACAGGACAGACTCCGAAGAAAATCTACCTGTCAAAGGAGTTTTCCGAGTATGCAAAGTGAAAAAAGTAAAATCCGTGTGCGCAAACTGGTCATGACGGCCATGTTGGCGGCGGTGGCAACCGTGCTGATGTTCCTGAGTTTTGGGATTCCGCTGGTCCCCAGTTATTTGAAACTGGACTTTTCCGAATTGCCGGCGCTGATCGCTTCCTTTTCCATGGGGCCGCTATCCGGGGTCGTGGTATGCCTGGTGAAAAACCTGATTAACTTAATGAATACGACCACGGCCGGAGTAGGCGAACTGAGCAACTTTATTTTGGGGTGCCTGTTCGTGGTACCGGCGGGGCTGATCTACAATAAATGGAAAACCCGCAAAGGCGCCCTGGCGGCTTCGCTAATCGGGGCTGTGGCTATGGCCGTGGGCAGTATTGCGACAAACTACTTTCTGGTATATCCGGCGTATTCGCTGCTAATGCCCATGGATGTGATTATGGGCATGTACCAGGCCCTGCTCCCTTGGGTCAATGACCTGTTGCAGGCCCTGGTGGTCTTTAATATGCCCTTTACCCTGTTCAAAGGGCTGTGCGACGTGCTGCTCACGTTCCTTCTGTATAAACACATTTCGCCGCTCATTAAAGGGACCCGCCGGGAAATGGGGAAAAAGTAAACCTGTAGCGCAGCAAAAAAGTTTTCCACAAAAAACCGGCTGGTTGTGAAAAATCGGTCTTTCCTTTGCACCCGCTTTCTTGACAGAAGGCGGGTGCGCTTTTATAATTGAAAAAAACGAATGAACACGGCAGATCGCGGGGCCCTGGCGGGCAAAACCGGACCGGCGTGTCAGTAAGGAGGAAGCATGCCATGCTGAAAAGTGAAAGCATTTTGCAGGGGCCCGAAAATACCCCCCATCGGGCACTGTTTAAAGCTCTGGGGTTTACCGATGAAGAGATTCGCCGGCCGCTGGTGGGGATTGTCAGTTCCCAGAACGAAATCGTACCGGGCCACATGAATATTGACAAAGTAGTGGAAGCCGTCAAAATGGGCGTCGCCATGGCAGGCGGTACCCCCATTGTATTCCCGGCCATTGCCGTGTGCGATGGCATCGCTATGGGCCATGCGGGCATGAAATACTCCCTGGTTACCCGGGATCTGATTGCCGACAGCACCGAATGCATGGCGCTGGCCCACGGGTTTGACGCGCTGGTCATGGTGCCCAACTGCGATAAAAACGTACCCGGGCTGCTGATGGCGGCGGCACGGCTGAATTTGCCCACCATCTTTGTTTCGGGCGGCCCCATGCTGGCCGGCCGGGTCAACGGCTGCCGTACCAGCTTTTCCGGTGCTTCCGAAGCCGTAGGGGCTTATGCCGCCGGGAAGATCGGCGAAAAAGAGCTGCATGAATACGAAGAACACACCTGCCCCACCTGCGGCAGCTGCAGTGGCATGTACACGGCCAACTCCATGAACTGCCTGACGGAAGTGCTGGGTATGGGGCTGCCGGGCAACGGTACGATTCCCGCTGTATATAGCGAACGCATCCGCTTGGCCAAAAAAGCCGGTATGCAGGTCATGGAACTGCTGCGCCGGAACATCCGTCCCCGGGACATCATGACCGAAGCCGCGTTCCGCAATGCGCTGACCATGGATATGGCGCTGGGGTGCTCCACCAACTCCATGCTGCACCTGCCCGCGATTGCCCATGAAGCCGGGGTGGAACTGAATGTGGATATTGCCAACGCCATCAGCGACAAGACCCCCAACCTGTGCCACCTGGCGCCTACCGGCCACCACTATGTGGAAGACCTCAACGAAGCCGGTGGAATTCCTGCCGTGATGAAAGAAATCGACAAGCTGGGCCTGCTGGATACCAGCTTGATGACCTGCACGGGCAAGACCATTGCCGAAAACCTGCAGGACGTAGTCAACAAGAACCCCGACGTGATCCGTACCCCCGAAACGGCTTACAGCAAGACCGGCGGGATCGCCGTGCTGCGGGGCAACTTGGCACCGGACAGCTGCGTTGTAAAACGCGCCGCCGTAGCCCCCGAAATGCTGGTGCACGAAGGCCCGGCCCGGGTGTATGACTGTGAAGAAGACGCCATGAAAGCCATTATGGGCGGCGAAATCCACGACGGCGATGTGGTTGTGATCCGGTACGAAGGGCCCAAGGGAGGCCCCGGTATGCGTGAAATGCTCAACCCCACGTCGGCTATTATGGGCCGTGGCCTGGGCAGCACCGTGGCGCTGATCACCGACGGACGCTTTTCCGGCGCGACCCGGGGGGCGGCCATCGGCCATGTGTCGCCGGAAGCGGCAGTAGGCGGTCCCATTGCCTTGGTGGAAGAGGGCGACATTATTGCGATCGACATTATGGCCAATACCATCAATATGAAAGTCAGCGAGGAAGAACTGGCCCGCCGCCGGGCGGCCTGGAAGCCCCGCAAGCCCCGTATCACGACCGGGTACCTGAGCCGGTACGCCGCGTTGGTGACGTCGGGCAATACCGGCGCTATTTTGAAAGTGCCGGACGAAGAATAATTCTGGTACCGTATAAAAAAGAGCCCTGGCCAATTGGTCAGGGCTTTCTTTTTGCCTTTTTTGCAAAGTGAACTTGACATTTTCGAAGAAAGCATCTATACTGAAAATGTAAAGTAAGCTTTGCAAAAAGGAGGGATACCGGTGCAGGAAATCCATGTAGATAATAAGCTCCGGGAGCTGCGCAAAGCCCGGGGCCTGTCGCAGGAAGAAGTAGCCCGGGGGGTGGGCACGACAAGGCAGACGATCACCTCGATTGAAGTGGGCAAGTATACGGCGTCCCTGCCCCTGGCGCTGCGGCTGGCCCGGTATTTTGGCGTGACGGTGGAGGAGCTTTTCTGGCTAGAGGAAGGAGTGAAGTAAGATGGCGCAACATACGGAACCCTGGATTCGGAAGAAAATTGTGATTTTATGGGTGGGGCTGATTCTCCTGCTCATCGCCATGGTCGTAGTCGGGGAAGGCAGCGGGACGATTTTCCTTAGCAGCCGGGAACAGACAAGTTTAGCGGAAGATGTGACGCGTATGGTCTATTTTGGCGGGCTGGTTTTTGTGATTGTGCGTCTATGCCACTACCGGAACCTGCGCAAAAACCGGCTGCGGATGGAAGAAGAAACGCTGCAATATTATGATGAAAGGCGGCAGCTGATTCACGAAAAAAGCGGCGGGCTGCTGGTGGATATTTTGCTTATCGCCTTGATGGCGGCGGTCTTCCTGCTGGGATTTGTGAATATGGCGGCATTTGAAACGGCGCTGGGGGTTTTGCTAGTAACAGCCGGGTTAAAAATTGGTTTTTACCAGTATTATAAGCGCCGGTATGGTGAATAAAAAGAGAAGCCGCGGGGGAAGAGGTAAAACCTCTTCCCCCGCGGCTTTTTCTCGCTTTTTACGGCATTTGTTCAATGGCGTGGATGAGCGCCGTTACATCTTCATCCCGGGTGGCCCAACTGGTGCAAAAGCGTACGCTGTCCCGGTTTTCGTCTACCTTTTCCCAGTAGCAGAAGGAGAAATCCTGGGCGAGGAACGCTTGCTGTTCCCGGCGCAAAATGGGGAACTGCTGATTAGTGGGGGAGTCGAACAGCAGGGGAATCCCTTTTTCCAAAAAGGCCGAGCGGATACGCTGGGCCTGTTCCACGGCGTGACGGCTGATGGTCTCGTACAGATGACCGGTAAACAGGGTATCAAACTGCAGGCCCAATAGCCGCCCTTTGGCCAGCATGGCCCCGCGCTGTTTCATGATATACCGAAAGTCTGTGCGCAAGGCGGGGTTCACGATGACCACCGCTTCCCCGAACAGGGCACCGACTTTGGTGCCGCCGATGTAGAAAACGTCGCAGCAGGCAGTCAGGTCCTCCCACCGCAGGCTGTCGTTTCCGGCGGCCATGCCGTATCCCAGCCGGGCACCGTCCAGATACAGTGGCAAGTGATACCGGCGGCATACGTTCGAAAGCGCTAAAAGTTCCTCCCGGGTATAAACGGTACCGCATTCCGTAGGGGAACCGATAAACACCATGCCCGGCTGCACCCGGTGTTCGTGGGTGGCATCGGCCCGGTGTTCCTCCATGGCCTGCTCGACCTGGGCGGCCGTAATTTTTCCGTCTTTGGAAGGCAGGGCCAGCACTTTGTGGCCGGTGGCCTCCACAGCGCCGGTTTCGTGCTGATTGATATGGCCGGTGTCGGCACACAAAACCCCCTGCCAGGGCTTGAGCAAAAAGGCGATCACCGTCAGGTTGGCCTGGGTGCCGCCGACCAGAAAATGCACATCCACATCGCCGCACAGGGAGCGGATTTTCTCCCGGGCGCTCTGGCAGTACGCGTCTTCGCCGTAACCGGGGGTCTGCTCAAAATTTGTGTCCATCAGCCGCTGTAAAATGGCCGGATGGGCCCCTTCACTGTAATCACAGGTAAAATCAATCATGATGGTCTTTTTCCTCCGAATCCTGGTGCCGGTATTCTTCGATGATATAGCGGGGACGGGCTTTGACTTCGCTGTAAATTTTGCCGATATACGTCCCCACAACCCCCAAACACAGCATTTGAATGCCGCCAAGCAGCCAAATGCTCGAGATAATGGCCGTCCAGCCCGCTACCGCGTGACCGGTACACCAAGAGATCAGCGCATAAAGCAAACCGAAAATGCTGAGAATCGAGATCAAAATTCCCAGGCGCGAAATGAGTTTTAAGGGTTTGACACTGAAAGAGGTGATGCCGTCCATGGCAAAGGCCAGCATTTTTTTCAGCGGATATTTACTTTCGCCGGCAAAGCGTTCATGCCGGTCATAGTAGACATAGTCACTGCGAAAACCGATGAGCGGCACCAGCCCCCGCAAAAACAGGTTCACTTCCCGGTATTGCCCCAGCGCCTCCAAAGCCCGGCGGCTCATCAAGCGGTAGTCGGCGTGGTTGTACACCACATCCGCCCCCAGTAGCCGCATAAATTTATAAAAGCCCTGGGCGGTAGTACGTTTAAAGAAGGTATCGGTTTCCCGGCGGTTGCGCACGCCATAAACCACATCGCAGCCGTCAAGATATTTTTCCACAAACTGATCCAGCACGCCCACGTCATCCTGCAAATCGGCGTCCAGGCTGATCGCGCAGTCGCATTCTTGCGCGGCGGTCATGAGGCCGGCCAGCAATGCATTTTGGTGGCCGCGGTTGTGGCTGAGTTTTAGCCCCTGCACAGTGGGGTTTTCCCGCTGCAAACGGGTGATAATCGGCCAGGTTTCGTCGCGGCTGCCGTCGTCTACATACAGCACACAGCTTTTTTTATCACACAATCCGTCTTGCTTCATCGCAGTAAGTTTTTGCAGCAAGACGCGGTTGGTTTCGGGCAACACCTCCTGTTCATTGTAACAGGGTACCACCAGAAATAAGATAGGGGCCTTCACGATTCTTCCTCCTTTTCCAGCGGGTCGTCTTCCGGTTTAACCGAGATGGGATGCTTGGGGTCAAAATGGGCGTCTTGGTGCAAATGGGTAAAGTGGGAAAACGGACGGGGGGTAAACGGCGAGTGGGAAGCAGTCGGTACCCGGCGGCGGCGGAAGAACCGCGCGGCCAGCAGATACAAGGCCAGCAATATAACGGAAATCAGGGTGATCAGGGCCCCGATTTTCAGCCCCGGCGTTTCGTAGGTAAACACAATGTTGCTTTCTCCGGCGGGCACCTTTACGGCCATAAAGCCCACGCTGACCTGTTCGACTTGTACAGGTTCGCCGTTTACCGTGGCGCTCCAACCTTCTTCATACGGCACGCTGAAAAAGACCAGCCGTTCTTTGTCTCCAGTGGAAACGGCCGTAAAGCCGGACGTGGTGTAGGCAAACGACGAACAAGATGTTTTGGCCCGGTCTTCACAGTCGATTTTATATTGGTTTTCGTCCCAGGAAAGGGAGTAGGCGTTGCTCATGTGGGACAGCAGATCGCCATAAGTATCGATCTGTTCATCCGACAGCACCAGACAGTGCAGCAGAATGCTTTCCCGGGCACTTTCCGACAGGGCTTCATATTGTTCCTGGGTGATATAAAAATCATAGGAAAAGCCCATGGGGATGTAATAATCATTTTGCCAAATATAATACCCGTTCTGGTGCCCTACATACGACCAACCCGGCATTTGGGTGTTTTCTCCGGTGCTGATGTCGCCAAAATCGTCGGAATTGCCGTCGTCGTCAAATAGATACTTGCACGAAGTCAATCCCCGCAAGGCGTAATGGGTGATATCCGGGCGGGACGCCACATCCCGGGCGACACCGATACTGTTGTAAAAATTCATCACGGAACCGGGCACAATACTGTGGAAGCACTGGATGGTTGGGATTTGCCAGAACATACCGGCATTGTCCACCGCCCCGTAAAAGTCGCTGCGGCACACATCCAGGTCGTCGGATAGGGACAGATTATCGCCGCCGTTAATATTGTACGGGATCAGGTGCGTATGGGGATCGCTGGTCTGGGTTTTGCCGGTGAGCAAAATAAACAGGGTGCACACAACCCCGAACCCGGCCGTCATACGTAGGAGCAGCTGTTGGAATCTTTTTGGATCACGGTGGCGCCACCGCAGAATAAGCGCCACAGCGGCAATGCCCAGCAACGTAATCGCCAGGTAGCTCCACAACCGGGCCGGGTAATCTTCCAGGCCATAGGTAACATAGGTGGCGTCTTCGGTGACGGTGGTTTCGGGCATAAGCCCGATGGTAGCGGCAAAAATGGTGACAATCAGAGTGTTCCATTTAATGGCGCGCTTCCAGTCGACCCGGCTGTTTTGCAGCGCTTCCACCGTGGCTAAGGCCATCATCAGGGTGAGCATGTAGAACCACCGGGCGTAATACGAACTGACCATCAGCTGGAACATGGAGTTGAGTACCGGTACCATGGCCATGACGAATAGAAGCGCCAGCATACGTTTGACCCAGTGGTGGCGCCGTACCTGTAGCCAGGCAATCACGCCGGTCATGCCGAACATGGGTAGGTACGCCCCCAAAGACGACCACTTGCTGCCGGAATCCACCGTAAAGTTCGGACGGGCGGGGATGTCCGGCGGGAAGAACAGGCACTGCAAAATGTGAATATACCGCTGGTTGCGGTCGTAAAGCAGTGCGTTCCATCCGTCGGTGTGATTGTTGACCCGGTTGTTTTGCAGCACGCACAAACACGAAGGAATAAGCAGTACACAGGCCATGCCAACGCCCAGTACCGCTTCGAATAAGAGCAGCAGAAAGTCTTTCACACTGATGGGCTGCCAGGAATGAGCAAACATGCGGATGAGCCAGTACAGAATGCAGAATGTAACCATACCGGTGAAGAAGTAGTAATTCACAAAGCAACAGGCAAAGACCATCAAGGCAAAAATGCCGCGGCGGCGTTTTTCCATGTATTCATCCATGGCCCAGATCAGCAGGGGGAAGAAAACAATGACTTCATGAAAATGGTTAAAAAAGACATTATAAGAAGAAAAGCCGGAAAAGGCGTACAAAATAGCGCCCACAAGTCCGAGGGTATCGGTTTTTGCATACCGGCGCAGATAGATATACCCCGTTAAAGTGGCACAGGCGAATTTTAATACCAGCAGCGGCGCCATTAGATACGGGACCGCTTCACTGGGGAATGGAATCGTGAGCCAGAAAAACGGGCTCCCCAGCAAATAAAACGAATAGGAACCGATGAAGTTGGCCCCCAAATCGGTCAGGTGGCTCCAACCCCATTCTCCGTTGCGAATCGCATCGTGGCACAACTGATAAAAGGAGACCTGTTGGACGTTAAAGTCCCCGTAATACAAAAATAGGCCGTTATCCACCACCACAAAGGGCAGAAAGACAACGAACGACATCATCAGCCCCAACAAAAAGGCGTGCAGGTAGCTGTTATCTCGAAAACGGCGGCGGACCGCCCCGTTTGATAGATGCTGCATATAAAGGCTCCTCCTTCATTTTTGCCAAAATAGCGAATAACCACAGCCATTATAGCACACGAAAAAGAGAAGAGGGAAGAGCGGGAAAGGGCTTTTTCTGGGAAAAGCCAAGCGATAGGGGACAAAATAGAAAGGACAGCGCCCCTTTTCCCCAAAAAATGCAAAGAAATCCCAAAATTTGAAGGCCAGAGCTCAATATTTCTTTAAAAGAATTAAAGAATACGAAGATAGGCATATAATGTTGAAATCGAATGAAAAACGGCCCTGATTTCGTGCCGACACGCTGTTGACAAAGAGGGAGGAACCGTCCAATGCAGGAAGAAGAAAAGAAAAACGGAACGGGCGAAATGCCGGAAGATTTTTCGCCCAATACCGCTGAGCCGGACAATCAGGCCGAACAGGAAGAGATCTTTTCCCACAGTGAACGTGATCCGAAAGGGGAAAAACCGAAAAAAAGCCGCAAGCGCATGGTGGCCAGCATTGTCATCAGTTTGTTTAGCGTGGTTTGCGTGGTAGCAGGCGCTTTGGCTCTGCGTGCGAATAGCCTATTGTCCGGGTACCATTATGTGCCCGATGAGAGCAGCCAGAGCGACAATGCTGCGTCCGGTGACGATCAAAATGGCGAAACCAGTGTGGTGGCCGAAGGCGACGCCTACATGAAAGACGGGCTGTACCATGACGACCAGGTCATGAATATCTTGCTCTTGGGTGTGGATGATTACCAGGAAAACGACGTGGGCCGCAGCGACTCGATGCTGCTCATTTCCATCGATAAACGGCACCAGAAGATCAAAGTGACATCGTTTATGCGCGATATGTACCTGTCGATTCCCGGGTATGCTAACAACCGCATCAATGTGGCCTATTCCCTAGGCGGAGCGCCGCTATTGGTAAAAACCATTGAAAAGAACTTCGGGGTGGATATCGACAAATACGTCATCATCGATTTTGAAGCGTTTCCCTCGATTATTGAAGCGTTAGGCGGCATCGAAGTGAATTTGAGTGCGGGAGAAGCCGATGAGATCAACCGCAAATCCGGCGAAGATCCTTCCCTGTATGTCACGGCGGGTACCCATAAACTCACCAGCAAGCAGGCCCGGTACTATGCCCGCATTCGTATGCAGGATTATACCGACCCGGAAACCGGGAAAGTGTACTATTCCGATTACGGCCGCACCAAACGGCAGCGCCATGTGATCGATTTGGTGATGGAAAATCTGAAGGGATCGGACGTCAACACCCTGCTGAATATTGCCAATCAGGTGGTACCGTATATTATCAGCAACATTAGCCCAGACGAAATGCTGCAGATCGTGTATGAAGCCCCCGCTTATCTGGGGTATGACATGCTGGAACTGCAAATGCCCGATAACCAGTACCACACGGGTACCAGTGTGATTATCAGCGGGATGAAGGCGTCGGTGCTGATCCCCGACCTGGAAAAGAACTCCCAGCTGCTCAATCACTTTATTTATGAAGACTCGTTCGAAGAGACGGCGTCTTTGCCCGATGATTATACCGGGGAAGATCCGCTGCTGCAAAAGTAACGAACCGTAAAGACAGACCGATAAAAAACGGCGCTCCTCTTTTCGCTTTGAATCGAAAGGAGAAGCGCTGTTTTTGAGAGAGGAGGTAGAAGGTGGCAGCCGAAACCGTTTTTTGGAAGAGCCCCGGGCGGCAGGTGATCTATACCTTGGGCATCGGGCTCTGTGCCCTGCTGGGTATAGGGGCCGTTTACCTCATACTCTGTACGGCATCTAACTGGTGGCTGGGGTTTGACCGGTCGCTGACGGGTTCCTATTGGGGGGCTGCCATGGGGCTGGCTTTGGTGCTGGCATTGGGGGCTGTTATGGGCGACACATTTTTCTGCCGCCGAAAAGATTTGGCCAAGCGAAACCGGTTGGTCATCACGGACCGCCGGGTCTATGGATTTGCCCAAGGGGAACCGTTTGACTACCGGCTGTGGCAGGTGGTAGAACTGGAAGGTGGAAACGATCACACCTTGTGGGTGGGCACGCTCTCCGGGGGCATCCGGCTGCGGGGCATTCCGGCCCCCCAAACTGCCGTATTGGCTTTTCACAACGCCCGGCAGGCCATGGATAAAGAAAGCCGCCCTTCCCTGCCGGAAAAAACCTTACGGGTGCATATGACGATTTCAGCGGCCCAGGCCCACGAAGGAGGCAAACGGGATCTGCTGCTGCCCGGATATGAACCGGTGCCCGTACAGATTCCGGTGGGGGTGCGCAGCGGTACAGTCTTGTGCTTGCCGCGTTTAGCCCTGCAAAAAAGAGGTAGCGCGAAAATCGAAGAAAAAAGGGTGTATATTACCGTCTATATCCGGGAAGGCAAAGGGCTTTCCGGGCGGGAATGATAAACAAAAAAGGAAGCGGAAAACATGCATTTTGCCAATCGGATGGAGGCATTTGGAACCGGGATTTTTTCGGTTCTGCTGCAGAAAAAACAGGAAAAAGAAGCACAAGGGGTATCCGTAATCGACCTTTCGGTGGGAACGCCCAATATTCCCCCCGAAGAACGTATCCGCCAGGTGCTCAGCCAGGCGGCGTTGGACCCGAAAAGTTATGTCTATGCCATTCGCGATACCTCGGCGCTGCAAAAAGCGGCGACCATTTGGTACCGGCGGCGCTATGGGGTGGAACTGGACCCGGACACCCAGGTGTGTTCGCTCATGGGGTCTCAGGAAGGGCTGTCCCACATTGCCCTGACGGTCGCCGATCCCGGCGATATCGTGCTGGTGCCCGACCCCTGTTATCCCGTGTTTGCCGACGGCCCCCGGATCGCCGGTGCCCAGCTATCGTACATGCCGCTGAGAAAAGAAAACGACTATCTCATCGATTTCTCGGCCATCGATCCCGAAACGGCGCGCCGGGCCAAGCTGATGATCGTTTCGTACCCCAATAACCCCACCTGCGCCATTGCACCGCCCTCGTTTTACCGGGAGCTGATCGAATTTGCCCGTACGTATGACATTATGGTGCTGCACGACAACGCCTATAGCGAACTGACTTTTGACGGGGTGAAAGGCGGCAGTTTTCTTTCCTACCCCGGTGCTGTGGATGTGGGGGTGGAATTTAATTCCCTGTCGAAGACCTACGGCATGGCCGGAGCCCGGGTGGGTTTCTGCCTGGGGAACCGGGAGATGGTCGAAAAGCTGAAACTGCTCAAATCCAACATGGATTACGGCATGTTCCTGCCGGTGCAGCAGGCGGCCATCGAAGCCATTACCGGTGACCAGAGCTGTGTGGAGCGCACGCGCCAGGCCTACCAGCACCGGCGGGACGCCCTGTGCCGCAGCTTTTCTAAGGCCGGTTGGGTGATCGATCCGCCCAAAGCGACCATGTTCGCGTGGGCGGCCATTCCGAAAACGTTCCCGTCGTCCCAGGAGTTTGCCTTGGCGCTGCTGGAAAAAACCGGAGTGCTGGTCACGCCGGGCAGCGGGTTTGGCCCGTCCGGGGAAGGGTATGTGCGCCTTGCGCTGGTGCAGGATGAAGATGTCATTCTGGAAGCGGCCGATCGCATTGCCAAAAGCGGCCTGTTTCAATAATAAAAAAGAGCGGTTCTCTTCCACGTGGAAGAGAACCGCTCTTTTTTATGGTCAGTACAGAATAATCGTGTCGTCTTTGACAGCGGCGCGGCATTCATAACTCTGCTGGTCGCCGGTTTCACAGTCAAAAATCGAATGGAACACAAACGAATCCTTTTCGTCGCTCATTACGTATTTTGCCACCAGGTACCGGTCCTCGGCACAGCCGATGGGACGCCCCAGGTCGCGGCTGTATTCCGCTTTTACGTGGGAATTGAGCACACCGGTAATCTGGTAGGTGCGCCGCCCCTCCTGCAGGCGGTAGGCGCGGCCGGTGTTCCGTTCAAAAAAGGTGAAGCTGGTTTCGTCATCCCTTCGCAGCACCGCCGCAATGGACCGTTCCCCGGTTTCTTTTTCCACGGCGACAATGCGTTCATCGTCCCGGGGGAAATATACGGCCTTGAAGTACAAGTACCGGGCATTTTCCCCGCACAGGCGGATCATGGAATTTGTGTCGGTACCGAATAGATGGACAAGGGGCAGGTATTCTTCCTGTTTTTCGGCGGCCGCCAAAAAGGAAGACAGCGGGCAGGCCCAAATCTGGTCACATATGCGGTCGCCCAGCCAGCGGCGGTCCCGGTAGCAATTTTCTTTTTCCTGTTCACTGCCGTAGGTGTTCTGAATCAGCAGCTGGCTTTCCCCACCGGAAACAAACAGCGAAATTTGGTCGGGGTGCAACGCACACACCCGAGGGTCGCGCACATAGACATACCGGTGCTGGTCAATATCGTACAAATACACCACCTGGGAAAGGCCGGTCAGGGACCGGTAATCGTCAAACAGGTGTTTGTGGGCTTCGTTTTCCCCGGTAAAAAGCAACAGCTGGGAACGGCTGAGCACTATGCTGCCGGCAAAGGAACCGATCAGGTGGATTTCTTCCAGGTTCTTCTCTTCCCCGGTTTCCACATCCAGGCGCAGGACCCAAATCACACTGCCGCCATTTTCCATCACGATGATGAGGTCCTGGCCCATCAGTGTGTAGTGCTGCACATAAGAAGGGTCAGTCAGAAAGTAGTTGGCAATAATCGTTTCCCGGCGGGTCATGCGGTCATAAGACAGGAGAAACAGACTATTGTGGCCTTCTTCATTTTTTTCTTCCGCGTAGCAAATGTTCGTATCACTGACGCGGATCAATTCCACGCTGCTGGCGGTCACCAAATTCCGTATATCCACAACTTTCACAGCGCGCGTCCCCTGCCTCTCTCTATCGATATTACCCACAGTATAGCATAGTTTCTATATTTTTTCATTACATTTTTTCTAAATAAGCAGTATACTTAACGTATTAGAAAAAGAAAGGACGAAAATAGCATGCGCGTCAAAAAAATGCCGGGGAAAATCGAAGTGGATTTGCATGGGCTTATGCGGGAAGATGCGGCCTACCGGCTCTCCCATCTGCTGACTCATGCGGGGCCGGATATTCAGGAAGTGGTGGTTATTCATGGGTATACCCGAGGTACGGCTCTCAGAGATATGGTGCGAAAGGAGTTTACCCACCCGCGGGTAAAAACCAAACTGCCTACCCTCAATGAAGGGACAACCCGCTTTTTGCTGAAAAAATAACGAAAAGGGAAAAATAGACAAACGGTATTCATAATTGTCCCCTATACTGATAAACATGCAAATTTTTAACGAAAATAGAAAGGTTTTCGTTAAAAATCTATGGTATATCCGAAAAGGAGGCCCGGTTTTCATGCAAAGGCTGACACAGCGAACGGAAGAAAAAACCGTACAGAAAGCCCCTGGTGTACAGGATGAGCAGATCCTGGAACGGTTGGCGCGGTATGAGGATATGCACGAACAAATCCGGCAGCAGCTGGCCAGGACTACCGCCCATATCGAGGAATTGAAACGGAACGGGAAGGAAAAGACCGCCACCCACCGGCAGCTTCTGGGTGAAAAGCTGCAAGTTTTGCATTTTCTTTCGTATTTTGATGCCCACGGGCTGTAACCGGACGGAAAGGAGCACACAACATGGCGTTTGTAGAATTTGACCACGTGACAAAAATTTACCAGATGGGGGAAAACCGGGTCGCGGCCGCCGACGGTGTGACCTTTACCATTGAGCAAGGGGAATTTGTGGTAATCGTGGGCCCCAGTGGTGCCGGGAAAACCACGGTGCTGAATATTCTGGGGGGTATCGATACGCCCACATCCGGCAGTATCTGCCTGGATGGGGAGCGGATCAGCGAATACAATAACCGGCAGCTGACCCAGTACCGCCGGTATGATGTGGGGTTTGTTTTTCAGTTTTATAATTTGGTACAAAACCTGACGGCGCTGGAAAATGTAGAGCTGGCGGCACAGATCTGCCGCGACCCGTTGCCGGCGGAGCAGGTACTGGAAGAAGTGGGGCTTAAAGACCGCATGAGCAATTTCCCCGCCCAGTTGTCCGGCGGGGAGCAGCAGCGGGTGGCGATTGCCCGGGCCTTGGCTAAAAACCCCAAGCTCCTGTTGTGCGACGAACCGACCGGGGCCCTTGATTACGTCACCGGCAAAGCGGTTTTGCAGCTGTTGCAGGATACCTGCCGCAAACGGGGCAAAACCGTGATTGTCATCACACATAACCAGGCGTTTACCGCCATGGCGGACCGGGTGATCCATATCCGCAACGGCAAAGTCGCGGATATTACGCTGAATCAGGAACCGGTTTCGGCGGAAAGGATTGAATGGTAAAAGATGAAAAGTTTTACGAAGGATATTCTGCGCTCGGTTCGAAAATCCCAAAGCCGGTTTCTGGCTATTTTTGGCATTGTGGCCCTGGGGGCCGGCTTTTTTTGCGGGCTGAACGCCGCGGGTACGGATATGCGCGAAACGACCGACGCCTACTGCGACAACGCATCCATGATGGATGTGGAGATTTTGTCCACCCTGGGCTTTTCCGAGGATGATGTAAAGGCTATCGAAGACGTAAAAGGCGTCCAGGACGTCATGTCCGGGTACCGGCAGGATGTGTCGGTCACCATTAACGATAGCGACGAAACCGTGGCCCGGTTCCACAGTTTGCCGGAAGACGGGGTCCCCCAACTGAATACCCCGGTGCTGGTGGAAGGACGCATGCCCGAAAAAGCAGGGGAATGCGTGATCGGGACCGGCTCCACCATTGCCGGTACGGCGGCGCAGGTGGGGGACAAACTGCAGCTGGTTACCGAAGAGGACAATGGCGACGAAACGGATACCGGGCTGCAGGCCGATTCCTATACCATTGTGGGGCTCGTGGAAACTCCATACTACTTGTCGTTTTCCCTGGGGACCAGCTCCATTGGCAGCGGGCGGGTGGGCCTGTATGCCTACGTGCTGCCCGACGAATTCACCGTGGGCTTTTATACCGATTTGCTTCTGACAGTGGATGGCGCCCGGGATATGGATGCTTTTTCGGGCGAATATGAGGACACGGTTTCGGCGGTTACCGGCCGGTTGGAAGATTTGGCGGATACCCGGGCGCCACAGCGCCGGGAAGAACTGGTCAGCAGCGCTCAGGAAGAACTGGATAAAGCGACTAAAGAGTATGAAGACCAGAAAGAGGAAGTCACTCAGCAGCTCGACGAAGCCGAGCAGCAACTCATAGACGGCCAGGAAGAGCTGGATAAACAAGCCGATACTCTCCAAAAGGCCCAAGAAGAAATTGAAACAAACGAAAAAACGCTTGAGGATACTAAAAAACAGCTTGCCGATGGATGGGATCAGTATGATGCCGGCAAAGAGGCCTTGGAGCAAAAAAGGGAGGAAGCGGAAGAAGCGCTGGAAAGCGCCCGCATCCAGCTGGAAGACGGGGAAACGGCGTATGAAGTGCAGTCGGCCACATATGAAACTGCGGTATCCACGCTGTCGCAGCAGCAGGAGCAGTTGGAATCTCTGGAACAGCAGCTGCTGAAAGTGATCGCCGCCATCCCCACCGATTCGCCGGATATGCCCCCAGAGGTGGCGGCCGCCATCCAGCAAGTACAGCAATGGGTGCAAAATGCCGAAGAGCCCTCCGAGGAGGATATAGACACATGGCTGTCGGTGCTGGCATCGTATGAAGAGAAGCTGCCCAAAGAAGCGGCGGATCTCATCACCATGGTGCAAGACATGGAAAAAACCTACAGCGACACTAAGGCACAGCTCAAAGAAGCCGAAGGGGAACTGGCGGCGGCCAAGGAGCAGCTGCAACAGGCCCGGCAGACCTATGAGCAGCAGGCGGCCGATGCCGAAGAAGAGCTCGCCGCGGCGGAAGAAACGCTGCAAGCGAGTTACGAAGAGCTGCGGGCCGGTGATCAGGCGTATCAGGATGGGCTGCTGGCGCTGATGCAGGCCAAAGAGCAGACAGCCGACGGCGAAAGCCAGCTGGAAGAAGCCCGCGCGACCCTGGAAGAAAAACGGAAGGAATGGGAAGACGGGAAAAAGACCGCCGAAGAGGAGCTGCAAAAAGGGGCCGAGGAGCTGGAAGACGCACAAAAACAGGTGGATGACATCGGCGAAGGGGAATGGTACGTACTGGACCGGGACGCCAATGTGGGGTTTGCCAGCATGAAGCAGGATTCCCAGCGGCTCGATTCCCTGTGTACCGTGTTCCCGGTGATTTTCTTCCTGGTGGCCGTGCTGGTGGTACTGACGACCATGACCCGGTATGTGGAAGAAGAACGGGTGCTGATCGGTACGTATAAGGCGCTGGGGTATGGCAGCGGACGGATTTTGTCCAAATACCTGTGGTACGCCTCGGTCCCCACGGTGCTCGGGTGCTTGATCGGCCCGGCCATTGGCTTTTTTGCCCTGCCGCAGGTGGTGTGGAATGCCTACCGGCTGATGTACACGGTACCGGATCTACATTCGCCGTTCCGGTTTGATATGGCGTTTTGGGCGCTGCTGATTTTTATGGTGAGTACTCTGGCGGCCACGATTTTTGCGGTGCTGGATCATCTGCGGGAAGTACCCGCCACCTTGATGATGCCGCGGGCGCCCAAAGCCGGCAAACATGTGCTGCTGGAACACATCCCGTTTATCTGGAAGCGGCTGTCGTTTACCCGCAAAGTGACGGTGCGCAACCTGTTCCGGTATAAAAAGCGGCTGATTATGACGGTAACCGGGATCACCGGTTGTACGGCGCTGCTTTTAACGGGCTTTGGCATTAAGGATTCGATTTCGGATATTGTCAATTTGGAATACCGGGAACTATCCACCTACCAGTACGAAGCCACCACGGAAGAAGGTTTTACATCCGCGCAGGCCGATTCGTTACTGGCGGGCACCCAGGCCGAGTATTTGCGCAGCCGGACTGTGATGGTAGACTGCAAGGCAGGGGGCGATACCTACAGCGTGTATTTGATGGTACCGGAAGACACGGAAAAAACCACCCAATTTCTCACATTCCGTACCCGGGAAGGCCATACGCCCGTGCCGTTTGATCAAGACGGCGTATTGCTCAGCGAAAAGCTCAGCAATAAACTGGGGGTACAGGCAGGTGATACCATCACCTTCACGGAGGATGACAAACACTATGACGTGAAGGTTACCGGTGTGGTGGAACACTATATTTACGATTATATCTATATGGCCCCGCAGGTGTACGAAAAGGTGACCGGGCACGCTCCCTCCATGAACCGGCTGATGGTGATTACCGATGACGACCATGAAAGCGTGGTAGAAGGGGCGCTCAAGAGCAGCGACGACATCACCACCTTTGCCGATATTGAGCAAAATGCCAGCGATTTTGACCGCATGCTGCAATCGCTGAATTACGTGGTGCTGGTTATCATTCTGTGTGCCGGGATGCTGGCGTTTATTGTGCTGTATAACCTGACAAACATCAATGTGACCGAACGCCAGCGGGAAATTGCTACCATGAAAGTGTTGGGCTTTACCGACCGGGAAGTCAATGCCTATGTCTACCGCGAAACGCTACTGCTCACCTTGATTGGCTGTGTGTTTGGGCTGGCGCTCGGGGTGGTCTTGCACGGCTTTGTAATCAATACGGTGGAAATCGACAGTGTAATGTTTGGCCACACGGTAAAAGTGCTTAGTTTCATCATTAGCGCTGTGATTACGTGGCTATTTTCTCTGATTGTAGACCGGGTCATCGACCGCAAATTAAAAAAGATCAATATGGTCGAATCGCTCAAATCGGTGGATTGAGGCGATGATAGACAGGAAGGAAATCAAATGAAAGTTTTACTAATCAATGGCAGTCCTCATGAAAAGGGCTGCACCTATACGGCGTTGTGGGAAGTCTCGCGGCAGCTATTGCGCGGCGGCATTGAAAGCGAAATCTTCTGGATTGGCGCGAAACCCATTGGCGGCTGCACAGCCTGTGGCGCCTGTAAGGGCAAGGGGAAATGTGTATTTGGCGACAAAGACGGCGTAAACGCCTGCATCGAAAAAATCCAGCAATCCGACGCCGTGGTCATCGGTTCCCCGGTGTATTATGCCGGGCCCAACGGCTCGCTGCTCAGTTTGCTGGACCGGGTGTTTTACGCCGCGGGTAAGACGTTTGCCTTAAAGCCCGGGGCGGCGGTTGTCAGCTGCCGCCGGGGTGGGGCCAGCGCAACGTTTGACCGGCTGAATAAATATTTTACGATTACCTCCATGCCGGTGGTCAGCAGCCAGTATTGGAACAGCGTGCACGGCAACACGCCGGAAGAGGTACGCCGGGATGAAGAAGGGTTACAAACCATGCGCACGCTGGCGGATAACCTCGCTTGGCTCCTGCGCTGTTTGCAGGTGGCCGAAGGCCAAGTGGAAAAGCCCCAGCAGGAACCGCAAATCTTTACGAATTTTATCCGATGAAGGGAGTTTGAAAGGCCATGCCCCGCTTTTTTACTGAGGAATTTGCCGGAGACCGGTTTGTGCTCACCGGAGAAAACGCCCGCCATGCGGCCAAAAGCCTGCGCATGCAGCCGGGGGAAGAACTGACGCTGTGCGATGGAAACGGCATGGACGCTGTGTGTGTGATCGAACAGATTGGGCCTGACCGGGTGGAAGGCGCGGTGCTGCATCGCGCCCCCAGCCACAGCGAGCCCGATTTGCCGGTGGTGCTCTATCAGGGGGTACCTAAATCCGACAAAATGGACCTGATCGTGCAGAAAAGCGTGGAACTGGGGGCTATCGAGATTGTCCCTACCGTGATGCGCCGCTGTATTTCCCGGCCCGATGAGGCCGGAGCCAAGAAGAAAACCGTGCGCTGGCAGAAAATCGCCCGGGAAGCGGCCCAGCAGAGCGGGCGGGGACGGATTCCCACGGTACAGGAACCCATGCCCCTGAAAAAAGCGGTGGAGCGCGCCGCCAAAGCCGGGCGGGTGCTGGTATTTTATGAGGGCGGCGGCCAAAGCCTGCGGCAGTTAGCGGACAGCCTTACCCCCGGCGAGACGGTTTCGGTGTTTATCGGGCCGGAAGGCGGGCTGGATGAAGCCGATTTGCAGGTGCTGCAGGATGCCGGGGCCGAAACCGCTACCCTGGGGCCCCGCATTTTGCGCACAGAAACCGCCCCTCTGGCGGCACTGACCGCTTTGATGCTGCTTTCGGGCAATATGGAGTAAGAAAGGAACCGTGTGTCATGAAAACAGCTTTGATTACCGGGGCGTCCCAGGGGATTGGAAAAGAAACGGCCCGGGCGTTTGCCCGGGCCGGGTATGCCCTGTGCCTGCAATACCACACTCATGAGCGGGAAGCACAGGCACTGTGTGAAGAACTGCGCGAAGACGGCTGTCCGTGTTTATGCCTACCGGCAGATGTAAGGCGGGAAGAGGACGTGACCGCCCTGGTACAGGCGGCTGAACGGGAATTTTCCCATGTCGACGTACTGGTTAATAACGCCGGGATTGCCCAGCAGAAACTGTTTACCGATCTGACGCTGCAGGATTGGAACGATCTTTTTTCGGTGGATGTCACCGGGGTGTTCCTGTGCTGCCGGGCGGTATTGCCCGGGATGATCCGCCGCCAGAGCGGGGCGATTATCAATATCAGCTCCATGTGGGGGCAGGTGGGGGCCTCGTGCGAAGTGGCCTACTCGGCCGCGAAAGCAGCGGTCATCGGGCTGACAAAAGCCTTGGCCAAAGAAGAAGGGCCTTCGCATATCCGGGTCAACTGCATCGCCCCCGGCGTGATTGATACCCCCATGAACGGCTTTCTATCCCCGGAAACCATGGAAGAACTGCGGGAAGAAACGCCCCTGATGCGCATTGGTACCCCCGCGGATGTGGCAGAAGCGGCGGTGTTTTTAGCGTCGGATGCCGCTTCGTTTATTACCGGTCAGGTGTTGGGGGTCAACGGCGGCATGGTCATCTAATAACGATAGTGTAAGCCGAAAAAAGCGCCTTCCGAAAACGGAAGGCGCTTTTTTTAATCCAGTGTGACGCTTTGCAAAATCTGCCCGTCCATATCCTTCATGGTAAACGTGTTGCCATCCATCAAAATGTACTGGTGGCAGCTGTTTTCCTTCGGAATGGAGACCGAGCCCGGGTTCATGTAGAAAAATCCGTCTTCTTCCCGAAAAGCCGGTACATGGGTGTGGCCGTTTAACAGGATATCGCCCTTTTGCAGAGGCGGCCGGTTTTGGGGGTTGAATATGTGCCCGTGGGTGGCATAGATCGTACGGCCGCCCAGCTGCAGCACGGCGTATTCGGCCATAATGGGGAAGGGCAGGACCATTTGATCCACATCCCCGTCGCAGTTGCCGCGCACGGCCAGAATACGGTCCTGGTACGCCGAAAGCAGGGCGATTACCTTTTTGGGGTTGTATTCGTCGGGCAAGTCATTGCGGGGGCCGTGGTATAGAAAATCCCCCAGCAGCAGCATTTTTTCGGCGCCTTCTCTTTCGAAAGCATCCAACAGTTTTTGGCACCACAAGGCGGAGCCGTGAATATCCGAAGCAATTAGCAGTTTCATAGGAAGTCCCCTTTCACAGGATGCATGTTATCGCGTGGCCTTATTGTAACACGGAATGGTCCGGGCGGCAAGAGCCCTTCCGGCACCGGTGGTATAGCCCTAACCCCACAAACAGCAGCGCGGGGAAGAGAATCGCGCACAACAGCCCGCTGCGCAGCTGGCCGCCCATTACGCTGGCCGCGAAGCCCACCGTGGTGGGGCCGCTGGAACACCCCAGGTCGCCCGCCAGGGCCAAAAATGCATACAGCGCGGTACCGCCCCGGCGCAGTACAGCGGCAGCCATGCTGAAGGTACCCGGCCACAAAATGCCCACGGAAAACCCGCACAGCGCACACCCCAGAAGCCCCAGCACGGCTTGGGAAGAGAGGGCAGCGGTCAAGTAGCACACCACACACAAACCGGTGCTCAACGCCATGGCGCGGAAAAGTGCCAGCCGGTGGGCAAATTTGGCATATAGGAGCCGGGAAAGCCCCATCATGGCGGCAAAGCTGCACGGACCGGCCAGATCGCCCACGGTTTTGCTCACGTGCAGCCCCGATTCGGCGAAAGAAGAAGCCCACTGGCTCATGCCCTGCTCACTGGCCCCGGCGCACAACATCAAGAGCATCAGAACCCAGAAAATCCGGCTGCGTAAGAGCTCGGGAATGCGCATGCCGGGTTCCCCTTTTTCCATCAGGGAATAGATGGGGACCTGGGTAAACAACACCGCGTTGCCAAGAGGCAAAATGGCCCACACGAGCGCCAGCCAAGTCCAGCACTGGGTGCCAAAAAGTACGAAAAAGGCCGTAGACAGCAGCACCACAAACACATGGCCCCAGCAGTAAAAAGAGTGCAACAGGCTCATGGCGGCGGCCTTCCCCTCCCCGGGGCAGGCTTCTACAATGGGGCTGATGAGGACTTCCGTCAGCCCGCCGCCGATGGCATACAGGCAAATGGCTGCAAGTAAACCGGTATAGGGGTTAGCAAAGCAGCCGGGCAGAATGGTGAGCCCAACCAGTCCCAACCCAATGAGCACATGGGCCAGAACGGCGCTGGCCCGGTACCCAATCCGGTCCACAAATCCGGCAGAAAGCAAATCCACCAGCAGCTGAATGCCAAAATTGACGGTGGTCAACAAGGTGATTTGTGAAAGCGAAAGGGAAAACGTGTCCTGCAACGTCAAAAATAAGAGGGGAACAAAGTTATTGACAATCGCTTGGGAGACGTACCCCAGATAACAGGCGTAAAAGGTAAAACGGGTATTGCCGCGGACGGACATGAAAAAGTCTCCTTCTAAAATCGATAGAGTAAGGCCGCTACCTTACGTGGGCAGCAGCCATGAAAAGGGACCGTTAATGGCGCTTCTTCCAATTTTGAATGGGACCGGAAAATAGCACCAGAAGCAACGCTATGATCAGCAGATAGAAACCAAAGGAATACGACATCGTGACGCCGGAAAGCGTGTACGCCTGCATAGTGTCATGGGCGGTGATTACTTCCATCATCAATAGCACAAGGCCTAAAATGGCCAGCACCGCGGAAATAAAGGGCGGAAGCCGCAAAAATTGCAGTACAATTATGGCAGCTATGCTCAGAAACAAAAACCAAAGGGCCAGATCCATGCCCACTTGTGTAACGGTATCAAAGAGCGAAAGGGAGTACTGCAGACCGGAGGAAGAAGCTGTTAAAAAGGGAAGAAAAAGCGCGACAACACACAAAAGCCCCCCTGCTAATGCAAAGGCGTTTTGCGGTTCTTTTTGAAATTTTAACTCTTTTTTCCACCGGGCTTGGGAAAAAACAGGGTGTTCCTTTCTGACAGAGGGGGATACGGTATGACTGGATACCGTGGGAACCGGGGTGCCGCAGTACGGGCAGAACCGGTTATTTTGGGGAATGGTATGGCCGCATTTCGTACAAACCATGCTTTTATCGCTTCCTTTCTAAGTATCGGGTAGGGGATTCCTTTTAAAAGCCCCCTTTATTTTTTTGCTATGGCTTTGTGCAGGGGGGACGAAAACAAAATAACGATGTGCGACAGGAGCATCAGCCAAAATCCAACGGAAAAGAAAAAGCTGATGTCGACATCGGTAATGCCATAATAAAACAGCGTGGTTGCGTTATCTTGATAGGCGCTCGCAGCGTCCTGTATGGTGCTATTGATAATCCCCGCAAAAATGAGCAATAAAATCAGGGAAAGGACCGCCATCACTATGGTAGCCGGCTGGGGTGCTTTGGCCACTTGCAGTATAAGAATCACAGCCATGCATAGCAGCAAAAGGATCATCACGGCCAGAGGACTGTCGGGGGCAAACAGATTGATAAACGAGGCGGATTGACGCTCACCCATACCCGAAACGGTTAAAAACGGCAAGAAGAGGGAAAGGACAAAGGCCGCCACCCCCAGCAATGCGATGGAGTTGGTATAGCGCACCTTTGAAGCTTGATTTTTTACCAGGGGCTGCGTATAGGGCGGATGCGAATACGAAGGTTGCGTTCTGGTAAAAGGGGAATAAGCATTTGGGTGAGAAACCGGCGGCGTAGCGGGGGATACCGAAGCGCCACAATAGGGGCAAAATTTAGAAGTACCAGGTATGGTTTTGCCACAACGGGAACAGAACATGAAAAGGACCTCCTCAATAAACACATAACATGCCTATCATTATAGCAGTTCCTGTCAAAGGAAGCAAAGAAAACCTGTTTTCCTCAAAAAAGCTACCCCGAAGGGTGGCACATAGATTCCAAAGTGAATAAAAAAAGGGGCTGTTTTCATAACAGCCCCAGAAAAAATAGCATTTTATTTTTTGACAACCGCCTTGTGAATCGGGCCCGATGCCAGGATAGCGATGTGCGCCAGCAGCATCAGCCAGAAACCGAAGGAATAGGAAACGCTTACGCCCATAGACGAATAATCACTTACCATGCTGTTGGCAACGCCTACTTCAATCAGCAAGAAGATAAGCGAAAGGGCGGCCAGCACAATCGTAGCAGCCTGCGGGGCTTTGGCGGCCTGCAGGATGATGATGACAATCATGAACAGGATCATGATGACCAGCAGCGGATCACCAGTGGCAATGCAGTCCATAAACGTAGCACTTTGCGTAAAGCCCATAGCCGATGCCGAGATAAACGGCAGGAACATGGAGATGAAGAACACCACAGCAGCGATAATGGCTACGATGTTGGTGTATTTTGCTTTGGGAACCTTGGCCAGGCCAGCTGCATTAAAGTTCGGCATGTAGCTGGGCGGGGTGGAAGGCTGCTGCGGCGGGGTGTAAGTAGGCGGAGTGTTGGTAGGAGCCTGAGATGCGTAGGGGTCCGAGTACGAAGCCGTCGGGTTCGTCTGGGGAGCCGCTGCATCCGAAGCGCCCGTCGATGCGCCGCAGAACGGACAGAACTTGGTGTTGTCGGCTATGCTGTTGCCGCAATGGGGACAGAACATAGAAAATAACCTCCTCAAGTAAATAAAATAAAAAAGTGATACAGTGTATGTACCAAACCTCTTTGCTCATGATTATACCAGTTTTCCCGCCGCCAAGTAAAGAGGAAAAGAAAAATTGCGCGAAAAAAGCCGCCAAAAAGGCGGCTTTTTTCGTTTGATTGAAAAAAATTACAGATTTAGCGCCATATCGCCGTCTTTAACCCATCCCAAACGGCGGAACAGCCGGTCGAACAGCAGCGAGAGCAGGGCCGGCAGAATAAAGCAGATCAGCACAAGCCCGATCCAATCCATAGCGGTGATCGCCGAACGGGTGCCGTCGGCGATTTCCTGTACCCAACCGGTATAGACCCCGATCTGTCCTACCAGGCCGCAGGTGCCCATACCGCTGGAAATCGCCGCCCCGTTCATTTCTAAATGGAACACGCAGGTAGCCAAAGGTCCCGTAATGGCAGACGCCAGTGTGGGGGCCAGCCAAATACGCGGGTTGCGCACAATGTTGGGAACCTGCAGCATGGAAGTGCCCAGCCCCTGAGCCACCAGTCCGCCCCAACGGTTTTCGCGGAAACTGATAATGGCAAAACCGACCATCTGCGCGCAGCAGCCGGCCACCGCCGCGCCGCCGGCCAGGCCCACCAGACCCAGCGCTTCGCAAATCGCGGCGCTGCTGATGGGCAACGTCAGGGCAATGCCGACCAGTACCGAAACCAGAATACCCATGAGCAGCGGTTGCTGGGTCGTGCCCCACCGGATCAAATCGCCCAACCAAGCGGCCGCCTGGCCAATGGCCGGTGCAATCAGGTACGACAGCAGCGCGCCCGTGAGCAAGGTGACAACCGGCGTAACCAGAATATCGATTTTTGTTTTTTTACTGACCAGCATCCCCACTTCGTGGGCAATGATCGCCAAAATTAGCACAGCCAGCGGACCGCCGCGCCCCCCTAAGGTATTGGCTACGTGGCCCACCGCGGCGAGGGAAAACAGCACCAGAGGCGAAGCCTTCAGGGCATACCCAATAGCTACAGCCATGGCCGGGCCGGCCATCGCTTTGGCATACCCCCCGATTTCCACCAGCAGGGGCAGCCCGCATTGGGTGCCAATGGTCGAGATGATCGTACCTACCAATAGGGAAGCAAACAGCCCTTGGGCCATGGCCCCCATGGCGTCGATCAGATAGCGCTTGGCATAACGGCGCACAATTTCTTTACCGGAAGACATGGAAAAAAGTCCTTTCTGTTCTCGGTTGGGACCGATTGATTTTGCTTTCTTATGATAAAGCAATCGGTGAATCTTGTCAATTGTCAAGACTACTATCAAATCTATCTTGACACCTAAAATTCTGTGCCAATCCCCCAGAAAGGACAAAAAAACGGCGCCTGTCTTGAAAAGACAGACGCCGTTTGGAAGGTGCTATGCCGTATAGCACCAGCGATAGCCGGTACCCTTTCGACACAGTCCCCTCAGGCTAACAAACCTTAGTGGGTGAACAGGAACGTGCAGACAAACAGCAGGGTGATAACCCAGGTAGCCGGACGAACTTCTTTGACTTCGCCGCTGAACAGCTTGATGAACACATAGCTGATCAGACCGAAAGCAATACCAAAGCTGATGTTGTAAGTGAACACCATCATGGCAATGGTCAGGAACGCAGGCACAGCCACATCGATCTTCAGCCAGTCGATGTTCTTCACGCAGTTCATCATCAGCACGCCCACATAGATCAGAGCGGCAGCCGTTGCATAGGTGGGAATCAGCGAAGCCACCGGGCTGAGGAACATGGCAATGAAGAAGAACAGAGCGGTGAACATGGAGGACAGACCCGTACGGCCGCCTTCCGCTACACCAGCCGAGCTTTCTACGAACGTGGTTACGGTCGAAGTACCGCAGATAGCGCCGACCGTGGTAGCAGCTGCGTCAGCAAACATGGCTTTTTCCATGTTCGGTACTTTGCCTTCCTTGGTGAGCATGTTGCCTCTGGCGCAGGCGCCATACAGCGTGCCCACGGTGTCGAACATATCCACCATGCAGAAAGCCAGCGACGTGGTGATGAATACCAGCACCAGGCTTGCCGAATCATGGGTGGCCAGATAACCGCTGAAATCAAAACCTTCGGTGAAGACTTTGCCAATGCTCAGGTTGCCAAAATCGGCGAAAGCAGCCAAGGGGTTGGACTGGAGGCTGATGTTGTCAAAGAACCCGGGGATCGTCAGGCCCAGCAGATAGTAGACAACGGCGCCGCCCAAAATGCCCCACAGCACTGCACCGCGCACGCCTTTGTAAGAAAGAACGGCGATAGCAATCAGGGAGAAAATGGTGATGAGCAGAGGCATCAGCGTAGCCCAGCTCACGTTTTCGCTCAGCAGGTTCATGGAAGCCAGCGCCACAGCTGTAGAAGAATCAGCTACAACCAGGCCGCAGTTCTGCATGCCGATGAACGCAATGAACAGGCCGATACCGGCGGGAATCGCAATGCGGACAGCATCGGGGATAGCGTTAAAGATCTTGGTGCGCAGGCCCGTAGCCGTGAGCAGCAGGAACACAATCCCATCGGTCAGAACAAAGACCAGGGCGTTCGCATAGGTGAATCCAAAGCCTACGCATACCGTATACACGAAGTAGGCGTTCAGCCCCATGCCGGAAGCCTGGGCCAGCGGCAGGTTCGCCAGCAGGCCGATCAGGACCGTGCCGAAGATGGCCGAAATAGCCGTGGCAATGTAGATGGCGCCATAGGAAACGCCCAGGGCCTGGGTGCCGTCACCAAACGGGTCGGCAAACATGCCTGCATTGACCATGAGGATGTACGCCATGGCCATGAAGGTGGTGAGACCGGCAAAGAATTCCGTTTTTACGGTTGTGCCGTGCTCTTTGAGCTTGAAAAACTTTTCCATCTCAAATTAGCTCCTCTTCTTTAATAAATTTATATGGAAGGGGGAAACACCCCTTCATATCAGATAGAAAACGACAAAAAATGCCGCGCACTTTTTGTACGCGGCAAAACCAGACGAATTTGGCTCAATCCCGCCGTATGCAAACCAAGCAGACGGTGGCCTGAGGAAAAAACTCGTAGTGCGAACAGGAAAAACCGGGTGCCGCGTAGAAACTTCCGCCCCCTAATTCCGGCGGAATTATACAAGCTATAAAATTGTTCCCAATGAAAACGGGAAGAAAACAAAAAGCAGGCCAAAGGCCCGCGTTCAAAGTTTATTCACAATAAATACTATACCATGAGAAGCCAAAATAGGCAACGGAAAAGCCCCAAAAATGATTGCCAAAGAAAAAGTGCGATTAAATGGGGACTTTATGAATTTTTCCCATATGGCGGAAAACGACAGGAAAAAACTGGAGAAAAGCAAGGAAATACCATGACAAAAAGACCAAGGTGTGTTACCCTTTTTAAGTAAGTAAAAGCCCCTGTTTTGAAAATAGAAAGGAGACCACAAATATGGTGGAAGTAGTTCATGTCAGTCAGGTAGAAGACAGAGTCTATGCACTCAACGAAGCAGGCAAAACGGTAATGTACCTGATTGTGGGAAAGAAAGGTGGGTTGCTGCTCGATACCGGGTTTGGGCTGTGCCCCCTGGAGCCGGTTGTGCGCAAGATCCTGGGGGACAAACCCTTTTTCGTAGTCAATACGCATTCCCATGTGGATCATAACAGCGGCAACAATCAATTCGAACAGGTCTATGTGGGGTGGATGGATGAACCGCAGGCGCACCACATCCTGTCGCAAGAGGACATCCGCAGGAACTGCGACTTTTTCCTGCAGCCGGTGATCGCCCGGGGGTATGACCCCGCCGGATGGACCCCCGGCCCGGCCCCCAAAATTATCCCCGTACGGGAAGGCGACGGGTTTGACTTAGGGGATATCCACTTACAGGTGCTGGAAACCCCGGGGCATACGGTGGGTTCGATTTGCCTGTGGGAAAAGAAAAAAGGGTGGCTGTTTACCGGGGATTTGATGCTGACCTGGGAAGTGTGGGGGCATCTGCCCACCTCCAGCTGCCTGCGGTTTTATGCCGAAAGCCTGGAAAAACTTTCGAAACTGCCCGGGGTTAAGTGGGTATTCCCGGCTCATGCCGCTACGGTTTGCTCCGATAACCCCGATGACATCCGCATGCCGCAGAAGGTCATCCAAACATATGTAAAAGGCACCTGGGACATTGTAAACGGCAAAGAAAAAGGGCAGGAATACTCCTGCCCTATGGGAAGCCTCAGTGGGAAAATGCAGTGTGTCCGGTTTGAAACCGGCGGTATGGTGTTTGATCCCGTGCGGATCGGATGAATCAGCGCTGATCCATGGAAATGTAGTCCTGGTGTGCCGAAACGCTGCGATAAGCCGGACGGATAATCTTGCCGCGGCCAAACAGTTCTTCCATGCGGTGGGCGCTCCAGCCCACTGCACGGGCCAGGGCGAAAATGGGGGTATACAGTTCCACCGGGATGCCCAGCATACTATAGACAAAACCGCTGTAAAAGTCCACGTTGGCCGAAACCCCTTTATAGATGTGGCGTTCTTCGGCAATGACTTTGGGCGCCAGTTTTTCCACATTCTGCAGCAAGCGGAAATCGGCATCCAGCCCTTTTTCTGCCGACAGACGGCCGGTGAATTTTTTCAAAATCTGGGCACGGGGGTCAGAAATCGAGTACACAGCATGGCCCATGCCGTAGATGAGCCCTTGTTTATCAAAGGCCTGTTTGTGTAAAAGCCGGCGCAGGTAATCGGCGATTTCGTCTTCGTCGTCAAAATCGTGCAGGTGTTCTTTCATATCCTGGAACATACGCACCACTTTAATGTTGGCACCGCCGTGTTTGGGTCCTTTCAGCGAACCGAGCGCCGCGGCGAATACGGAATACGTATCGCTGCCCGACGACGTGACCACACGGGTGGTAAACGTGGAGTTGTTGCCGCCGCCGTGTTCCATATGCAGCAGCATGCACAGGTCCAAAACCGATGCTTCCAGTTCACTATACTGCTTATCACTGCGCAGCATACGCAGCAGGTTGTCGGCTTCGGACAGGTCGTCCCGGGGATTGTGAATGTAAAAACTGCGTCCGCGCAGGTAGTGGTTGTAGCTGTGGTATCCATAAACGGCCAGCTGCGGCATAATACTGATAAGCCGCAGGCACTGGCGCAGCACGTTTTCGGGGGATAGGTCATCGGCCCGGTCATCATAAGACGCGAGCATCAGCACGCTTTTCGACAGGGAGTTCATAATGTCGTGGCTGGGGGCTTTCATGACCACATCCCGCACAAAATTGCGCGGCAGCGTACGTAAATCGGCCAACATGGCACAGAATTCTTCCAGCTCTTCCCGGTTCGGCAGTGTGCCGAACAGCAGAAGGTAGGCAGCTTCTTCAAAACAGCGGCGGTTTTCCCGCACACCCCCGGCCACCAGGTCTTTGACGTCCACCCCCCGGTACAACAGCTCGCCGTCGCAGGGGATGCGCTGGCCGTCGACTTCTTTAAAGGCTGTGACCGTGGATATGTTGGTCAGCCCTGCCAGAACCCCTTTGCCGTTGAGGTCGCGCAGGCCTTTCTTCACGTCATATTTGGTGTACAGGTCGTTATCGATCTGGGAACATTCTTCACTTAGGGCAGCATAGTGGCGCAGCATGTCGTCTGTTTCCAGAAACGTGGTGTTTTGATTCATGGCAGTTCCTCCTCTTCATGGGCGTGGGGCCGAATACCTCCGCCTGTTTGTCGTATGATAAAGTTTCATATTCTATACTATACCACAAAAGTAGACCGGAAAAAAGAGAATTTATGAACGATATGCAAGAAATCTGTAAATTAAGACGCTGCCGAATGGGGAAAGAAGCGAAAAAGAGGCACAAAATCCGTTATACCAACTGACAGCGAAAAAATAGACTTTCCCGGCGAAAAAAATCAAAAAGAAAAACAAAAGAAAGATAAGTAGCACCATCTGGTCGATTTATCCCTTTTTAGAAGGAGTATTTCCTGAAAATTTACGCGGAATTATCAAAAAAAACTATGGCATTTGTGCAAGTGATTTGGTATAATACTGGTGTAGCTGTTGGACGGCGTTAGTTCCACGCGCCGTTTTTCGGGTTTACCCGGTTTTACCAGCTGGTTAAATTGGGAATCGAATTCCCAATTTTAAATTTTTTAGGAGGTAGATACCCATGAGCCACAAATATGTGTACAAGTTCTCTGAAGGCAACAAGGATATGAGAGAACTCCTCGGCGGCAAGGGCGCTAACCTGGCGGAAATGACCAAGGCCGGCATGCCCGTACCCCAGGGCTTCACCGTTTCCACGGAAGCCTGCACCCAGTACTATGCAGACGGCCGTAAGATCAACGAAGAAATTCAGAAAGAAATCTTCGCCAACCTGGCTGATCTGGAAGAACTGGTCGGCAAGAAGTTCGGTGATGTAAATAATCCCCTGCTGGTGTCCGTACGTTCCGGTGCCCGTGCTTCCATGCCCGGCATGATGGATACCATTCTGAACCTCGGCCTGAATGACCAGTCCGTAGAAGGCCTGGCCAAGCTGACCAACAACCCCCGTTTCGCGTATGACTCCTATCGCCGCTTTGTGCAGATGTTCTCCGACGTTGTTATGGAACTGCCCAAGAGCGAATTCGAAAAGATCATCGACGAAATGAAAGAAGCAAAGGGTGTCACCCAGGACATCGACCTGGATGCCGACGACATGAAGGCTCTGGTTGAAAAGTTCAAATCCCTTTACAAGGCTCATCAGGGTAAGGAATTCCCCCAGGACCCGAAAGAACAGCTCATCGAAGCCGTTCGTGCCGTATTCCGCTCCTGGGATAACCCCCGTGCAAACGTATACCGCCGCATGAACGAAATCCCCTATGACTGGGGCACCGCCGTTAACGTGCAGTGCATGGCGTTCGGTAACTCCGGCAACAACTCCGGCACCGGTGTTGCGTTCACCCGTAACCCCGCTACCGGCGAAAAGGGCCTGTTCGGCGAATACCTGATCAATGCACAGGGCGAAGACGTGGTGGCCGGTATCCGTACCCCCTCCCCCATTGCCAAGCTGCATGAAGAAATGCCCGAAGTGTATGACCAGTTCGTGGAAATTTCCACCCGTCTGGAAAACCACTACAAGGACATGCAGGACATGGAATTCACCATTGAAAACGGCAAACTGTACATGCTGCAGACCCGTAACGGCAAGCGTACCGCTCAGGCTGCTCTGAAGATCGCCGTTGATCTGGTGGACGAAGGCATGATCGATGAAAACGAAGCGGTGCTGCGCGTTGATCCCAAACAGCTCGACGCTCTGCTGCACCCGCAGTTCGACGCGGCTGAACTGAAGAAAGCTCAGGCGATCGGCAAAGGCCTGGCGGCTTCGCCCGGCGCTGCCTGCGGCCAGGTTGTTTTCTCGGCAGAAGACGCGGAAGAAAAAGTCAAGAGCGGTGAAATGCCCAAGGTTATCCTGGTTCGCCTGGAAACGTCCCCCGAAGATATCGTGGGCATGCAGGTGTCTCAGGGCATCCTGACGGTGCGCGGCGGCATGACCTCTCATGCGGCTGTTGTGGCTCGTGGTATGGGTACCTGCTGCGTATCCGGCTGCGGCGAAATCACCGTGGACTATGACAAGAAAGAATTCACGCTGGCCGGTCAGACCTTCAAAGAAGGCGACTGGATCTCCATTGATGGTTCTACCGGTAACATCTATGGCGGCGTTATCCCGACGGTGGAAGCTTCCATCTCCGGCGATTTTGGCCGTTATATGAGCTGGGCGGACAACGTCCGTAAACTGAAGGTACTGGCGAACGCCGATAACCCCCGCGATGCGCAGCAGGCTATGGATCTGGGCGCTGAAGGCATTGGCCTGTGCCGTACCGAGCACATGTTCTTCGAAGAAACCCGTATTAAGGCCGTTCGTGAAATGATCGTGGCCCGTACGGTCGAAGCCCGTAAAGCGGCTCTGGCGAAGATCGAACCCTATCAGCAGGGCGACTTTGAAGCCATGTACCGCATCTGCGGTGACAAACCCATGACGATCCGTTATCTGGATCCGCCGCTGCACGAATTCCTGCCCACCAAGGAAGAGGACATCGTGGAAATCGCCAACGAACTGAACATCAGCGTTGACGAACTGAAGAACGTGATTGCTTCCCTGCACGAATTCAACCCGATGATGGGCCACCGCGGCTGCCGTCTGGCTGTTTCCTATCCGGAAATCGCCGAAATGCAGACCAATGCCGTGATCAAGGCTGCCATCAACGTTTCCAAGGAAACGGGCGTTATGATTACGCCTCACATCATGATCCCGCTGGTTGGCGAAGTGAAAGAACTGGCCTTCGTTAAGAAGGTTGTTGTGGAAACCGCCGACAAGCTGATCAAAGAAGCCGGTATCGACATGAAGTACCAGGTCGGTACCATGATCGAAATCCCGCGTGCGGCTGTAACCGCTGGCGAGATTGCCAAGGAAGCTGACTTCTTCAGCTTCGGCACCAACGAC
>CAKNOA010000002.1 GCA_930990065.1 uncultured Clostridia bacterium | reverse complement strand
CACCCCACTTGTTATCCAGTATACCATACTGTCTAACAAATGGGGTGCAGTTCACATTGGGGAAAAGGAGCGGTTTTCATACTACAAAGGGAAAGGGGAATTAGCCGACTTTGACCGTCCAGCCCTTGGTGTCGGGCAGTTTGCCCCACTGGATGCCCGTGAGGGTATCGTACAGTTTCTGGGTCAGCGGGCCGATCTTACCGTCGCCGATGTGAGCCGATTCGTTTTCATACATCAGCTCTTTGACAGGGCTTACCACGGCTGCCGTGCCGGTACCGAATACTTCTTCCAGCTTGCCGTCGCGGGCCGCCTGCATCACCGTCTTGATGGCGAGCTTGCCTTCGATGACTTCATAGCCCCAGTCTTTCATCAGATCGATGCAGCTGCGGCGGGTAACGCCGGGCAGCACGGTCCCCACGGTAGCCGCCGTGTAGATTTTGCCGTCGATCTTGAAGAAGATGTTCATGGAGCCCACTTCTTCGACATACTTGCGTTCCACACCATCGAGCCACAGCACCTGGGAGAAGCCTTTTTCTTCGGCCAGTTCGCCGGCTTTGATGGAAGCCGCATAGTTGCCGCCGCACTTGACAAAACCGGTCAGGCCGGGCGCCGCACGGATGTAATCGTCTTCGACATAAATCCGCACCGGGTCAAGGCCTTCGGCATAATACGCGCCGGAGGGCGAGCAGATGATCATAAACGAATAATGGCGGGAAGCATGGACCCCCAGGCCCACGTCCGTTGCAATGGTAAACGGGCGGATGTACAGGCTGGTGCCGTCGGAATGGGGCACCCAGTCGCGTTCCACATCCACCAGCGTTTTCACGGCCTGGATGAAATCATCCACCGGGATGCGCGGCATGCACATACGGTCGTGGGTGCTCTGCATCCGTTCCGCATTCTTTTCCGGACGGAACAACAAAATGGTGTCGTCCGCCGTACGGTACGCTTTCATTCCTTCAAAGCATTCCTGTGCATAATGAAAAACCACACACGCCGGGTCCATGGGAAGGGGCTGATACGGAATAATGCGGGCGTCATGCCAGCCATTTTCCGGATCATAGTCCATCTGGAACATGTGATCGGTAAAGATCTTGCCAAAACCGAGATGAGATTCATCGGTGGGTTTGGCCTTCGGCGTTTGGGTACGTTCAATCTTGATATCCAACACGGGAATTCCCTCTTTTCAAAAATTTGTCTTCATTATAGCACCACCGGTGCCCCATTGCAAGAAAAACTATCTGATCTTTCATTTTTTTACAACACCGCCGCCGGCAGCCGCAGGCCTTTCGGGTAATGGTTTTTGAGCATGTGCCCGTCGCCTTTCCCAAATCCTACCGTGACTCCTTCGATGGCAACGGCCGCAAACCCTTTTTGGTCCCACGGCACCGCTTCCCCGTGCAGAAAATGGGGAATCAGCGGCGAATCCCACGGATATGCAAGCACATGCCTGAGTTCCTGCGGGCGGCAGGCCATGTAAAACCCGTGGGCCGGCAGAAGACGGTCTTTGCGTATTTGCCCCACTTCCACCCCGGCCCGCAAAACGGGAAGCCCCCCAAGGTCCGGCAGAAAATCGGGCAAGAGCAAAAGTTTATCTTTTTGCATAAAAAGCCGGTCCATCATGCCTTTTGGCACATCCCGCAGGGTTTCCTGTAAGAAATCTTCACCCAGTTTTCGTTCGGTTCCCTTTGTTTTTCGGATGAGAAACGGTGCCGGGCCGTCCGCCGCCGGGGATACCCGGCGCAGCCGCACCACATAGTGCCCTTCCCCGCCGTCCATGGGGAAGATCCGCCGCCCCAGCCCGGTGTCAAAATCGGGCCGGCCAAAGGAAACGCCGGTATCTTCCTGCACAAAATCGGGGCGCTGCTGCAAAAAGCGGCGCACGGCCCCTTCGTTTTCTTCTTTTGAAAAGGTACAGGTGGAATAGACCAGCACCCCGTCTTCCCGCACGCATTCGGCGGCCGACAGCAAAATTTGCACCTGCCTGTCGGCGCAGGCCGTCACGTGTTCCGGGCTCCATTCCAGGAGCGCGCGGTCATTCTTGCGGAACATGCCTTCCCCGGAACAGGGGGCGTCCACCAGCACCCGGTCAAAAAAGCCGCTCAGTTTTTCCGCCAGCAGCGGCACCGGCGCCTGGGAAATCACGGCGTTGCGCACGCCCATGCGCTCCATGTTCGATAACAGCACCTGGCAGCGGCTGCGCACCACTTCGTTGCTCCACAAGAGCCCTTTTCCCTGCAAGAGGGCGGCAATCTGGGTGGATTTGCCGCCGGGGGCCGCGCACACATCCAGAATTTTTTCGCCGGGCTGAGGGTCTAATACCGTCACGGCGCTGGAAGCCGAAGGCTCCTGGGAATAAAACGCACCGGCGTGGTGCAGCGGATGGCGGCCGGGGTGAAAGTCATCGGGCGCCGAAAAACTCAGGGGAGAAAACGGGGTTTGGTTTAGGGGGAACGGCAGGGTGCGCTGCAAAGTCTCTTTATCGGCTTTTAGGGTATTGAGCCGTACCCCTTTTTTCGGGGGTTCTTCCATAGCGCGCTGGTAGGCGTCCCATTCCTCCCCCAGCATTTGCTTCATGCGATCAAAAAAAATTTCGGAAAACACGGTGCTTTCTCCTTTCTTTTGGGCGTATAATCCCCGTTTCTTCCATCCATACTACCCCCATAAAGGGAGGTGAATCCTGTTATGAAAAACCAGAATATGAATCAGCCGAGCCCCAGCGAAAACGGGATGAACAAATCCGGCATGAATAAGTCGGGGATGAACAAATCCGGGTTGAACAAAAACGGCCAGGGCGGCATGAACAACAAAACCGGCATGAACAAAGCCGGGCAGAACCTGATGCCCCAGGACGGCCAGAACTGTGACCACTCTTCGCAGAACTGCCGCTGATTCCCTATGCCAAAAAAGCCGGCCTTTTAAAAAAAGGGCCGGCTTTTTTGCGGTTCAGGACTTTTTATGACGGAGGCGCTGGATCAGCTGGCGCAGAGTGGTATCTTCCGAGCGGGAGGGGTGGAACCCTTCGCCGGTGATTTCCCCGGCTTCGCCCACGATGACAAACGCATCGGGGTCTTCTTCATAGATAATTTCGTTGATCCGCGTCACTTCATGCCGGCGCACAGCGCACAAAATCATTTCCCCCGGCAGGCCGCTGTAGCCGCCCTTATCGGGGATCAGGGTGACCCCACGGTCCAAATCTTCCAAAATACGGCGGGAAATACCCTCGTATTTTTCCGACAGGATAAAATACAGCTTGCCCGTGCCGTTGGAGGTTCCGTACAGCACCGAATCGATCATATGGGTGCTGACAAAAATGGCAATCACGGCATACAGCGCGCTTTCGGGGCTTTTATAGGCCAACATGGAAAAGATGACCACAATCACATCAATGCCCATGAGCAGCTTGCCCACGGACAAGTGCCGGTGCCGGTGCGACAGCAGCCGGGCCACCAAATCGGTGCCGCCGGTGGTGCTGCCGCGCATGAGGAACAGCGCCAGCCCCAGCCCTTCCAGGGCGCCGCCGAACACCGCCGCCAGCAGCATGTCGCCCTTATAAGGCGGGATGATCATAGCGCCCAAATCGATAAACAGGGAGCAGATGACCACCGCCAGCAGGCTTTTACCCACCAATTTATACCCGATTTCGATAAAGGCCCAGATGAAAATGGGGATATTCAGCAGCATGTTCACCGCGCCCACCGGGGTCTGGAACAAATACCGCAAAATAATGCCCACACCCGTCAGGCCGCCGGGCGCGATGTTGTTGGGAGACGTGAACATATTCACCGCCAGCGAACACAGACATCCGCCCAGCAGAAAGAAGAGCAAATCCACAAATCCATTCTTTTTTCCCGATAGACGAATCATGATTCCCTCTTTTCCGCAGGCGAAGCGTCCGGTGCCACCTGCTCATCCATCAGGCAGGCAAACAGTTCCCGCACCCGGGCAAGCGCTCCCTGCAAATATAAATACCCGAACAGCGTTTCCAAGGCCGTGGCCGCATGGTAATCGGCCACATTGGCGTGTTTGGGCACATGGTGTACCCGGGCATTGCGCCCACGGCGGTACACCTGCTGTTCTTCTTCCGTCAGGTGCGGCCACAGCCGCTGGCCGTCCATGGCCTGCTGCCGGGCGCACACCTGTTCCACCGCCTGGCGGTGCAGTTGTGACACCGGCAAACGGCTTTCACAGCTGAGTTTTTCCCGCACCAGCAGTTCAAATACGCCGTCGCCCACAAAAGCCAGCGCCAGCGCATTCATGGTTTTGGGATCACAAGGGGAACCCCACAATCGTTCCAATGTGCCGCCCCCTTTTATTCCACAAAGTCAAATTCCAAGTTATACAGGCTGACGGTGTCGCCCTCCTGGACCCCGGCTTTCCGCAGCGCGTCAATCACGCCGGTTTCCAGCAACACCCGGTCAAAGTACTGCAGCCCTTCGGTATCGTCGAAATTCACCGTTTTCAAAATCTGCAGCAGCCAGTCGGCTTCCACGCTGTACACGTCGGAATCCAGCCGGGTAATTTTGACTTCCCGGTTTGTAAGGTCTTCCAGAGGCATAACGGGCGCCGGTTCGGCTTCGTACCGTTTGACCGGCGGCAGCTGCGACAGCATGCCCTGGATGCGTTTGAGCAGCGGGTCCACCTGGTACCGGATGGCCGCCATGATCGGGAAGAATTCATACCCCTGGTCCCGCACGAACTTTGCAAACTCTTCCACGGTTTCGTCGTCGGTTAAGTCGCACTTGTTGCCCGCCACCAACATGGGACGGGTGGCCAGTTCGGGGTTAAACTTTTTCAGTTCTTCGTTAATCACCCGGAAATCTTCTTTCGGGTCGCGCCCTTCACTGCCGGACACGTCCACCACATGCACCAGCATGCGGCAGCGCTCCACGTGGCGTAGGAACTGGTGCCCCAGCCCGGCCCCTTCCCAGGCGCCTTCGATGAGCCCGGGGATATCGGCCATGACAAAGCTGCTGCCTTCTCCCATGTGTACCACGCCCAATACCGGCGTCAGGGTGGTGAAATGATAGTTCGCGATATTGGGTTTTGCTTCGCTCACCACCGAAATGAGGGTGGATTTGCCTACATTCGGAAAGCCCACCAGCCCCACATCGGCCAGCAGTTTCAGTTCCAATTGCAGTTCCAGCTCTTCCCCGGGCAGGCCGGGTTTCGCAAACCGGGGCGTCTGCCGGGTGGGGGTAGCAAAATGGCAGTTGCCCCAGCCGCCCTTGCCGCCGCGGGCAATCACGTGCCGTTCCTTATCGGACAGGTCGGCCAGAATGCGGCCGGTAGAAGCTTCTTTCACCAGCGTGCCGTCAGGCACCCGGATGATACAGTCTTCCCCTTTTTTCCCGTTACAGCGGGCACCGCGTCCGGGTTCCCCGTTTTTGGCCACATACTTCCGTTTGTACCGGAAATCCGCCAAGGTCGACAAATTGGTGTCCACTTCAAACACAATGTCGCCCCCGCGGCCGCCGTCGCCGCCGTCCGGTCCGCCGGAAGCCACAAACTTTTCCCGGTGGAACGCCACGGCGCCATTGCCGCCGGAACCGGCCCGCACCAGAATTTTTGCTACGTCGATAAACATGCCTGCGTCCTCCTTTCCCGCTTTAGCGCGGCACGATACAAAATGAAAAATCCCGGAACATTGCTGCCCCGGGATCTTCGAATGATCAGAAATTACTGTTCCACAGCGTATACGCTGACCTGCTTGCGGTCGCGGCCTACGCGTTCGAACTTCACGCGGCCATCCACTTTGGCAAACAGGGAGTCGTCCGACCCACGGCCAACGTTGTTGCCGGGATGGATGTGCGTTCCACGCTGTTTCACCAGGATGTTGCCGGCCAGTACGAACTGCCCGTCGGCACGCTTCACGCCAAGACGCTTGGACTCGGAATCACGGCCGTTCTTCGTGGAACCCATACCTTTTTTATGAGCGAACAACTGAATATTGATCTTCAGCATTCTTTACACCTCCAGAATCGAAACTTGTAAATAATGGGCATATTGCCCGGAAAGACTGTCCAAATGCAGATGCAGCCCTTCCATACACACACGGCACGCGGCAGCGTTTTCTTCGCTTACCCGGCACCGCAGATCCCCGTCTTGTTCCCTTATCTGCGCGGGCAGACAAAGCACATCGGTGATCGTGTTGACCGTCATATACACCGCCGACGAAACGGCTGCGCATACGATGTCGCTTCCTTCTTCGCTGTAACCGGCATGGCCTTTTACGGTAAAGCCCGTGAAAAAACCCGTTGCCCGGCTTTTTTCAAAAGAAGCACGTATCATGGCACAATTAGGCGTTCACGGCCTCGATCTGTACCTTCGTGTAGGGCTGACGGTGGCCCATCTTGCGAGCGGAGCCCTTCTTGGGTTTGTAGGTCCACACCGTGATCTTACGGCCTTTGCCATTCTTCATGACTTTGCCGGTCACGCTGGCGCCTTCCACATAAGGCTTGCCCACTTTCATTCCGTCGTCGTCACAAATTGCCACGACCGGGAAAGTTACGGTTTCGTTCTCTTCTGCGGCCAGCTTTTCAACGAAGATTTCATCGCCGAACTGTACTTTGTACTGCTTGCCGCCGGTTTCAATGATTGCAAACATCGTTCCAAGGTCCTGCCTTTTCTTTAAACTCGCTACGCCAGGCGGGTTTTCACCACTTTTTTACAAAAGCCCGGAATAAGCGGCTTACTAAGCGTACCATACAAAAATCGAAATGTCAAGGTGTTTCCTGGGTTTTTTCGGCTTTTTTCCCTCCCAGAATTTCTTCGGCCAGCCGCCGCCCGGTAGGCGTGGCGGCTAACCCTCCTTCGGCCGTTTCTCTCAGGGAACCGGGCATACTGTCGCCCACCCGGCGCATAGCCAAAATCACTTCGTCGGCGGGAATGCGGCTTTCGATCCCGCACAGCGCCATTTCCGCCGCCGCCAGGGCGTTGGCTACGCCCATGGCGTTGCGCTTAATGCACGGGACTTCCACCAGACCGGCCACCGGGTCGCACACCAGCCCCAGCACGTTTTTCAGCGCCATGGCGCAGGCATGGGCGCACATATCCGGCGTGCCGCCCATCATTTCGGTGATAGCGGCCGCCGCCATCGCGGACGCCGATCCCACTTCGGCCTGGCACCCGCCCTGGGCACCGGAAATGCTAGCCCCTTCGGCGATGGCCATGCCGATGCCCGCCGCGGTAAACAGTGCTTTCACCGCCGTTTCTTCCGGCAGGTTCTTTTCTTCCATGGTGGTGAGCACCGCCGCCGGCAAAATGCCGCAGCTGCCCGCCGTGGGCGCCGCTACGATGCGCCCCATACAGGCGTTGCATTCCGATACGGCTAAAGCTCTCGCCAACGCCTTGCCGAAAAACGGCCCGCACAAATTCTCGCCGCTGCGGGCCCGTTCCATCATTTTGGCACTGTCCCCACCGGACAGGCCGCTTTCGGAGCGCAAATTGGGGTTTTCCCCTTCCCGGCAGGAATCCCGCATCACGGAAAGGTTGCGGTACATGTGTTCCAGCAGTTCTTCTTTTCTTGTGCCGGTGCTCTCATTTTCCCGCTGCAGCACCACATCCGAAAGCGCCACGCCTTCTTTTTCTGCCTGTTCCACCAGGCCTTTTACTGTCGTCATCGCTTTCCTCCTCACCGGGCCAGGGCGTGCAGCAGCGTACAGCTGCGCACATTGGCAAAGTTTTCCACCGACTGGCACAGGGAATCGGGGGCATCGCCGTCCAGTTCAATGCTCATCAGCGCCAGTTCCCCTTTTTCGTGGTGGCTCATGCGGAACGCCGCAATGTTGAGCCCACAGGCGGCCAAAAAATTCGTGACGGCGGCAATCACCCCGGGCACATCTTCGTGCAGCACCAGCACGGTGGTGGATTCGCCGCTGATTTCCACCGGCATCCCGTTGAGTTTTGTCACACAAATACTGCCTCCGCCTATGGAAGCCCCTTCCACCGTAACCGTATGGCCGGATGCGCCCTCTACCTGCAGAATGGCCGTATTCGGGTGCACACCGTCCCGCTCTTCCCGGCAGAACGAAACAGCAAAGCCCTGTTCCTGCGCCAGGCGCAAACTGTCGCGGATGCGGGTGTCGTCGGGCCGCATACCCATAATGCCCGCCGTGAGCGCCCGGTCGGTGCCGTGGCCGCGGCCGGTTTTGGCAAACGACCCGCACAGGGTGATGACCCCGCGCACCGGCGGCTCTTTGAGCATGGCGTGGGCCACATTGCCCAGCCGCACGGCGCCCGCCGTATGGGAACTGGAAGGCCCGATCATCACCGGGCCGATGATATCAAACACATGCATGGCGGTCTCTCCTTTTACAGGACCGTTTTTCCCGTGGGGTCTTCATACGCCTGTTCGCAGTACGCGCAGCGGTACTGGCGGCGTTTTTCGCTGCTGAGCACGAAAATCTGGTCAATGTGGGGTTCCACGCTGGTGATGCACCGCGGGTTGCGGCAGGTGATCACGTTTTTCAGCCGGTGGGGGAGTTTTAATTGCTTCTTTTCCACAATTTTCCCGTTTTCAATGATATCCACGGTGATATTGTGATCGATAAAGCCCAGGATATCCAGGTTCAGTTCGATGGCGTCTTCGATTTTGATGATATCTTTGCGCCCGTATTTGGTGCTGCGGGCGTTTTTGATCACGGCCACACAGCAGTCGAGCTTATCGAGTTCCAGCAGTTCGTAAATCCGCATGCCCGAACCGGCCCGGATGTGGTCAATCACGATTCCCTTTTGCAAACTGTCGATATTCATAAATGCGCCCCTCCTTTATGCCTGTTTCGCTTCCGGCCCGTGAAGGCCCAGCAGCTTCATAATCAGCGCCATGCGCACATACACGCCGTTTTGCGCCTGTTCAAAATAAGCCGCGCGGGGGTCGTTGTCCACTTCCGGGGTGATTTCGTTCACCCGGGGCAGCGGATGTAAGACCGCCAGGCCGGGCTTAGCCGCTTCCAGTTTTTTGAGGTCGAGGATGTACGTATCCTTTAAACGGATGTAATCTTCTTCGTTAAAGAAGCGCTCGCGCTGCACCCTTGTCATATACAGGATATCGAGTTCCGGCATGACTTCTTCCATGGTGCGTACTTCTTTATAAAAATGGCCCCGGTCTTCGATGGCTTCCTGCCGCACATAATCGGGCAGGCGCAGTTCTTCCGGCGAAATCAGGTAAAAGCGGATATCTTCCTGCCGGGCCAGGGACTTAATGAGGGAATGCACCGTACGCCCAAATTTCAGGTCGCCGCACAGCCCGATGGTCAGATGATCGAGCCGCCCGGTCTTCTGGCGGATGGTCATCAAATCGGTGAGGGTCTGGGTGGGGTGCTGATGGCCGCCGTCCCCGGCGTTAATCACGGGAATACGGGCGTACCGGGCCGCTACCAGCGGGGCGCCTTCTTTGGGGTGGCGCATGGCGCAGATATCGGCATAGCAGGAAATCACCCGAATGGTATCTTCGACGGTTTCCCCTTTGGCCGCCGAGCTGGAACTGGCTTCCGAAAAGCCCAGTACCTGCCCGCCCAGGTTCAGCATGGCCGCTTCGAAACTCAGGCGGGTGCGGGTGCTGGGTTCGTAAAACAGCGTGGCCAGTTTTTTGCCGTCGCACACGTGGGCATACCGGCTGCGATCGGCCGCGATATCATCGGCACAGTTCAAAAGTTCCTCCACTTCCTGCCGGGAAAAATCCAGCGGATCGATCAAATGGCGCAGACTCATGGACCGGATCGACTCCTTTCTTCACACTAACCGTTTTTTGCTTCCTTCGGGCCCTTACACAGCACACAAGGCCCTAAAAAAAGGGGGTGCTGTTTTTAAAAAGCCCCCCTTTGTCTTTCTTTCGCTCCATATTATACCCGTTTTCCCCCGGTTTGTCCACCGGTTTTCAGCGGAATCTGGTTTTCGCCAAAGGATTCAACGCAAAAGAAATCATTTTGGCAAAAAGACGAAATATAGTGCTCGATTTCTTGCTTTTGTGTGCGAAACATGGTAGAGTGATAGTGAATTTTTCGCAAAATCATCCGTACAATCGCCCACCGGGACGTTATAAAGGAGTTGACTAAAACCCATGGAGCAACAAGAGATCCGCCAGCTGCACGACCGGCTGAAAACCAACATGGAAACTGTTATTAAAGGAAAAGGCGATGTCATTGACAAAGTCATTTTGTGCCTGCTGTGCGGCGGGCACATTTTGCTGGAAGATTTGCCCGGCACCGGGAAGACAACGCTCGTGAAAGCGCTGGCCAAATCCCTCGATTGCCGTTTTACCCGGGTGCAGTTCACCCCGGACCTATTGCCCAGCGATTTAACCGGCGCCCACGTGTATTCCCAAAAAACCGGGGAATTTACGTTCCGCCCGGGCCCGATCTTTACCAATTTACTGCTGGCCGATGAAATCAACCGCGCCACCCCCCGTACCCAGTCCAGCTTGCTGGAATGTATGGAAGAAGGCCAGGTGAGCGTGGACGGCGAAACCATGGTGCTAAACCAGCCCTTCTTTGTCGCCGCCACCCAGAACCCCATTGAAATCCAGGGCACCTTCCCCCTGCCGGAAGCCCAGCTGGACCGGTTTTTCATGCGGCTTTCCATGGGATACCCGGATGAACAGGAAGAGAAAAATATGCTGTCGGCCTTCCGGGAAAAGAGCCCGCTGGACGATTTAAAAGGCGTTGTCACCATTGATGAACTGATGCAAGCGCGCACCCTGGTGCGGCAAATGCCCGTGAGCGATGCGGTGCTTTCCTATATTCAGCACCTGGCCTCAGCCACCCGGCGGGATGAATCCATCCGCCTGGGCGTAAGCCCCCGGGGGTCGCTGGCGCTATTGCGGGCCAGCCAGGCCCACGCCGCCGTTTGCGGCCGCGAAGCCGTGTGGCCCGACGATGTAAAAGCCGTGTTTACCGATGTGCTGGCCCACCGCATTATGCTGCGCGGGCACAACCTGAACCAGTCGGCCCAGGGCGCCTGCACGGCGCTGGAGCAGATTTTGATGACGGTCCCGGTGCCCACCGAAAAAAGGTGACCGCGCCATGATGACACTGCTTGCCGTACTGGTGCTGCTGGTCCTGGCGGTGTGGCTGCAGGGGCTGGTATTTCGCAAATTTTCGTTTCGCAAGCTGCGGTACACCTGCCGGTTCAGCACCTCCGAAGCCATGGAGGGCGACGAAATCGCCCTGATCGAAGAGGTGGAAAACCGCGGGCTTTTGCCGCTGCCGTGGCTGAAAGCGGAACTCACCTCGTCGCGGTGGCTGGAATTTGCCGATTCCCAGTCCCTGGTGACCGAAGAAACCCGCTTTGTGCCCAGCTTTTTCATGATGAAACCCCACCACAAGGTCACCCGCCGGTGGAAAGTGCGCTGTTTAAAACGCGGTATTTATGATTTGAAAAAGGTGGTACTGGTCACCACCGACCTATTGGGGGGCTGTTCCCCGTCCCAAATGGTGGATGTCAATGCCCGGCTGACGGTTTTACCGGCCCCGGCCGACCTGACGCTGGATTTCCGCACGCCCAAACACATGATTGGCGACGTGATTGTGCGGCGCCACCTGCTTTTCGACCCGTTCCTCATTGCCGGGGTGCGGGCCTATACCCCCGGCGACACCATGAACCGCATCCACTGGCTGGCCACCGCCCGCCAGGGGGAGCTGATGGTGCACAATAACGAATATTCCGCCGGGCAGAGCTTGTCGGTCATTTTGAACATACAAAGCCGCCCCTATGAAAAAGACGGCGTGATCGATAAGGACAAAATCGAAGACGCCATCCGCCTGGCCGCCGGGTACTTTGACAGCACGCTGCGCACCGGGATCCCCGTGCGGTTCCTCTGCAATGCCGGGCCGCTGCACAGCCGCGAGGCGGTGGTCACCGAAGAATACCACGGGCGCGAACATGTCAACGAACTGATGCGCCGTTTAGCGGCCCTGCCCCTATCTAGCACCGAAAATTTCCCCACATTCCTTGGCACCACCTGCCGGGATATAAATAGCAGCGACATTGTCATTTTGACTTGTTACGCCAACGCGGATATTTTCGCCTATGCCACACAAAAGCAGGCGATGGGCAGCAGCGTCAGGCTAATTCACATCGGGTCGCTGCCTGACACCGTGACGCCGCCGGACGATCTTCCGGTCTTTACTTATCGGGAGGAGGGATCGTATGGCACATCGCAACCATAATCGGGTCAGCAAACCGGAAAACCCGAAAGCCGCTTCGTCCCAGCGCCTGATAAAAATCGTGCGGGCGATGACCGTTTTCGGTTATTTGGCCGGTTTTTACCCGCTTTTCCTATTGGCGGCTACCTACGGCCTGGAACAGGATGGGGCGTTGTCCGGCGCGGTCCTGCTAATGGGCAGCATCGCAGTGGGCATTCTGTCCTTCTGGTTCAGCCGGTGGCTCACACAAACAAAGCGCGGGCTTTCTACTCCTACCTTACAAAACCTGGTGCGCTACGGGCTGGGGTTGGTACCGGCGGCCGGTGTGACGGCGGCGGCATTTTTGAGCGGCCAGCCTATGGTGTGGACGGTTTGCCTGTTTCCCGCCCTATTTATCTACTGGATTCTGGGCGCCCGGCTATCGGAAAAGCCCTATTCGCTGATCTTCCGCCAGCAGCATTTGATTATTCAGACCGTACTGCACATTCTGGTGCTATTGATTCTTATCCTGTGCGATTTGCCCTGCCGGTCAGAAGTGCTGGTAGCCTCCCTTTTGACCGTGGCGTTTTGCTATGGCGCCGGGGCCAACCAGGGGAACCTGGATTTTCTCATGGAGCGGCGCGGGCATGATTTATCCCACCTGCCGCCGAAGATCCGCCGCTACAATTTAAAATTGCTGGCGATTTTATACGCGGTCGTCGTTATTTTACTGCTGCTGCGGGATGTGCTGGCCTATGCACTCAAACAACTGCTCATCGGGGTGATCTGGGTGATTGCCCAGGTCGGCCAGCTGATCGCCGGGCTGTTTGCCGGCCAGGAAACCGTCGTACCGCAAGGGGGCGGCGGCGGGTTTTCCGACCCGCCTGCGGCTTCCGGCGGCGGCGAAAGCGTACTGTCCCAAATCCTTTCGGTGCTGATCGGCCTGGCGGTGCTGGGGGTACTGATTTGGCTGTGCCCGAAAGCCTTTCGCATCGTGCGGGGGAAACTGCACGCCTGGTGGCGGGCCATTCTGCGCGTTTTCCGCCGCCGCAGCCGCCCAGGGGCCGCCCAGGCCGAAAGCCGGGGCGAATATACCGACACGGAAACCGATCTGCTCTCTTCGTCAGACGCCGGTCTCACGTCGGCCCCGCCCCCCCGGCGGGCCCTGCGCCAATTAAAAGCCGAAGTGCGTGCGTTTGACCGCATGTCCGACGGCCCTATCAAAGAACGGGAAGGGTACCGGCTGCTATTAAAAGGCATGCAGATAAAGCACATGCCGGTGGCCCCCGGCGATACCCCCCGGGAAACGGCCATCCAGGCCATGCGCCTGCTGGATACCCAGAACCCGGACTGGCAGGCAAACGCCGACACGTACAGCCGGGTGCGCTATGAAAATTGCCAAACTCCCGACACGGTACCGCTTGCGCGGCTTTTGCACCAACTGCTGCCCATGAAGCCGCTGCCGGAAAAGCGCCGGGGCCGCTTGGAAGATTGACCCTTTGACCGGTTTATAAACAAAAAGGGCCCGCAGGCCAAACCGTCTGCGGGCTCTTTCTGTTATCAAAGGATTTACCGGCAGGTAAACGTGCAGCACTCGGTTTCCTGGCTGCTGCATACGTGATCTTTGCAGCCGGACACGCGAACGCGCTCGGCACGGCACAGCCCGTTTTCGTTATACTGGCAGCGGGACGCATCGCAGTCGATGTTCGTCAGCGGCTGGCTGCCGCCGCACCGGCTGTTCTGGCCGGCGGATTTGGGCGAAAAGCTGTGGCAGCAGGTCTGCCCGCATACACACGCACCGGCCCCTTCCACCTGAATATCCGACAAACTGCACAGGCCCTGGCCGTTGTGGGCACAGGTATTCACTTCACACGCGAGATAAGCCATACGAAAAACCCCTTCCTTTCTTTTTCAGTTGCATGTTTTTGCATCGCAGCGCATAGCCGCTTGCCAAAAGAATGCCCGATTTTGCCCGGATTTATACGAAAAAGACAGGAAAACCGGTAAGAAAACCAAAATATTTTCTCTTTTCTTTCTTAAAAAGCTAAAAACTTTCCATTGTTTTGTGTTATAATATTCTTGTTGTGTGTGCCAAAAGGTTCCTATTCCATTTGGCACAAGCGGCACCCGGCCCGCTATACCGGCCGGAAACCACATACGGAGGAATCATCTATGAATTTTCGCATTATTGGCACTGGCAGCCAGAAGCCCGCATGTGTCAAGACCAATGAGGATCTTACCAAATTTCTGGATACCTCGGATGAATGGATTACGACGCGTACCGGGATTAAGGAACGCCGGGTGATCACCACCGAAACCCTTTCGGAACTGGCCACCAAAGCGGCGGAACACGCCCTGGAGATGGCCGGTATTTCGGCTGAAGACCTGGACTTCATCATCTGCTCCACCATTCGCGGCGATTACATTACCCCTTCGCTTGCCTGTGTGGTCGCTAAAAACCTGGGCGCCCACTGTGCTGCTTTTGACGTGAATGCCGCCTGCTCCGGGTTTGTATATGCCATGGACTGCGCCGCCGGTTATTTTGAACGCGGCCGCGCCGAACACATCCTGGTGGTTTCGGCCGAAGCCATGAGCAAAATGGTGGACTGGAACGACCGGGCGACCTGCGTGTTGTTCGGTGATTCCGCCGGCGCCGTAGTCATGGAAAAGGGCGACAGCCTTCTGTCGGTACGCCTGACCAGCGAAGGCAACACCGATTTTCTGGCCATCCCCAATGTAGAGGGCAATTCGCCGTTTAGTGAACACGAAGAACCCGCCCATTTCCTGCATATGGACGGACAGAATGTGTATAAGTTCGCTGTCAACGCCATGAGCACCGACCTGAAATGGGTCATTGAAAACGCGGGCCTGACCCAGGACGACATTGACCATGTGCTGCCCCACCAGGCCAATATTCGCATTATCGAAACCGCCATGCGCAAACTGAAGATCCCCCATGACCGGTATCACATCAACATTCAGCATTCGGGCAACACCAGCTCGGCGTGCATTCCCGTGCTGCTGGATGAACTGAACCGGGCCGGTGAGCTCAAGCGCGGCGATATCATTGCCATGTCCGCTTTTGGCGGCGGGCTGACCACCGGTGCAGCGGTTCTGCGCTGGTAAGTTGTATATTTCGTAACGAGAGAGGAGCTTGACCCTTCATGAAAAAGATTGCCTTTTTGTTCAGTGGCCAAGGGGCCCAGTACACGGGCATGGGCAAAAGCCTGACGGAAGTTTCCAAAGCGGCCGCCGGTGTGTTTGAAAAAGCCGATGCCCAGCGTCCCGGTACCGGTGAACAGTGCTTTACCGGTTCGAAAGATGTTTTGAACCAGACGCTCAACACCCAGCCCTGTGTGTATGCGGTGGATCTGGCCGCGGCCCGTGCTTTGCAGGAAAACGGGTTTGAACCCGCCTGCGTGGCCGGTTTCTCCCTGGGTGAAATTGCGGCGCTGACTTTTGCCGGTGTATGGGACGAGACCACCGGGTTTGACTTTGTGTGCCACCGCGCCCAGTACATGAGCGATGCCACCGCCCTGACCGGCGGCAGCATGGCGGCTATTTTGAAGCTGTCCAACGAAAAAGTCAACGAACTGGCCGAAAAGTATGACAAAGTGTTCCCGGTCAACTACAACTGCCCCGGACAGGTTTCCTGCGCGGGTGACAAAGAACAGCTGGACGCTTTCTGCAAAGATTGCAAAGAAGCCGGCGCCCGCGCCGTGCCGCTGGCTGTTTCCGGTGCGTTCCATTCTCCGTTTATGGATACGGCAGCCGAAAACCTGAAAAAGCACCTGGAAGAAACGCCGGTGAAAGCCGCCGCTACCCCCATTTATGCCAACAAAACGGCCGCTTTGTATCCGGATGACGAAGCGGGCATCCGTCAGAATATTGCCGATCAGGTGAACCACCCGGTTCGCTGGCAGGAAACGCTGGAAACCATGTGGAACGACGGCGTGACCGTGTTTGTGGAATGCGGCCCGGGCAAAACCCTGGCCGGTCTGGTGAAAAAGACGCTGCCCGAAGCCGTTGTTTGCCGGGTAGAAGACGCCGATACGCTGAATGAAACCCTGACGACGCTGCGGGCCCTGTAAGAGCCGCTTTGTAACTAGAAACGAAAGGATGTTTATACATTATGAAACTGCTTGCCAATAAAGTTGCTGCCGTAACCGGCGGCGCCACGGGCATTGGCCGTTCGATCTGCCTCGCGATGGCCGAACAGGGCGCTGATATCGCCATTTTGTATGTGGCCGTCATCCCCCAGGAAGTGGTGGACGAAACCATTCGCGCCATTGAAGAAAAAGGCGTGCGCGCCAAAGCATATGTGTGCGACGTATCCAACTTTGCGGAAACGGAAAACGTGATGAAGGAAGTCATCCGCGACATGGGTACCATCGACATTCTGGTAAACAACGCCGGTATCACCCGCGACAACCTGATGGTCCGCATGAGCGAAGCCGACTTTGACGCTGTGATCAACGTAAACCTGAAGGGCATGTTCAACACCATGCATGCGCTGTACCGCCACATGATGAAAAAGGGCGGCCGCATTATCAACATTGCTTCCGTTTCCGGCATGATGGGCAATCCCGGCCAGGCCAACTACTCCGCTGCCAAAGCCGGTGTCATCGGCCTGACGAAAACCATCGCCAAGGAACTGGCAACCCGCAATGTGACGGTAAACGCCATTGCCCCCGGCTTTATTGCCACGCAGATGACCGAAGTGCTCAGCGATGCGGCAAAAGACGCGGCTCTGACCGGTATTCCCATGAAGAAAATGGGCCGTCCCGAAGATATTGCCAACGCGGCGGTGTTCCTGGCCAGCGACATGGCTTCGTACATTACCGGTGAAGTGCTGCGCGTAGACGGCGGCATGTGCATGTAACCGGCACCCTTTATACTTTACTATTTCTACTAGCATAATACGGAGGAATTTGACATGAGTAAGCGTGTAGTTATCACGGGCCTGGGCGCCATTTCTCCCGTGGGCAATGACGTGCCCACCGCCTGGCAGTCCCTGATCGAAGGTAAAAGCGGGATCGACACCATCCATAAATTCGACATTACCGCCGACCCCAATTGCAAAGTCAGCGTGGCCGGGGAAGTGAAAGACTTCGATCCCACCCAGTACATGGAAAAATCCGAAGTACGCAAAACCGACCTGTATGCCCAGTACGCCATGGCTGCCGCTGTGCAGGCCATGAACGACAGTGGCATTGAAGGCAAAGTGGACGGCGACCGGCTGGGCGTATATGTAGGCAGCGGCATCGGCGGCATGAACACCTTCATGACGGAAGACAAAAAGTGGCTGGATACCGGCATGCGCAAAGTCAGCCCCTACTTCATTCCCATGCTGATCTCCAACATTGCTTCGGGCAACATCGCCATTCGCTTTAAGGCCCATGGTCCTTCCATGTGCATTGCCACGGCCTGCGCTACGTCCTGCAACTGCATCGGCGAAGCTTACCGGGCCATTCGCTACGGGTATGCCGACGCGATGATCACCGGCGGCGCGGAAGCCACCATTAACCCCCTGGCTGTTGCCGGCTTTATGAACTGCAAAGCCCTGACCCTGGAAAGCGACCCGAAAAAAGCTTCGGTTCCGTTTGACAAAAACCGCAGCGGGTTTGTTATGGGTGAAGGTGGCGCCATGATGGTGCTGGAAGAATACGAACACGCCGTTGCGCGTGGGGCCCATATCTACGCCGAAATCGTCGGCTATGGCAACACCAACGACGCCCACCACATGACGGCTCCCGATCCCGAAGCAAAGGGTTCGGCCCATGCCATTGAACTGGCCATTGAAGAAGCCGGTATGCCGAAAGACGCGAAACTGTACATCAACGCCCACGGCACCAGCACGCACCTCAATGACATGACGGAAACGAAGGCGTTTAAACTGGCTCTGGGCGAGGACAACGCCCGCAAGGCCATGATCAGCTCCACCAAGAGCATGACCGGCCACATGCTGGGCGCTACCGGCGCTTTTGAAGCCATTGTGTGCGCCAAAGTGCTGGAAGAGGGCGTGATTCCCCCCACCATCGGATACACGGAACCCGATCCCGAGTGCGACCTGGATTACACCCCCAACACGGCGAAGAAAGCCGAACTGGACTATGCGATTTCCACCAACCTGGGCTTTGGCGGTCACAACGCCTGCCTGGTCATGAAGAAGATCTGATCAGAAGATCTGAGCAAAAAAAGGGCCGCCCCCGGCGGGCGGCCTGTTTGATTCCCCGCTCTTAGGATACGAAAGGAAGGACGAAACGCGATGAATCGTGAAGAACTCAAGCAGATCCTGCCCCACCGGGAACCCATGCTGCTCCTGGATGAAGCGGAACTCACCCCCGACGGGGAAGCCATCGGCCGCTACCATGTAAACGGCGATGAATTTTTCCTGCAGGGCCATTTCCCCGATATGCCGGTCATGCCCGGCGTGATTCAGCTGGAAATCATGGCGCAGACCTGCTGCGCCCTGATGAAAGACGAAGTCAAGGGCAAAAACACCCTGTACACCGGCATTAACAATGCAAAATTTAAGGGCATGGTCCGCCCGGGCGACACCCTGGAAACCCACTGCAAAATCGTGAAAGCCCGCCCGCCGTTTTATTTTGCGGAAGGCAAAGGGTTTGTCGATGGAAAACTATGCGTAAAAGCGGAACTGAGTTTTGCGCTGACGCCGAAAGAATAATCGGTCTCGACGGCTTCCCAAAAACGGGAAGCCATCCTTTTCCCTGTATTGTAGCCGTTTTGAAATTCTTTTGTGATTTTTTTGTTGTTGTTTTTCGTTTTGGGGCATGCTATAATCTGGAAGCACAGCATAATCGCTTGGCATAGACGGGTATCCTGTACGTTTTGAAAAAGGACACCCATGAGAAAGGAAGGTTTTGAAAGTATGAAAAAACGCGTCGCTCTCTTTTTGACAGCTTTACTTGCGCTGTCGGCTTTTGTTGGTTGTTCTTCTTCGCCGGAGACCACCGGCGAAGGCGGCACGTCGTCTTCCCAGCCGTCTGCACAGGAAAGCACCAATGGCGGTGAAGACGATGGCGAATCGACCGAGCCCTCCCAGCCGGAAGAACCGGACGATGAACCGGCGGATGGATCTTCGACGCCTTCTTCGTCCACCCCGTCTTCGTCGGAAGGCTCTTCGGAAGGCGAAGTGCCCACCGGCGCCGATGTAGGCGCTTCGTTCTTTGACGACGCCGTGTTTATCGGCGACAGCATTTCGCTGCGGCTCACTTATTACTGCCAGGCGCATCCCGACGCGCTGGGCAAAGCCCAATTTTTGACGGCTGGTTCCCTGGGCAGCGGCAACGCCCTGTGGGACGAAAATAGCCAGGACGCCGTATTCCCGCTGTATAATGGCCAGCAGGTCACTTTGCAGGACGGCGTAGCCAAAAGCGGTGCGAAAAAAGTGTTTATCATGCTGGGGATGAACGATATTGGCCTGTATGGCATGGATGGCGCCCGGGACAATATGGAATCCCTGATTGAACTCATCCTGGAAAAATCGCCGGATGTGAAAATCTACGTGCAGAGCATGACCCCCATGCTGACGAGCCACCAGCTCAAGAGCCTGAACAACACGAACATCGACACCTACAACAAGTTGCTCAAAGAAATGTGCAATGAAAAAGGATACGAATTTGTTGACGTGGCCAGTGTGATGAAAGATTCCGATGGCGGCCTGATTCCTTCGTACTGCAGTGACGGCGGAGACGGCGGCATGGGGATGCACTTCACCGACGCCGGCGCCAAAGCGTGGGTTGACTACCTGCGTACGCATGTTTCGTAATGGCCTTTTTCCATGATGCAAGAAAAGAGGACATGACTATGAAGAAAATGAGAACCCTGTGCGGTCTTGTGTGCCTGCTGCTTTGTGTGGCGCTGTGTGCCTGTTCCAATGGTAGCAGCACCAGTGGCAAAACCGTAGACGTCAAAGCCGCCATGGAAGAAATCAAGGGCACGTATGAGTTTTCCGATGTCAATGATGTGACCGACAACATGCTGATGTCGGTGTACGGCATTGACCAGAAGAATGTCAAGAGCTACGCCGGTTTGACCGACGCTTCGGGCATTCAGGCCACGGATATCATGCTGGTGGAAGCTAACGACAGCGATGCCGCCGAAGCGGTGCGCGCTGCTTTGCAGGCCCGGCTGGATAACCGCAAAAGCCAGATGAAGGACTATCTGCCGGACGTGTACGCCACCCTGGAAAAAAGCAAGGTTTCGGTCAGCGGCAATTATGTGGCGCTGATCTGCGACGAAAACCAGGACAAGATCCTGTCGCTGTACGAAAGCTGCTTTAAATAAAGTACAAGAAAGAAAAGGGCCTCTTTCCTTTGGGAAAGAGGCCCTTTTTTGGCTCCTTATTGCTTTTCGGTCATGACTTCTACCGTATCGGCCAGCAGCATTTCAGCCGGCTCTTCTTTCGTATAGGGCGGCCAGTGAGGCAGCCCTTCCCCATTGGGGTTCCCGGTGCGGACAAAGTTTGTAAAGTAGCTGGACATCATATCCGACAGCGTGTAGTCCCACGCCGTCATGGGACGCCAGCACCGCGACAGGGTGCCAAATTCATACCAGACTTCCGCCGTATGGAACGCCCCGGCTGTATCGCCGGGCAGCTTGCGGTCAAAGTAGTACACATACGCCGGTTTGCGTCCGTTTTGCAGGCTGTTGTGCGCAAAAAGCACCGCCCCCTGGCGCAGTAGATGCCCATCGTCACAGCCGATATCATCGCCGGTGGAGCCGATAAGGATGTCCACATCCGTAAGGGGCGAAATATCGGGCTGCAGCACGCTGTCTTCGATCACCACGCCGTCCACATGGGGCACCCAGCACATACGCCCGGCTTCGTCGTTGACTTCATACCACAGGTCTTTGAGTTTGCCTGCTTCCACGGCCCGCAGCTCTTCGATGGTAGTGCAGCCTGCCTTTTTCATCAGCTCCCCGGCGGCCCACAGGCCCCCTTCCCGGGTGTAATCCCGGCCGTTTTGCCCCATCAGACCGTAGCCGCTTTGCAGCACCGCCCGGTGAAATAAGCCCTGGGCTTTGCGGCTGTGCAGCAGGCACTGCACGCTCATACAGCCCGCCGACTGACCGGCCACCGTGACGTTTTTCGGATCGCCGCCAAAGGACGCGATGTTATCCCGCACCCAGGTAAGCGCCGCAATCTGGTCCAAAATGCCGTAGTTGCCCGATACGCCCTCTTCACTTTCCGCTTCCAGCTGCGGGTGCGTGAGAAAGCCCAGCGCTCCGGTACGGTACTGGATGCTGACGTATACCACACCCTTTTGCACAAACGTTTCGCCGTCAAATTCCTTTTCGTGGCTGTTGCCGTGCATAAACGCGCCGCCATGAATCCATACAAAAACCGGCAGCGGGGTTTCGGGCATTTTTTCCGGGGTGAAAACATTTAGGTACAGGCAGTCTTCGTCGCACACAAAGTCGTGATCCCGATAAAATTCATTGCCATAAAACGAATCCGGGTCAAAGAACTGCTGCCAGGCAACGGGGGCATACCGGTCGGCTTCGTAAATACCGTCCCATTTTTTGGGGGGCTGGGGCGGGCAAAAGCGCAGCGCCCCTTTGGGCGGCTGGGCAAACGGGATGCCCTTAAAAATCTCCACCCCGGGCTGCCGTCCGGGTACCCCGCGGATCAACCCGCACCGGGTTTGACGAATACTCATACGAATTTCTTCTCCTTTCTATAAAAACGGGCAAAAGCCCGGCGTATCAACCGCCGGGCCCTGTCAGGCTATTGCTTATTCTTCCACAATCAACGTGGTGATGGATTTGCCCGGTACCGTAAGGGGCGCCAGGGTGTTATTGGACACATCGTTGAGCACAAACGACACGTCTTCTGCCTGCTGGTTGAGCACCACGGCGACGAGCTTTTCCTCCGGCGTCAGGAACGTAGCCACCGAAATATCCCCGCGGTAGCAGGAATGGGCCACCACCCGGCTGCCCGCCGGGACATAGGCGCTCATATGGCGGATAAAGCAGTACGACGATTGCCGCAGCAGCTTCTTTTCGTTGTGGTCGTAAATCAGCGGCGCGCCGCAGAAGTTATCCACATGGTTCATGCCGCCCCGTTCATCCAGCAGCACGTTCCAATCCAGGAAGCCCGACATGCCGTTATTAAAGTCGCCGATCATGTCATAGGCGTAGCATTCGCCGAATTCCCACGGCGACTGGGACGTGGAAATGGCCCCGCCGTCGCCCACGGCCTTCTGGCTCATGGATGTGCCGCCGTTGAGTTCGATACAGCCTTCGGTAAAGACCAGTTCAAATTCCGGGTACTGTTCCCGCACCAGGCGCAGGTTGTCGAAATGGTCGCCGGAATACCAGTGGAACGCAATGCCGCCCACGGCTTTCCGGGCCCGGGGATCTTCCAAAATGGTTTTGGCTCTGGTATACACCCTCTCTTTATTGTGGTCCCAAATGAGCACTTTGCCCGTCCAGCCCGCCTGATCCAGCGCCGGGCGCAGGTATTCGCACAAAAACTCCCGTTCTTCTTCGGCGGTGTAAATGCACGATTCCCAAATCTGCACGGCTTTGGGTTCGTTCTGGATGGTGAGCCGCTCCACCGGCAGCCCTTCCTGTTCGTAAGCCTTGAGGAAATTCACAATATACTGGGCATACACGCCGTAGTATTCTTTTTTCAGCTTGCCGCCGTGGAGCATATCGCCGTTGGTTTTCATCCACGCGGGCGGGCTCCAGGGCGAAGCCAGCAGGGGTAGTTCTTCCCCGCGGAATGCTTTAATATCCTGCAAAAACGGCAACGTATACGGCCGGTCGCAGTCGATAGTAAACGTCTTCAGTTCCGTATCGCCGGGGGTATCGCAGTAGCTATACAGCCCGCGGGAAAAATCGCAGGCGCCGATATGGATGCGGCCGCTGTTATAATTCAGGCCTTCCGGCGAAAAGCAATCCTGCAAAAACGCCTGTTTTTGGCTTTCATCCATATCGTGGTAGTTCATGGCCGATGCTTCCGTCAACGCGCCGCCAAACCCCGTTACCGTCTGGTAGGGGATATCGCGGTACACCATGAGCAGTTCCATTTCCTGCCCTTTTTCATCGGGCTGCATGGGAACAGGGGCCTTTTCCTGGAACCATTTCGGATCGCTTTTCATCGATTGGATAACACGTACCTGGCTCATGTTGTTTTCTCCTTTCCTCATGCGGGTTTAGGAATTGAGTTCCCGCAGGGCTTCTTCCAGTTTTTCATCGTTAAACGCGCCGCCCGAAAAACTCACGGCCGTGCGCAGGGGCATATCTTTCATCATGGCCGCCATCATATCGGCCGTGCCTTCGCCCAGGGTATCGTTTTCACTGTCCGTGTCACTGCCCAAAATGCTGACGCCGCTCATGAGCTTTTTCGCTACCTTCGCGGCTTTGGGGTCGCTGAGCAAATCACCGAACGTGGTATTGCGGGTGTATACTCTGGGAATATCCACGGTGCTGTTTACTTTTACCTGCACGCTGCATACGAGTTCCCGGGAGTTTTTTGCCGCCCACAGGGTGTAGGTGCCGCTTTCTACGTGCCAATCGTGCAGCTGGGTGTTATAATACGCAAACGAACGCTTCGACAGCGTAAAGGACACTTCTTTTTCTTCCCCGGGCTGCAGTTCCACTTTGGCAAAGCCCTTCAGTTCCCGCACAGGGCGCATGATCTTCCCTTCACACGGCTGCATGTACAGCTGTACCACTTCTTTCCCGGCCCGGTCGCCCGTATTTTTCACGGTGAGCGTCACAGTGACGGTGCCGGTGTCGTCCATTTCATCGCAGCTTGCCTTCATGTCTTTATAGGCAAACGTAGTGTAGCTCAGGCCATACCCGAAGGGATAGAGCACATCCATCTCTTTTTTATCATAATACCGGTACCCGACATACACACCTTCGCGGTATTCGGTTACGTCCCCTTCGCCCAGGTAATACAGGTACGACGGGTTATCCGACAGCTTTTTGGGGAATGTTTCGGCCAGCCGTCCGCTGGGGTTCACGCTGCCATACAGCACATCCACCGTGGCGCCGCCTACGGCCTGGCCGCCCAGGTACACTTCCAAAATGCCCTTGACCTTGTCTTTCCACGGCATGGTAACCGGCGAACCGTTGTGCAGCACCACCACCACGTTTTTCTGCACGGCGCAGATGTCGTCGATCAGCCGGGTTTGGCAATTGGGCAGATTCAGGTGGGTGCGGTCGTAGCCTTCCGATTCGAACGCATCGGGCAGCCCGGCAAAGATCACGGCCACATCGGCTGCCGCCGCTGTTTTGACAGCTTCGTCATGCAAATCGGGCAGGGTGACATCTTCTTTCGTGTCGTACCCCTGGGCATAGGTGACAGTCGCCACCTCTTTCACGGCTTCCAGCGCGCTGGTCACTTTGTGGGAATTGATATGGGAGCTGCCGCCGCCCTGGTACCGCGGCGTCTGAGCGAATTTGCCGATAAACGCGACTTTCTGCTCTTTTTGAAGGGGCAGGATGTTTTCCTCGTTGCGCAAAAGCACCATGCACTGGGAAGCCACCCGGCGGGCCACTTCGTGGTCGGCATCCCGATCGAACACGACGCCGTCTTTTTTCTGTTCCACGTACCGGTACAAAACCGTCAGCATGCGTTCGCAGGCCGTATCCAGCACGCTTTCGTCCAGTTCCCCATTTTGCACCGCTTTGATAATTTTCTGGTCGTTGGCGCGGTTGCCACCGGGCATTTCCAGTTCCAGCCCGGCTTTCAGGCCGTCCACCCGCTGGTTCACGGCGCCCCAGTCGCTCATGACATAGCCGTCAAAGCCCCATTCATCCCGCAGGATTTCGGTGAGCAGCCGGTGGTTTTCCGACGCGTACACGCCGTTAATGCGGTTATAGGAACACATCACCGTCCAGGGCTTGGCTTCTTTCACCGCCGCTTCAAAGGAAGCGAGGTAAATTTCCCGGAACGTGCGCTCGTCGATTTCACTGCTGGAGGACATCCGGCGGTGTTCCTGGTTGTTGGCGGCAAAATGCTTTAACGAGGTGCCCACGTTCTGGCTTTGCACCCCGCGGATATGGGCCCCAGCCAGCTGTGAAGACAAATACGGGTCTTCGCTCAAATACTCAAAGTTACGTCCGCACAGCGGCGACCGCTTAATATTGGCGGCGGGCCCCAAAATCACCGAAACATTTTCGGCCTGGCATTCTTTGCCGATGGTTTGCCCCACTTCATATACCAGATCCCGGTCAAAGGAGCTGGCCAGGCACGAACCCGTGGGGAAACAGACGGCTTTGATGCTCTCGTTAATCCCCAAATGGTCGCCGCCTTCGGCCTGTTTACGCAGGCCGTGAGGGCCGTCGGATACCATCACCGACGGTACACCCAGCCTCTCTACCGGCTTCGTGTGCCAAAAATCAAGCCCGGAGCACAGCCCGGCCTTTTCTTCCAATGTCATTTGCGCTACCAATTTTTTTACATCCACGTGTCAACACTCCCCTGTTTATGATAAGATACATGGTAGGCCGCCCAGGGCGGCCTGCCCAGTCCATACCACTTTTATTATACCGGACTTTTCCTTTCGTTTCCACCAGAAAATCCTATGATTCCAAGGAAAAATTTGCGCGTTTTGCCGGGGGCCCGGCTTTTTCTGAAAACCCGTTGCTTTTTTTTCAAAACTTCGGTATGATGAAATGGAAAAGCACATGGAAGGAGTTTTCACGCATGATGGATGTTCCCTATAACCGCACAGCCCGCACGGACGAGGAAATCCGTAAAGCCGTCGACGAACTGCTCGAACAGATGACCTTGGAAGAAAAGGTGGGCCAGCTGGTCCAAAGCCCCGGCCCTGCTACCGCCGACATCGGTATGGACGTACAGCAGGACCCGATGGAAGACCTGATCCGGGAAGGTAAGATCGGTTCCACAATCTTTATTGCTCCTGCCCAGGATATTGCCGGCCAGATCGAAAAATGGCAGAAAATGGCCGTGGAAGAAAGCCGGCTGCACATCCCGCTGCTGTTCTGCCAGGATGTGATCCACGGGTACCAGACCGTGTTCCCCATCCCGCTGGGGTGGGCGTGCAGCTTCGATATGCCCGCTATTGAAAAGGCCGCGCGCATCGCCGCGAAAGAAGCCAGCTGCGCCGGGCTGCATGTGGCGTTTTCCCCCATGGTGGACGTGGCCCACGACCCCCGCTGGGGCCGGGTAGCCGAAGGCGCCGGGGAAGACCCGTACCTGGCTTCTCAGGTAGGACGGGCTGTCGTGCGGGGATTCCAGGGGGATGACCTCCATAACAAAGACAGCCTGATGGCCTGTGTGAAACACTACTTAGGGTACGCCGCAGCCGAAGGCGGGCGGGATTACAACACCGCCGAATTTTCCGAAACGGCCCTGCGCAACACCTATTTGCCGCCGTTCCGCGCGGCGGTGGAAGAAGGGTGCGCGTCGCTGATGACTTCGTTCAATATTGTCAACGGCGTCCCCAGTGTGGCCAACCGGCCGCTGTGCCATGATTTATTGCGGCAGGAACTGGGGTTTGACGGGCTGATTATTTCGGACTACAATGCCATGGCCGAACTGCTGGTTCACGGCGTGGCCGAAGACGAAGCCGACGCGGCGCAAAAGTGCCTGCGCGCGACGCTGGATATGGAAATGGCCACCGATTTTTATAACCGTCATCTGCCCCGGCTGGTGCGGGAAGGCAAAGTGCCGGAATCGCTGATTGACGACGGGGTACGCCGGGTACTGACGTTTAAATACCGCCTGGGGCTGATGGAAGACCCGTACCGCCATATCCGGCCCGAGGAATTAAAAGAAAAGATGCTGTGCCGCGACCATCTGGCCCATAGCCGCAAGCTGGCGAGCGAATCCATCGTCCTGCTGCAAAACCGCGGGGACGTTTTGCCCCTGTCGGGCAAAGAAACCGTGGCCCTCGTCGGCCCCATGGCCGATAGCCGCGACATGGGCGGATGCTGGCAGTTTACGTCCTTTACGGATCAATTCGTCACCATCCGGCAAGGGCTGGAGCATGCCGGCGTCACCGTGCGGTATGAACCCGGCTGCGGCGTCCACGACGCCATCGAAGACGGCATCGAAAACGCCTGCGCCGCCGTGTATGAAAGCGACGTGTGTGTCTTGTGCCTGGGTGAAGACAGCTCCATGAGCGGTGAATCCGCTTCGGTGCAGCATATCACCCTGCCCGCTACTCAGCTGGAACTGCTGGAAACTATCGCGGCCTGCCATAAACCGGTGATTTTGCTGCTCACTAACGGCCGTCCGCTGCTGCTTGCAGACATCCTGCCCCAGGCGGATGCCGTAGTGGAAACCTGGTTCCTGGGCCACGAAGCCGGGCATGCCATTAGCGATGTGCTGCTGGGACGCACGGAGCCCACGGGGCACCTGACCATGAGCTTCCCGGTTTCCCAGGGGCAAATTCCCGTTTACTACAACCACATGAATACCGGGCGCCCCCACAAAGCCGGTACCCCGTACGTGCGGTTTGAATCGAATTACATGGACGGCCCCAACGAGCCGCTGTTCCCCTTTGGGTTCGGCCTTAGCTACACCACATTTTCGGTGGAGGACCTGACGCTGTCGGAGGCCACCATGAAGATGGACGGCACCCTGACGGTGCAAGTAAAGGTGACAAACACCGGCCTCCGCCCCGGCACGGCGCTGTGCCAGCTGTATGTGCAGGATGTGGCCGCTTCCATTGCCCGCCCGGTGCAGGAACTGAAAGCCTTTACCCGGATACCCTTGCAGCCCGGCGAAAGCCAGGTGGTGCCGTTTACGGTCACGACGGACATGCTGCGTTTCTATAACGCCGAAGGTAACTGGGTGGCAGAACCCGGCCGGTTTGACGTGATGGTGGGGCTCGACAGCCGCGACGCCCTCACCCGCCGCGCTTCTTTCCGTCTGGAAGAAACGGTATAAAAGAGGAAAAAGAAAAGGCAGACACTTATGAAAAGTGTCTGCCTTTTTTCACTATTACAAAAGAAACAGAAGGGTGGGCCAAACCACACAGCTCAGAAGCAGGAAGAGAATATCCACCGGTTTGATATGGCAGGGCTGGAACTGAGTGCGTTTCGCTTTGCCGGAAAACCCTTTGGATTCCATGGCGATGGCCAGTTCTTCCGACCAACGCACGGATTTTACGAGCAGCGGCTTGAGCACCGCCGGTGACACCGGCCATGCTTTTTGCCCCCGCATGCGCAGCGCCACCCGGGCCCGGCGGTACTCCTGCGCCATGTGCGGGAACACGCCCCACGCCGCCAGAAGCCCGTAGGCAAACGCCTGGGGCAAATGGAAATGCTGCTGGAACGAGCGCACCATGATAATGCGGTCGGTGGTCAGGGCAAACAGCAGCCCTGCCGCCGCATAGGCCAGCACCCGGCTGCTCATCAGCAGCCCGTTATACACCGCCGACGAACTGATGTGCAGGCTTTGGGCATTGACGGGCAAATTGCCCTGGGCCGGGAAATGGTACCCGGTCATGAACATGGCAAACGCCATGAGCAGCACCGGCGCCATAATGCCCACAAACACCTTAAGGTTGACCTTCGAGAAACACAGCCCCAGAAAACACAGGGCAAAAAACACCAAATTCCAAAAGGGGTTCGAAAACGCCGCCAAAAAGAAGGTGGGCACCAGCAGCCCTACAAATTTACACGCCGGGTCAAGACTGCGCATAGAGCTTGCCCCCTTCCAAATGCCAAATCACATCGGCATAACTTTCGGCCAGTTCACTGTCGTGGGTGGAAAACAACAGGCACACGCCCTTTTCCCCCGCCTGGCGGGTGAGCCCGTCCATCAGCGCCACGGTATTGCGGCGGTCCTGGGCGTAGGTGGGTTCGTCACACAGCAGCACCGAACAGTCATAGGATAACAGCGCCGTCACGCCCAACCGGCGCTGCTGGCCCTGGCTGAGCATATAGGGCGACAAATCGCGGTACCGCCACAAATTGCTCTCGCGCAGCACCCGTTCCGTTTCCGCGCTGGCCACCTTTTCGCCTTTTGACAGCAGGCTTTTGTACACTTCCTCATACACGGTGTCGAACACAAACTGGTCCTGGGGGTTCTGGGTGACCAGCCCCAGGGTGCCCGGCGCCAGATGGCGGTGCTTTTTCGCATTGACCCCTGCGACCGTGACGGTGCCGGCATACTTACACAGCCCCGTCACCGCGCCAAACAACGTACTCTTGCCGCAGCCGCTCTCCCCCAAAATGGCGTGGACCTGCCCGGCGGCAAAATCCGCGCTGCAATCGAGCAGCACCGGTTTGCCCCCCAGGCGCACGGTGACATGCTGAAGGGATAGGGCCGTGTCCCCGGCTTCGCGGTGGGAAACCGGCGCGCGGTACGGCCGGTGGGGCACGATAATGCCCCTTTCTTCCAGCCAGTCACTGGCCGGCGGGTGGTCCATGGGGGCCGTTTCGGTGATGGCCCCGTTTTCCATCACGCACAGGGTGTCCGCTACTTGCAGCCAGTGGTCCAGCCGGTGGTCGACTGCCACAATGCCCACCTGCCGCTCTTCATGCAGCCGGCGAAGCTTTTGGGCGATCTGCGCCGCGCTCTGTTCATCCACGTTGGCAAAGGGTTCATCCAGTAGCAGCCACTTTGATTGCAGCGCCACGGTGCAGGCCAGCATGACTTTTTGCCGTTCGCCCCCGGATAAAGACAAGAGCGTGCGGTGCCGCAGGGGGCTGATGCCGCAAAATTTCAGCGCGTCATCCACCCGGGCAGGGATCTCCTCGGGCGGGACACACCGGTTTTCCAGGCAGAAAATCAGCTCGTTTTCTACCGTATCCATGCAAAACTGCAATTCCGGGTTTTGGAACATCATGCCGATGACGGCGCACTTTTCCGGCGGCGGCAGCTGCGCCGGGTCCTGCCCGTCGACGGTCACCGTGCCTTCCCGCAAAAAGCCCGCATCCCCGGGGTAGATGCCCGCCATCACATAGAGCAGCGTCGATTTACCGCAGCCGGACGCCCCCGTCAACACGGTGATGGCGTCCTTTTCAAACCGGGCGGAAAACTGCTGCAAAATGGGGCGGCCCTGCCGGGTGTAGGCAAACGTAATCTTTTCGACCGAAAGCGCCATGGGCTTACTCCGGCAGATAGGCGTTAGTGTATTCGTTTTCCCGGCGGCGGCTGATGATGCCCTTTTCCACCAGGAAATCGGCCATGCGGTCCCAGCGTTCGGGGCGGATGCGGCCCCAGTGTCCGTTTTCATCCAGCAGGATGGAAGACAGGTGCTTCTGGCTGCGGATGAGCAAGCTGTCGCTGCTGCCTTTGGGCATATATTCTTTCACTGATAGCACCGATTCCTCCGGGAACCGGGCCGCCTGGATGTACCCGCGTTCCAGCACAGCCAGGAATTTACGCACCGCTTCGGGACGCTGCTGCAAAATTTCGTGGGTAGCCGCGATGCTGGGCGCGCAGAAATCGAAAATGGGGTCGACATCGCCCAGGTTAAAATAGTTGATCTCTTTCCCGGCTTCGAGCAGCACCTGGTTTTCCCAGTTTTCATAGACCCACGTCGCGTCGGCTACCGTCCCCAGGGTGGCTACAATGTCGCCCACATCCATGTTGACGAGCTTCACTTTGCTGTAATCGCCGCCGTCTTTTTCCACCACCCGGCTGATCGCCGCGTGGAACCAGGCCGGGGTCCAATGGGTCAGGCGCTTGCCTTCCAGCATGCGGGGCGACGTGATGCCCGCTTCTTTTAACGACACGATCCCGGAATCGCACTTTTGCGTCAGGGTGGCCACCGCCGTCATGCCAATGCCCCGTTCCATGCATTCCAGCATGGCGATTTCCGGCCCCAGCACGAAATCAGCGCCGTGCAGGTCCATGTTACCGTGGACTTCCCCGAAAATTTCCACGTCCAGGCCGCTTTCGGTGAACCAGCCGTTTTTCTGGGCCAGCAAAAAGCCCGTGTGGTTGGTATTCGGGAACCAGTCCAGTACTACTTTGATTTTTTCCATCGCGAATTGCCTTCCTTTCTTATCCTTCCCCGCTACAGGGCTTTAATCGTCATACACATCCGGCTGTTTCAGTTCGGCGCCAATCGCGTAGCTTTTCAGTACGCCGGTGCGGGCCAGCAGATCGCCCAGCACTTTGCACAGGATGCCGGAAAACACAATAGCACTGACAAACCGAACGGCCAGCTGCCCAATGAGCAGCGACGGCGCCAGCGCGATGTAGTTGAGGTAGTAGAGTTCATAGCAGAAAATGAACACCGCCGACAGCATGCCCGCCAGGGACATCGACACAAAGTTCCACTTTTTGTACCGGAACAGCAGGAACACGACTTCCGCCCCGGCGCCCTGAATCAGGCCGGTGAGGACCACCGTCAGCCCGCCGGAATTGCCCATGAGCAATTCGATGGCAGAAGCCAGCATTTCGGTAATCAGCGCGGCACCGGGCTTGCGGATGATGTACGCCGCCAAAGTGGCCGCCATAAACCACACGCCATAGATGATTTCGAACGCATAGTTCGATAACCCCGCAGGCGCCAACGCCGCCGAAAGCGCCATGCCGCCGTCGAATACCGCCAGATACACAACGGCAAAGACCACGCCGAAAATGGCCATCAGAATAATGTCGCGCAATTTCCAGGTTTCTGTTTTCATGTTTTTTTCTTCCTTTCCCGGGCCGCAGGGCCCGCCCCGTATACCGGATATTTGTTTCCCCCACAAAAGGGCATAAAAAAAGCCGCACAGCCTTCGCTGAGCAGCTTTTTCTCGCACCGGTAACGGCGCGTCTATTCGTCTCCCTACGATGGCATGATCCAACAGGTTCAACGGGTCATGGGCGGTCTGTCCCATATCTCAGCCGGATGCGTCCGGCCCCCCGGGTATTCACTTGTGCGGTTTTTTTCGGTTACAGAGTATAGCACAAACGGGAAAAATTTGCAAGTGTGCCGTTTTTACGGCTGGTTTGTCACATACAGGGGTTTTTCGCCTTTTTCTATCCGCCACACGTTTTCCCAGATAAACCGGTGGGCCCGCTGGAACGACCCCACGGTGATGCCGCCGATATGGGGCGAAAAGACAAGTTTTTCCGCCACCTCTTTCGGCAGATGCAGCAGCGGGTGGTCTTCCGGTACCGGTTCGGGGGACACGGTATCGAGCCCCGCGCCGGCGAGATGGCCGCTAGAGAGCGCACGGATCAGCGCTTCATTTTCCACCAGATCGCCCCGGGCCGTGTTGATGAGCAGCGCGCCGGGCTTCATGGCCGCCAAAAATTCGTCGTTCACCATGCCGGAAGTTTCGGGCGTGACCGCCACACACAGCATCACAATGTCGCACTGGGCGAGCAGGTCCGCTTTTTCGCAGTAGATCACCCCGTACTCCCGTTCTTCCTCCACCGGGCGGCGGGTGCGGTTCCAATACAGCAGTTCACACCCAAAGGGAGAAAGCCGCCGGGCGGTCGCTCTGGCAATGTCGCCAAAGCCCAGCAGCCCCACGCGGCACTGGGACAGTTCCGTAATGCCCCCCAGCATCATGGTCTCTTTCATGTCCATCTGGTGCCCGGCCCGCACGGCGGCATCGGCCACCACGGCCCGGCGCAACAGCATCAGGCTGAGCATCACGTTCTGTTCGGCCACGGCCCCGGCATTGACCCCTTTGCAGTTGCAGATAAAAACGCCTTTTTCGTTGGCCGCGGCAGCGTCAAAGCCGTTGACCCCCACGCCTTCTGACTGGATCAGCCGCAAATCCGGCAGCGCCATAATCGCTTCGCCGGGTACCGGCGTCATGGGGTCGGCCACAATGGCCCTAGCTCCCGCCCCGGCCTTTTGGATGTCACCGGCCGAAGCGCCCCGGGGCAGATAGACTTTGTCGCACCCGGCGGCAAACGCGCCCAACGGGCCGTTTTGGGGCAAATAGGTTTCGAACCGTTCCTTGGCCCCAATCAGCAATATTTTCATACTCATTTCCTCCCTTGGGATCAAAAAATCCTTTTTTCTAAGACAATATACAAAATATAGTATACTACGAAACCAAAGGGGGCGCAAGAAGGGCCCTTTCCCCCTCTTCCTACATAAAAAGGCAACCGGCACTTACATAGCGCCGGTTGCTTTCTTTCGTTCCTTTTTATGCGTTTTCGTGCAGGATCAAAACCCCATAAGCCGGAAGTTCCACCGGGCCCTGGCACGTTTCGCCTGTCAGGCTGTTTACCATCTCTTTCGCCAGCATCACCCGGCGGGGCGCCGCTTTGTAGTTGAGCAGGAAGAAGGTCTTTTTGCCGTCCTTTTCCCGCACGGCCACTTCCACATCCCAGGGGGCTTCGACCCAATCCCCATAGGTTTCGTCCATGTGCAGCTTTTTCAGGAACTGCACGGCGGTTTCCCGATTAAAGGCCGCCCCGTAATAGTACACCTTTCCTTTGCCCACCTGCCGTTCGGTCAACGCCGGGCGGCCGTCGTAGTAATTGCCGCAGAAGAACCCAACGGCTTTGGTGCCGGGCAAGGGCAGCAGCACTTCGTTAAATTCGGGAGCCGGCAGCCGCTCGCCGCCCCACATGACGGTTTCCGGACCGTCGGCTTCGCACAGCAGGGTGAAATCTTCCACCTTCACCCCCGCCAGTTCCATGGCGTACCCGGGCATGGGCCGCATGGGGCAGCGCCCGTATTCATCCTTATACCCGGTGCGCACACCGAGGATCAGCGTGCCGCCCCGTTCGGCGTACCGGCGCAGCAAATCGGCCCGGGGTTTTGTCAAAATGGTGGGATGCGGATAAACAAGCACATCATACCGTAACAGGTCTTCCACCGTCACGGTGCGCTCGCTTCCCTCTTCGGGCAAGTAGACAAAATCCATGGGCGTATGGCACACCTGACCGGCTTCGTACCAACCGTAATCGCTGATGCTGTCCTGCCGGCGCCAGTTGTCCTGTTCGCTGTCCCATTCGTTGCTGTAATCTTTCACCATGGCAATGCGGGCCTGGTACCGGGAACCGGCCAGAGCGGCCATTTTTTCAGTTTCCGCGGCAATTTTCTTTAGTTCCCTTAACCGGCGGTTCGGCTCGTTATCGTAATTTAACAGCCCGTGCCAGTAAATTTCCGTGCCCACCGGCGCCGTACGCCACCGGAAATACGACACGAAATCGGCCCCGTGGGCAATGGCCTGCCAGGTCCACAGCCGCATCTGGCCCGGTTTGGGGGCGGGCTGGCGCATACGGCTGACCCAGCCGCCGGGCCCCGACTGCTGTTCCATAATGCCGAAATTGGGCGAAATGGAGCGGGTGCGGGTCAGGCTCCAGCCAAAGCGGCGGTCATTCATGGCGCCGGGTTCGTTCGGGTGATTGCCTTCATCAAAGGCAAAATTCGGGTAGTTGTCGTAGGTCATAAACGACAGCGCCCGCTGGGTCATCTCGTGGCTATCCAAATGGCCAAAAATGCCGTTGGTGGTAATAAAGACGTTATCCGGGATATACCGGCGCAAAATGGCGCTCTGCCGCTCCAAATACCGGGTGATGATGGCGCTGATAAAGCGCTTTTCCATCAGTTTCATATGCGGATTAAATCCGGGGGACGTCACCGGGCGGGGCAGGTAAATTTCGTCCCAGCTGGTGTACGTCTGGTTCCAGAACACGGTGCCCATTTTGTCATTCAGGTTTTCGAGGGTGCCGAACTGTTCCTTCATAAAAGTGCGGAACGCCTTGTGGTCGCTTTCGCTGTAGTACACATTCACTTCGCAGTTGCATTCATTATCCAGCTGCCACCCCACAATGGCCGGATGGCGGCCATAATGCATGGCCATTTGGGTAATGATGCGGTCGCAGAAGGATAAGTACGTTTCGCTGGTATAATTGTGGTGCTGCCGCAGCCCGTGGCGGTACAGCACCCCGTCCGGCCGGGCATTGAGGGTTTCGGGGTATTTTTCCGTGAGCCACGCCGGGGGCGTGCAGGTGGGTGTGCAGAAGATCACGTTCATCTCTTCCCTGCTGCACAAATCCAAAAAACGGTCAAAGAACGAAAAATCGAAATGCCCTTCGGTGGGTTCGATTTTGCTCCAGGCAAATTCCCCCACCCGCACACACTCGATACCGTTTTCTTTCATGCGGCGCAAATCTTCCTGCCATAGGTGTTCATCCCAATGTTCCGGGTAATAACAGACCCCCAACGCAAGGTGGTCTAGGTGCATGGTCTTTTCCATATCGACAACTTCCCCTTTCATCCGGCCGGGCCGGTTTTCTGGCTTTATGGTACCACACAAAAGCTGTCTGTACAAGTCCTTTTTTGCCCCGCTTACGCCTTTTCGTCCCCGGCGGCGATGGCCTGTTTGTCGCACAGCTCTTTATAAAGGCCATTTTGGGCCAATAGTTCTTCGTGGCGGCCCTGTTCCACAATGCGCCCCTCTTTCAGTACCAAAATCTGGTCGGCCCGGCGCACGGTGGAAAGCCGGTGGGCAATCACGATCATGGTTCGGGACCCGGCCAGGTGGTCGATGGCTTTTTGGATTTCCGCTTCGGTTTCGGTATCCACGGCCGAGGTGGCTTCATCCAAAATCAGCACCGGCGTGTCCCGCAAAATAGCCCGGGCAATAGACAGCCGCTGCTTTTGCCCGCCTGATAGCCGCACGCCCCGTTCCCCCACGGGCGTTTCGTACCCTTTGGGCATACGGCGGATAAATTCGTCGGCATGGGCCGCCCGGGCGGCCGCTTCGATTTCCTCCCTCGTGGCGCTTTCCACCCCATAGGCGATATTTTCCGCAATGGTGCCGTTAAACAGGAACGTGTCTTGCAGCACCATGGAAAGCCGGTCGCGCACGTCGGCTAAACGGGCATGGCGGATATCGACGCCATCGAGCAACACCCGGCCGGAAACGGGGTCATAAAACCGCTCTAATAGCGCTGTGATGGTGGTTTTCCCCACCCCGGTGGGGCCGACCAGCGCCACCATAGTGCCCGGCGCCGCATGGAATGAAATATCCCGGAGCACCGGTTCGGCCGGATCGTACCAGAAGGATACATGGTCAAACACAATATCCCCTTTCCCTTCCGGCAGCGGGACGGGGGTTTCATCTTCTTTAATTTCCGATTCGGCGTCGAGAATATCGAATACCCGCACCGCCCCGGCGTAGGTCTGCTGTACGTCTTCCACCAGCCGGGCCAGGGTGGCCAGCGGTTCGTAGAAAAGCGCTAAGTACATCATAAAGCCTACGACGTCGCTCACGGCCATGTCGCCCCCCAGCGCCATACTGCCGCCCAACGCCACCACAATCACGGTACCCAGAGATGTGAGCAGCTGCACCAGCGGCTGGTACACGGCGTTGGCGAAATTCGCGTGGACGTTCACCCGGGAATAGGTATCGCATTCCTGCGCGATTTTTTCGTGTTCCGCCTGTTCTTTGTGGAACGTCTGGATTTCCCGCATGCCGGACACATGGTCCTGCAAAATGCCGTTGAGTTCGCCCAGCACCCGTTGGTTTACGCGATAGAGCGGCGCCACCCGTTTGGAATACTGCAAACTGAGCAGCACCACAAACGGCACGGGAATCAGCGTAAACGCCGCGAGCACCGGGTTGATCACAAACAGCATCACCGCCACCCCCAGCACGATGAGCACGTTGCTGAGCAAATCGGGGATGGCGTGGGCCACCAGGATTTCGATTTGCCGGGTGTCGTTGACCATGCGGCTCATCAAATCGCCGGTCTGTTTGTCGTGGTAATACCGCAGGGACAGCGCCTGCAATTTATCATATACCGTTAACGTCAGTTCCGGCACAAAGCGCCACGCCGCCAAGTGGGAAATCCCCAGCTGGATAAACCGGCACACGGCCCTTACGAGATACGCCCCTACCAGCACCAGCGCGTAAATCCACAGGCCATTTTGCGTCAACACGCCCTCCTGCAGCCCCGCGGTCAGCCGCCGGGTAATTTCCGGTGTGACCAAGTTTAAAAGCGCCGCACCGATAATCCCCAGCACCGCGATCAATAACGTACCCCAGTGGCGCCGCGCCATTTTCATTAACCGGCCGGTAAATCCCATGTTCATGTGCCCCCTCTTTTACTTTTCAAATAAAGTTATCTTACACCTTTTCTTTTCCGTTGTCAAAAAAATCCCCGGCGCGGTTTGTCACCGTACCGGGGATTTTCGGAAAGCGAAACGCTTATTCGCCCACCATCAGTTCACAGATTTTATTCGTATAGGCCACCGGGTCTTCCACGGGGAAGCCTTCGATCAGCATGGCCTGGGTGTACAAAAGCTGGGTATATTCCTTTACCTTTGCCTTATCGCCCTCATACAGCGACTGCAAGCGGCGGAAAATCGGGTGGTTTACGTTGATTTCCAGCACCCGCTGGGCCGTCACTTTTTCGTTGCCGGGCATCGCGTTGAGCACCTTTTCCATTTCCAGCGTCACGGCGCCTTCGGTGGAAATGCACACCGGGTGGCTCTTCAGGCGCTGGGACAGTACGACCGCTTTGACCTTGCCATCCAGGGAGTCTTTCATGAAGTTGAGCAGATCCTTGTTTTCTTCTACCTTCTGTTCGGTTTCCTTCTTTTCTTCCTCGGTACCCAAATCCAGGTCGTCGGAGGAAATATTCTTGAAGGTCTTTTCCTGGTAGCTGCCCAGCATACGCAGGGCGAATTCATCCACATTGTCCGTCAGGTACAAAATCTCGTACCCCTTATCCCGCAGCAGTTCCGTCTGGGGCAGCTGCTGGATGTGGGTGAGGGAATCGCCGCAGGCATAGTAGATGTCCTTCTGGTCTTCCTTCATGCGGCTGACATATTCGCCCAGGGTCGTGAGCTTATCTTCATGGGACGAAACGAACATGAGCAGGTCCTGCAGCAGTTCTTTTTTGGCGCCGTAATCCGCATAGACGCCAAACTTCAGCTGCAAGCCAAAGTTCTTATAGAAGGTTTCGTACTTTTCCCGGTCGTTTTGCAGCATGGAAGCTAGTTCGCTCTTAATCTTCTTTTCCAGCCGGCTTTCGATCAGTTTCAGCTGGCGGTCGTGCTGCAGCATTTCACGGGAAATATTCAGGGACAGATCTTGGGAATCCACCACGCCTTTTACAAAGCTGAAGCAGTCGGGCAGCAGGTCGGGGCATTTTTCCATAATCAGCACACCGCTGGCATACAGCTGCAAGCCCTTTTCAAAATCCCGGGAATAGTAATCCATGGGGGCCTGGGACGGGATGAACAGCAGCGCGTCATAGGTGGCGGTGCCTTCGGTGCTGGTGCGGATCACCTTGAGAGGAGCCTGCCAATCCATAAACTTTTCGCGGTAGAAGTTGTCGTATTCTTCGTCGGTGACTTCGTTCTTTTTCTTATGCCACAGCGGCACCATGCTGTTGAGGGTTTCCATCTCGTCGACGGTTTCCCATTCCGGTTCTTTCCCGTCTTTGCCGGTGCCATCCTTCAGGCGGCTCTTGTGCATCATCATGCGGATGGGGTAGCGGATATAATCGCTGTATTTCTTTACCAGGCTCTGCAGCCGGTACTGGTCGAGATATTCGCTGAACTTTTCGTCTTCGGTATCGTCTTTCAGGTGCAGGATAATGGTGGTGCCGTGGCCGTCCTCTTTTTTGCAGGAGGTAATGCTGTAGCCTTCAGCCCCTTTGGAGTGCCAGCAATAGGCTTCGTCGCTGCCATAGGCGCGGCTCTTCACGGTGACGTCATCGCTGACCATAAAGGCGGAGTAAAAGCCCACGCCGAACTGGCCGATGATGTCGATATCTTCCTGTTTTTCGTTTTCATTTTTAAATTTCAGCGAACCGCTGTTGGCAATCACACCCAGGTTATTGTCCAGCTCTTCTTTGGTCATGCCGCAGCCGTTATCCGAAATCGTCAGGGTACGGGCGTCTTTATCCGCCTGCAGCGTAATGGCAAAATCGCTGCGGTTCAGGCCCGTGTCGCCGCCCTGCAGCGCATGATAATACAGCTTATCAATGGCGTCGCTGGCGTTGCTGATCAGTTCCCGCAGGAAGATTTCGTGGTGGGTATAGATCGAATTGATCATCAGATCCAGTAGGCGCTTGGATTCTGACTTAAACTGTTTTAGTGCCATGAGACATCAACCTCTGTTTCTCTATTTTTAGCACTCTCATGCTTTAAGTGCTAAAAACATTGTACCGCAAGATGCCTCAGAATGCAAGAACAAATTGTAAACATTTTAAAAGGCCCGCAAAAACGCCACAAAAAAAACCGGCGAAGGCTGTCTTTTCAAAACAACCTTCACCGGTTTATAGGCAGGAAAACCCGCCCAACATTCTTAGTCGCGGAAAATCTTGTTGATTTCGGCCAGGAAATCATCGGGATCCGGCGTTTTGGCCGCCGTTCCCATGGTGGGCGCTACCGGGGCCGGTTCCTGCGGGGCCGGTTCCTGGGCTTTTTTGCCCTCCAGCACCGCATCGGTCTTGTCTTTGTCAAAACCGGTGGCGATGACCGTGACCGTCATTTCGTCTTCCATGTTGTCATCGAACGCAGCACCCCAAATGATGTTGGCTTCGGGGTCGGCCTGTTCCCGCACCATGCTGGCGGCCGTGTCGATTTCGTCCAGCCCGATATCGGGGGAGGACGTGACATTGATAATCACACCGCTGGCGCCGTCGATGGACGTTTCCAGCAGCGGGCTGGAAATGGCCGCTTTGGCCGCCATTTCGGCCTTGTCTTTCCCGGAAGCATGTCCCACACCCATGTGAGCCAGGCCGGCGTCTTTCATGACCGACGTCACGTCGGCAAAGTCCAGGTTGATGACACCCAAATCCTTGATCAGATCGGAAATACTCTGGGCACCCTGACGCAGCACATCGTCGGCGATTTTAAACGCGTTGACCAGCGTAATGCGCTGTTCGCTGACGAGTTTCAGCCGTTCGTTGGGGATGACCACCAGGGAGTCCACCTGTTCGCGCAAATTGCGGATGCCCTCTTCCGCTTGGGCCATGCGGCGTCTGCCTTCAAATTCAAAAGGCTTTGTCACAATGCCTACGGTGAGCACGCCCAAATCCCGGGCCACACCGGCTACCACCGGCGCTGCCCCGGTACCCGTACCGCCGCCCATACCGGCGGTGATGAACACCATATCGGCGCCGCGCACGGCCGCTGCAATGGCATCCCGGCTTTCTTCGGCAGCTTTGGCGCCGATTTCCGGATGCGAACCGGCCCCTTTTCCGCCGGTAATCTTTTCACCAATTTGAATTTTTTCCGTTGCCTTGGAGCGGTTCAGCGCCTGCCGGTCGGTATTCATGCTGATGAATTCCACGCCCTGCACGCCACTTTCGATCATACGGTTGACTGTATTTCCACCGCCGCCGCCAACACCGATCACCTTGATCTGTACCTCGTAATCCGCGGGGCTGTCGATTTCGAATGCCATCTGACTTCATCCTCCTGCTATGTAGATTTGCATACGGATTTTCCGCATGCAAAAGGAAACTTTTTTATACTGTGTACCATTTAAGAGTACCACGAATCGGGCAGTTTGACAAGAAAATTTTCGCGAAAATCCTCGTTTACCCGGTTTTTTTTCGCTTGTTTTTTTGCTTTTTGTTCAAAACCGTTTCGAAACGCAAAAAGGCCGGTTTTAAGGGGTTTCGGCGTCCGGCTGGGTTTCACCATCCCCGTCTTCGGGCTGGGCCGTTTCACCTTCGGGCTCGGTGCTGTCTTCCCCCGTCTTCGACGTATCGCTGCTGTCGGACGAGGACGAAGCACTTTCCTCCTGGCTGGAGCTGGTGGTTTCCGGATCAAAATACACCCTTTTGCTATCCCTTGTCAGCGAAGCGTCCAGGGTCCCCCGGTCGTCCTTTGTGAGGTTTTCGGTGACAATTTTTTTCACCGAAGCGACTTTCAGTTCCAAATCATCCGGCCCGCCAAAGTTAATGGTAATACGCCCGTCATAGACTACCGTCAGCTGATACAGGTTCTGGACATCCACCGAAGTAATCGGGGAAAATTCGTCCTCTTGCAGCTGCTGCAACAGGTCATCCAGTACGCTGGCCGTTTCCTCTTCTTCCCATTGGGCCGTGTAACCGGGAGTGGGGTCTTTGGCCTGCAGCCCTTTAATCAGCAGCACGTCATCCGGCGCCTGCCGGACGGTTTCCAGGATTTTATAGGAATCATCCACCAATAGGATGTCACCGTTTTCCTGCTCCACGGCGGCGGCTACTTTCGCCGGTTCCACCGTGATACAGATGGTCGACGGGATTTTCCTCTCGACCCTGACTTCGCCCGTATAGGGCAGGGAGGTTTCGATCTGCTCTTTGGCGCCATCCACATCGGCCAAAAATAGGTTTTCCCCTTCCGACAGCCCGCTGGCTTTGAGGATCTCTTCCTGGGAATAGGAAGTCTGGTTCTCGATTTCAATATCCGTCACCCGGAACAGTACGGTCAGGGAAAGGGACACCGCCGCCGTCACGACGAATAAAAAGACCAATAGATAAAAGATAACCAGCATCCGCCTGCGGCGGCGGGCCCGCTGGGTAGCGCCCCGGCGCGGCCGCCTGACGGCGCCTTTTTGTTTTCCGTTTTGCGGCTCACGGCCCATGACTATCCCTTCTTTCCGCCTTGCGGCCTCCATTATCGTTCGTTTTCCACACCTCCGGGCAGGCGGCACACCGCCGCTCCCAACTGCCGGAAGCTCTCTTCGGCTTTTTCGTACCCGCGGTCGATATGCTCGACCCCGCCCACCACGGTTTCGCCTTCGGCGCACAGCCCGGCAATCAGCAACGCGGCCCCGCCGCGCAGATCCGGCGCCACCACCGGCGCCCCGCTGAGTTTGGGGACCCCTTCGACCACGGCCACCCGGTCTTCCACTTTCACCCGGGCCCCCAGCCGGAGCAGTTCGCCCACATACTTAAACCGGTTGAGGAAAATCGTCTCGGTCACCATGCTGGTGCCTTTGGCGGTACACAGCATGCTGAGCATAGGCGCCTGGGCGTCGGTGGGAAACCCGGGGTACGGCAGGGTGCGCACGGCGTGCACCGCCTGCAACCGGGGCGGGGCCTTTAAATAGACCGCCGATTTTTCTTCCCGCAGGGTGCACCCGGCTTCTTCCAGTAAAGATAGGACGGGCTGCAAATGCCGCGGCACCACACGCTGTACGGTGATGTCGCCCCCCGTACCGGCCGCCGCACACAAAAACGTGGCGGCTTCGATCCGGTCGGGCATCACCGTATACTCACACCCCGATAGGCTTTCGACCCCGTCGATTTGCATCGTACTTTTGCCGGCGCCGGAAATTTTGGCCCCACATGCATTTAAGAAGTGGCACAAATCTTCGATTTCCGGTTCCTGGGCCGCCCCGTGCAGCACGGTGGTCCCTTTCCCGCAGCAGGAAGCCAGGATGATATTTTCGGTGGCCCCTACGCTGGGGAACGACAGGGACAAATTGGTGCCGGTGATCCCCTTCCCCGCCTGGCATACCAGTTCCCCGTGGTCTTCAAAAATTTTCACCCCCAGGCGCCTGAGCGCCCGCAGGTGCAGATCGATGGGCCGGGGCCCCAGTTCACACCCGCCGGGGAACGAAAGCCGCGCCTGCCCCATGCGGGCCAGCAGCGCCCCCAAAAACACAATGGACGACCGCATTTCCCGCATCAGGGATTCGGGAATGGAAGACCCGCACACGCCCCGGGGGTCCACCACCAGGGCTTCCCCTTGCCGCTGGATGACACAGCCCAGCTGGCGCAAAATTTGGGACGCCGTTTCTACATCGGAAAGCCTGGGGCAATTGTGCAGCACCACCTGCCCGCGGCAAAGCAGGCAGGCCGCCAGCAGTGGCAAGGTGCTGTTTTTTGCTCCATGTACGTTGATCGCGCCGTGTAACCGGCACGGCCCATCGATGACGAGCACTGCCATGTTCTGGAACACCCTTTCTACCGGTTCGGTTAAAGCTGTTCCATAGTATGCGGCAACAAAAAAACGTGCTTTTCCTTTTCGCTCAGGCCTTCTTGCCGGCTTTCTTTTCGGCCAATACGTCCATCATCACATCATAAATCCGTTCGTTAGCGTTGCGGATGGCCATCGCCGCCGCTTTTTCACCCAACTGGGCGGCGCCGCCGGGCTGGGCGAAAATCTTCTGTACCTTTTCCCACAAGACGTCGCCCGTCAGGTCTTTTTCTTCCACAATTTCGGCGGCGCCCCGGTTGACCAGCGCCATGGCGTTATGGTATTGGTGGTTTTCGGCCACGTTGGGGGAGGGGATCAGGATGGACGCTTTGCCGGTGGCCTGAATTTCACTGAGCGTCATCGCGCCGGCCCGGCTGATCACCAGGTCCGCCGCGGCTAGACACACGGGCATGTCGTGAATGTATTCCCGCAAATCCAGCTGCGGCGTTTTGTCGGGGTCAATCCCCTTTTCCCGCAGCAGATCGGGCATCCAGCGGCTGTACTGGCCGTAGCCGTGAATGTGCTGGAATTGCCCGGTGGGGATGGTGTGCGTCAACAGATCAGCTACGGCTTCGTTTACCTTGCGGGCCCCCAAACTGCCGCCAAACGACAAAATCAGCGGGCGGCCGTCCACTCCCAGCTGGCGGCGGGCACTCTCCCGGTCCTGCCGCAGAATGTCGGGGCGGATGGGGTTGCCGGTCAACACACAGCGGGCGTTGGGATTCAGGTGCTTTTGCGCATCGGAAACCGCCAGCATCACCCGGGCCGCGCCGCCAGACAGCATTTTGTTCGTTACCCCGGGGTACGCGTTCTGTTCATGGATGATGGCGGGGATGCCCATTTTCATGGCGGTGCGGATTACCGGCCCGCTGACATAGCCGCCGGTACCCACACACAAATCGGGCTGGAACGCCTTGATAATCGCTTTGGCCTGATGGGACGACGTGAGCACCCGCACAACGGTTTTCACGTTATGTACCACGGCTTTGGGCGTCATTTTCCGTTGAAACCCGGAAATCACAATGGTTTTCATATTGAAACCGGCTTTGGGCACCAGTTTTTCTTCCATGCCGCCCCGGTTGCCGATAAATAAAATCTCGGCGTTGGGCTGCTTTTCCCGCAAATACCCGGCAATCGCCAGCGCCGGGTTAATATGGCCGGCGGTGCCGCCGCCGGCAAACAGAACTTTCACAAAAAGACCTCCCTTTCCGCTATGTCTTATCCAGACTGGAGCTGCGCGAAATCGATAACAGGACTCCCATTTCGCACAGCAAAATGACCAGTGACGTGCCGCCGTAACTGAAGAACGGCAGGCTGATCCCGGTGTTGGGGATGGAATTGGTCACCACCATGATATTCAAAATGACCTGGATGCCCACCTGGGCCGTAATGCCAATGCCCAGCATGGTGCCAAATTTGTCGTTGGCATTGAGCGACACCACGATCCCCCGCCAAATCAGCAGGGCAAACAGCAAAATGATCACCAGCGCCCCCACAAAGCCCAGCTCTTCACATACAATGGCAAAAATAAAGTCGTTCTGCGGTTCGGGCAGATACAGGTATTTTTGCCGGCTCTGCCCCAGCCCCAGGCCCAGGGCCTGGCCGGAACCAATGGCCATCAGCGACTGCTGGGTCTGCCAGGTGTCGACGCCTTCCGGCGGATTAAACGGGTACCACCATCCTTTGATACGATCCAGCGCATAGCTGAATTTGTCGGAATACAGCACCAAATACAGGATGCCGACCCCCGCCAGGCCCCCGGCTACCCCGAACCACCGCAGCTTGACGCCGCCGATAAACAGCATCACCGCCGCGATGGCCAAGATAATCAGCGTCGCCGACACATGGTTTTCCACCAAAATCAGGCCTGCGATCATCAGGAGAATGATTAGATACGGCAGCACCCCGTACCGGAAGGTGCCCATTTTGTGGTAGTTAATCGAAATCAAATGGGCAAAAATCAGCACCAGCGCAAATTTGGCCACTTCGGACGGCTGGAAGTTCACGGGGCCGATATACAGCCACCGGTTGGCGCCGTTTAAGATGGGCGCAATACTGGTGCCCGCCAGCACTTTCACCGCTACCAAGAGCCCCAGCGTGATAAAAAACAGGGGAAACGCAAATTTGTGCAGATGGTGATAATCGAATAGGGAGATCAGCCCCATGAGCACCAGCCCAAACACCGCAAACAGCGCCTGCGGGGTGATAAAATGATAGCTGTTGTCAAAATAGTAGTACGAATAGGCATAGCTGGCCGAAAACAGCATGATCAGCCCAATCACCAGCAGCACCAGAATCAAATAGAAAAGCGGGCGGTCGACCCCGCCGCGGGCACTGAAAAGCTTGAACTTTTTGCGCACCCGCCTTTTCACTTTTCCCACTTCCGGGGCCAGGGCGCCGGAAGCCGCCCGCCGGGGGGCGGCTCTTTGTTGCCGTTGTGAAACCGAACGCACCTGCTGCGCCTCCTTTTTCCTTTTGCGGCCGGGGCCGCCCATGTTACAGGCCGAATGCGACTAGCACCAGGCCAATACCGCCGCCGATGGCGGAGATCAGTCCAAATACCGTACAGATTTTCACTTCGCTCCATCCGCACATTTCACAGTGGTGATGGATGGGGCTCATTTTGAACAGGCGCTTGCCATGGGTGAGTTTAAAGTACGTCACCTGCAGCACCACCGACAGGATTTCCACAAAGTAGATGATCCCCAGGGGCAGCATCAAAATGGGCATATCCAGCCCAAACGCCATGGCGCACACGGCGCCGCCCAAAAACAGGGAACCGGTATCGCCCATGAACACTTTGGCCGGGTTGAAGTTCCACAGCAAAAAGCCCATGCACCCGGCGGCAATGGCCACCGAGAAAATGCCCATGCCGTACATATTTGTCAAGCTGGCGATGAGCATGAAGAAGACACCCACGAAAAAGGTGACGGAAGCATTGAGCCCGTCGATGCCGTCGGTGAGGTTGACGGCGTTGACAACGCCCACAATCACCACCGCGCACAGCGGCCAATAGAACCAGCCAAGGTCCACCGAACCTACAAAGGGGATCACTGTGACACTGTCGCCGCCCGACGATGCCAGCACGCCCAGGTACGCCCCGGCCACAATGAACTGCAAAATCAGCTTTTGCAGCGCGGTCAGCCCCAGGTTGCGCTTTTTGACCACTTTGATGTAGTCATCGATAAAGCCCACGGCGCCATAGCCCAGGGCCATGCCCAACCCGGCAAACACCCGCACTTTGAGCAGGAATGTTTCCTCCTGCACATTGGCATAAAAAGCCGGTACACAAATGGCCACCGCCAAGGTAATGCCCACAATGAACATCAGCCCGCCCATGGTAGGCGTGCCCTGTTTTTTCTGGTGCCACTTGGGGCCTTCCTCGCGAATGGTCTGGCCAAAGTTCAGCTTGTGCAAAAACGGCACCATCCATTTTCCCAACAGGGCCGTTACGCCAAAGGCAATGACAGCTGCCAGCAAGGTCCATATTCCGCTCATATGTATTTCTCCACCTTTTTCTTTTCCCCTTTTTCGGGGGAATCTGTTTTTTTCGGGCTCCGCCAGGAGGCGGAACCCGTATTCAGCGTTATTATAGCACATTCGTGCCGTTTTAAACATCCCGGGGATTTCCCCGGGACGTAGGGGCGCTACATAACGGCGTCGGCTTCCACAAAGTTTACGGTAATCACCGTGCCCTGCTTCACCTTTTCGCCCGCTTCGATGCTCTGCGACTGGGAGACGCCGTTGCCGGTGATGGCACCGGTCATACAGATCTGCACCCCGGCGTTTGTCGCCCGTTCATTGGCCTGCGAGAACGACAGGCCCGTCAGATCGGGCACCGTGACGGTTTCTTCCTGGCTTTCTTTCGTGGTATACAGCACCACCGTGCCCTGCTTCGGGATCTTCTCCCCACCGGCCGGGCTCTGGGCCAGTACTTTGTCGCCGTCGCCCTTAATGATAACGGTAAAGCCTTCCTGGTCGAGTTTCGTCTTCGCGGTGTCGGTGCCTTCGCCCACCACGTTTTCCACCGTGGTATCCAGGCGGCTGAGTTCTTCTTCGGTATACACCGGCTCCACCCCCAAATAGGGCAGGATCTGGCTCATGCAGTTGGCAAACACCGGGCCGGCTACCGACCCGCCGTAGTAGCTGTCCCCTTCCGGTTCATCGAAGAAGATCAGCAGTGCATATTCCGGGTCATCCGCAGGGGCAAACCCGCAGTAGGAAGCGATGTAGTGCTTTTTGGAGGTATCGATGTTATCTTCCAGAATTTTCTGGGAGGTACCGGTTTTGCCGCAAATGCGGTACCCGGCAATGTACCCGTTTTTCGCCGTGCCGGAGGTGGCGTTGGTATGCAGGATATCCACCATGCGGCGGCTGGTGTCTTCGGAAATGACCTGGCGGCGGTAGCTGGTATCGGTGGTCGATACAATGTTGCCGTCGCTGTCTTCGATATGGTCCACCAAATGCGGCTGCACCAGGTACCCGCCGTTGGCGACCGCGGCACAGGCGGTGATCATGTGGATGGGCGTAATGCTGAAGTTCTGGCCGAAGGATTCCGTCGCCAGTTCCACCGGGCCCATGTCCGCCCCGTGGTATAGGGTCGTACCTTCGCCGGGCAGGTCAATGCCGGTTTTTTCCGTAAAGCCAAAGGCGTCAAAGTATTTAAAGAACGTTAAAGCACCCAGCTGTTCGCCGATCCACATAAAATACGGGTTGCAGGAGTTACACAGCCCCTGCACAAAGGTCTCTTCCCCGTGGCCGGACGTCCAGCAGTGCAAGGTTTCCCCCGCCACCGTGGTCGAACCGGTACAGGTAAACCGGGTCTCTTCCGTCACGACGCCTTCTTCCAGCGCCATCGACCCCGTACACATTTTAAACACAGAACCGGGGTAATAGGTGTCGGAAACCGCCTTATTGCGCCACTGTTTTTGCAGCGCGTTATTATAGGCTTTGTCCTGCTCGTCTTCGGGCAGGGCGTCGATCTCCTTTTGTACCTCTTCGTCCATCAGGGTAAACGGGTCGTTGGGGTCAAAGGAACCTTCCACCGCCAGCCCCAAAATGGCCCCGGTTTTCACGTTCATCAGCACCGCCACGGCGCCTTCCTGCACATCGTTATCGATAATGCCCTGTTTGAGACCCTCTTCCAAAATGGACTGCACATTGCTGTCGATGGTCAGCACCAGGTTATTGCCGTCCTGGGCCTCGATTTTCTGTTCGTATTCAAAGGGCATATCGGTACCGGCCGCATTTTTGGCCGTGACCAGGCGCCCGGCGGTCCCGCTTAACTCGTCGTTATACTGGGTTTCCAGCCCGGACAGCCCCTGGCTGTCCGTCCCGGTAAAGCCCAGGGTCTGGGACAGGAAATCGCCATAGGGGTAATACCGCTTGTAATCTTCGATGAGCTGGACCCCGCGGTCGATTTTATTTTCTTCCAAAAATTCGTTGATTTCGTCGCGCACGCTGGTTTCCACTTTGCGCTTGACATACGTAAAATATGTGTCTTTTTTGGTCAGGGCGTAGATGTCCTCTTCGTCCATATCCAAAATGTCCGCGAGGCCCTTTGCCAGGGTGCGGCGGGTATCATCGTCTTTGATGTACGCCGGTTCCAACGCCACGGTCCACACACTGGCACTTTCGGCCAGCACATTGCCGTTACAGTCGTAAATCGTGCCCCGCTGGGCCGACAGGCTGGTAGTCTGCAGGCTCTGATCCAAAGCCATGGAGCGCAGCTCTTCGCCTTCGACCAACTGCAGGCGCACCAAGTTAAAAAGAATCCACCCAAACCCCAGCCCAATCATGACAACTAGCAAAAAGAGGGTGCGGCGCCACATGCGGATTGTGGTTCCCGATGCCATAGAAAACTCCTTTCCGGTGAAATAGCTGCCGCCCGGCAGCTTTCCAATTACAGCAGAAAAGAGTTAAGGAGATTCCGCCCGGAAATCTCATACAGGAAATTTCTGTTTTGGAAACTCTTTAACTCCCCTATGGAACACGCAGAGCCGGCTTCGGAAGAAACCGGCACCACAATGTATGTATTCTTCTTCATTCGTTATGACAGCAGCCCCGAAAGGAACGAAACGATCTGATCCCACCAGGAGCCCTGGCCGGCATCATGGAGCACTTCGCCTTTGTCGCTGTCGTTGAGGGTGATGTATGTGATCTGCCCCTCACTGATTTTCTTCATGCCCAATTCTTCTTCGGCGTATTTTTCCACATCGCTCATGGATTTGCCGTCTTGCGCCGTCATTTGCAGCTGCACATAGATGCTCTGCTGTTCATCCAGGGCTTTTTGCGCCTGGGTGATGTTGGTGGTCAGCTCGTTGAGCTGCACCTGGTTGTAAATCATCAGCATGACAATGCCCAGCATGCTCAGTAGCGCCGTGAAAAAGCCCAGCGTGCGCATGGGGCTGCGGCGGTGGCGTGCATGACGGTGGGGTTCGGGCTCAGGCAGATGAATCACATTGTCATGGCGGACCGGCACATCCTGCTTTGGTTTCGGCACAGCGGTACCCGTTACCGGGCGGGTTTCAAATAAAGAGAGGTCATATGCTTCGGTTCGTTCCATGGCCATGGGACTCTACGCTCCTTTTCGCAAAACTTCGGGGCCGGTTCTCCGGCCTATATCAAAGGGGAGGGATCCTTGCGGGTTCTTCCTCCCGTTTCCGGCATGCCCGCAGCCTGGCGCTGCGAGCCCGCGGGTTTTCATTTTCTTCTTCTTTGGTGGCCGACAGCCCTTTTTTAAACAGCAGTTCGGCCTTTGGCTTTTTGCCGCACACGCACACGGGGAATTCCGGTGGGCAGGTACACCCTTCACACCAAGACGCCATACGCTGCTTGACCATGCGGTCTTCCAGCGAATGGAACGTGATGATCGAAAGGATTCCACCCGGACGCAAAAGGGAGAACGCCGCGTCCATGGCTTCGCTGAGCCTGTCCAGTTCGCCGTTTACGGCAATGCGCAGCGCCTGGAAGGTTTTGCGGGCGGGATGCCCCGGGCTGCGCCGTACGGCGGCCGGTACCGATTCCCGCACTAGGTCTGCTAGTTGCAGCGTGGTGGTAATGGGCGTCATGGCCCGCTGCGTTACAATCGCGTGGGCAATGCGGCCCGCTGCTTTTTCTTCCCCGTATTCCCGCAATATGCGGGCGATTTCCTGTTCGGGCAAGTCCCGCAGCAAATCGGCGGCAGTGGGGCCGCTCTGGCTCATGCGCATATCAAGCGGTGCGTCGTAATGATACGAAAACCCCCGCTCGGGCGTGTCCAGCTGGTGGGAGGAAACCCCGATATCCAGCAGCACCCCGTCACAGGGCGCACACCCGGCTTCCCCGGCAATACGGACCATATCGGCAAAATTGCCCTGCCGCAAAACGGAACGCGCCCCATAGGGGGCAAACCGCTTTTGACACACGGCAATGGCATCGGGGTCCTGGTCAATGGAGAGGAGCCGGCCCGTCGTGAGCTTTTGCAAAATCGCTTCACTGTGGCCGCCGCCCCCCGCTGTGCCGTCAATGTACACCCCGTCGGGCCGGATATGCAACGAATCAATGGTTTCCCGGAACAAGACGGGCTTATGATAGAATGCTGTTTCCATCGCGGCACCTCCTGATTCCGGTTAGATTTCCAGCAGTTCCATGGCGCTGAGCAGGTTTTCCTGGGTTTGTTCTTCGTTATACGCTTTCCACCGGGCACTATCCCAGATTTCGGCCCGGGTGGCCGCCCCCAAAATGGTGGCTTCTTTCGTCAGCCCGGCGTATTCCCGCAGAGGCGGCGGGATGAGAATACGGCCCTGCTTGTCCACTTCGGTATAAAAAGCGCCCGAAAAGAAAAAACGCTGCAAACTGCGCGCCTTGGAAATGGGCAGTTGGCCCATTTTTTCCGTGAGCTTGTCCCATTGGGCGGAAGAAAGGACGAACAGGCACCCATCCAGGCCCTTCGTCACATAAAAAGCATCTCCCAAATCCTCACGGAAGCGGGAGGGCATGGTCACGCGGCCCTTTGGATCGATATTGTGCTGAAACTCGCCCATCAGCATCGATCCATCCCGCCTTTCCACCAAATTGCCCCAAATTGGGAAAAAGTTGCACGATTTGCCACCTCATATTTGCCATTATAAAGCATCGTTTCGGAAATTGCAATGGCTTTTGCTGGAAATATGCAGAGTTTTTACCGGGTTTTCCCCCAAAATATCAACAAAATCCCCACAAGAACCACAAACCCGTGGTTCTTGTGGGGATTTTCGACAGGGATTTGACTTTGTGCAATTTACCGGCTGGAGGAATTGCGCTGGGTGGCTTTAATGCTCTGCCGCGTTTTCCGCAGTTCCGACAGGTTGGCAGCCAGGGCATCATCGGTGCGGCGCATCAGGTCGTCCACATATTCATTGGAAACCCGGCGCATTTCCCGGCATTTCTGCTGGGTTTGATTTAAAAGGTCATTGGCTTTTTGCTGGGCCTGCTTGACAATTTCGTTCTGGCTGACCATGGCCCGGGCTTTTTCTTCGGCTACCCGGATGATGGATTCCGCTTCCCTCTTGGCATCCTGAATAATTTTCGTGCGGTCCGCCACAATCGCGCGGGCCTGCCGGCATTCCTGGGGCATGGCGTCGCGGATATCCAGCAGAATATCTTCCACATTCTGGCCGTCCAGCACCACGCGCCCCCCGGAAAGCGGCAGCTTCATGGCGTTTTTCACCATCTGTTCCAATTCCTGCAGATAATCATCCACGGTGACAACATGACTCATGCTCATTCTTCCTTTCCCCGGTTCCACAAAACCGGAACCGTTCGCTCACATCATAACCGGCTTATTTTCAGGGCTGGGGCTGTTCCCGGCACAGCCGCGCCTTTACATCCGGCAGGATACACGCCGGAATATCTTCCGAAATGTCCCCGCCAAACATGGCCACCTGCTTGACCATGCTGGAACTCAAATACATATACTCGCTGCGGGTGGTCATAAACAACGTTTCCACATGGGGGTTGAGCTTTTTATTCGTCAGCGCCATCTGGAATTCGTATTCGAAATCCGTCACGGCCCTTAGGCCCTTGACAATGGCTGTCGCCCCCCGCTGGCGGGCATAATCCGCCAGCAGCCCGCTGAAACCGACCACTTCCACCCCAGATAGGCCGGCCGTGGCCCGGCGCAGCAGGTCGATGCGCTCTTCCACCGTAAATGAGGTTTTCTTTTTGGGGTTGATCATCACCGCCACAATCACGTGGTCAAAAATCCGGCTGCTGCGGGTGATGATATCCAAATGCCCCAGAGTGACCGGGTCATAACTGCCCGGGCAAATTGCAATGCTCATAGTTCCACATCCTTATGATGGTACACCGTCAGCAAAATTTTACCATACCGGCGTTCTTTTCCCCGCACAAAATCCCCCAGGGTTTCAGGCACTTCGTCATCCACCGGGTGTTCGGCGATGATCACGCCGCCGCGGTTCATAATCGCGGCCGTCAGGGGCAGCGCCTGCTGCAACAGGCCCGTATGGTACGGCGGATCGAGAAATGCAATGTCAAACGGTTCCGTTTTTCTCTGCAAGAAAAGAAGCGAATCCATGGGCACCACTTTGGCCCCCCGGCTCAGTCCGGTACTTTGGATATTCTTCTCCACCACGCTGATGCTCTCCCGGGAGGCATCGACGAACACGACTTCTTTCGCGCCCCGGCTGAGGGCTTCCAGCCCGATTTGTCCGCTACCGGCAAACAGATCCAGCACCCGCCGCCCTTCCAGCTGGAATTGCAGCATGCTGAAAAGCGCCTCTTTCACGCGTTCCGGCGTGGGGCGGACGGCTTCACCCTGTAACGTAATCAGTCGGCGGCCCCGGGCCGTCCCTGTAATAATGCGCATGTTTTTGTTTCCTTCCCCCGGAAAACCGGATAATTGTTCTTATTATCCCATGCCCCAGGGGAAATGTCAACTCTCGCCTTCGAATTCGTCCTCGTGCAGCGCCCGGTACACCTTTTCGGCGGCCGGCCGGGTCATCCCCGGCGCCGCGCGCAGTTCTTCGGTGGAAGCCCGGCGGATGGCCGAAATGGTGCCAAAGTGCTTTAAAAGCGACCGGGCCCGGGTGATGCCCACCCCTTCGATGGACGTAAGGGTAGACGAAATATTCGTTTTGCTGCGCTGCTGCCGGTGGAACCCGATGGCGTAGCGGTGCACTTCCTCCTGAATGGCGCCAATGAGCGTAAACGCCGAACGGTTACTTTGAATGGCCACTTCCCCGCCGTCGGCCGCAATGGCCCGGGTGCGGTGCTTATCGTCTTTGACCATGCCGAACACCGGGATGGAAAAGCCCATCTCCCGCACCAGCGGCTCCACCGCCGCCACGTGGCCTTTGCCGCCGTCGAGCAGGATGCAGTCCGGCAGCCGCCCGAAGCCTTCACCGGAATCGGGGTCTTTGCGGTATTCCATAAGACGCCGGGTGATGACTTCCCGCATGGAGCCGTAGTCGTCCTGGCCGACCACCGTTTTGATTTTAAACTTGCGGTACGCCGATTTTAACGGCCGCCCGTTTTCGAACACCACCATGCCGGCCACGTTTTCGCTGCCGCCCAGGTTGGAAATGTCGTATGCTTCCAGATACACCGGGGGCTTTTCGAGGCCCAGTAGCCGCGCCAGTTCATCGAGAGCGGCGGTTTCGCGCCCGGTGTTGCGCCCAAAACGCTGGGCCAGCTGTTCGGCAGCGTTAGTACGGCACATACTGACGAGCTGTTTTTGCTCCCCTTTTTGGGGCACGTGAATCTGCACTTTGCGGCCGGCCTTCTGGCTCAGCCACTGCCCCAGCAGTTCCTGGTCCTCCGGGGCGTCGTCCAGGGCCACCCGGGGCGGCACCCGGTCGCGGATACCGTAATACTGCTGCAAAAAGCCGCTGCGGGCTTCCCGGTCGGTGCCGCCTTCTTTGACAAAGAAGGTCTCCCGGTCGCACAGCCGGCCGTTTTGGAACCGGAACACTTCAAAGCAGCGCTCGCTGTCATTTTGCACCATGGCGATCACATCCTGTTCCGGCACGGAAGAGGCGACGACCTTCTGCTGGTCGGTCATTTTGCGCACGGCCGAGAGCCTATCCCGCAGCCGGGCAGCCCGTTCGAATTCCAGGTTTTCGGCGGCCTCATTCATTTCTTCCGTCATTTTGCGCACGGCAGCCGCCGACCCGCCTTCCAGGAAATCCAGCGCCTGGCGCACCTGTTCCTGGTATTCGGCGGCGGTGATCTTCCCGCGGCAGGGGGCCGAACACTGCTTGATAAAGTAATTCAGGCACGGCCGCCCTTTGCCGATTTCCTGGGGGAACCGGCGGTTGCAGCTGGGCAGCTGGAAGATTTTCCTCGCTTCGTCGATGCTCTGGCGCACGGCCCAGGAACTGACGTACGGCCCTACATAGGAAGCGCCGTCGTCGAGCACTTGTTTGGCTTCGGTAATCCGGGGCCAGTCGCCGGGGCTGATGCGAATATAATGGTACCCTTTGTCGTCCTTTAGAAGGATGTTGTATTTCGGGCGGTACTGCTTAATGAGGCTGCATTCCAGCACCAGGGCCTCAAACTCGCTGTCGCACAAAATCACTTCGAACCAGTCCACCTGGCTGACCATGCGGCGCACTTTCGCAGGGTGGTTTTTCGGCGAGCCAAAGTACTGGCTCACCCGGTTTTTTAGCGCTTTGGCTTTCCCCACATAAATAATCGTGCCGGTTTTGTCGTGCATCAGGTACACCCCGGGGTGCAGCGGCAATTTCATGGCTTTTCGGCGCAATTCCTTAATATGCTCGCTTTTCTCTTCCAATCGGTCCGCCCCCTTTCTTCGGTAAAAAAAAACACCGCCGAAGCGGTGCTTTTTTTCGTAAAAACGAAATCACTCGGCAAAACCGGATTTGACCAGTTCCACCAGACTGTCAACGGCTTCCTGCTCATCCGAACCGTCTGCAATGATGCGGATGCTGGTACCGCCGACGATACCCAAAGACAACACGCCCAGCAGGCTCTTGGCATTCACACGGCGCTCTTCTTTTTCCACCCAAATGGAAGACTTGTATTCGTTAGCCTTCTGGATGAAAAAGGTAGCGGGACGGGCGTGGAGCCCTACCTGATTCTGAACCATGACTTCTTTGACGAACATGCGATTCACTCTCCTACGTTTCTTTTAATGTTGGTTTTTTCTTTTTGTGGAATATACAACTGACTGCAAAGAAACAGAGTCGTTTTCTCGATTACAAATATTATATCACAATTCGACCCTTCGTCAACAAAGCCGAATCATTTTTGGCTGCATACACATTCACGGCATTTTTGTTTTTTTTCGCTTTGTGCAATTTGCCATTTTCGTGGAAAAAAACTGCCGCTATTGCCCATGACTTTTTGGTCTTTGTGCCTGTTTTTTCGGGGAAGCAAACCGGCACAGAACATAGCGCTCAAGCGCCCTGCGGGCCTTCCGGGTTCTAGATGCGGGCCGCTTCTTCCTGCTCGGCTTTTTCTAATAATGCGGCCTCTTCTTTTGTCAGTTCCCGCTTTTCCATCATATCCGGACGGCGGGTTTTGGTGCGCCACAGCTGTTGCCCCAGGCGCCATTTGGCGATATTTTCATGGTGGCCGGAAAGCAGCACGGGCGGCACTTCCATGCCCCGCCACACCGCCGGGCGGGTATACTGGGGGTATTCCAGCAGGCCGCTATAGTGGCTTTCTTCCTCAAAACAGGCCGCGTCACTCAGCACGCCGTCGATCATGCGGCTGACGGCGTCGGCCACCGCCAGGGCCGGCAGTTCGCCGCCGGTGAGCACAAAATCCCCCAGGGAAATCTGTTCATCGACGTATTTGTCCAGCAGCCGCTCGTCCACCCCTTCGTAGTGCCCGCAGAGCAGCGCGATTTCGTCCATCTTTGCCAGTTCGCGCACCCGCTGCTGGTTGAGCACCTGCCCCAGGGGGGATAGGTAGATGACATGGGGCTTTTTCCCCAGGTGGGCCGTTAAACTGTCGATACACTTGGCAATGGGTTCCGCCATCATCAGCATGCCTTTTCCGCCGCCAAAGGGCGTATCGTCCACCTGTTGGTGTTTCCCGCGGCCAAATGCGCGCAAATCGTGGCAGCACACCTGCAGCGCCCCTTTTTTGCGGGCTCTTCCGATGATGCTTTCCGCCATGACGGTTTCGCACATGTCGGGGAACAGGGTCAAAAAATCAATCCTCATCGTCGAAAATCCCCCCGATCGGGCGCACGGTCATCACACCGTTTTCCACGTCGATCACGTCGATCATCGAGGGCACCGCCGGGAACAGGGCCTTGCGGCCGTTTTCGCCGGTGATTTCGTAGACATCATTGGCGCCGGTGGAAAAGACATCGGTCACTTTCCCGTATACCTGCCCGGTGGCGGCGTCTTTTACGGTGCATTGCAGCAGATCCTGGACAAACACCCGCCCGTCCGGCAGGGCGATATCGGCTTTTTTAAAATACAGCACGCGCCCGCGCAGGGTGTCGCCTTCGGTGGCCGACGAAACGCCTTCCAGCGTGAGCAGCAAAAAGCTCTTGTGGGGGCGGCTGTGGAGCACCTTTACCGGCTGGCGGCCGTCTTTGTCCCAATACAGGGTGTGAACCCCCTTTAAAAAAGCGGCGCTGTCGCACCAGGGTTCCAGGCGCAGTTCGCCTTTGATCCCGTGGGTGCCCACCACACGGCCTGCTTCCAGAAATTCTTTGCGCATCGGTTACCTTTCCTTTCTGCCATGCAGGCAAAAAAGGGCTGCAACGCCACTGGTCACAGCCCTTTTCCTGCTTTTATCAGTCAATTTCCACGGCGACTTTGCCGTTTTGGCGGGTAGCCGCCGCACGCATGACAACGCGGATCGCCTTGGCGATACGGCCCTGTTTGCCGATGACGCGGCCCATATCTTCTTCTGCCACGTGCAGATGATACACCACCGTGCCGTCTTCCTGCGGCCCGTCCACTTCCACGCGGACGTCTTCGGGCTTTTCCACCAGGCCCTGCGCGATCGATACCAGCAATTCCTGCATGGATGTACCTCCGTTTCCCGGTTATCGATTAAAGCACGCCGTGCTTCTTGAACAGCACCTTCACGGTATCGGTGGGCTGAGCGCCGTTGGCAATCCACTTCTTGGCCTTTTCGGGGTCAACCTTTACCACCTTGGGTTCTACCATGGGGTTGTAGTAGCCGATTTCTTCGATGAAACGGCCGTCACGGGGATAACGGGAATCCGCTACCACGATGCGATAGAAGGGGGATTTCTTAGCGCCCATTCTGCGAAGTCTGATTTTTACTGCCATACTGTGTGTACCTCCAAAATCTGAATAAAAAAATCTATCTATCTTTTCCCCAAAAGGGGAAAGCCCCCCTGGAGCAAGATTCCTGTTTTACAGCGGGGGCATGAACCCCGGGGGCATCATGCCGCGGCGGCGCCCCTTGCCGCCTTTCATCTGGCGGACCATTTTTTGCATTTGCTCAAACTGCTTGAGCAGGCGGTTGACGTCTTCCACCTTCATCCCGCTGCCGGCGGCAATACGCTTTTTGCGGGAGGGGTTGATGATCTGCGGGCGGGCCCGTTCGGCCGGCGTCATGGAAAGGATAATCGCCTGCATCCGGTCGACCATGCGGTCGTCCACGTCCACATTTTTCAGCTGTTTTTCCACACCGGGGATTTTGCTCAGGATCCCCTTGAGCGGGCCCATTTTCTTGACCTGTTCGAACTGGCTGAGAAGATCGTTGAGATCCATGCGGTTCTGCATCATCTTTTCGCCCGCTTCCCTCGCCGCTTTTTCATCAATGCGGCTTTGGGCTTCTTCAATCAGCGACAGCACGTCGCCCATGCCCAAAATACGGGACGCCATCCGGTCGGGATGGAACGCTTCCAGGTCTTCGATTTTTTCGCCCACACCGGTAAACTTGATCGGTTTGCCCGTCACCGCGCGGATGGAAAGCGCCGCGCCGCCGCGGGTGTCGCCGTCGAGCTTCGTGAGGATGACGCCGCTGATATCCAGCAGTTCGTCAAAGGTTTTCGCTACGTTCACGGCTTCCTGGCCGGTCATGGCGTCCACCACCAGCAAAATGTCGGTGGGGGTGACCGCCTCGCGGATGCGCTTTAGTTCGTCCATGAGCTTTTCGTCGATTTGCAGCCGGCCGGCCGTATCGATGAGCACAAAGTCAAACCCGTAATCTTTCGCGTACCGGATGGCTTCCTGGGAGGTTTTCACCGGGTCCTGGGTGCCTCTTTCAAACACTTCGGCTCCGGCTTTTTCGCCCACCACCTGCAACTGGCGGATAGCCGCCGGGCGGTAAATATCCCCGGCTACCAGCAGCGGCCGGTGGCCCTGGCGTTTGAGCCAAGCGGCCAGTTTGGCGGCGTGGGTGGTTTTACCGGCGCCCTGTAAGCCGCACAGCATCACAACAGCCGGCGGATGGGACGGCGATTGCAGCCGGGCCTGTTCCCCACCCATCAGGCGGGTCAGTTCCTCGTTGACGATCTTGATGACCATCTGCGCCGGGGTCAGGCTTTCCATGACGTCGCTGCCCACGGCCCGTTCCGTCACCGTTTTGGTGAAGTCTTTGGCCACTTTATAGTTGACGTCCGCTTCCAAAAGCGCCAAGCGCACTTCGCGCATGGCTTCTTTTACGTCGCTTTCGCTGAGCTTTCCCTTGCTTTTCAGTTTTTTAAACGCCTGGCCGAGCTTTTCGGCCAATCCGTCAAACGCCATGGCTCCCTCTCATTTCCCGGTTTCTTCCGTCTGTTCCGGCGCTCCACTGGTACCGGACTCTTCCTCTTCACAAAGTTCCTGGGCAATGCGCAAAATCAGGCTCACCTGTTCGGAAATGCCCTCGCAGATTGTTGCCTGCTGTTCGTTGTACCCTTCAATCGCCACCGCCGCATCACAAATGCGGGATAAGCCGTCGCGCATCCGGTGGAACCGGCGCGCCAGCCCCAGGCGGTCTTCCATTTCCCGCAGCTGGCTTTGCGCCCGCATAATCGCATCGCGCACGCCCTGGCGGGTGATCCCCTGGTTTTCGGCGATTTCGGACAGGGACAAATCGTCGTTATAGTAGTATTCGACCATTTCGCGCTGTTTTTCGGTGAGCATATCCCCGTAAAAATCCAGCAAAAACGAAATTTCCAGATCTTTTGCCACGATTTTTCGCCCCTTCACTGTAAAGCCTTTTTCTTTACAGACGCTACTATATCACATTTTCCCCCATTTGTCAACCGGTTTTTCACCGCTCCCCAAAGGGAAAAAGCCCATAAATCCCGGGTTTTACAGCCCCAGCCACTGGCGCAATAGGTCCCCCGCCACCGAGGGAAGGGACGAAAACTGGATCTGTACGCTGTCCCCCTGTATAGAGACGGTTTCCACCGGCAACGCCACCGAAACGGGCAGCCCCGGCACCGAAAGACGGGGTGGGTCGATTTTGAGCGTACGGCCTGTAGCCTGCACAGAATCCGGCAGGGGCAAAAGGGGCAGTACTAGGTCCGGCGATAGGGGCAGCGCCCCGGCCCACAGGGACTGCACCGTCACCGTCCCTTCCCCGTTTTGCATGGTAAACGCCGCTTCCCCCTGCACCCAGATGGTAAACGGCCCCATATGGACTGGCAATGTCAGCCAGCATGTATCATCACACGACCCTTCCGAAAGGGAAACGCCCGGCTCGACATACGTTTCGAGCAGGGCGTTCACCTGAGAAAACGAGAGGGTGAGCGTGCCGCCCTGTAAGGCAGCCGACGCCGCTTCCCCCCCTATTTCGCTGACAGAGACTTCGGTTTTACTGGGCGTAGTGTTTGCCGGCCATAATAGGCACACAAACAGCCCCACGAGCACTACTAGGCAGGTAACCAGGGTGATTTTGACACCGCGCCGCTTCATCGAAAGCCCCCTTTTTCCGGTTTACTTTAGTTCCACAATGGTCACACCGGATTCCCCTTCGCCATACACCCCCAGCCGGAAGGAGCGCACAGCCTTGTGGTGGCGCAGATGCTGCTGCACGGCGGTGCGCAGCACGCCGGTGCCTTTGCCGTGGATGACCGTGACTTCGTGCAGGTTGCTGAGCATAGCGTGGTCGAGGAACAAGTCGAGTTCCGCAATGGCTTCTTCCGCCGATTTGCCCCGCAAATCCAATTCGTTGAGCCGGCCGCTGCCGGATACCGCGTCCTGCCGTCCCCCGCTCATGGCGCGGGTCACCCGGCGTTCCCGGCGGTTGGGCTGGCGGGCCGCCGTCTGTTTTTCCGAGAGCAGCCGCAGGTTTTTCACATCCACCCGGGTTTTGATGATCCCGGCCTGCACCAGCACGGTGCCGTCTTTGGGGTCTTCCAGCAGGGTGGCGTTTTTATCAATATCGAAAATCAGCACCGAATCGCCCTTTTTCAGCGGACGCGGCAGTACATACCCTTCGTTCAGGCGGCTGCGGTCGATGGGGTCGGCGGTGTTTTCCAGCTGGCGCACCCCGGCGCGCAATCTGGCTTTTTGTTCATTGGCGGCCTGTTTATTTTTCTGGCGGCGCAATTCGTCCATTTCCTGCAACAGGGCGTCCACCTGGGCCCGGGTTTGCGACACCAGCCGGGCCGCCTGGGCTTTGGCCTGTTCCACTTCGTGACGGGCATCCAGTTCGGCCCGGCTGCGCAGGGCCTGGGCTTCCCGTTCGGCTTTTTCCGCTTCGCGGGCGGCTGCCTGGGCAGCCTGCCGTTCGTCTTCCAGCTGCTGGCGGCCGGCTTCCAGTTTTTCCACCACATCGGAAAAATGGGTGCTCTCTTCCGACACCAGGGTCCGGGCCCGTTCCACAATGGCTTCCGGCAATCCCAGCCGCCCGGCAATGGCAAACGCGTTGGATTTGCCCGGCACGCCGATGAGCAGCCGGTACGTGGGCCGCAGGGATTTGACGTCAAATTCGCAGCAGGCGTTTTCTACCCCCTGGGTACGCAGGGCGTAGGCCTTCAGTTCCGCATAGTGGGTGGTGGCCATCAGGCGCACACCCTTTTCCCGCAGGGATTCGATGATGGCTTCGGCTAAGGCGGCGCCTTCCACCGGGTCGGTCCCGGCGCCCAGTTCATCGAGGAGCACCAGCGAATGATCGTCGGCTTTCTCCAGAATGCGGATTAAATTCACCATATGGGACGAAAACGTCGAAAGCGACTGTTCAATGCTCTGTTCGTCGCCAATATCCACCAGCACCTGCCGGAATACCGCCACTTCGCTTTCATCCCCGGCGGGGATCATCAGCCCGCACATGGCCATCAGGCACAAAAGCCCGGTGGTTTTCAGCGACACCGTCTTGCCGCCGGTGTTGGGGCCGGTGACCACCAGGGTGTCGAACCCGTCGCCCAGGCTGATGTCGGTGGGCACCACTTTTTTCGGGTCGATCAGCGGATGCCGGGCCCGCAGAAGCCGGATGCGCCCGGTATCGTTGAGTTTGGGGCGCACGGCCTTCATTTTATACGCCAGGGACGCTTTGGCAAACAGCACATTCAGTTCGATGGCCTGCTTCGTGCTCTGCTGGATGCTGTCGGCAAAAGCCCCGGCTTCTTCCGAGAGTTCCTGCAAAATGCGCTCGATTTCCGCTTTTTCTTCCGACAAGAGCACGCGGATTTCGTTGTTCGCCTGCACCACGCTCATGGGTTCGATGAACACCGTGGCGCCGGTCTGGGAGGTGTCGTGCACAAGGCCCGGTACTTCGTTGCGGAATTCGCTGCGCACCGGCACCACAAAGCGCCCTTCGCGCATGGTGACAATGGGGTCTTGCAGGTATTTGACCACCTGGGGCGAACGGATCATTTTATCCAGGTGATCCCTGGCCCGCTGGGACGCCGAACGGATTTTCCGGCGGATGGACGCGAGTTTGACCGACGCCGTGTCGGCGATTTCCTCTTCGTTTAAAATGGACGTGAAGATTTTTTCTTCCAGGTATTTATTGGGCTGAATGCTCTCAAACCGCCAGTTGATGCTCACCGAAACGCCTTCGCTGCGGCTGCGCCAATCCAAAATAGCGCGCAAGCTGCGCAAAAGCCCGGCGATTTTCAGAAGTTCCCCCGGCTGCAGGGAAGCCCCCGCCTGGGCCCGGCGCAGGGCATTGTCCATGCTGCACAGCCCCCCAAAGGAAGGGGCCCCAAACCGGGCCGTAAGTACATACGCATCGTCGGTTTCCTGCAAAAGCCGTTCCACATCGGTAAGCTCCGTGTCCGGCGTGATGGCCAATGCCATCTCTTCCGCTTCCTGGCAGGCGGTTTCGTTTGCCAGCATGCGCAGGATTTTATCCAGTTCCACCGCCTGCAAATGGCGGCGGCCAATTTCAGTTTTCATATGGTTCCTTTCTTTTTATCCCTCTTCCCCGGCCACCGTATGGTAAAATTGCAGCGTATCAAACGACCGCTGCATCACCTGGAACATGTACTGTTCCGCGGCTTTCGCGAGCTGTTTTTGTTCCTCAGGCGGCAGGGTAAACGCAAATAGTTTTTGAAATTCGGCATAAATCGTATGCCGCAGCCCCATCATGGCCCCGGGCGTGAGCCACACCGCCGGTTCTTTGCCTTCTTCCGGCGTGTGGAAACACGTTTCGCAGCAAATTTGGCCGCTGCGGGGCAAAAACGCCATGTGGGGGCTTTCATATGTACCGCACCGGCGGCAGCCCACCAGGTCGGGCATATAGCCCGACAGGGCTAATAGGCGCATTTCCGTAACGGCTTTTAAAAGCAGGCGGGGGCGCGCCTTGCGGCTTAAAAAATACAGGGCGTTGAGCAGCAGGCGCAAAGCTTCTTCCGATTCGGTGCCTTCCGGGGCCACCACTTCGGCCAGTTCGCAAAAATATTGGGCCAGGGAGAGCGCTTCGATCTCCCCCCGCAGCCCAAAAAATACTTCCTGCACCTGGGCTTCGTTGATCTGGTTATTTTCCCGGCCGCGAAAAATCACAAAACGGGAATAACACAAAAGCCCGGTCCCCGGGTTCTTTTTATCTTTAAACCGTTTGGCATGACGGGCAAACGCGCGCATGACCCCGTCATGACGGGTGAGAATCGTCACCAGCCGGTCGTTTTCCCCCACCGGCTTTTCCCGGATCACCAGGCCGTCCGTTTCCAAGAGCACGCGCCTCTTCCTCCTTCCGCGCTTGGCAATAGGAAAGATAATCCGCCACGCTGCCGGTCGCGGCAAATTGCCCCCAGGCCGTTTCTTCGTTCATACGCCCGTACACCCCCTTTTATGTGTCGTCCTGTTAGAGAGTATTCGCCAAAGCGCGGGGAGTATGAGCGGAAAATAATTCTTTGTTCGACGTTTTCCGGCAGGTTTTACGGTGGGTTTGTGCATGAACCCATTCTTTACAGGTCAAAATCCTTTTCGTCAAACCCAAAGGTGTGCAAAATATCCCGGCGGTTGCGCCAGTCCTCTTTGACGCGCACCCACAGATTCAGGTTCACTTTGGTACCGAAAAAGGCCTCCATATCGCGCCGCGCCAAGGTGCCCACTTTTTTGAGCATGGCGCCGCCCTTGCCGATGATAATGCCCTTGTGGCTGTCTTTTTCGGTAAAGATCACGCAGCTGATTTCCATCAGCCCGCTATCGGTTTCTTCCATGTGTTCGGTTATGACCGCCACGCCGTGGGGGATTTCCTTATCCAGTAGGCGCAACAGTTTTTCCCTTACCAGTTCCGCCGCCAGCACCCGTTCGGGCTGGTCGGTGAGGGTATCGTCGGGGAACAGGTGCCCGCCGGGCTGGCACAATTTTGTGAGCTCTTCGATGAGTTCATCCATGCCGCTGCCGTCCCGGGCCGAAACCGGCACCACCGCCGCAAACGGGAATTTTTTTGCATAGGCGCTAATTTGTTCCATCATGCTGGTTTTGTCGGTTATTTTATCGATCTTATTCAGCGCCAGCACCGCCGGGAGCCCTTCCTGCCGGAATTTTTCTATCAATTCCTCATCAGCCGGGCTGATTTTACAGCCGGCCTGTGCCACCAACAGGCAAGCGTCCACCCCCGACACCGAACTGAGCACCGATTTGACCATATACTGCCCCAGCTGGTTGCGGGCCTTGAGCAGGCCCGGGGTATCCAAAAAGGCGATCTGGTCCGCCCCTTTGGTATATACCCCCATAATCCGGGTGCGGGTGGTCTGGGGCTTGGGGGACACGATGGCCACCTTTTCCCCCAGGATGCGGTTTAAAATCGAGCTTTTCCCCACATTGGGCCGCCCGACAATGGCGATAAACGCCGCACGTTCTTCCTGTACCGGTCGATTGTTTTCCATAAACGATTTTGTCCCTTTCCTGCCGCCTGGCGGCAATGAAAAAGGGAAAGCCGCGCTTTTTCCGCGCAGGTTCTCCCCTTTTTTCTTATCCTCTTTTTTCCGGGCCCTTTCTGCGTTTCGCCCACGGCCAACCCGTGATGAACCAAATAGCGACGGCCGCGCCCAATGCGAGCCCAAAAAACATCCACGGCTGCTGACAGGCTTCCTGCCACAGCGTTTGCCATACCGCCGGGCGCCAAAATAGGCACACCCCGACGCCCACAGCGCCCAAAGCCGCCAGCAATACGCCGCCCGCCGCGATATCTTTCACTTGCTTAATGACGGGGTCTTTTTGCTTGCACACTTTGTCGCACAGCCGCTCAAACGCCGTATTCACGGCTTCCAGCGCCATCACAAGCCCGATGCACACCCATAAAAGGGCCCATTCCGCCGCAGTAAACGAAAAGCGCGAACCAAACAGCAGCACGCATACGGCCGCTACCAGGTGCACCCGCATATTCCGCTCGCTAGAGAGGCATACCCCAATGCCGCGAAAGGCATAGCCAAAGCCGCGCAGAAATTTGAGCATAGCGTTTTACATCCGGTCGCCGTACAGGTACGCCCCGTTGCGCGGCAAGCCCAGTTCATCCATCACATATTCTTCTTTTTCGCGCATACGCACGCGGTCCAGCCCGCCGTTTTCGTGGTCATACCCCAGCAGGTGCAGCACCGAATGTACCGTCAGGTACCCGACTTCCCGCTCGAAGCTGTGGCCATACAGATGGGCCTGTTCCAGCGCTTTGGGGATGGAAATGACCACATCCCCCAAAATCTTCGCGCCGGTGGCGTGGTTTTCATCGTACTGCCCGTTTTCGCCCATGGGGAACGACAGCACGTCGGTTTCAATATCTTTATTGCGGTATTCGGCGTTGAGCTTGCGGATTTCTTTGTTGTCCACAAAGGTCACGCTGATTTCCGCCGAATAGGGGAAGCCTTCCATGCGGAGCACTGCATTGCAGCAGCGCCGCACCAGCATGCGCATGCCCGTGGGGATTTTCACTTCTTTTTGCGAATTGGTGATGATAACTCTTATCTTTTCCATTTTCTCTCTCCGGCCTCCTCGTGTTTTTCTGCTTTTTCATAAGCTTTGATAATATCCTGCACCAGTTTGTGGCGCACCACATCCCGTTCGGTAAAGCGGTGCTGGGCAATGCCATCTACGTCGCGCAACACGCGCAACGCGTCTTTCAGCCCGCTTTTCTTCCCGTCGGGTAAATCGATCTGGGTAATATCGCCTGTAATGACCATTTTGGAGTTAAAGCCCAGGCGCGTTAGGAACATTTTCATCTGTTCGCAGGTGGTATTCTGGGCTTCATCCAGGATGATAAAACTGTCGTCCAGGGTGCGCCCGCGCATGTACGCAAGGGGCGCCACTTCAATGCTGCCCCGTTCCACACACCGCTGGTACGTTTCGCTGCCCAGCATATCGAATAGCGCATCGTAAAGCGGGCGCAAATACGGGTCGACTTTCTGCTGCAAATCCCCGGGCAAAAAGCCCAGCTTTTCCCCGGCTTCCACCGCCGGGCGGGTTAAGATAATCCGGCTGACCTGCTGGGCGCGAAACGCCGTCACAGCCATGGCCACGGCCAGGTACGTTTTGCCGGTACCGGCCGGCCCCACGCAGATGGTGACGGTGTTTTCCCCAATTAAACTGCAATACCGTTTTTGCCCCAGGGTTTTGGGGCGGATGGGTTTGCCGCGGCTGGTAATGCATAGGCAATCTTGCGCCAGCGCCTCCATATGCAGGTCGCTGTCTTCCTGTACCATAGAAAGCGCATAGCGCACATTTTGTTCGGTAATGGCTTCCCCCCGGGCGTTGAGCTCGAGTAAATTGCGAATCACAGTCAGGGCCCGCTCCACGGCCACATCGTCGCCGCTGACCCGGATGCCGGAATCCCGGCTTACAATCGAAACGCCCAGCCCCTGCTCCAACAGGCGCACGTTGGCGTCAAAAGAGCCAAACAGCGCCGAGAGCTGTTCGGGCTTTTCAATGGCGATTTGTTCTTGCCGCATGACAACACCTTTTCTTCTTTCTACTTTATCATCTTTTTTATTATACCAACTTTTTCGTCATTCGTCATCGGAATTTTGCTAAAAAAATCAACAAATTTTGGCTCATTGTAATAGAATTTCTTGTTCCTTCCCAATTTTCTGTTCGCATTGCAACGTAGCCGTCAGGGTGAGCCCTTCGTCGGTCCAGGTTTCTTTTACGGACGAAGATAAAACGGTACAGTCTTCCAGCTGCTGCCTCTCTATAAGGAGCAGGCGCATGTAGGCCGTTTCGCGCATTTCCCTCTCAGTGAGTGCAACCGTTTTCGCCTGCAAACGGTCATATTGTTCCCACCGGCACAAAAACGGCAGCGGTTCCCCGAACAGGCAGGCGGGCTCTTCCCATTGGTGCCGAATATATACGCCGTCGGGCGCCGGCCGCAGTGCCAGCGGGAACGTAAGGGAAAAAGCGTCCATCTGCCCGCGCCACACCGTATCCCCCTGCCAAAACAAGCGTTGCTCCTGTTTTTCCACGTGTACCGTCAGGGTGTGGGTGGTGGTGGCCGTAATATGGGCCGTAGCGTGCACCAGATGCATGGACCCGTCTTTATTTTCCTGCACGCCGCTGACGAGTAGCTGCCCTTTTGCGACCACGCTGCCGTCCACCACCGCGGCGGTGCCCTCCATCACCGACAGGGACGTGATCACCCCGTCGCACTCCGCCACCAGGTTACAGGGGGTTTCGCTTTCGGCAGGCGCCGGTTCTTCCCGTTCGCTGATGACAATGTGTACCGTGCAGCCATCGGTATTCACCGCAATCCACCCGGCCTGGGGCAAAGCGGACTGCATGGCGCGGGCGACGGTTTTGCCGTCTATGTCCCGCAGCCGGCAGCCGGGCACGACCCCTTCCTCCCTGGCAGCCGCCAGCACCTGTTCTGTTGACAGCGCCCGGCACCCCTCGACTTCGATTTGCCACACGCCCCCCGACAGGTACCACACCAAAAGCCCACCGAGCACAGCCCCCCAAAAAAGGCCCTGGCGCTCCCATAGGCGGCGCTTTTGGAACGGCAGCCCCTTTTTTTCGACAAAATGGGCCTTTACCCGGCACCGGCGGCGCAAAGGGCGCAGGCGCCGCACCTGGCTCGCCTTGATCCAGAAAAACGCCTGTTGGTCCCGGCGGCTGACCTGCCACACCTCCAGCCCCGCCGGGAACAGCAGGGACAAAAACCGGTGCAGCCTTTCCGGCGGCCCCTGCACCCGCACTTTCACACAGCCATCGATATAGCGGCTGATTTTCATCCCGACCCTCCCCTTTCAGGCCAACGACGACAGGGTGATCTGGCGGATCACGCCCTCCAGCACCAGCCCGTCGAGACCCATGCGCACAATGCTTAACTTTTCGCCGGCCACTTCCGCCACCTGGGTCCCCATGCGCAGGCGCACTTTGTTGTCTTCCACCGTAAGCAGCCCGGTCACCCCTTCCGCCCGCACCTGCCGGCACCCCAGGATTTCCATATGGGGGCCCATAGGCAAGGCTAACGCATCGGTCACCCGAAAACGGTTCATGTCGCTTCCCCCTTTGTATCGGTTCGTATACCCCTATGCAGAAAAAACGGGACTCATGCTAGGGTGGGCGGCCGCATAGGAGTAAAAAAGAACCAAAAAGGGGGGTATAACATGGGCCGAACAGGCGTTTTTACCGTTGTACTGGCGGGGGTGCTGCTGCTCTTTTCCGGGGCGGCGGCGGATGGGGTGGCCCAAGGGGTCGATTTGTGCCTGAACGTTTTGATTCCTTCGCTGTTTTTATTTCTGGTATTGGCAGCCAGGGCCGCCCAGCGCCCGCCCCAAAAGGGGCGCTGGGTGGCGCCCACGATCATTCTACTGAGTTTTATTGGCGGGTACCCGGCCGGGGCCCGCAGTCTATCGCTGCTGCACGAAAAGGGCCTACTGTCCCGCCGGCAATGTGCGTGGCTGTTGTGCGGGTGCGTAAACGCCGGGCCGCCGTTTGTGGTGACGTTTGTGGGGCTTTCGCTGCTTCATAACGAATGGGCGGGGTGGCTGCTGCTTAGTAGCTGCACCGTGGCGGCGCTGTTGTCACTGGGGGTGGGGAAACTTCTATGGCGCCCGGAGCATGGGGCCTTTCCGGGGGCAAAAGCCGCCTCCACCACTTCACCGGAAGACGGCACCTGGTTTGCGGCGGTTTCCCAGGGGGCGCGGTCGCTTTTACAATTGTGCACGCTGGTGGTGGCGTTTTCGGGGCTTTTGTCCGTTTTACAAAAAGCCGGGCTCTATGATGCACTAAACGCGCTGCCCGTTTCCCTGCCCGGGTGCGATAACGCCCGGCTGTGCGCGCTGCTATTGGAAGTGACCACCGGGTGCCGCGCCGCGGTACAGGGAGGCTGCGCCCTGCCGCTACTGGCCTTTGGGCTGTCCTTTGGGGGAATGTGCGTACAGTTGCAGGTGTTTTCGTTTTTTCCCCGGTTCCCGCTGAAGAAAAGCGTATACCTGCTTATCCGGCTGGGCTGCGCGGGGGCGGCGGCTTTGTGCTGCCGGGGGCTACTCTCTCTATTCCCCCAAACCCTGACGGTGTCGGCACCCCTGCCCGCTTTGCAGGCCGAGCAAAACCCTCTGCCGGTGCTGCTATTGACACTCTTTTTACTTCTGGCGGCCTTAAAAGGGGTGCACATCGCGCCCCGGTCGGCCCCCCGGGCGTAAAGCCCTTTTCACGGGCCAAAGTTTGTGGTATGATAAAAGACAATTTCGAAAAAAGTGAGGTCTTTTGATGTTTCGCCGCAAAAAAGAAGCCCTTTTTGGCAGCCGGATTGACCCGGATTGCTCCGTGTGCGCCCATTATGAGGAGGAAAGCGGCACGTGTACGCTTTTAAGAGAGACGAACCCCGACGGCACCGGATGCCGCCATTTTACGTATGACCCGCTGCGGCGTACCCCCAAAGGCACCCCGCGGCTGCGGGAGTATGACCCGGAGGATTTTTCGCTGTGACAAAAGAGAGATATGAACGCCTGATGGCGCCCATCCGCCGCCGGCCGAAGCTGCACACGGCGGTGCGTCTGGCGGCGAAATGGTTACCGTTTGTCACGGCCGGTGGTTTTTGCCTCATGAGCCTATTTTTGCTCCTGACCGCCCAGTGGCGGGCGCTCGTGCTGTTTGTGCTCCCCTGCGCGCTGTGCTTTGGGATTGTCACCGTGGTGCGCCGGGCGCTGAATCGCCCGCGCCCGTATGACGCGCTGCATTTCGAGCCCCTGTGCCCCTACCGCCCGGGCAAGGGCAAAAGCACCCCCAGCCGCCACACCGCCGCTGCGTTTGTGATCGCCCTGGCTTTTTGGCAGTTCGGTATGCTTTGGGGGCTGCCGTTTACCGTGGTAGCGGTGCTCATCGGGCTGAGCCGGGTGGTGTGCGGCATGCACTGGCCCCACGATGTGCTATTAGGGGTAGTGGCCGCAGTGATGTGCGCCGTCCCCTTTTTCTTTTTCCTGTAACCCAGGGATCTAGCGTTCTTCCCGTGGTTCAAACCACCGTCCCTTAAACCGAAAAAAGCCTACAAAAAAGGACCTTTCCCTTTTCGGGAAGGTCCTTTTTCTTATGCATATGGATCGGGATTCTTACTGCACCTTCATCCCGCAGTTGCCGCAGAACGGGGCACCGGGTTCCAACGGGGCACCGCAGCACGGGCAAATGGCCGCCGTCGCCGCGGGGGCTTCGGGCGCTACGGGTACTTCGGGGGCAGCAGGCTGTTCCGGTTCCACCGGAGCGACCGGCATTTCCGGTTCCGTGGGAACTTCCGCCGCAGGCGCTACATCCTGGCGCATACCGCACACGCCGCAGAACGGCGCGCCGGGTTCCAAGGGGGAGCCGCAGCAAACACACACGCCGCCAGCGGTGGGTTCCTGTACGGCAGGCGCTTGCGGTTCCGTCACAGGGGGCTGAACCGGGGCGGCCGGTTCTTCTGCCACAGGGGCCGGGGCGGGCTGGGGTGCCGCCTGCGGGGCCGGTTGGGCCGCCGGCTGACGGGTACCGCAATTGCCGCAGAACAGGGCGCCGGGTTCCAGCGGAGCGCCGCAGTTCACACACACGGGACCGGCCGGGGCCTGGGGCTGAGCCGGGACGGGCACTTCCACCGGGGCGCCGCACTTATCGCAGAAACGGCTGGAGGTGCTGACCATGTTGCCGCACTTTTTGCAGGGCACCATGCCTTTGAGTTCGTACACCTTGGCCTGGTTGGCCGCCGTCTGCTCGCGGATGGCGCGGATGCGCTCGTGGGCATCGGCGATCATTTTATCCTCGGTGTACAGGTTGTTGTTGACCACATAGGCGCCCACTTCGTTGCAGATCTGGCGGATGCGGTCTTCGGCCGAATTGATCTCGCTATTCAGGCGGGAAATTTCCGCCATTTTTTTCATTTTGTCCGAAGCATCTTGGGTGGTTTGGGAAATCTTTTTAGTAAAATCAGCCCATGCCATGGAAAAAACACCTCTTTCTCTGTTCTATACCGATTTTGAAAAAACGGACAATGGATTTTTTACTTGGATACCGACAATTTGGTAAAGCAGCCCCAGGTGAGCAGGCCGTATACGATCAGGCCGATGAGCGCGCTGCTGGACAGGTAGTGGCCGTAGCTCGCCAAAGCTTTAATGAGATAAATTAACTCGAACAGGGCCTCCAGGCCAAACGCCCCCATCAGGAACATGTAATGCGCATTGGCAAAGGCCAGCAGCACCCCAATAATCAGTAAGTACAGCGTCAGGCTGCTTAAAAAGCCGATATTCACCGTGCACAGCGTCAGCAGGTTTAAAAGCAGCGGCACACCCAAAAACACGATGTCCAGCGGCATCAGGGCTTGCCAAATCGGTTTGCCGGAAAAATAGGATTTGAGTGCCTGGCCTACATTTTCGAGTTTCATGATACAGAATCCTCCTCGTTAGAAAATAGTTAGTGAATTTTCATAAACCGCAAAAGGGTCTATAAAAATATGATACACAATTCTATTTCACATTGCAATGACTGAATTCGTCATTTTTTCACGTGTGCATGCTTTCCCATTTTTTCTTTCAGCAGCGCCCGGAACGACGCCACATCCTCTTCGCCATTCATGAACCCGTCTTTGCGCAAAATGTAGCACCGCTCGCTGGTGTAGTACAAATAGAAGTTCTTTTTCGTTTCCACTGCTTTCCACAGGCAGAAGTAGGGGTGCTGGGCGGCGGACTGGATACCGTACACCCGCATGACTTCTTCACAGAACACATATTTGGCCGCGCGGGTGCGCAGTTTGCGGTATACGTTATGTTCTTCTTTATGCAGACGCCGGAAGCTAATATACGGCACGGCCATAAAATACAGCCCCAGCAGCGCCATCAAAATCCGCGTAATGACGTCGCCATTTAGGAACACGGATTCGAGCACAAAGCAGAGCCCCAGTAGCGGCACGCCAAAAGTATACAGCCACCGGCTGCGCAAAAAGTGCATGCGGCAGGAGGCATCGATTTCAAAGTCGGAGCAGTTGGTTTCGTTGACAAACAGCACCGGTTCTTCGAACGGCACGCCGGATTTTTCCGCTTCCTCCCGGGCCAGGCGGCGGGCACGGTTAAATTCGGTTAAATCTTCGGCCAGCCGGGCGCTGCGCACCGATTTGCGCTTTTTATCCACGCTCCAAATGATCAGTGCCACAATCAGCGACCCGATGAGCGTACCCAGCGGGATGACGACATTCAGCGCTTCTTGCCGCATTTCGTCCACCGTGGGAATGGGCAGGATATTGGTAAAATCGACGCCCATCACAATTTCTTTCAGGGCTTTACCCGCGGCTTCTACATTATCGCCTTTTTCGGGCATGTACACGCTGATCGAAACCGAATACCCGTTTATGATGGTGGTGTAGCTTTCTTCGTAGGCTGTACCGCCGCTGCCGTTATCGGCCTGGGCCACCGTGTGGATCATGAGCATCTGCGGATGGTCGCGGAAGTATTCGGCCTGACTTTCCAGCCCCAAATCGGGGTCGTCGGCTTCATCGAGCAGGTTGAGCACATACTCCTGGTCTTCTTTGGAGCAATCATTCAGGTTATAGATCTGCTCATTGGTGGTGGATTCCTTTTTGAAAAAGCTGATGTTTACGCTCTGGTCTTCCGAAATCAGGTTGAGATAAATGCCGTTATCCCGGTATTCCTGGATTTTGGAAGCCGCATCGGTAATCCCCGCCAGCAGGAAATCGCCGTCGTTTTCCGCCATGTCCGGCGTCAGCACATAATACCCGGCGGGCACATGGACGTCCATTTCCAGGCTGTCCACCGTGACGGTGGTCTCTTTTGTGGTAGCTTTGGCCGAAACCTGCAACGTCACAGGCAAAGCCAATATCATGAGTAGCGCGCACAGGCCGGGCGCCAGGCGCCGGCAGAACCATTTTTTCATAGAACAAAACCTCTTCGTTTTCTTTCCGCCTAGGCGGGATTCTGTTTTTTAGTTTACCACAAATCCCCCACCAGCACAAGCAAATAATTTGTGAACCATTCACAGGTTTCCTCGGATTTGACCGTCACGAAAAAAGGCCCGCAGTTTGCACTGCGGGTCTTTTTGACCAAAATACCTTACAGGGTAATATTTTCGCCCTGGATGCTGCACACGACGCCCATTTTGTCCATGCCGGTTTCCGGGTGGGCAATGAGCCACTTATTCACAGCCGTCAGCAGGCGGTTTTCGCCTTCGCGCTTGACATTCGCCGTCAGCTTTTCGTTGGTGCCGCGGGGCAGTACCACCACGCAGCGGAACGGGCCGCCCGCGTTGCAGGGGGCAAAGTGCAGGGTGGTAGCGTACACTTCGATGCAGGTGCCGGCCGGTACCAGGAACGCTTCGACTTTGCTGCTGTCATAGGCGAAGGTTTCGGGGTCGATATCCTGTTCGCGGCCCAGCAGCAGGATCATATCGGTGACCGCCACGTTCACTTCGGAATCGCGGTGGTATTCCAGGCCGTTCAGCTTATGGTTGCTGCCGTTGCAGTAGCCGATCTGGATGGGCATGCCGCCATACACTTCATCGCGGAACGCCGCAAAGCTATCCACGTTTTCCACGTCCGGGTCGCTGGCCACATAAATCGTGTGGTCGCCGGGGCATTCGGTATTCTGCATTTTTTCGCACAGTTCTTTACAGTCCACCGTGGTGATCACTTTGCCATAGGGGCGGAACGCTTCGTCATGTACATTTTGGATTTTCATCGGGTCAAACTCCTTTCATATGGGCACTGGCGCCCTTTTTACAGGGCCGCCAGTTGCTTGTAATTGTCTTTCAGCGCGGGGTACAGCTTACGGTACACCTGGTAGTACGCTTCGTACACCGGTACATTTTCGCTGATGGGCGGCTGGGGGTCTTTATAGCGGATGACTTCGCGGCAGGCCTGCTGCACGCTGTCGTAAATGCCCACGCCTACGCCGGCCAGAATCGCCACGCCCAGGGCCGGGCCTTCCTTGCTGACTACGGTTTTGACTTCGCACGCGAAGGTGTCGGCCAGCATCTGCCGCCACAGGGGGCTGCTTCCGCCGCCGCCGCACGCCAGCATTTCGTGGAGCTCCACGCCCATTTCCCGCAGTACTTCCACGCTGTCCCGCTGGGAGAAGGTGACGCCTTCCATCACGGCGCGCAGCATGTCATATTTGGTGTGGATCGCCGATAGGCCGAAGAACACCCCACGGCAGTCGGGATCGAGGTGCGGCGTGCGTTCGCCCATGAGGTACGGCAAGTAAAGCAGTTTGTGGCTGCCGATGGGCACCCGTTCGGCCTGCTGGTCCATGAGGAAGTACGGGTCTTTGCCCATGCCTTCCGCTACGGCCTTTTCTTCCAGGCAGAAGTTATCCCGGAACCACTTCAGGCTCAGCCCGGCGCCCTGGGTCACGCCCATCACATGCCAGCAGCCCGGCACGGCACAGCAGAACGTGTGCACGCGGCCTTTGGGGTCGATGGCCATTTCGTTGGTGTGGGCGAAAACCACACCGCTGGTGCCGATGGTGACAAACGCTTTGCCGTCTTCCACCACACCGGTACCGACAGCCGCCGCGGCGTTGTCGCCGGCGCCGCCCACTACCGGCGTGCCTTCGCACAACCCGGTGAGCGCGGCCGCTTCTTTGGTGACCGTACCGGTCACTTCCGGCGATTCGTACACTTTGGCAAGCAGGGCTTTATCAATATCCAGTTTCTCGAGTACTTCGTCACTCCAGCAGCGGTTTTTGATATCCAGCAGCTGCATACCGGAAGCATCGGACACTTCGGTGGCAAATTCACCGGTCAGTTCATACCGCACATAGTCTTTCGGCAGCAGGATATGGGCGCATTTTGCGTAAATCTCCGGTTCGTGGTTGCGCACCCACAAAATCTTCGAAGCCGTAAAGCCCGTCATAGCCGGGTTGGCGGTGATTTCGATCAGGCGCTCTTTGCCCACTTTTTCCGTCAGTTCTTCGCATTCTTTGGCGGTACGCTGGTCGCACCAGATAATCGAGCGGCGCAGCACCTTGCCTTCTTTATCCAGCATGACAAGCCCGTGCATCTGCCCGGAAATGCCCAGCCCGCGGATGTCCGCCGGGTTCACGCCGCTTTGCGTAATGACAGACCGGATGGTCTGCGCGGCGGCGTTCCACCAATCCTGCGGGTCCTGTTCCGCCCAGCCGTTCTGGGGCTGGTACATGGGATATTCCACGGTTTTATGCGCGATCACATTCCCTTTGGTATCGAACAGCACGGTTTTGGTGCCGCTGGTACCTAAATCAATCCCGATTAAATATTGCATAGAAAACTCCCCCGATTCTTGCCTATGGATGGTTGTCTTTCTATTAAGTTTGCAGAATTTTCCGGAATTTGTCAAGACCTTTTGCAAAAACCGCCGTTTTCCCACCACACTTCGGTTTCCTCCGGCTTTTGGCCCATTAAGGCCGTGCTGCGGGCGTCGGGCTGCGACAGCCCCAGATACAGCGTATACCGGTGGCCGGCCATCACGCGGCCGCCCTGCTCATTGACGGACAAAAACCGCTCTTTGGGAATCGCAAGCGACACGTCCTTCCCTTCGCCGGGCGCGAGCACCACATGGGTAATGCCGCACAGGCTGGCGTTGGGCGTAGCATAGGGGGAATCGTGGTCTTTTACATAGCTTTCGAGCACCACGTCTTCGGTAAAGGCCCCTTCGTTTTGCACGTGCATCGTAAGGCGCACGCCGCCGCTTTCCGGTTCGGCCTGCAAATTTTCACAGGTATAGCGGCCGTACGTCAGCCCATATCCAAACGGGTACAGCGCCGGCACCTGCATATACCGGTAGGTGCGGCCCTTCATGCTGTAATCGGTAAAGTCCGGCAGATCCTGTTCCCCGCGGTAGAACGTAACCGGCAGCCGGCCGCCGGGGCAACTCCTGCCAAACAGCACGTTGGCCGCCGCCAGGCCGCCCAGCGCGCCGGGGTACCACACATTCAAAATCGCGCGGCAGCGTTCTTCTTCCCCGCCAAAGGTTACGGCACTGCCGGTGCCCAGCACCAGCACCACGGGTTTTCCGGTATCCAGCACCGCTTTGAGCAGTTCCTGCTGGTGGCCGGGCAGCTTCAAATCGCCCTTATCCCCGGCGCCATAGGGGTTGCTGGTGCAGCCTTCTTCCCCTTCATAGTCGCCGTCCAGCCCCAGGCACAGCAGCACCACATCGGCCTGGCGGGCGGTGAACACCGCTTCGGCCAGCCGGTCGTTGGAGCGGGCCAATCCTTCTTCTACGGAATCCTTATACAGGTGGCACCCTTCGGAATAGTACACCCGCACGTTGTCCCCCAGCACCGCCTGGACCCCTTCCAGCACGGTGTAGCTGCGAGAGGCCGTCCCGTTATAGTTCCCGCGCAGCATAATGCGGCTGTCGGCATTGGGGCCGATCACCGCCACCGACGAAAGCGCCGCGGGGTCAAGCGGCAAAATGCCGTCGTTTTTCAGCAGCACCATGGATTTTTCGGCGGCTTTCAGCGCGATTTTATGGTGTTCGGGGGTATCGTTTTCCGTGTAGGGGATGGCATCGTATTCGCAGTCGTCGGCCATCATGCCCAGCCGGATGCGGGTGGCCATCAGGTTTTCGCAGGCGCGGTCGATATCGCTTTCGTCCAGCAGCCCTTCCTGCACCGCCGCTAACGCTTGCAGGAACACCGACCCACAGTTGAGGTCGCAGCCGTTGTGAATGGCCATGGCCGCGGATTCCACCGCGTTGGCGGTGACTTTGTGGTGTTCGTGGAAATCAGCAATGGCCCAGCAGTCGCTGGTCACGTGGCCCTGGAAGCCCCATTTTTTGCGCAAAATATCGGTGAGCAGCGTGTGGCTGCCGCAGCAGGGTTCGCCGTTGGTGCGGTTATACGCACCCATGATGCTTTCCACATCGGCTTCTTTGACGCAGGCTTCAAACGCGGGCAGATAGGTTTCCCACAGATCTTTTTGGCTGACTTTGGCGTCGAATTCATGGCGTAAACCTTCCGGGCCGCTGTGCACCGCAAAGTGTTTGGCGCAGGCCGCCAGTTTTAAGTACTTGCCGTCCCCCTGCAAGCCACGGATGAACGCCACCCCCATGCGGGCCGTCAGGAACGGGTCTTCGCCGTAGGTTTCGTGGCCGCGGCCCCAGCGCGGGTCGCGGAAAATGTTCACGTTGGGCGACCAGAAGGTAAGCCCTTTGTAGATATCCCGGTCACCCTGGGCGGCATAGGCGTTGTGCTTGGCCCGGCCTTCGGTGGCGATGACTTCGGCGACCTTTTGCAGGTACGTTTCATCGAACATGGCGGCTAACGCAATAGCCTGGGGAAAAACCGTGGCCGTACCGGCCCGGGCCACTCCGTGCAGCGCTTCGTTCCACCAGTTGTATTCCGGAATGCCCAGCCGCTCGATGGCGGGGGCTTTGTATGTCATTTGGAAGACCTTTTCTTCCAGGGTCATTTGGGCGACCAGTTCTTTCGCTTTGGCGTGGGCCTGCTTATGCGTCATTTGTACCATATGTCTGTATCTCCTCCCGATGAACCGGTAGAGCGGCAGCGAATAGCCAGCCGGCTGTCCCCGGTTCCAGTCAACATGTCCGTACGGCTTCTATTATACCATACCGCTACGAAAAATCCATACTTTTCCGTCACGTTTTCCATCTTTCTTTATAAACCTGCATACTGCATGCTTTTTGCGGCATAACTGTTTTCCTCCCATCCGATTTGGGAAGCGGATGAAAAACCCAGATCGCATTAAAAAACAGGATTGGTTACGCAACCGGCCTATGCAGCCGGGGCAAAACCTTGGCGCCTGCGCCAGTATTACGCGCCCCTCAGGTGTTCCCGCTGGCATTTCCCGTTGGCGGTTCCCGTTTGTACGCACCTGATCCTACCTTTCACCAAAAAAACAAAAAAAGAAGAGCTTCCCCCCTCGGAGAAGCTCTTCGGTCAAGACCTTTCGGCCTATTTGCTACGTGTTCTTTGGACTCACCCTTTCTCGAAAGGAACGATGCCTTTCGAAAACTTGATTCCGTTTGATGTGATGCACTAGTACATCGGAGTAAACCTCCACGAATGAAGAATCAAGGATTGGTGCTGAAAGAAAATCAGAATTTTGGACTCACCCTTTCGCAAACACGGAAAACGGTTACCCAAATTTTCTGTGGCTTACCCTAAATCATCGGACTATCCTCCAAAAGAATCGGGGTTTGCAAGCGATCTATCAACATCGATACGAATGAACCATTTAACATGGATCGGGTCGGCGAAAAGAAACTAGAACTTTGGACTCACCCTTTCGATTTAATCGGAACGTCTACCAAATCTTCTATATTTGACCCAAATCATTGGACTATCCTCCAAAAAACCGGGTGGAAATTTTTTCTTTCGCCTTTTCCGAAATGAGAACCTTGTCTGCCTTTTTCATCAGGAACCGGAAGGAAATATTTTTCTGTCTGTCATTCTGAAACCTGTTAGCGAACAGGGAACGGAACGTGGGAACAAAACCAAACGGCTTTTTCACCTAGACGGTCATATTCATGATGCAGAAGCACCAAACACCGGATGTTTCCGGCCTCCTGCCCTTTTGAAATCATGGTCAGACAGGTGATGAAAAATCAAAGATGATTTTCATCCTTCCATTCGGAAGCTATTAGTTGTACATGGGACTATCCTCCTACCGAGATTTCTTTTTGCATTCTGAAGAAACGAATCATGGTGATCATCCTTTCATAATCATGATGAAAAGTGAAAACCTGGGTTTCTGCGGAATTAACTCAGTACATTGGACATATCCTCCAACGAATGATTTTTAAGTAAGTGGGATGGATTACACATTCATGAGGAAAGCTTCAGGAAATGATCCGCTTTCTTTTTCGTTTCTTTTCCTTCCCGTTCCCCTTTTACCTTCTTTACGATAAAAGCAGACCGAAAAAGGGAAATCATCAAACTTTGATACGAATCAACCGGGAAATCTCTTTCCCTTCTTCCTTTTTATCGAAGCTCTTTTTATCTCAGAACATCGGATTTTCCTCCGGCTTTTCTTGCCAAGCCAAAATCATGTTTGTTCGAGCTATATTACGAATGTTGTGATTCATCAGATTGTGTCATGATTCAGACAGCTTTGCGATATGTACCGAAACGGTCTTTAAACTTTTCCGGTTTTTCCTTTCGGCTTTGCCCATTGTGTTTAAAGCCGATCAGCTTTTCTCCTCAGCCATTCCAGTTTCTTTGAAATTTTCTTCGCTGTTACTCCGGTTTTTTCGAAAGTTCTTTACGCTTTCGATCTCCTTTCATGTTGAACGAAGAGATTTTTTCAGAAGTGGAATTTTCCTTTTCGACGAACCCCTCGGCTCCTCTTTATCAGGAATATCTGTTTCATGTTTGAGCCTTTTGTCTTTTCAAAATTTGCACTTGCTCGTTTCGAAAATTCCTTTTGCTCGATTTTTCTTTATTCAATTGTGATGGATGATCGGTGGATCGGAAGGAACCTTTCATCCAAAAGAGATGTACTCTTTATCTTCCTATTATTTTAATTGGCGGCCCGATCTGCCGCCATATGCTGCTGTTCTACGTTAAGCTGTGCCATCGGACCCACCCCTTTCATTTTTAAGAATGTTGGAACTTTTCTGATCCTGCCCTTGCAGAACCCGCTCCCCTGCCGGAATACTTCTTCCACTTTCCTTTTCAGCTTTCTGTGAGAACAGAAGGCACAAACCGCTTACTTCGGATTCCGGCTCTTTGTTGAGCTTTTCTTTTCCTTTGAGTTCTTTCTTAACTCTGGCTATATTATACCCTGGGTCTTTTAGAATGTCAAGCGGTTTTTCAAAAAAATTTCTATTTTTTTTGCATAGTTTGTATTTTTTTTGGCAAATAAACAAATGCACCCCAACAGAGTCTTGACTTTACCCCCTGTCCTTTGATACAATGGGGGTGCTCAAGGGAAGGATGAGCTTCTTCCCCCTATTTTTGGATAGGACTCGAATCCCTATCACCCTATAGTTTTAGAAAGGAGGCTGGCTTTATGGATCAAGACTTTTCGGCCGATCTGATCAGCCTGCTCGACGAAGACGGAAAGGAATGGAAGTTCGAAATTCTGGACGAAATCGATAACGACGACGGTGTGTTTTACGCACTGCTGCCGGCATTCGATGATCCGCAGGATGCTCTGGAAACGGACGGTTCCTACTATATTTTCGAATTGATCGAAGAAGATGGCGAAGAACAGCTGGCGGAAGTAGAAGACGAAGACCTGCTCAACAAGCTGTCGGAAATTTTCGAAAGCCATTTCGAAGAAATGTACGAAGACGATGAAGAAAGTGAGGAAGAAGAGTAATCTTTTTCCCCTTCTCGACGGCCTGCCCGCATCGCGCATTGTTGCTTAAGGTAACCCCTACAAGTTTTAAATCGGGAGCCCGGCTCCGGCAGCAGATTGCAGACCTCCCCGCCTTTGGCGGGACGGTGGGAGCGAGAACCTGTTGGGAGGGCACCCACCTGCTGTTTTGTCAGGCAGGTTATTCCAGCAGCATTACGACCGGGCGGGTCTTTTTTTACCATCTATGCGCTCCGAATGGCCGCTTCTGGCAGCCGTTCAGGGCGTTTTTCTTTTTGTATGATTTGTTGAAAGGAGCGAATATTGATGTGTAAATTCCGGTTATTGACGGATTCGACCGCCGATTTGCCCGCTTCCCTCGTTGAGGAGCTGGACCTGCAGGTCTACCCCATGGCGTTTGTCCTGGAAGAGAAAGCCTACCGCGATTACCCCGACGGGCGGGAGCTGGACATCCATGCGTTTTATGAATCCCTGCGCCACGGGAAAATGTCCTCCTCCTCCCAGATCAACCAGCAGCAGATGGTCGATTGGGTGAGCCCGTTCCTTGAAAACGGGGAAGACGTGCTGTACCTCTCGTTTTCCTCGGGGCTGTCGGGCACGTACCAGTCCGCCCGGCTGGCCCAGGAAGAGCTGCGGGAACGGTTCCCGGACCGCACGTTTACCGTGGTGGATTCCCTGTGCGCTTCCATGGGCGAAGGGCTGCTGGCGTACTATGCGGCCGCCATGCGCCAAAAGGGATGCACGCTGAAGGAAACGGCCGCGTGGCTGGAAGAGAACAAACTAAAGCTGTGCCACTGGTTTACGGTGGACGATCTGCACCACTTAAAACGCGGCGGGCGGGTGTCGCCGGCCACGGCGGTGGTGGGCACCATGCTGAATATTAAGCCCGTTTTGCACGTAGACGACAATGGGCACCTGATCCCCATGGAAAAGGTGCGGGGCCGCCGCCAGTCGCTGGAGGCGCTGGTGCGCCACATGAAAGAAACCGTCGAAAACCCCGAGGAGCAGATGATTTTCATCAGCCACGGCGACTGCCCGCAGGACGCCGAGTATGTGGCGGGCCGCATTCGCGAAACCATGACAGTGAGGGACATTCGCATCCACACCATCGGCCCGGTGATCGGCACCCATTCCGGCCCCGGCACGGTGGCGCTGTTCTTCCTTGGCAGCCACCGGTAAAAACTTAGTAAAAAACGCTTGGCCCGAAAAAAAGAGCCAAGCGTTTTCTTTTTGTTACCGGGTGGAATCCAGGTAATTTTGCAAAATGATCACGGCCGCCACGGCGTCTACCGTTTGTTTGCGCTTTTTGCCGCGCACATTGGTTTCGTTTAAGTACCCGTGGGCCGTCACCGTGGTGCCCCGTTCGTCCTGCATGACCACCGGCAGCCCGGTGCTCTCTTGCAGCATAGCGGCAAAGGCCCGGGCGTTTTGGGCGCTCTCCCCTTCGCTGCCGTCCATGTTCCGCGGCAAACCCACCACGATTTTTTCGGCGCGCAGTTCTTTGGCGAGGGCCGCCGCTTCGGCCGCCACTTTTTCATTGGTATACGCCGTGATGACTTTCACCGGGGACGCTAAAATCTCCCGCTTGTCGCACACGGCAATGCCGGTGCGCGCGTGGCCCAAATCGACGCCCATAATAATCATACGGTCACCCCCGTCAGGTCAAAAGACGGCAGGTGGCTGTTCCGGCGGAACTCGTCGGGCAAATGGGACGTATCGTTAAAGCTGAGGAGCGACGGCACCCCGTTTTCGTCGATTTCGATGGTGGTAATCCCCGTGTTATCAGGGAAGTGACACTGGCTGATTTCGGTGACCGGCAGCCCCTTGGCCCAGCACACCGCATTGCGGATGGCGCAGCCATGGGAAGCCGCCGCCACCAGGGCGCCGGGGTGCTGTTTCGCGATAAATTGCAGCCCCCGCTTCATGCGTTCGTACACATGGGCCATGGGTTCGCCGCCGGGCGGGCAGCACGCATAGGGCCGCTCGTTCCAGTCCCGAGCCTGACGAGGCCACAGAGAGGGGATCTCCGCCCAGGAGCGGCCCTCCCAGTCCCCGGCGTTAATTTCAATTAAATCCGGCAGCACCGTCACCGGCTGGGGGTGGAAGCGCACCATCGCCTGTGCCGTTAAGTACGCCCGCTTTAAGGGGCTGCTATACACGGCGTCAAACACCGTATTGCGCAGGCGCACGCTCAATAAGTCCAGCTGTTTTTGCCCTTCTTCGCTAATGTCGGTATCGGTCAGGCCCTGGAAACACTTGTTGCGGTTCCCCATGGCCTGGCAGTGGCGCACCAGAAGAATTTTTGTTTTCATACTTTCTATACCCTTCTTTTTACGAATGAAACCTTACCAGGGGCGCACCGTGCCCGTGAGTTCCGACACGTGTTCGATGCCCTGTTCCTGTAGAAAGTTTTCCAGGCCCTTTAAGATTTTCACCGGGGCCATGGGGTCCGTAAACAGCACGGTACCAATTTGCAGGGCGGTGGCCCCGGCCATGAGCATTTCCACGGCGTCCTGCCACGTGGCAATGCCGCCAAGCCCCACCACCGGGATCTTCACTTTGGAAGCGGCCTGCCACACCATGCGCACGGCCACCGGGAACACCGCCGGGCCGGACAGGCCGCCGGTGTTGTTGCGGATAATGGGCCGGCGGGTGCGGATGTCGATGCGCATACCCGTCAGGGTGTTGATCAGGGAGATGGCGTCGGCACCGGCTGCTTCCGCCGCCAGGGCCATTTCGCCAATATCGCTCACATTGGGGGACAGTTTCACCATCAAAGGCTTTTTGCACACCCGGCGCACGGCCCCGGTGATGCCGGAGACCCCTTCGGTGGTGGTGCCGAACTGCACGCCGCCCTGTTTCACATTGGGGCAGGAGATGTTCAGTTCGATCATGTCCACATCGGTGTCATTGAGTTTTTCCGCCATGGCGCAGTAATCTTCCGGCGTGTTGCCGGCGATATTCGCAATGATGCGGGTGCCCTGTTCCCGCAGCCAGGGCAGGTCTTCCCGGATGAAATGATCGACCCCGGGGTTTTGCAGCCCTACGGCGTTGAGCATGCCGGAAGGCGTTTCGGCAATACGGGGCGGCGGGTTCCCCGGGCGCTCCTGTAAGGTAATGCCTTTGCAGGAAATGCCCCCCAGGGTGGACAGGGGGTAAAATTCCGCATATTCCCGGCCAAAGCCAAAGGTGCCCGATGCGGCGATCAGCGGGTTATGAAACGCAACGCCCGCTACGTTGACAGACAGATCGGTCATACCGTTTGATTCCTCCCTTTATAAGTCCACGCTGCCGGCTTCGAACACCGGGCCGTCTTTGCACACATGGCCAAAATATTTCGTGCCGTCTTCCCGGATGAGAGGCGTCGCGCACCCCAAGCAGGCCCCTACGCCGCACGCCATGCGCTCTTCCAGCGACAAATAGCAGGGCACGCCCTTTTCTTTGGCCAGATCCCGCACCGCCCGCAGCATGGGGGTGGGGCCGCAGGCATACGCCACGTCAAAGGAAAGGTCTTTGGCACAGTCGGCGGCAAACCCGTGATGCCCCAGGGACCCGTCGTCGGTCGCCAGGTACACCGTGGCGCCGTTTTGTTCAAAATCCTGCTGCAAAATCACAGCCGACGCCGTGCGGAACCCTAAGCACACGAGGGCGTTTTCCCCGGCCGCTTTGCTGGCCTGCAACAGCGGCGGCACGCCGATGCCCCCGCCGACATACAGCGCTTTTTGCCCTTCTTTGGGCGCGGGGAACCCGTGGCCCAGGGGCCCTAATAGGTCAAGGGTCGCGCCTTCCTGCAAAGTGGCCAGAATGGCGGTGCCTTCCCCGCGCACCTGGAACACCAGGCGCAGGGTGCCTTCTTCGGCGTTAAAGCCGCACAGGGAAATGGGCCGGCGCAGGGTTTTGCCCGGTACGGCCACATGGACAAACTGCCCGGGCTGCGCTTTTTTCGCAATGCCCGGCGCTTTGATGACAAAATCATAGACATCCCCGGTGAGCGCGGCGGCGTGCAGCAGCACACCGTTTTCCACCTGATATTTCATAGCCCGACTCCTTCCTTATTACAGCGTGATCGGCCCAATGCGGGACACGATGGCGTCGCGCATGCGCAAAGCTTCTTCCCGCGCGGCCTGTCCAAAATCTTTTTCGTCAAAGCCATGCTTCTGCCAGGCGCACATAATGCCGCGGCTGGCATTGACAATAGCCCCCAGGCCCTTTTGATCGAACGCCGGGGCTACGTCGTCGGCGGCACCGCCCTGGGCGCCGTAACCGGGCACCAGGAAGAACGTGTGGGGCGCCGCTTTGCGCATTTCACCCAATTGGGCCGGATACGTGGCCCCTACCACGGCGCCGACGCCGGTATAGCCGTACCGGCCGGGCAGTTCTTTGCCCCATTCTTCGCACATGTTCCCCATGGTGGCGTAAATGCTGCTGCCGTCCTGCAAAATGCGGTCCTGCAGTTCCCCGGACGAGGGGTTGGACGTTTTGACCAGCACAAAAATACCGGCATCTTTTTCCTTACACACCGAGAGCAACGGGCGGATCCCGTCGGACCCCAGGTACCCGTTGACAGTCAAAGCATCGCTGCCAAAGGCCGTGGCCGTTACGCCTTCCACATCGGTGTCACCCAAATGGGCCGCCGCATAGGCCGTCATGGTGGCGCCAATATCGTTGCGCTTGCCGTCGGTGATGACGAACATGCCTTTGTCGTGGGCATAGGCGATGGTGTCGTGCAGCGCTTTCACCCCGGCCCAGCCGTACATTTCATAGTACGCGCACTGGGGTTTCACAGCGGGCACAATATCGCACAGCGCGTCGATCAGCCCGCAGTTAAAGAGCAAGAGTGCCTGGGCGGCCCCTTGCAAATTTTTGCCGTATTCTTCAAAGCAGCGCTCTTTGATAAACGCGGGGATATAGTCGAGCTTCGGGTCAAGCCCGGCTACGGTGGGGTTCTGTTTTTGGGCGATTGCTTCGATCATTCTGTCCAGTGCCATGTTTTTCTATCTCCTCATGATGAATTTTGATTTTCCTTAAAAGGGGGATGTTACGCCTGCCGGGAATCATAGACGATCTTCCCGCCGCAGACGGTCATTTTCACCCGGCCAGTTAGGCGCATGCCCGCAAAGGGCGTGTTGCGGCTTTTGCCGTGCAGGTGATCGGGGTCGACCACCCATTCTTCGTTTTCGTCCAACAGTACAATGTCGGCCGGGCCGCCGGGCGACAGGTACCCGGCATCGATGTGCAAAAGGTGGGCCGGGTTCACGCTCATTTTTTCGATGAGCGACGAAAGCGACAGCGCCCCGGTTTTCACAAGGGCCGTGTAGCTGGCGGCAAACGACGTTTCCATGCCGATAGAGCCGTTGGGCGCTTTTTCAAAGACCGCCTTTTCCTCCGGCGCATGGGGCGCATGGTCGGTGGAAATCGCGCTCAGGGTGCCGTCCTGCAGGGCCTTAATCATAGCGAGGCGGTCTTTTTCCGTGCGCAGGGGCGGGTTCATGCGGAAATTCGCGTCCCGGCTGCGCAGGGCCTCTTCCGTTAACAGCAGGTAATGGGGGCAGGTTTCCCCGGTAACGGCCACGCCGTCCCTCTGGGCCGCGCGGATCATGGCGGCGCTAACGGCGGTGCTCACGTGGCAGATGTGCACCGGCACATGAAGGGACGCGGCCAGGGCGATTTCCCGGGCGGTGCCCACATCTTCGGCGGCCGCCGGGTCGCCGGGCACGCCCAGTTCCCGGGATACCACCCCGTCGTTCATAATCCCGCCCGCCGCTAACGGCAGGTCTTCACAGTGGGCAGTGACCGTCAGGTGCAGCCGCTTTGCTTCCTGCATGGCTTTGGCCATCATGGCGGCCGATTTGACGGGCCGCCCGTCATCCGACAGGGCGATGACCCCGGCCTGCTTCAGGGCGGCAATGTCGGTGGCCTCGTCCCCTTTCAGCCCCCGGGAAATGGCCCCGCACACATACACATGGGCGTCGGCCCCGGCGCTTTTTTCTTTTACATATTGCACCGTTTCGGGCGTATCGATGGCCGGGGTGGTATTGGGCATACATAGTAGACTGGTGACCCCGCCCGCTGCCGCCGCGCGGCAGCCGGTGAAAATATCTTCCTTGTGGGTTTGGCCCGGGTCACGCAGATGCACATGCATGTCCACAAAGCCCGGCGCAGCCACCCACCCATGGGCGTCTATCACCTGGGCCCCGGGCGGCGGCTGGATGGACGGTTCCATACGGGCGATGGCATCGTCGTTTACCAGTACATCCATCACCGCGTCCGTATGGGAAGCCGGGTCCACAACCCGGGCTCCGGTAATCAGCATACTGGGCATAGTTTGTTCCCCCTTTTCGCCGCCCGCTTACCCGGCGGCTTTGTCGTTTCTTATTATACACATTCTGCCCGCCGGGTTCAACCAGTGAAGTGCCCAAAGGACAGCCAATAAAGGGTCAGCGCCATGACTTCCCGCCCATAATTTGTTGGGAACATGGCTGGGCGGCTTTGGCAGGCGATGGGGTACGGGATAAGCCCCTCGCTGCGGGCCAGCCGGGCGGCGCGGTACTGGTGGAAATCTTCGGTGACCATCACAATTTGATTTGACAGCCCCTTTTCTTCCAACAGCGCGGCGCTAAACGCCATGTTTTCCTCTGTGGTGGTGGACGCCGGTTCCGTAAAAATGCGGTCTTCTTCCACCCCGCGCTCGATCAGTTCCCGTTTGATGACATCGCTTTCCGCTTCGGGTTCATTTTCCCCCTGCCCGCCGGACGCCACACATAAAGCGTCGGGATGCTGTAAGAGGTACCCCGCCGCCGCGTCAATACGCCGGGCGAGGGAAACGCTGGGGCTGCCGTCCCGATTTACCTTACACCCCAGCACCAGCACCACCGCGTCTTCCGGCGGGGAGGAAACCGCAGGGGTTAGGATCATGACGGTACACGCCCCCATCCACAAAAGGCCCAATAGCTCCAAAACCGACAGGGCGATGGCCGTTTTCTTGCCCCGCCCGCTGCGGATCATGCCGGGGAACAGCAGCACCCCTATAAACACGCACAGGCACACGCCCCAGCCGAACAGCATGCCGACCCCCAAAAAGCCCATGGTAAAAAACGGCACGGAAAACCACACGGCACCGCCTATGGGCAGAACGGCCAGCAGAAGCTGCCACCACCGGGGGCACAGGGCCTGTATACCCCCACCCCGGTTCTGCATTTTCATAAAAAATCCTCCTTTTTCGCTTAGTCCGATGTGATATTATACCATCTTTCCGCACGGAACGCTAATTTTTTTGCCGGAAAGTCGAATTTCTTCCAGTCCGTGTTTTTTCATTGACACCGCTTTCCCTTTGCCGCTATACTTTTCTTTGTAAAAGGAGGGAAGCTGCTATGCTCAAACTGATTGCCAGTGATATGGATGGCACGCTGCTCAACGACCAAAAAGAGATCTTCCCCTATATGGCCGCTGTGGTACAGGCGCTTAACGAAAAAGGGATCCGGTTCGTGGTGGCCAGCGGCCGCCAGCTGGAAAGCCTTACCTGTTATTTTGATTCCGTTTCGGTCCCCATGACCTATATCGCCGAAAACGGCGGGCTGGCCTACGAAGACAAAACCTGTGTGTACGCCCGGTCGCTCATGCCGCGGGACGTAAAACTGATTACCCACCTGACGCGTTCCTTGCCCGGCGCGTATGTGATTTACGGCACCGCCGGCGGTTCCTTCGTGGAAGGGGCGCATACCCAGGAGGACTGGGACTACTTATCCCGGTTTTACGCGAAACTTTCCCCGGTGGACGATATTTTGTCGCTGCTCTCGAAAAAAGAGATCTGCAAAGTCACAGTGTGCGACCGCCGGGGCGCCGAAAAACGGGCCTGGCCCCTGTTGGAAGAAAAACTGGCGCTGCGCCTGAAAGTGACACTGTCGGGGCAGGACTGGGTGGATGTATCGGGCCAAAACGTGAATAAAGGCGAAGCGCTGCGCTTTTTGCAAAAGCGCTACGGCGTAAAACCCGAGGAATGTGCCGCCATCGGCGATTATTTAAATGATGTGGAACTTTTGCAGAGCTGCGGGCAGAGCTACGCCATGAAAAACGCCCATCCCCAGCTGTTTTCGTCCGCCACGCAAATCACCAAAGAAGACAATAACCACTTTGGTGCTTGCCGCACCATTTGCCAATTAGCGGGCATTCCCCTGCCGGGCAAACGGTAACGCACCCTTACGAAATAGAAAGAGCCGCCCGGAGGGGAAATGGACCGAACCAGTAAAAACGGACAATAGACAAAACGCCCCCTGTGTAGGAA
>CAKNOA010000001.1 GCA_930990065.1 uncultured Clostridia bacterium | reverse complement strand
AAAACCGAATATTCCTGCACCAGAGGCTCTTTTTGTACTGTCTGCACAATCTGGGGCAGTTCATAACAGCCAAGAGGGTGGTTCTTTTTTATTGATTCTTTACAGCTGGGCAAAAACATCCCGAGCGGCCTGGACGGTTTCGTCAAGGTCCGCGGCCGAATGGGCATAGGATACAAACATAGCCTCAAACTGGGCGGGGGCTAAATAAATACCCCGCCGCAACATTTTTTCAAAGTAAGCCGCATATTTTTTCAAATCGCTCTTGGAGGCAGACGTGAAGGAATGCACGGCATCGGGGGTGAAGAAAGGCGCCACCAGGCTGCCCACCTGGTTAATCTGCACCGGCGCTCCGGTAGTAGCTGCAGCCTTGCGCAGGCCCTGTGCCAGATACGACGCTTTTTCGGACAAGGCCGTGTATACTTCCGGGTGGCTGTGCAGATAGCGCAGCTGTGCCAGCCCGGCAGCCATGGCAACCGGGTTGCCCGACAGCGTACCGGCCTGATATACCGGGCCACAGGGAGCTACCTGCTCCATCAACGCCCGGGAACCGGCATATGCCCCTACCGGCATGCCGCCGCCAATGATCTTCCCAAAGGTGACAAGGTCGGCTTTGACGCCGAAATACGACTGGGCGCCGCCTTCTGCCAGCCGGAACCCGGTGATCACTTCGTCGAAAATCAGCAGCGAGCCTTCCTTATCGCACAGGGCCCGCAGCCCTTGCAAAAAACCGGAGTCCGGTCCCACGACGCCCATATTGGCGGCGACCGGTTCCACAATGACACAAGCAATCGCCCCGGGATAGCGGCGGAATAGTTCTTCTACGGCCGCTAGGTCGTTAAACGGGGCGGTGAGGGTATCTTGTGCCGTGCCAACCGGAACCCCGGCGGAACTGGGCTTGCCCTGTTCTTCCACGGCTGATGAACCGGCTTTCACCAGCATGCAGTCACTGTGCCCGTGATAGCATCCTTCGAATTTCAAAATTTTGTCCCGGCCGGTAGCGCCTCGAGCCAGGCGCACGGCCGACATCACCGCTTCGGTGCCGGAATTGACCATGCGCACCATTTCGATATGGGGGACCATATCAATCATCAGTTCGGCAATTTCCACTTCCCGTTTGGTGGAGGCCCCAAAGGAAAGCCCATCCTTTATCGCTTTTTCCACGGCTTCCCGAATCACGGGATGATTGTGGCCCAAAATCATCGGGCCCCAGGAACAGACATAGTCAATGTACCGGTTCCCTTCCACATCCCAAATATAAGCGCCGTCGGCCTTTTCGATAAAGCGGGGGGTGAGCCCCACGGAACGGAAGGCACGCACCGGACTGTTAACGCCGCCGGGCATCACTTTTTTGGCCCGTTCAAACAAAGCTTCTGAAGATTCCATTATCCGATTTCTCCTTTTTGAATGGCATCCGCCAGTTCCTTCGCGTAATACGTGATCAAAATCTGGGCCCCGGCCCGGAAAATGGAGAGGGCCGATTCACACATGATCCGGTGTTCGTCCACCAGCCCGGCCTGGGCGGCGGCTTTGATCATGGCGTATTCCCCGGAAACGGAGTAGGCTGCCATGGGAACGTTGAATGCGTCGGCGCATTCCCGAATGATATCGAGATACGAAAGGGCCGGTTTCACCATGATGATGTCGGCGCCTTCTTTTACATCCAATTCGCATTCTTTCAGCGCTTCGCGGCGGTTGTGGGGGTCCATCTGATAGCCTTTGCGGTCGCCAAACGAGGGGGCCGACCCGGCCGCCGAACGGAACGGACCGTAAAACGCCGAAGCGTATTTGGCTGAATACGCCATAATCGGCACATTGCTAAGGCCGTTTTCATCCAAAGCTTTCCGGATCGCGGCCACCCGGCCGTCCATCATGTCGGACGGGGCGACCATATCGGCCCCCGCCTGGGCGTGGGACACAGCCGTTTTGGCAAGCAGCGGCAGGGTCGTGTCATTTTCCACGGTATCGCCACACAAAGCGCCGCAATGGCCGTGGTCGGTGTATTCGCACAGGCACACGTCGGTCACCACATAAAAATCGGGATAGGCGGCTTTTATTTTCCGGATAGCCTGCTGAATCACCCCGTTCGGGTCCCAAGCCGAAGAGCCCAGGGCATCTTTGTGAGACGGAATGCCAAATAGGATGCACCGGCGTACCCCGGCCTGCAGGCATTCGGCCACGGCCTCTTCAATCGTATCCAGCCCGTAGTGGTACTGGCCGGGCAGGGATTCAATAGGCCGTTTGCCGCTGAGGGTTTCATCGACAAACAAAGGGTAAATCAGGCTGTCAGCCGAAAGCCGGGTTTCCCGGCACATACGGCGAAGGGTATCACTGCTCCGCAGGCGGCGGGGCCGGTAAATCAGTTCCATGAGAAAGAGCTCCTTCCACTGTTTTTTGAATCAAAGCGTCTATGGTGGCTTTTTCGGCGGTCAGCGTGGAAAAGCCATGGGCTTTCGCTTCGGCTTCGGTTTGTTTTCCGATACACACCGCCGTAAGGCCCGAAAAATTATCACGCTCCAGGGCACAGGCAAATCCCCGCACGGTGGACGCACTGGTAAATGTGATCAGGGGATGCTGCGGCAAAAGGGAGCGAACGGTTTCGGCTTGGGGGCAGGTGTATATCGTTTCATAGCAAGCCACATCGCTGTAAGAAATTGTACCACGATCCAGCGCCATTGTTAAGGCCGGGGAACCCCACTGGGCCCGCAAAATGAGGACACGGCCCGTCGGATGTGTATCACACAGGGCTTGCCCCAGGTGTTCCGCGTCATAGATAGGGGGAACCAAGTCGGCCCGCAGCCCGTGGGCTTGCAGCGCCCGGTCCGTACCCGGTCCGATGGCCGCCAGTTTGATGGCGCCGCCCAGAGCCCGGACATCCCGGCCGGTGCGTGTGAGCATGGCAAACAGCGCTTCCACCCCGGCGGGGCTGGTAAACACCAGCCATTCGTAGGAGTGAATTTCCTCTATGGCTTTTTCCATATCGGGGCAGGGAACAAAAAGCCGCGTTTCAATGCACGGGAATTCCGTTACGGCGGCGCCCAAGGCCCGCAGCCGGTCCGATAACGTACCCGCCCGTTCTTTGGGGCGGGTGACAATGACCGGCTGACCTTTTAGCGGCAGGTGGTCAAACCAGTCAAACCGGGTATGGTATTGGCACACATCGCCCACCACAATGATGGCCGGGCTCTTGATTTGCTTTTCGTGGGCTTTGGCGGGCAAGGTTTCGACCGTAGCCAGCACCGTGCGCTGCTCGGGCGTAGTACCTTTTTCGATCATGGCTGCCGGTGTGTCCGGGGCCATGCCGGCTTTTAGCAGGCCGGCACAAATTTGCGGCAGGGCAGTGACCCCCATTAAAAAGACCAGCGTGCCATGGCAGGACACCAGCGAAGCAAACGGGATCGACAGCGGTTTCCCGGCCCGCTGGTGGCCGGTAATAATATGCACGGACGAACAGTGGTCCCGGTGGGTGACGGGGATCCCGCCGTAAGCGGGTACCGCAATCGCCGACGTGATACCGGGGATCTCCTGAAACGGCACACCATATTCGGATAGCTTTTCCAGTTCTTCCCCGCCGCGGCCAAATAGGAACGGGTCGCCGCCTTTCAGGCGTACGACCGTTTTGCCTTCCAGCGCTTTTTGCAATAAAATTTCGTTAATGTCCGGCTGTGGTACCGTGTGGTGGGAGGCTTCTTTGCCCACATTGATGCGTTCGGCACCGTCGGGGATCATGTGGAGGATCGCCGGGCTGACCAGCCGGTCATACACGACGACATCGGCGGATTCGATGGCTTTTTTCCCTTTCAGCGTCAGCAATTCCGGGTCCCCTGGGCCCGCCCCCACTAAAATCACGTTTCCCTGTTTCATGCGTACCGCCTCCTCATACCTTCCGCCAGCGTTTTACCCAGCTGTTCCTTTTCTTGCCGCGGGCCGGTAATGGTATCGATAAAATATTGGTCCGCAGCGGTGACATACAAACCCCGTAAAGTTAAGGTGCCACCCTCTATGGTCGCGTATGCCGCCACGGGGGAGGAACAGCCGCCGTCCAGTGTGCGCACAAATGCCCGTTCCGCCAGCAGACAATCGCGGCCGTCGGCATCGTCAAACAGCTTTAAACAGGCCGTATCCACCCCGGCGCGGGCCTGCACGGCCAAAATCGCCTGCCCGGCGGCGGGCAGGATTTCGTCGGGCTCAAAATAACGGCTAATACGCTCAGTGAGCCCCAACCGTTTTAACCCGGCGCCTGCCAAGACTAGGGCAGAAAATTCGCCGTCGTCCAGTTTGCGCAGCCGGGTGAGCACATTCCCTCGTATGGGGGCAATGGTGGCGTTGGGGAACAGGGCATGCAGTTGCAGCTGGCGCCGCTTGGACGAACAGCCAATGGGTTTTGAGAAATCCAGTTCCGAAACGCCTTGTGGCAAAACCAGCACGTCCCGGGGATCTTCCCGTTTGGAAAACGCCACCAGCGGCAGCCGCGGGTCCGTTTCCATGGGCAAGTCTTTGCTGCTATGGACGGTCATATCCACGCGCCCATCCAAAAGGGCGGCGTCCAGTTCTTTGACAAACAGCCCTTTGCCGCCAATTTTGTCCAAGGTGCGGTCTAAAATTTTGTCGCCGGTGGTTTTCATGGTGACGAGTTCCGTTTCTACCGTAGGGTCGCACGAGGCGATGGCACGCATGACGATTTCCGACTGGATCACGGCCAGGCGGCTTTCCCGGCTGCCGATTCTGATTTTTTTCATGGTAATGCCTCCAATACCTGCCGAATCGCCTGGGCGGCGCGGGCTGTTTTCCGGTGTTCTTCCCCGCGGGATACCACCCCGGCGATTAGGCCGTTTCCGGCGCAGATAGCGGGGAAAAAGAACGTACTTTCCTCCCGGCAATCGGCGACACTGACAAAAATACCCGCTTTCGTTGCTTCCTGCCCGACGGCGCGGTTTACATCCCGCTGGTCGGTAGCGGCTACCGCCAGAAACGCCCCCTGTAAATCGCCGGGCTGGTAGGCGCGGCGCAGCCAGGTGCTCCCCAAAGGGACTTCCTGACACTTGGGCGCAATCAAAGTGACCCGGGCCCCAAAAGAGAGCAGTACATGAGCGCGGCGCAGGGCAATCGGGCCCCCGCCGATAATGACAACCTTTTTTCCGTTTAGATCGAGAAATAGGGGAAAGCGGTAGTCTTGCAAATCCATAGGGACCCTCCTTTTAGGAAATGACCGGACGGCCGGTGGTATGCAGGCGGATTTTGCTTTCGCATTTTGCCAGGTTTTCGGAGGTAATCCGGTCGGCCAGTCCGGAAACCAGCAGATCAACGGTTTTATCTACAGCGATTTCCACGACTTCGGCCGCAGACAGGTCCCCCATTAGTTCTTGTTGGGTGAACAGCCGTTCCATCAGGGCCTGCTTTAAGCTGTCCACCGAAGACATACATTCTTTATAGTGCAGCCAGCGGTAGAAGTTTTCCTTGTGTGTATCTAAAATCGCCGTGACTTCCGGCGGGATGGTGCGGTGCTGGGCAAAATCTCCTAGGTCATCAATGTTAAAGAGGGTAACGCCCGGCAACGTACTCACTTCGGGCTGAATATCCCGGGGGATTGCCAAATCGATGACCACACGGGGCGGGGACGATAGGGCCGCAAACGCTTCCCGGGTGACCGTATAATGGGGGCTAGTGGTAGCAGAGAGCAGGATGTCACACTGATTCATATGCAAGAACCGCTCGTCATACGGCACCACGCCGCAGCCCGGCGGCACAATGGTTTCCCCGTGGTGGTACGTGCGCAGGGTGACAGATACCTGGCAGCCCTCCTGATAGAGAAGCGAAGCCGACAGCCGTCCCATTTCCCCGTTGCCGATGACCAGCGCCTTTTGGCCCGTGAGCGGCCCGTTTTTTTGTTTTAGCAGTTCCACCGCGGCACGGGCTGCCGAAGCCGGTACCGCCGTCAGGTGTACGTGGGTGCGCACTTCTTTGCCGGCGGCAATAGCGGAGCGGAACAGGGTTTCAAGTAATCCATCCGTGGTACCGGCTTCCCTTGCCAGGGTGATGGCGCCTTTTACCTGGGCGAGAATCTGATCTTCGCCCCAAATACGGGAACGAAGACCGGCCGCCACTTCCATCAGATGCTGCACCGCTTCATCATTTGACAGGGTGACAAAAGCCGCCTGATAAGGGGCATAGGGGACCTTTGCCGCTTCACACAAGAGTTTTCCCGGGTCTTGTTCTTCCTCGCTGGTTACATACAGTTCGGTGCGGTTGCAGGTGGAAAGCAGGACGCACCCGGATATAGGGGGAAATGATAGGATTTTTCGTACGAGGTCGCCCGTTTGTGTTTTGGTAAAAGAAAGCTTTTCACGCAGATTGATGGGGGCCAAACTGTGTTCGAGGCCCGACAAAAAAAGATTCACGCCTGGTCACGCTCCTGATGGAAAATCCTCGATTTAAAAAGGCCGTTTCGCTCGAATTTGGGAGCGAAAAGCGGTATAAAAAAGGCGGCAGTCCGTCTGACTGCCGCAGCCGTTTTTGCGCACAAAATTCCGTCCCTGCCGGTGATTGCCGGCACGGAAAGCGGTCGCGGTGAGCAGGTCTCCTGACTTTGTGTTTCCCCGGCCCTCACACCGCCTTCTCGGAACCATGGTTCCAATGACCGGCTTTCGCCACGTGTGCGGCCTCCACACATACAGTGGCGGCACCGTTCCGGATTTGCACCGGATTTCCTATCCTCTGCTGCGTCTTTTTGCGATGGCAGCAGCACTCCCGTCTTTTTATATGGTTCGATTATAGCAACACACCGGCGGTTTGTCAATGAAAGGAGGGGATCAAGGTGCCCTGCACAAACCGAAGGCCCGTTGACAAAAAAAGGCCGTATGCCTACAATAAAGCACAAGGAGAAACGGTATGCAAACATAACGGCAGAAAAACAGAGAGGAGACCGGTTTGATGATCGAACAGATAAAACCCATGGACATTGAAAAACGCAGTTTTGCCATGATTACAGAACTGTTGGGAGACCGGGTATTGAACCCGGAAAATGAATTGGTGATTAAAAGGGTGATTCACACATCGGCCGATTTTGATTATGCCGACACGCTCACCTTTTCCCCCCACGCCGTACAAAAAGGAATCCAGGCGTTAAAAGCGGGCTGCGATATTGTGACCGATACGCAAATGGCCAAAGCCGGTATCAATAAAAAAATCCTCGCGCAGCTTGGCGGGGAAGTCCACTGCTTTATGTCCGACCCGGACGTGGCAAACGAAGCCAAAGCCCGCGGGGTAACCAGGGCCATTGTTTCCATGGAACGGGCTGCACAGCTGAAAAAAACGTGTATCTTCGCTATTGGCAATGCGCCCACGGCGCTTTTTTCCCTTCATGAACAGATTGAAAAAGGAAACGTCCAACCAGCCCTGATTATCGGTGTGCCGGTGGGGTTTGTCAATGTGATCGAAAGCAAAGAATTGATTCTATCCGGGAATGTGCCGTATATTGTGGCAAAAGGCCGCAAAGGCGGCAGCAACATCGCCGCGGCGATTTGCAATGCGCTCTTATATCAGATACGGCGGTGAGATTCCTATATCCATGGTTTCGTCATTGAATTTTAGGAAAGAATATGGTATCCTCAACATAAGAAAAGGATAAAAGGTGACCGCCGGCCCATAAAGCCGGGCGGTAGAATAGGGAAACGGGTGCAATTCCCGTGCGGGACCGCCGCCGTGAAGGCAGAGTTTCGGTTTTTATTATGTCACTGTGGGTACACATGGGAAGACAAAACCGGAATGATGACGCCTTAGCCGGAAGACCTGCCTTTTATTCCATACTGCCGAAAGGGCAGACATCACGGGGTGGACGGACAAAACGCCCGGTGATCCGGTCGGGGAGTGGGGCAACCATACTCTCCGGTTTGTGTTGGCCTTTCTCGATGAAACGGGAAGGGCTTTTTTATTTAAAGAAAGGAAGGAATCTTCATGACGGCTTTGGAAAAAAAGTTCGTGTCCTTCTCGGTGGCAGTGGCCGTGCTGTTTGGTGTACCCCAGACGGTTTCGGCCATGCACATTATGGAAGGGTATTTGCCCCCCGCTTACTGTGTGGCGTGGGGCGCCGTATGCCTCCCGTTTTTGGCGGTGGGGATTATCACCATGCGACGGCTTGTTCGCCAGCAGCGCAAAACCATGCTGCTGCTGGCGATGGCTGGGGCGTTTGTGTTTGTGATTTCATCGCTGAAAATCCCCTCGGTCACTGGCAGCTGCAGTCACATGACCGGCACAGGGCTGGGCGCGATCTTATTCGGCGTTCCGGTTACTACGATCTTGGGAGTCATCGTCCTATTGTTTCAAGCGCTGCTGCTGGCGCATGGGGGCTTGACCACCCTAGGAGCCAATACATGTAGTATGGCGATTGCCGGCCCGCTTCTCACGTGGGGCCTTTACCAAATTGGCAAAAAATTGCGTGTGCCCCGCTTGCCGCTTATTTTTTTGGCATCGATGCTGGGGGATTTGTTTACGTATTGTGTGACAAGTTTGCAATTAGCGCTGGCCTATCCCAGCGCGCAGGGCGGTGTGGGCGCCAGTATGACGGAATTTTTGCTGGTATTCGCTCCTACGCAGCTGCCGCTGGCGGTGATAGAAGGGCTTCTGACCATGCTGGTCATCATGGGGCTTGAGACGTACGCCAAAACGGAACTTCACGAACTAAGAGAAGGAAGAAGGGGGCTTTTCCATGACGCGGAATAAAAAAATCGTAGTGGTGTCCCTTTTGATTGTTGTCCTTCTGATTGCGGGACCCCTGCTGGCTTTAAAAGGGGCATCCTTTGGCGGCAGTGATGACGCCGGCAGCGTAAAAGTAGAAGAAATTACCGGTGGCGAAGCGGAGCCGTGGGCAACCCCTGTGCTGGAACAGCTGATCGGGGGCGAGTTGCCGGGCGAAGTGGAAAGTCTGTTTTTCTGCCTGCAGACCGCTTTGGGTGTGGGCGTGCTGGCGTTTGGGTTTGGCTATTTGGTGGCTCGTAAAAAATATGGAGGGGACCGCTCCGGTACAGCCGGTGATAAGGAGAAAAACTCGTGATCACGGCCCTTTTAGCAGCGGTTCTTACCGGCAGCCTGTTGGCTGGGCATCTGCCGGGCTATGGCGTGCTGGTTCTCAGCCTGTTTGTCGCGGTGGGGTTCCGGTTAATGGGCCACCATCATCACGACGGGGTGCTGTCCATCGACGGGCTGGCGCATCATTCCCGCTTATACCAGGAAAATGCTTTTCTAAAAACAGGGGGCAGTGTGGCGCTGCTTTTGTGCTGCCTTTGTTCGCCGTCTCCGTGGCCGCCCGTTTGCTTATTTTTCTTTTTGGCGGCGGCTACGGTCCTTTTGGGGGGCATCCGCCTAAAAGACTATGTGTCCCTCATGGGGGTGCCGGTGGTGTTTTTATTTTTGTCGGTGCTCACGCTTTTGTGGGATTTTGCGGGGAGCGCACCAAAGGATGCCATTCTTTCGGTGCCACTGTTTGGCGGGTTCCTAATTGTAGAACCGGCTTCTCAAGTACTAGCCGTGCAGGTCCTGGCCCGGGCGCTAGGGGCGGTGGGATGTCTATTTTTCCTGAGTTTATCCACCCCGCTGCCGGACATCCTGTTGGTATTGCGCCGGATCAAAGTACCGGTTGTGGTAATCGATGTGGCGCTGCTTATGTACCGGTACATTTTTCTGCTCCTGCGCACGGCCCGGGAGCGCAAACAAGCTGCAGCCAGCCGCTTTGGGTATGGGTCTTGGCGTAAAAGCTTGCGTACGACCGGGCTTGTATATGCCGGACTGCTGGCCCATAGCTTCCGACGGGTCAGTGCCTGTTTTGACGCGATGGAAAGCCGGTGTTATACTGGTTCTGTCACATTTTTGACCGAAACAAGACCGATTACCAAAAAATTGATAGCGCTTATCGGGGTACCGTTGGGCGGTATGCTCATATGTTTGGTACTTTTATGGTGATAAGGGAGACAGGAATGGGAAAAACATGAACGAAATCCTTTGTTTTAATGAGGTATCGTACCGGTACGACGCCGGTGGTGAGCACGATGCGCTGCATCCGTTTTCGGTACGGCTAAATAAAGGGGAAAAAATTGCCGTGTTGGGCCACAACGGGGCGGGAAAATCCACCTTCTTTTTGCTGGCGAACGGAGTACTGCGCCCTCAGACCGGGGAAATCCGGCTTTTTGGGGAACCGGTTGGGGGAAAAGAAAAACAGCGCCAAAAATTACGCCAGCGGGTGGGACTTGTGTTCCAGGACCCGGACGTACAGCTCTTGGCAGGTACCGTAGAAGAAGAAATCAGTTTTGGCCCCATGAATTTGGGGTTGCCCCGGGAGGAAGTGCAGAGCCGGGTACAACATGCGATGGAAAGCCTAGACCTGCTTTCATATAGGACCCGGGGTCCGCAGTACCTATCGGGGGGCGAGAAACGCCGGGTGGCCATTGCCGGGGTGCTGGCTATGGAACCCAACGTGATGCTGCTGGATGAACCGTCTAGCAACCTGGACCCGGCCGGACAGGCTTTATTAAACCAAATCCTGGAACGCCTGCATGAAAAAGGGATCACCCTACTCATTGCGACTCATGATGTGGATTTTGCCTGGCAATGGGCCGACCGGGTGTTGGTCTTTCGGGAGGGACGGCTGGAAAAAGACGCCGCCCCCGCCGAGGTATTTGCCGACGAAGCGCTTATAAAGCGCTGTGGGCTGGAAAGCCCCATGCTGTGGAAAGTAGCCAGGGCCCTGCATGTGCCGGCGCCCCGCAGCCCGGAGGGGTTTGCGGCATATAAAGTGGAAGGAAGATGACATGAAACAGGCTTTTCTCTGTGTCAGTTTCGGTACCAGCGTACCGGCTGCCCGAAAAAATATTACCGCCGTGGAAGAAGCTCTCAAAGCCGAACGACCGGACATGGATTTTTACCGGGCCTTTACCAGCCCGACGATTCGCCGCCATTTAGCGGCCCGGGGCGAAACTATTTGGGATGTGCCCGAAGCGCTGGACCGGTTAGCCGAAAAAGGATATAGGCAGGTTTTCATCCAGCCCACCCATTTTCTATACGGGCTGGAATACGAAGCGCTGTGCGCGAAGGTAGAAGAAAAGAAGAATCTGTTTTCGTCGCTACGACTGGGGAAACCGCTGCTTGCCCATACGGAAGATTTGCGGACGCTCTCCCAAATCCTATCGGAGGCATACCCCAAAAAACAGGGCGAAAGCCTTGTGTTGATGGGGCACGGCACACCGCATTTTTCCAATGTGGTGTATCCCGCTTTGCAGGCGGTTTTCCATATGCTGGGGCGCCAGGATGTATTTGTAGGCACGGTGGAAGGCTGGCCCGATCTTACCGCCCTACTTCCCCAGCTGCGGGAGGGCGGTTTTCGCTCGGTGCGTTTAGTGCCCCTGATGCTGGTGGCCGGGGATCATGCCCTGCACGATATGGCCGGGGACGAACCCGACAGCTGGAAACAGGTTTTGTTGCGGGAAAATTTTGAGGTGACTTGTGTCATGCGGGGATTGGGGCAAGCAAAAGGCGTGCAGGCACTCTACTGCCAGCATGTGCGGGCGATAGAGGGCTGATAAAAAAGGGGGAAGAGCGGTGGCCTTATCCTATACCATACGCAGTGGGCAAAAGCAGCTGCGGTGCGGCTATACAACGGGCACCTGTGCGGCTTTGGCGGCAGCGGGCGCCGCGTTTTGGCTATTAACGGGCCAAAAACCGGCGGAACTTTCCCTGGTGACGCCCAAAGGCATCCCGGTTCAAGTGGAACCGGCGTGCCTGCGCCGGGAAGGGGAAGCGGCGGTGTGCGGAGTGCGCAAAGACGGCGGAGACGATATCGATGTTACCCATGGCCTGATTATCGAAGCCCATGTACAAAAAAGCGAATACCCCGGCGTGCTCATTGAAGGCGGACAGGGCGTTGGCCGGGTGACAAAACCCGGGCTGGACCAGCCGGTGGGGGCCGCCGCCATCAACCGGGTCCCGCGGCAGATGATCAAAAAGGAAGTCACCAAAGTACAAAAAACCTGCGGGTACATGGGAGGCTTATCCGTCACTATTGTGATTCCCGATGGAGAGGAAGCGGCGAAAAAAACATTTAACCCGCACTTGGGGATTGAAGGCGGGCTTTCGGTACTGGGTACGTCGGGCATTGTGGAACCGATGAGCGAACAGGCCCTCATCGATACCATCGAAGTGGAAATCCGTCAGGCGGCCGCCAGTGGACACGATGTTCTGATTCTTACCCCTGGCCACTATGGCGAAATGTTTTTGCAGCAGGACGCATGTTCCCTGACGGAAAAAAGGCCGGTGGTAAAGTGTTCCAATTTTATCGGAGACGCGCTGGATCTGGCGGCCCTGTATAAATTCAGGCAAGTGCTGCTGGTTGGGCACATGGGCAAACTGGTCAAACTAGCCGGGGGGATTATGAACACCCATTCCCGTTATGCAGACGGCCGTATGGAACTTATTTGCGCCCATGCCGCCGTGTGTGGCGCCTCCCGGGACATTTGTCAGGCTTTGATGCAGGCCACCACCACCGATGCGTGCCTGGAACTTTTAGAGCGTACAGGTTTGCGGGACGCTGTACTGCACAGCTTGCTTATGGCAATGGACCGGCATCTTTCCCGCAGAGCCCAAGGCGCTTTTCAGGTGGGGGCTATGCTTTTTTCCAACGTATATGGCCTACTGGGTGAAACGGAACAGGCAAAGGAGATCATGACATCATGGCAATAAAAAAAGGAATTTTTTACGGGGTGGGTGTAGGGCCCGGCGATCCGGAACTCATGACGGTCAAAGCGCTGCGGGTACTTAAACAGTGTCCGGTCCTCGCGTGCCCTCAAACCCGCAGCGGGGAGATGCTGGCCCTTGACATTGTAAAAGGGGGGATGGATGTTTCGGAGAAAACCATTGTGCCCTTGCATTTTACCATGTCCCGGGATGAACAGGTACAGAAAGCAGCGCACTGCAAAGCGGCCGCACAGGTCGCTATGTACCTACAAAACGGGCAGGATGTGGCCATGCCTAATTTAGGGGATGTGTCGATTTATTCCACCTTTTGCTATCTGATGGAAGAAATCCGGGTCATGGGGTATGAAACCCGTATGGTGGCCGGCGTGCCCAGCTTTTGTGCCGTGGCGGCCCGGTTGGGGATCAGTTTGACCGAAATGAATACACCCCTTCACATTGCGCCGGGCAGCGCTGAGCTCTCCGAAGTGCTTGCTTGGCCGGGCAGTAAAATTTTGATGAAATCCGGCCGGCAAATGCCCGGGGTACTGGAGGCTATCGAAGAAAAAGATTTGCTTTCAAAAAGTGCCATGGTGCAAAACTGCGGTCTGCCAAACGAAAAGGTATATGAAACCTTACAGGAATTTCCCAAAGACGAGGCGGCAGGTTATTTTGCCACTGTGATTGTAAAGGAGTAAAAGCGATATGGTACATTTTGTCGGCGCCGGTCCCGGCGCGCCTGATTTGATCACCCTGCGCGGTGCAAAGCTTCTGCGTGAAGCCGACTGCATTATTTATGCCGGCAGCCTCGTGAACCCGGAGTTGCTGGAGCAGGCAAAAGAAACCTGCAAAATTTATAACAGCGCTACCATGACGCTGGAAGATGTGCTTGCCGTGATGGAACAAATGGAAGCGGCAGGTAAAACCATCGTGCGTCTGCATACCGGGGACGCCAGTTTATACGGCGCCATCCGCGAACAGATGGATGCCCTGGAAAAAAAGGGGATTCCCTTTGACGATACGCCGGGGGTCTCCAGCTTTTGTGGGGCGGCCGCGGCGCTGGGGGCGGAATACACGCTGCCAGGCGTCAGCCAAACGTTGATCATTTCCCGTATGGCGGGCCGTACGCCGGTGCCCGAAGGGGAGGCCCTTGCGTCTCTGGCACAGCATGGGGCGTCCATGGTGCTGTTCCTTTCTTCCGGATTGCTTCAGCAGGTACAGGACGAATTACTCCGGGGTGGGTATGCGCCCGAAACCCCGGCGGCCATTGTGTACAAAGCCACCTGGCCCGATGAAAAGGTGGTGCGCTGCACCGTGGGCACCCTATCTCGCCGGGGCGAAGAAGAGGGCATTCGCAAGACGGCGCTGTTGCTGATTGGCGGCTTTTTGGGCACGGAATATGAGCGCAGCCGCCTGTATGACCCCACATTTACAACGGAATTCCGTCAGGGGCAGCCGGATTGATTTAAGTTCCAACGGGAAAAGAGGAGAAACGATGAATCTGGCTTTTCTTTCGTTTACGGATGAAGGGGAGAAACTGGCCCATACGCTGGCAAAAGCACTGGGCGGCTCGGTGATGCGCTGTGGCCGGCCCCTCTCTTTGCGGGAGTGGACCCGCCAGCATTTTTCGTCCGGTCGTGGGCTCATCTTTGTCGGTGCCGTAGGCATTGCAGTGCGGGCCATTGTCCCCTATATCGATAAAAAATGGACCGATCCGGCGGTGGTAGTGGTGGACGAAGGGGCCCACTTTGCTGTGCCGTTATTATCGGGGCATTTGGGCGGGGCCAACCACCTGGCCCGCCGTATCCAGGAAGTGTGCGGCGCCAAGGCAGTGATTACCACGGCGACCGATGTCCATGGTGCTTTTGCGGTGGACGAATGGGCCCGCTGCCAGGGGCTTTCGGTGGAAAACCCTACCCGCATCCGAGCAGTATCCGGAAAAATCCTGGCGGGGGGTACCGTGGCTGTACAAAGCCGGTGGGTTATTGATGGTGATTGCCCCGAAGGAGTGGCCCTTTGTACCGGTCCTAACGCCGACGTGCAGGTGGATATCCAGAAAAAAGACGATACAGCTGCTCTTTTTCTGGTGCCCAATATCGTGGTGCTGGGAATTGGCTGCCGGAAGGGAATTTCCTTTTCCGCGCTGGAAACCGCGTGGGAACAGTTTTCCCTGCACACGGGGCTGCATGAATCCGCCGTTTGTGCGGTTAGCAGCATTGATTTAAAAAAGGACGAACCAGGATTATTGGCCTTTTGCCGGCACCATGGGTGGCCCTTTATGACGTTTCCGGCCGATGAACTGCGGCGGGTACCGGGTGATTTTACCTCGTCGCCTTTTGTGCAAAAGGTAACCGGGGTGGACAATGTGTGCGAACGCAGCGCCGTGGCCGCCAGCGGGGGAGAGAGGCTTTTCCAAAAATGGGTGTGGGACGGTGTGACTTTGGCGGCGGCCCAAAAGCCCTTTACGCTTTCCTGGCGTTGGCAGGATGAACCGGTGACAAAATCACAGGAATGATAAGAGAGAAAGAAGAGGATCACAAAATGCATACGCTTTTTGTTGTGGGGATTGGCCCCGGTGGGGCCGAGTTTATGACGGAACAGGCCCGAAGCGCCATGGAAAAAGCCGATGTGTTGTGCGGTTACACCGTTTATATCGACCTGGTAGCCCCCCTGTTCCCGGGAAAGGAAACCTATACGACCCCCATGAAACAGGAAATCGAGCGCTGCCGTTGGGCGCTGGAAACAGCCCAAAAGGGCAAAGATGTGGCCTTTATTTGCAGTGGGGATGCCGGCGTGTACGGGATGGCGGGCCTGCTATTACAATTAGCACCGAGATACCCCGAAGTCGACATCCAGGTGGTGGCCGGGGTGACGGCTGCCCTGTCGGGGGGCGCCGTGCTGGGGGCTCCGTTGGGGCACGATTTTTGTGTGATCTCCCTGTCAGATCTGCTCACCCCGTGGGAGGTCATCGAAAAACGGCTGCGCTGTGCAGCATGGGGCGACTTTTGCGTGTGTCTGTATAATCCCAGTTCCCGCAAGCGCGCCGGGTATCTGCAAAAGGCCTGTCAAATTCTGATGAAAGAGGGGAAATCCCCCGAAACCGTGTGCGGCTGGGTACGCCATATCGGGAGGGAAGGCCAGTGTGCAAAGGTACTATCTCTTCAGGAGCTGGAAAAGGAACAGCTTGATATGTTTACAACCGTATTTATCGGTTCTTCGTCCACTCAGGCAATCAACGGGCGCATGGTTACACCCCGGGGGTATGAACAAAAATGCGCGTGGTAATTTTCAGCGGCACCACAGAAGGCCGGGCCCTTTCGGAAGAAACGGTGCGCTTAGGGTTGGAAACTGTGGTGTGCGTGGCCACCGAATATGGCCGCATCGTACAGGAAGAACATCCCGGCGCCCAAACCCTTACGGGCCGCCTGGATGTTCCGGCGATGGAGAGGGTCCTGGAAGGGGCCGCTTTATGCGTGGATGCGACGCATCCTTACGCGAGGGAAGCAAGCCGGAATATTGTGGCAGCGGCGAAAAAAGCGTCGGTCCCCTATAAGCGGCTGGTGCGCCCGAAAAGCCCGCTGCCCGATGAGTGCCAAGTGGTGGAAAATGCCAAAGAGGCCGCCCGGATACTGGAAAAAACCACCGGGAACATTTTGCTCACCACCGGGGTAAAAGAACTGGGCGCGTTTTCGAGGGTAAACCCAAACCGGCTTTTCCCCCGGGTATTGCCCAGCGTTGAGAGCCTCCGTCTGTGTAAAGAAAACGGTATCCCGCAAAGCCATATCATTGCGATGCAAGGGCCGTTTTCCCGGGGGCTCAACCGGGCACTGATGGAACAGTTTATGATACACTGGCTGGTCACCAAAGACGGCGGGGCGGCAGGGGGCTTCCCGGAGAAAATCGGGGCCGCTCAGGATCTACAGGTGCCGGTGCTGGTCATTCGCCGGCCCGAAGAAGTTGGCGAAACGTGGGATGAGATTGTCAACGATTGTAAGGAGCTGATGGCATGCAGGTAACTTTAACCGCCATGGGAGGCGGTGGTTTTGATACCCTGACAAAAGAGGGCCTAGACGTACTCCGGCAGGCTACCTGTCTGATTGGGGCGCAGCGCCTGCTGCAAAATTTGCCCGATTTTTGTGCCCCCTGCCGCGTGGCAGCCACCCGGCCCGGCGACATCATGTGCGCGATCGAAGAAAACGGGGACAAAACCTGTGCGGTGCTTTTTAGCGGCGACACCGGCTTTTATTCCGGGGCCCGGGCCCTGATCCCGCAGCTTGAAGCAAAGAACATCTCTTACCGGCTATTGCCCGGGCTTTCCAGTGTACAGCTATTGGCGGCGGCGATCCACAGGCCGTGGCAGGACTGGCTGCTTTTTTCGGCCCACGGTACCGAGGCCAATGCCGTCGGCGCTGTTATGCAGGGGAAACCGGCCTTTTTCCTCACCGGTGGCAGGGAGAGCGCCGCTTCCCTGTGCGGGCAATTGGTGCGGGCCGGATTGGGGACTCTGCCGGTTACGGTGGGGGAAAATCTTTCTTACCCGTCCCAGCGCATTTGGCAAGGTACGGCAGAATACGGTGCAAGGGAAGAGTTTGCGCCCCTGAGCGTTCTGCTGCTAGAACCGGCGCCCCATGTGATGCATCATACCCCGGGCTTCCCGGATGCCTTCTTTGTGCGGGGGAACGTGCCCATGACAAAACGGGAAGTGCGGGCCAGCATTCTTTCGATTCTCGCTCCGGAAAAGGACGAGATTCTGTGGGATATCGGCGCCGGGACCGGTAGCGTGAGCGTGGAACTGGCACTGCAAGCTTCCATGGGGCGCACCTATGCGGTGGAATGTAACGAAGAAGCCCTTACCCTGATTCAACAAAACCGGGAAAAACTGGGGGCGTGGAACCTGCACATGGTAAAAGGCAAAGCGCCGGAAAAACTAGACACACTGGAAACACCGGATGCCGTTTTTATCGGCGGAAGTAAAGGAAAGATGGAACCGATCCTGTCCCTGATTCGAACGAAAAACCCGAAAGCGCGTCTTTGCATTTCCGCTATTTGTATTGAGACGCTGTATCGGGCGGTGCGGGCTTTAGAAGAAAACGGGTGGCAGGCAGACGTCACACAGATCAGCGTCAGCCGCAGCCGCCCGGCCGGTTCGCTGCATCTGATGGCGGCCCAAAATCCGGTCTTCCTCATTGCGGGGGTGCCGGTATGATGGCTTGTCTGGTAGCGGCGCCGTCCTCCGGCAGCGGAAAAACGGCGGTGACCTGTGCATTATTAGCCCTATTGGCCCGGCGGGGCCTTATGCCCTGTGCGTTTAAATGCGGCCCGGATTACATTGACCCCATGTTCCACCGTTCTGTATTGGGGGTGGAAAGCCATAATTTGGACCTATTTTTTTCTTCGGAAAGTTTTTTGCGGCAGCACTACGCCCGGCATTGTGCCGGACATCAGGCCGCCGTATGTGAAGGTGTGATGGGATTTTATGATGGGGTGGGCGGCACCACCAGCCAGGCTAGTGCTTGGCATGTGGCCCACACACTGGATATGCCGGTCCTTCTGGTGATCCGGCCCCGGGGCGCCAGTTTGACTTTGGCGGCCCAGATCCGGGGGTTGTGCGCGTTTCGGGAACAGAGCCACATTCGGGGCCTTTTTCTCAATGACTGTTCTCCCATGCTGTACCGGTCACTGGCTCCTATGCTAGAAAAGGAAACCGGCCTGCCGGTTTTGGGGTATTTGCCCCACAGGGAGGAAGCGGCGTTTGAAAGCCGCCATCTGGGGCTTTACACCGCCGGGGAAATCCATGATTTGCAGCAGCGCATCGGCCTTTTGGCCGATCTGTTGGAGCAAAATTTGGACTTTGCCCGTTTTTCGTCCCTCTTCTGCACCCCAGGACTGGGTTATGCCGCTCCCATCTCACAAAATGTTCCCGCCATAACCCGGCTGGCGATCGCCAGCGACCGGGCCTTTTGCTTTTGCTATGAGGAAACAAAGGAAGCCCTGCGGACAGCCGGGGCCGAACTGGTGCCCTTTAGCCCGTTAACGGATACCCAGTTGCCGGAAAACACCGGTGGGCTGTATCTGCCCGGCGGGTACCCGGAACTGTATGCAAAAAAGCTGGCTGAAAATGAGCCCATGCTCTGTGCGATCCGACAAGCGGTGGAAAACGGCATGCCTACGGTCGCCGAATGCGGCGGCTTTCTCTATCTCGGCCAACACCTGGAAGGAAGCGACGGTGTTTCGTACCCCATGGCAGGGGTGCTGCCGGGGGACGGGCTGCGAAAAGAAAAACTCACCCGGTTTGGGTATGCGTTCCTGACGGCCCAAAGCGACAGCCTCCTATTTTCTGCCGGGGACCAAATCCCGGTGCATGAATTTCATTATTGGGACAGTACCGAAAACGGCGCCGCTTTTTTGGCGCAAAAGCCGGTGACAGGCCGGTCCTGGTCCTGTGGGTTTGCCACCCCTACGCTCTATGCCGGGTTTCCGCATCTCTATGGCGCGGGGCATTCCCAATGGGTGCGGCGGTTTACTCATGCCGCCAATGAGTATCAAAAAAGGCAGGGAAAAACATGAAATCCTATGAAGAAGCCCTTAAAGAACAACTTTGTGCCATCACGCCGCCGGATGAAAAAGCCCGGCAGGCAGCCGCCCGGCGGTGGGCGGCCTGTGCCAAACCTCTGGGCAGCTTGGGGTTATTGGAAACGGCCTTAGAACGGATCGCTGCTCTGACGGGGCAGGAAACCATCACCCTCAGCCCCCGGGCCGTGCTGGTACTCTGTGCCGATAACGGCGTAGTAGCCCAGGGGGTCACCCAGACGGACAGCAGCGTAACCGGTATGGTGGCGCAGAATCTTGCAAGGAACCGCACGTCCGTGTGCCGCATGGCGGCGGTGGCCGGGTGCCGGGTGGTGCCGGTGGACATGGGCATGCTGGATTTTGCCCCTACAGAAGGGGTGCTCGACCGCCGCATTGGCAATGGGACGGGCGATATCTCCCTGGGCCCGGCCATGAGCCGGGAACAGGCGGCGAAAGCGGTGCTGACGGGCATAGAACTGGTTAAAGGACAAAAAGAACTTGGTATGCGCCTTCTCGCCACGGGGGAAATGGGGATTGGCAATACCACCACATCCAGCGCCGTTGCCAGTGTGCTGCTTCACCGCCCGGTAACCGAAATGACCGGCCGGGGAGCCGGGCTGTCGGGGGAAGGGTTGCGCCGGAAAATCCATGCCATCGAGCAGGCTATAGCGGTGAATCAGCCGGATGATAGCGATATTCTGGATGTCCTTCACAAAGTAGGCGGCTTTGATATAGCGGGGCTGTGCGGGGTGTTCCTGGGCGGCGCGCTCTATCAGGTACCCGTACTAGCCGATGGGTTTATCAGTACGGCAGCGGCCCTTTGCGCTGTGCGGTTGTGCCCGGCGGCCGAAAAAGCCGTATTGGCCAGCCATGTGTCCGCAGAACCGGCCGGGCACCTCATTTTGGAAGCGATTGGTCGCGAGCCTCTGATCACCGCCGGCATGCGGCTGGGAGAAGGGACCGGCGCGGTGGCGGCCATGCCGCTTCTCGATATGGCCCGCGCGGTGTATGCAGAAAGTTATACATTTGAAGAGGGCGGTATCGAGGCTTACGTACCCCAGGAGGACGGCATATGATGACCCTGGTGATTGGCGGGGCTGCTTCGGGGAAAAGTGAGTTCGCCGAAACCCGGGTGCTGGAAAGTGGGGAGGGCCCCCGGTACTATGTTGCAACCATGCAGCCGTTTGATAAGGAATGCCTAGCCCGGATTCACCGGCACCGGCAGATGCGGGAAAAAAAGCAGTTTCAGACGATCGAATGTTATGTAAATCTTTCCTCTGTTACCCTGCCGGAAAAGGGCACGGTGCTTTTGGAATGCATGAGCAATCTGGTGGCAAACGAGATGTATAGCCCCGAAGGGGCCGGGGCAAACGCGATAGAAGCGATCTTACAAGGCATCGATCACCTGCGTGCCCAGTGCAAAAACCTCGTGATTGTATCGAACGAAGTTTTTAGCGGCGGTACCGCCTATCAGGGGGATACCCTTTCGTATTTAAAAACACTAGCACTTGTTAACCGGGCGCTGGCAGCAGAGGCTGACGAGGTGTATGAAATCGTGTGTTCCCTGCCTGTCTGCCACAAGGGAAAGGAGGCCACCCTATGATCGTGCTGGAAACGATCGCCGTAGCGTTCGCCATGTTTTCGGCGATTCCCTGCCCGCAGCCTACCTGGAATGAAAAAAATATGCGCTTTATGATGGTGGCGTTTCCCCTGGTGGGGGTTGTGTGCGGGGCTCTGTGTGGCGGTTGGTTTGTGCTCATGCAGTTTTTGGCGGCCCCTACCCTGTTACAAGGGGCCGGGTTTTGCCTGATTCCCGTACTGGTAACGGGGGGCATCCATCTGGACGGGTATGCCGATACCTGCGACGCGAGGGCGAGTTGTGCCCCCCCGGAAAAAAAGCGGGAAATCCTGAAAGATCCCCGGTGCGGCGCCTTTGCCGTCATTCATCTGTGCGCCTGGTTTGTGGCGGATTTTACGTTGTGTGCCTGCATTCGGTGGGAACCGCGTGTGTTGTGGTGCCTGGGCCTAGGATTTGTGCTGGAGCGGTGCTTATCGGGCATAGCCGTTGCGTCATTCCCCATGGCTAAGAAAACCGGCCTAGCCCATACCTTTGCCGCGGCTTCCGATAAAAAGAAAGTCAGAGTTTGCCTTCTTTTGCTGGCTTTGGGGCTCACGTTGGCATTGATTTTGGTGGGGCGCTGGATGGGAATTATGGTGGCTCTTACGATGCTTTTCTTATTCGGGCGGTATTACGTCATTGCCAAAAAAGAATTTGAGGGAATTACCGGCGATTTAGCCGGGTGGTTTGTGCAGCGGGCCGAACTGGGCATGCTTTTTGCGTTGTTGGCCGTGCAGCTTTTGGAGGGTGCCACATGGTCTTTATAACGGGTCCGCTTTTTAGCGGCAAAAAAGAATATGCCAAAGCGCTCATGCACTGGAATGAGCAGGAACTGGAAACGTATGCCATATGGGACGTGCAGAAGCTGGCTGCCGGCTGTCAGGATTTGCCGGCCCTAGCGCAGAAACTCGCTTCCTATCAAGTGGTGATCGCCGTGGAAGTGGGGGGCGGCGTTGTCCCCACAGACCCCACCGAGCGCGCCCAGCGGGAAGCGGCCGGAAGGTTAGCCTGTTTACTGGCACAGCGGGCCGATAAAGTGGTGCGGGTCTTCTGTGGGATTCCCACCGTGCTAAAAGGGGAGGAACCGGTATGAAAATCTATCTGCTGCGCCACGGTTTAACGGGCTATAACGCTGAAAAGCGGTACCAGGGTACCAGGGATATTCCTCTTTGTCAGGAGGGGATCGCTCAATTAGCGGTAGCCGACATCACTCCGAAAAAAATTTATGTATCCCCCCTGTGCCGCGCTAGGCAAACGGCGGACATAGTCTTTCCCCACAGTGAGCAGGTGGTGGTGCCGGATTTTCGCGAAATGTGTTTCGGTATTTTCGAAGGCCGCAATTACATCGATATGGAGCACGATCCCGAATACCTTGCCTGGGTGGGCAGCGATTGTGAAGGCTGTTGCCCCGGAGGCGAACGGAAAGGGGACTTTTCCAATCGCACCTGTGAGGCGTTTGTGCCTCTTGTAGAGGAAGCGCTCAAAAACGGCGAAGACATCCTGGTGATCATGGCCCACGGCGGTACCCAAATGGCCATTATGGAACGGTTCGCGCTGCCCCATTATGATTATTATCATTGGTGCGGCCCCAATGCGGGCGGCTATGTGCTGGAGGCGGAAGAAAATGCATGGCGTACCCACCACACGTTACTCCTTACGGGCACCGTGCAGTATACAAAGGAAGGCGGGAAAACATCATGCTGATAGCAGCGGCGATTTTGTGCGGCTTTCTGCTCGATGCGCTGTTGGGGGACCCTGCCTGGCTGCCGCATCCCGTGGTCCTCATGGGCAAAGCCATTTCGGCACTGGAAAAACGGCTGCGCAGCTGGTTTCCCAAAACGCCGGACGGAGAAAAAAAGGCTGGGCGGGTACTGGCTGTGACGCTGCCCCTTGGCACGCTCTTAATTAGCGGCGGACTTTGTGTGGGGCTTATGCTTCTTCACCCGGTTTTGGGGTTTCTGCTCCAAACGTTCTGGTGTTGGCAGGCCCTTGCCATGAAAGGCCTGGCGGTAGAAAGCGGGAACGTGTATCGGGCTTTAACCACCGCTTCGCTGCCCGAAGCCAGAAAAGCGGTCGCGCGCATTGTGGGGCGGGATACCGCCACCCTTACCGAGCAGGGGGTCACCCGGGCCGCGGTGGAGACGGTAGCCGAAAATGCCTCCGACGGGGTGGTGGCGCCGCTTTTTTATATGCTCATTGGCGGCGCGCCGTTGGCCCTTACCTATAAAGCCATTAACACCATGGACAGCATGGTGGGGTATAAAAACGAACGGTATTTGCATTTTGGCCGGGCTGCCGCCAAATTGGACGACGCTGCCAATTTTCTGCCCGCCCGGTTGGCGGCCCTTTTGTGGATTCTCACGTGCCCATTAGCAGATGGCGATCAAAAACAGGCGTTTCACATGTGGCGCCGGGACCGGCGGCAGCATGCAAGCCCCAATTCGGCCCAAACGGAATCGGCTTGTGCCGGGGCATTGGGGGTCCGGCTGGCCGGGCCCGCATGCTATTTTGGCAAACCGGTAGAAAAGCCGTATATCGGCGATGCCCGACGGGAGATTGAGCCCGCGGATATCCGCCGCGCCAACCGTATGATGGTAGTAACCAGCCTGGCGGCTTTAGGAATCGGATTATTGCTGCGCGTGGGGTTGGCCGTTTTATTTATGTACGCAATGGGATAAAAGGAGGCAAAAAGCATGGAACCCAAAAAACTGGTACACGGCGGGGACTGGGCCGGTTTTACGGAAGAATACGGTACCGCCCCCCTGGATTTTTCTGCGAATGTCAGCCCGCTGGGGGTGCCCGAGGAGGTAAAAAAAGCGCTGAAGCAGGCGATTAAAACCGTGGACCGGTACCCCGACCCGCTGTGCCGGTCTTTGTGCCGGAAAATTGCCCGGCACGAACAAGTGCCCGAATCCTATGTGCTGTGCGGGAACGGGGCTGCCGATCTTATTTTCCGTGCCGTTATGGCTGTAGCGCCCAAACGGGCCCTTTTAACGGCGCCCACCTTTGCGGAATACGAAGCGGCGCTGCAGCAGGTCGGGTGCCAGGTGGAGCGGTATGTGCTGCGGGAAGAAAGCAATTTTTCCCTCGATGACGGGTTCCTTGCAAAAATTCAACCGGGTATCGATCTGGTGTTTTTATGCGAACCCAATAATCCCACCGGCCAGGTGTCACCGAAAGAGTTTTTATGGCAGGTGGCCAAGCGCTGTCAGGATTGTGGAGCCAAACTGGTGCTGGACGAATGCTTCGGCGATTTTCTGGCCGATCCGGCGGCCCATACGTTCAAAAACGAGCTGTCCCGTTTTCCGGGGCTGATGATTCTGCGGGCGTTTACCAAACTGTACGCTATGGCCGGGGTGCGGCTGGGATATGCCCTGTGTGCCGGGGAAGACTGGATGGAAAAAATGCGTGCCGCGTCCCAGCCCTGGGCGGTGTCGTCCCTAGCTCAGGCGGCGGGGGAAGCGGCGCTGGATGAAACGGAGTATGTTCGGCGTGTACGCACGCTCATTGCGACCGAGCGTCCGTGGATGATCGAAAAACTGTCGTTACTGGGGCTGCGGGTCATTCCGGGACAGGCCAATTACCTTTTGTTCCAGTGCCCGGTGCCTTTGCTTCGTCCTTTGCGGGAAAAAGGCATTTTGCTGCGCAGCTGCGGCAATTACCCGGGTCTTTCCGATGACTGGTACCGCACTGCCGTGCGGACGCATCAAGAAAATGAACGGCTGCTGCAGGCAATCGAGGAGGTGCTTCGATGAAAAAAACACGCTGTATCATGGTGCAGGGCACTATGTCCGGAGCGGGAAAGAGCCTGTTATGTGCTGGGATGTGCCGCATTTTTGCCCAAGATGGGTACCAGGTGGCGCCATTTAAAAGCCAGAATATGGCCCTGAATAGTTACGTGACGAAAGACGGGCTGGAAATGGGACGGGCCCAGGTGGTGCAAGCTCAGGCGGCCGGAAAAGAACCCGATGTGCGTATGAACCCCATTTTGCTCAAGCCTTGCAGCGATACCGGCAGTCAGGTCATTGTAAACGGCGAAGTGCGCGGGCAAATGAGCGCCGCTGCGTATTTCGGCATGAAAAAAACGCTCATCCCCGATATTTTAGAAGCCTATAGTAGCCTGGCGCAGGAAAATGACATCATCGTCATCGAAGGGGCCGGCAGCCCGGCGGAAATCAACCTGAGGGAAAACGATATCGTCAATATGGGGCTGGCGGAACTGGTGGGTGCTCCCGTTTTGTTGGCGGGGGATATCGACCGGGGCGGCGTGTTTGCCCAGCTATATGGTACGGTAGCGCTCCTTACCCCCCAGGAGCAGGCCCGCATCGGCGGTTTGCTCATCAACAAGTTCCGGGGGGATGAAGCCATTTTGCGCCCGGGGCTTACCATGTTGGAAGAAAAAACCGGCATCCCGGTGCTGGGGGTTGTGCCGTACCTGCGGGTGGATATAGACGACGAAGATTCCCTTTCAACCCGGTTGGAGCAGAATAAGGTCAAAAAACCGCTGGATGTGGCCGTCATTCGCCTGCCGAGGGTTTCGAACTTTACGGATTTTTCCCTCCTGGACGAACATCCTATGATGGGGGTACGGTATGTTTCGACGGTAAAAGAACTGGGCGTGCCGGATCTTCTCATTCTGCCAGGTACCAAAAGCACCATGGGGGACCTTTTGTGGCTGCGGCAAAACGGGCTGGAAACCGCGATTTGTAAGCTCGCGTCCCAAGGGGTGCCAGTGCTGGGCATTTGCGGCGGGTACCAGATGTTGGGGCAGACGCTTTCTGATCCTTCGGGTTCCGAAGGGGGCGGCGCTTGCCGCGGACTCGGTCTTTTGCCGGTGGACACGGTGTTTTCGTCGCAAAAACGGCGCACCCGGGTACAGGCTGTAGTGACGGCGGCTCCTTTTGCCGGGGCACAGCTTGACGGGTACGAAATTCACACCGGTCAGACACAGGTACATGGCCCTGCCTTCTGCCGCCTGGAAAATGGGCAAGAGGACGGGTGTGTAAGCGGCCAGGTGTTTGGTACCTACCTGCACGGACTTTTCGATACAGGGGCCTTGACGCAAAAACTGGCCGCGTATTTGTGCGCCCGCAAGGGAATCGACTGTGAGCAGGCGCTCACCCTTACCCATGCGGCGTACCAGGAAGAACAATTCGATCAGTTGGCCGAAGGTATGCGAAAAGCGCTCGATCTAAAGGCCATCTATGCGATGATGGAAGGGAAGCGATAATATGGAAAAAGGGCTGATCCACCTTTACTGGGGCGACGGAAAAGGCAAAACAACCGCCGCTATGGGCCTAGCCTTGCGAGCTTTGGCAGCGGGCCGCCGGGTGGTGATTGTGCAATTTTTAAAAGGGGCGAAAAGCGGCGAAATCGACATGCTTAGCCGGTTGGGAGCGAGAATTTATCGCGGCAAACCGGGGCACAAATTTGTGTTCCAGATGAATGAAGAAGAAAAAGAGGAAACCCGTCGGCAGCAGCAGGAGCTGTTACAGGCGGCTTTGCAGGAACCGGCCGATATGCTGATTTTGGATGAAGCCTGTGCGGCGTGCCAGCTTCATATGGTACCGGAAACATTGCTAAAAAAAGTTGTGATGGAAAAACCGGAAACCCAGGAACTGGTTCTCACCGGCCGGGACCCGGCGCCCTGGATGAAGGAGTGCGCCGACTATATTACCGAAATGCATAACGAGCGCCACCCCTTCGACCGGGGGATTAAGGCCCGCCAAGGGGTTGAATTTTAAACAAAAAATTTTTGACGGGGGCCTTTTTCCTGTGCTACAATGAAAAACAGAAAGGGGATGCCGCCATGCCGCTTACCATTATTCGCCAGGATATTACGAAAATGCCGGTCGACGCGATTGTCAACGCCGCGAATCCCTCCCTGCTGGGGAGCGGCGGTGTGGATGGTGCCATTCACCGGGCCGCCGGGCCCCAACTACGCCTGGCGTGCCAAAAATTGGGCGGCTGCCCGACAGGACAGGCGAAAATCACCAAAGGCTTCCACTTACCGTGCCGGTATGTGATTCACACGGTGGGGCCAGTGTGGCGGGGCGGCTCTTTTGGAGAAAAGGATGCGCTTACATCCTGCTACCGTACGTCTTTGCAGCTAGCCTTGCGAGCCCACTGCGAAACCGTGGCGTTCCCGCTGATTTCCGCCGGGGCCTATGGGTACCCAAAGGATCAGGCCCTTCGGGTGGCGGTGGACACCATCGGCCGCTTTTTACTTACCCACGATCTGACCGTTTTTCTGGTGGTGTTCGATAAAGCCGCGTACCGGATCAGTAGGGAAACATATTGCGACATTCAGTCTTTTATCGATGACCGCTTTGTGGAAAGCCACCAGGACTCCCTGGCCCGGCAGCAGCAGCGGGGAGAGGCGGCGCGCCTTATGGGGGCTTCCACGGCGCCTGCCTTTTTTGCATCCTCCCTTTCTTTAGAAGATGCGGTTTCTCAGTTGGACGAAAGCTTTACCGACATGCTGCTGCGCAAAATTGACGAAAAAGGCATGACCGATGCCCAGTGCTACAAAAAAGCCAACCTGGACCGCAAATTGTTTTCCAAAATTCGCAAGAACCGCCAATACCACCCCAGTAAGCCGACAGCCCTGGCTTTGGCAGTGGCGTTGGAGCTCTCCCTTTCCGAAACAAAGGAACTCTTGCAAAAAGCTGGGTTTGCGCTGTCGCACAGCCAGAAATTTGACCTGATCGTCGAATATTTCATCCAAAAAGGGTGTTACGATATTTTTGCCATCAACGAAGCGCTGTTCGCGTTTGACCAAAGTTTATTGGGGGCCTGATTTTGTCGCCTGGCGGGCGACCTATGTTTCGAGTCCTTCCGGTATGATAGGGGTGTAAAAAACACATACCATCATACGGGAGGACACAAAGATGAAGCAAAGAGAGAAAGTAACCGAGATCGTTTTTTTACTGGACCGCAGCGGCTCCATGAGCGGCCTGGAATCCGACACCATCGGCGGCTTTAACGCCATGATCGAAAAACAGAAGCGGGAGCCGGGCAAAGCCCTTGTTTCCACCGTGCTATTTGATACAGCCTGTGAGGTCGTCCACGACCGGGTCGACCTGCGCCGCCTGCCGCCGCTGACCGATCGGGAGTATTCGGTGCGCGGCTGTACAGCGCTGCTGGATGCGATCGGCGGGGCGATTCACCATATTGGGCTCATTCATAAATATGCCCGGCGGGCCGATGTGCCGGACCGCACCCTGTTTGTGATTACCACAGACGGGATGGAAAACGCCAGCCGTTTTTACGATGCCGCTACCGTGCGCCGCATGATTCAGCGGCAAAAGAACCGGTACGGGTGGGAGTTTTTATTCCTTGGCGCCAATATCGATGCGGTGAAAACAGCGGGGCAATTTGGCATTGGGGCTGATCGGGCCGTCAATTACCACGCCGATCAGGCCGGTACAGCCTTAAATTTTACCGTGCTGGAAAAAGCCATTCATACGGTGCGGGGAAACGCACCCTTAACCGCTGCCTGGAAGGCGGATATTGAAAACGACTATCACTCCCGTGGCCGGAATGGTCGCAGAGGGTAAGGAGTGACGAAATAAAAAGGAGGATGTTCTATGTCAAATTCCATTCCCGAAAAGGCCCAGGCGATTTTAAACGAACGGTTTGGCTGTGACCAGCTGCTTTCCCTAGCTACGCTGGATGGCGACTGGCCCGCCGTACGCACGGTCAATGGCTATTATGAAGACGGATGCTTTTTTGTCATTACCTATGGCCTGTCGAACAAAATGAAGCAAATCGAAAAGAATCCCCATGTGGCCCTTTCCGGAGAATGGTTTACGGCCCAGGGAATCGGAGAAAACCTTGGATGGTTTAACCGGGACGAAAACGCGGATTACGCCAGAAGACTCCGGGAAGTTTTTGCTTCGTGGATTGATAATGGACACAACGATTTTTCCGATCCAAACACCTGTATTCTGCGGATTCGCTTGACAAAAGCCGTGCTGTTTTCCCATGGAACACGGTACGATCTGGATTTTACGGCGGAATAAAATAGTTTTTAAAAGGGGAAGCAGGACGTTCTTTTCATGAGCATCCTGCTTCTTTTCTTGTGCCATTGACAAAAGAAAAGAAATCGTGTAGGATAACGATGATAGTTAGTGGAAACTAACTTGATTTTTTTGCATAAGTGTTAGTTTATACTAACTTTAAGGAGGGTGTAAAGGATGATTCGTATGATCGTAAAGGTGGACGGAATGGCCTGTTCCATGTGCGAAGCCCATGTAAACGAGGCGATACGGAAAGCAGTTCCGGTCAAAAAGGTGACGTCGTCCCACAAAAAAGGGGAAACACAACTCATCCTCGAAAATCCGGTAGACGAACAAGCCATCAAGCAGGCCATCGAGTCCATCGGATACCGGGTTATATCGGTAGAATCCGGCCCTTATGAGAAAAAAAGATTCCGGTTGTTTGGGTAATAACAACCGGGAAAAAGGAGGTTTTTATGCCAGTAGCCGTATGGCAGGGGATATGGATCCCCTTTTTAGGGACAACGTTGGGGGCCGCCGGTGTGTTTTTTCTGCACCGGGCGCTCCCTTTATGGGTACAGCGGGCGTTAACGGGGTTTGCAGCGGGCGTTATGGTCGCCGCTTCGATTTGGAGCCTCTTGCTGCCCGCCATGGAACAGGCGTCTGACTTAGGGCCATGGTCGTTTTGGCCGGCTGTCGCCGGGTTTTGGCTGGGGATTCTCTTTTTACTCATATTAGACCGGGTAATCCCTCATTTACATCGGGGCAGCCGCGAAGCGGAAGGCATCCGTTCCGGGTTTGGCAAAACGACGATGCTCACACTGGCGGTTGCTTTACACAATATCCCGGAAGGAATGGCTGTAGGGGCGGTGTATGCCGGGTGGCTGTCGGATAGCGGCACAATTGCACTGTCCGGGGCACTGGCCCTGTCATTGGGGATTGCGATTCAAAATTTTCCCGAAGGCGCGATTATTTCGCTGCCACTAAAAGCAGAAGGACTTTCAAAGCCCCGGTCTTTTTTCTATGGGGTGCTGTCGGGGGTGGTAGAACCTTTAGGGGCGCTCGTGACCTTATTCTTTTCGGGAATGATTTTGCCCATGCTGCCCTATGCGCTGAGTTTTGCGGCGGGGGCCATGATCTATGTCGTCGTAGAAGAACTGATTCCGGAAATGTCGGTGGGCAAGCACTCGAATGTAGGGACCATCTTTTTTGCTGTGGGATTTACCCTGATGATGGTTCTGGATGTGGCGCTTGGGTAAAAATAGAAACAAAAATACGAAAGAAGGCGGATATAACGTGATGATCAACAAACGGCTGATCCAAACAGTCGGTGAAAGCAAAAAATACATAGCGGCAAACGTACTATGTCAGTGGATTTCACTGCTGGCGAATATAGCCCTGATGGCGGCTGTCGCGCGGGTGCTGGCTGCGGTGATCGAAGGGCCGGAAACGATAGCCGTGTGGCCGGTGGTGGGGGTGTCAGCCTTTGCCTTGATTCTTCGTTTTCTGTGCACATGGGGCAGTGCCCGCATGGGGTACTGCTCTTCCCGGACGGTGAAAAAGAGGTTACGGGAAAAAATCTACCAAAAACTGCTGCGACTCGGGAGCGCGTACCGCGAACAGGTGCGGACTTCCGAAGTCGTGCAGGTAGCCGTAGAAGGGGTCGACCAGCTGGAAACATATTTTGGCGCGTATTTGCCGCAGTTTTTCTATGCGATGCTGGCACCTATCACGTTATTTGTTGTATTGTGTTTTGTCAGTTGGCCCGTTGCTCTGGCTTTATTCTGTTGTGTGCCGCTCATTCCGGTGGCGATCGCAGCCGTGCAGACCTGGGCCAAAAAACTGCTGGCAAAATACTGGGGGCGGTATACGGAACTGGGCGACACGTTCCTCGAAAATTTACAGGGGTTGACGACGCTAAAAATCTATCAGGCGGATCATTTCAAACAGCAGGAAATGAACGAACAAGCCGAAAAATTCCGCAAAATTACCATGAAAGTACTGACCATGCAACTAAATTCCATTACGATTATGGATCTGATTGCATACGGCGGTGCGGCATTGGGAATTATCTTGGCCATTACCCAGTACCAGAATGGGGCGGTCTCCCTAATGGGCGGCGTGCTCATTTGCTTATTGGCGGCTGACTTCTTTTTGCCCATGCGGCAGCTGGGATCATTTTTCCACATTGCCATGAACGGCATGGCCGCAAGCGAAAAGATCTTCCGTCTACTGGATTTAAAGGAAGAAACGCCCGCTGTAACCGAGAGCTTTCCCGCACAGCACACCCTTCACTGTGAGCAGGTGGATTTTGCCTATGAGCCGGACCGCCCTGTTTTACAAGATGTTACCCTTACATGCCGCCAGGGGCAGTTTACCGCTCTTATAGGGGAAAGCGGCTGCGGAAAATCGACTCTAGCTTCCCTCTTGACAGGGCGCCGTCAGGCGACGGGTGGCTGCGTTACCGTTGGGAATGTTCCACTTTCCTCCATTCGGGAAGAGAATCGGCACCGGAACATCACCTATGTCGGCCACCAGAGTTACCTGTTCCAGGGCACCGTGCGGGATAATTTACTTATGGGAAAACCCACAGCCACCGACGAAGACATGTGGCAGGTATTAAAAAAAGTCAACCTGGACGGTTTTTTGCAGGCGGAACAGGGACTGTCGACGCCCCTTCAGGAAAAAGCGGCCAATCTTTCCGGAGGGCAGCGGCAGCGCCTGGCGCTGGCGAGGGCCATATTACACGACAGCCCGATATACATTTTCGATGAAGCTACCTCCAATATCGACGTAGAAAGCGAAACCATCCTTATGGAGCAAATTCAAAAATTGGCCCAAACCAAAACAGTGCTGCTGGTGTCCCACAGGCTCATGAATGTGATAGACGCCGACACTATTTATGTCATGGAAAAAGGCCGCGTGGTAGAAAGCGGCCGTCACTCCCAGCTGCTGGCCCGTCACGGCGTGTATTTTACCTTGTGGAATACGCAGCAAGAGTTGGAACAATATAGCCCGAAAGGAGAAACGGCATGAAAAATCGCAGCGGATTTCAGGTGATGGCCCGGCTGATTGGCTTGGTAAAACCCCTTGGGGGGTATATGGGTTTGGCCGTCCTGATGGGCCTTATCGGGCACTTATGTGCTGCCTTCCTCACGGTATGCGGCGGATATGGCCTTATCATGGCTGCAAGGGGGACAGAACCCGGTTTCTTTGCCGTCCTTTTTGTGATTTTGGGGTGTATGGCCCTGCTGCGGGGCGTATTGCGCTATGGGGAACAGGCATGTAACCACTTTATTGCCTTTAAACTATTGGCGCTGTTGCGGGACCGGGTATTCCGGGCGCTGCGGCGGCTCTGCCCGGCGAAATTGGAAGGCAAAGAAAAGGGAAACCTCATTGCCGTCATTACATCGGATATTGAACTATTGGAAGTATTTTATGCGCACACGATTTCGCCCGTATTGATTGCGGTACTCTTTACAATCCTGCTCTGCCTGTTTATCGGCTCGTTCCACTGGGTGCTGGGGCTATTGGCACTCATAGCCTATGGGGTTGTGGGGGTCCTCATTCCGGTGATCATTTCGAAAAAAAGCGGGCAGGATGGCTTACTCTTCCGCACCCAGTCGGGCAAACTTTCCAGCTTTGTACTGGATAGTTTGCGGGGACTAACAGAAATTTTGCAATATGGGCAGGGGAAAACCCGTTTGGCTCACATGAACGAACAAACGGACAGGCTCGCAAAAGAAGAAGAAAAAATGAAGCGCATGGCGGGAAAAAATGCCGCTATCACCGGGTTTGCGGTGCTGTTTTTTGACCTCTGTATGCTGTTTATCGCGCTTTTCCTATTCCAGCAGGGGATGATCGAAGCGGAAGGGGTGTGGCTATCTACCCTGGCGCTGTTTTCTTCCTTTGGGCCTGTCAGCGCCCTGGCTGCCCTGGGTAGTACACTGCAGTCGACCTTTGCAGCCGGGAACCGGGTGCTGGATCTGCTGGATGAATCGCCGGTGGTACAGGATATGACCGGACAGCCTGCGGTTTCTTTTTCCGGGGCTGGGGCCGATCATGTCACGTTTTCGTACGGGGACGGTAAGGTGCTGGATGATATTTCGGTTCGGGTACCGGAAAACTCCATTATAGGAATCAAAGGGAAGAGCGGCAGCGGGAAATCGACATTACTCAAACTCTTTATGCGGTTTTGGGATACACAAAACGGGCACGTTTGGGTGTCGAAGACGGATGTTAAAGCCATCAATACAGAGAACCTGCGGGACATGGAAAGCTTTGTCACCCAGGATACCCACCTGTTCCACGACAGCATCAAAAATAACTTACGAATTGCCCGGCTCCATGCCACCGACCGGCAGATCGAAGAAGCCTGCCGGAAAGCGTCCATTCACAATTTTATTCTGTCCCTACCTAAAGGGTACGACACCCCGGTGGGAGAACTGGGCGATACGTTGTCCGGTGGGGAACGCCAGCGGCTGGGGCTGGCCCGGGCTTTTTTACACGACGCACCGTTCCTGCTTTTGGACGAACCCACCAGCAACTTGGATAGCCTGAATGAAGCCGTCATCCTGAAAGCCCTGCAGGAAGAGCGGCAGGGCAAAACCGTCGTGCTGGTATCGCACCGGCCCTCTACTATGCGGGTGGCCGATACGGTCTATTCGGTGGAAAAGGGGAGGATGAGCTGATGAAAACGACTAGCAGTAAGCGGGAACGGGAAAAAAGGATGGTTTCGTACATGATCGCCCTTTATTGCCGGCGCCGCCACCATACCCGCCATGGCCTTTGCAAAGAGTGTGCGTCCTTGGAAGCATACGCCCACCTGCGCAGTGATAAATGCCCGTTTATGGAAACCAAAACTTTTTGCTCGAATTGTTCGGTGCATTGTTACCGGCCGGATATGCGGGAAAAAATCCGGGAAGTCATGCGGTTTTCGGGGCCCCGCATGTTGCTGACGCATCCGATCATGGCCCTATCGCATGCCATGGAATCGAAAAAAGAAAAAAGGGAGGCATCACGATGAAAATCAAAAAGGGATTGTATTTGACGCTCGGCTGTATCGGGCTGGGGCTGGGGGCTCTAGGCGCCATACTGCCGCTTTTGCCCGCGTTTCCGTTTTTATTGCTGGCAGCGTGGAGCTTTGCGAAAAGTTCCCCCAGACTGCACGCCTGGTTCCTTCGCACAAAACTATATAAGAATAATTTAGAAAGCTTTGTCAAAGGGCAGGGCATGACCCGAAAAACGAAAGTGCGGATTATGATTTTGGTAACCATCCTGATGACCATCGGCTTTGTGATGATGAACCAGGTACCGATCGGGCAAATCGTACTGGCCGGGGTGTGGCTTTTCCATATCTTCTACTTTTCGTTTGGGGTCAAAACCCATAAGCCCAAAACGGAGCCTATCGAGTAAGGCCCGATAGAAACAATCGCAGCGGTTTATCAAAAACTTTGCCTAAAGGATAGGGCAACCCTTGACAGTGCAGCAAGGGTTGTGCTATGATAAGCCAGCTCCAAGAGGCGCTTCGTTTGATACATTATCGCCAACAAGTGTATGCTTGTTGGCGATTTTTGTTGCGCCGATTTTTGTTTGTACGGAGGAATCAGAATGGAAAATGAAAAAGAAGCGTATGGGGAAAACGCGTTTTTGTCGGGGCCCATTTTGCCCCCGCTCATCCGTTTTGCCCTGCCGCTGATGCTGTCCCTGCTGCTGCAAGCGTTTTATGGCGGGGTGGATTTGGTGGTTGTGGGGCAATTTTCTCCTACGGCCAGCGTGTCGGCGGTTGCCACCGGCAGCCAGGTCATGCAGGTGATTACCTCCCTGATCACCGGGCTGACCATGGGGGTGACGGTGCTGCTGGGAAAAGCCGTCGGGGCCAAAGACCGCGACCGCGCCGGGCAGGTGGTGGCCGGACAAATCCGGCTGTTTGTGGTGATGGCGGCGGTGTTGACCGTTTTGATGATTTTGTTTGCCCCGGAGGCCGCCCAGCTGATGAATGTACCTGCCGTCGCGCTGGATGAAACGGTGCGGTATATCCGCATCTGTTCGGCCGGTATTCTGTTTATTACGGCCTATAACGGGATCAGCGGGATTTTCCGCGGGCTGGGGAACTCCCGTTCGCCGTTTTTGTTTGTACTGATTGCCTGCCTTGTCAATGTGGGGCTGGATTTATTGTTTGTGGCGGGGTTCCACCTGGATGCCGCCGGGGCGGCGCTGGCGACGGTGATCGCCCAGGCCGTGAGCGTGTTTTTTTCGTTCGGATATATCCAAAAGCACCCGCTGCCGTTTTCCATCAAAGAACAGTGGCATGCCGCCAAAGGGACCATTGGCCGGATCTTGCAGGTGGGTTCGCCCATTGCCCTGCAGGATTTTCTGACCAATATGTCGTTTTTGATTATCACCAGCATTGTCAACACCCTGGGGGTGATTGCTTCCGCCGGGGTGGGCATTTCGGAAAAACTGTTTGTGTTCCTATCGATTGTCCCCATGGCGTTTATGTCGGCTCTGTCGGCTTTCGTGGCCCAGAATATGGGGGCCGGGAACAAAAAACGGGCTGACCGCTCGCTTTTTCTGGCCCAGAGCATTTCGGTGGGCTTTGGGGTGGTCATGTTCCTGCTCACCTTCTTTGCCGGGTGGCAGCTGGCGTCGCTCTTTAGTAACGACCTGAAAGTGCTGGCGGGAGCCCAGGAATACCTGCGGGGCTGTTCGTGGGAATACCTGATTATTGCGTTTACTTTCTGCTTTTTGGGGTACTTTAACGGACGGGAGCACACGCTGTTTGTCATGGCCCAGGGGCTGTTTTCCGCTTTTTTGGTGCGCATCCCGCTGTCGTACTTTTTCAGCATTCAGCCGGACACGGGTATGTATCTGATCAGCTTGGCGGTGCCGATTTCGGCCCTTGTCAATGTGACTTTGTGTACCGGGTATTTCCTGCTCTTACGCCACCGGGATAAAAAATTTTACCCCAGAAAAACAAGGCATAACGGGGACGTTTTTCCAGTTTTCTTGGGCGTTTTCGCTGGTTTTTATGGGGAGCCAGTCGGGTTTTCGGCAAAACGGAGTTTTTTCTTTTTGGGGAAAAGAAAAGCTCCGTTTTTGCGTTTGGCCTCAGCTTGACACAGGGGAATTTCCTGTGTATAATACGCGCGGCTGGCGTATAGAAAGCCGGTATCAGGCTTTTTTTTGGGGGGCGCTGCTTGTTTTTCAGCATGGCGCCGCCACTTACAGCCATACTAGTATCAATTTGATGAGAAAATACGAGGTGATCTGATCTGTGAAAACCATTTTATCTGACCGCCCCTTATCGCTCCCAACGGAGCTTTTGGATGCCGACTGTCAACTATTTGACGTGTCCGCGCTGAAAATCAACCGCTGCGTAGGTTGCTTTGGCTGTTGGGTCAAAACACCCGGCCAGTGCGTGATCCGCGATGATGCGGTCAAGGTATATCCGTGCCTTGCGAAAAGTGGCCGGGTGATTTATGTCAGCCGCATTTGCTATGGCGGGTATGATGTTCCCATGAAAACCATGTTGGAGCGGGCTATTCCGGTGCAAATGGCGTTTATCCGCTTGGTCGACGGGGAAACCCACCACGTGCAGCGCGCGGTGGTGCCCAAGCAAGCGTTGATTGTGGCCTACGGGGCCGATACAAAAGAGGAACAAGAGGTATTCCGCCGTTTAGTGGCCCGCAATGCGAAAAACATGGGTTTTGCGCAGTACGAAATCCGCTTTGTGCCGGACGAACAGGTGGAAGAAACCGTGCGAAAGGAGCTGGCAGCATGGAAAAAATCATGATTTTAAACGGCAGCCCCCGGGCGCCCCGTTCCAACTCCAAACAGTATGCGGCGCTTTTTGAAAAATATAGCCGCCTTCCTACTGAAACGTTTTCAGTCACTGGGCCAAAAGCCGGGGAGATTGGAAAAAAAATCCAGGAATTTTCCCATGTGCTGCTGGTATTTCCTTTATATGCCGACGGCCTTCCTGTGCCGCTATTGCGCTTTTTAAAGGAATGGGAGCAGAACGGCTTTCCGGGGAAGCCCACGGTTTCGGTACTCATTAACTGTGGCTTTTTGGAACCGGAGCAAAACGATGTGGCTATCGATATGGTCAAGCTTTTCTGCCGTAAAAATGGGCTCACATTTGGTTCGGTCCTAAAAATCGGGAGCGGGGAGGCCATTTTGCAGACGCCGTTCCGGTGGCTGGTGGAGCGCAAAATCCGCCGGTTGGCGGCTAACATGGAAAAAGGGACCTGGTCCGTCCAGCGTGTGACCATGCCACTGACAAAAAATATGTTCCTGAAAGCTTCTACCAAATACTGGGAATCCTATGGGAAGAAAAACGGGATCCCCCGGGACGAAATGGCAACCATGAGCATCGAAAAAGAAACAAATGTAAGATAAATAAAAAATGCTGCTGGTTTTATCCAGCAGCGTTTTTTATGCGTAATACCGATGAAATCAGACAAAATGTTCTAGATTTTAGGGCTCTTCTATGATATAATAATCAAAATGCGGCTCAATTCTACAAATCCATTTTGGAGGGGTAAAGAATGAAAAAGATCATAGCTTTCTGCCTGTGCTGCCTGATGGCGCTAAGTACAGCGGCCTGCAGCGGGGACGGGACGGAAAGCCAAAGTAATGCTGGGACCGGAGCGAGTTCCGAAAACAGCCAGAAAACCGAAAGTACGACCGAAAGCACTACCGAGGACAGTGAAAAAGAATCGAATCTGACACAAAAACCGGACAGTACGGCGCAGGAAGGATCGGTTAGTTTTGACCCGGTTACCGCCGTGGATAATGACGCCTGTTCCATTGTGATCACGGGCCTGACGTACAGTGATATTTTTGGGTATTCCCTGGATGTGGATCTGGAAAATAAATCGAGCGACAAAACCTACATGTTCAGCGTGGATTATGCGCTGGTCAATGGGCTGGAGTGCTCAGGTGTACTGGCGTCGGAAGTGGCGCCGGGGAAAAAGGCGAAAGATGATATTTCGTTTATGGATTCGGTTTTTGAAGAGTACCAGATTGGTGCGTTTACCGATATTGAGTTAGCTTTCCGGGTATATGATTCCGACGATTGGAGCGCAGACCCGGTAGCGGAAGAAACAGTCCACGTGTACCCTTACGGGGAAGATAAAGCCGTTAAATATGAACGGGAAGCGCAGCCCACAGACACCGTTGTGGTGGACAATGATGCCGTATCCATCACGATTTTGGGAACCGAAAAAGATGAAATTTGGGGTTATACCGTAAAGCTTTATCTGGAAAACAAGACGGATAAAGAAGTCATGTTTACAACGGAAGAAGACTCCATTAACGGCTATATGGTCGACCCGTTCTTTTCGGTATCCCTGGCCCCGGGCGCTTGCATGTACAGCGGGATCAGCTGGTCGGATTCCACCCTGGAAGAAAGCGGTATTGATAAAGTGGAATCCATTGAAATGGTCATGCGCGCGTATGATATAGAGGATTGGAGCGCCGATGACCTGGTCAATGAACGAGTAACCTACAAGCCGGCGGAATAAAAAGCCGGGAAAAGCCGCATAGCAAAAGGCCCGCTACCAAAACCTCGGTAGCGGGCTTTTTTTACGCATGGTTTGATGGGTCTTTACGGGTGCCGTCTTCATGAAAATGCTGTTTTAGCGCCCATTCCACCGGCCAAATGGTGCCGATAAGCACACCGCACTGTACTAGGCAAAGGACAATGCTCACCAGTGCGATGGTGTCTTGCGGACTAGCCAAACAAGGCAGCATAGCGATAACCGAAAGCGGCAGCATGATCCATCCCGTTTTCCACCACAGTTTGCCGCACGTCAGGTGGGCAAATTGCCAGGTATCCTGATTTTTCATGGAACGGGTGGTGCGGTACCCATAAATTCCATTGATTTTTTTAGGGGGATGTTTCCACATCATAAACCCTCCCACGATCGTCACGATGGGGATGAGCAGGGAACAGATCAGCAAAAAAAGCCAGAATCCCATACATGTGTTCTCCCTTCCAAACGATTCTACTTTCCTTCATCATAGCACACCGATGGCCTACCGGCAAGGGAACGCTTGTGCGATTTTCTGCCGTGTGGTATACTGAACAAAACGGGGAGGGGAAACGTCGTATGCAGGTGCGTTTTTACGAAACAGCAGCAGATGAAAAACTGCGCTTTGCGGTGATCATAGCCCACAGTGGGCCGGATTTATTCTTTTGCCGTCACAAAGACCGGAATACGTATGAAATACCCGGTGGCCACCGGGAACCGGGCGAACGGATCGAAGCGTGTGCCCGGCGGGAGTTGGAAGAAGAAACCGGCGCCTTTACGTAGACCCTCACGCCTCTATGCGCCTATTCCGTAACGGGAAAAAACCGGGTCAGCACCGGGGAAGAGACTTTTGGCATGCTGTATATGGCCGAGGTAGCCGGGCGGCGGGACACGTTAGAATATGAAATGGCGGAAGTCGTCTGTGCAAAAGAATGCCCCGGCGCCTGGACGTATCCCGACATTCAGCCCGTTTTGTTACGGGAAGCCCGGCGCCGCGGGGCTATTTAAAGGAGGAAACCATCATGATCCGTCCCCTGATTCATGATCCCATTTTTTTAGCGCAGAAAGCGGAACCGGCTACCCATGGCGATGAACGGGTAGCTCAGGATTTACTCGATACCTTGCAGGCCCATAAGGATACCTGTGTGGGCATGGCGGCCAATATGATCGGCGTGAAAAAGGCCATTATCGCGGTCGATGATGGCGGCCGGTATACGGTGCTGTATAATCCCAAAATCCTGCAGGGTACCGGCCCATACCACACGGAAGAATCGTGTTTATCGCTGCTCAATGGGCCGCGCCCTACAAAGCGGTACGAAAAAATCCGGGTGCAATTTCAAAATGAGGCGTTCCAAACCCGCATAAAGACGTATACCGGCTGGACCGCCCAAATTGTTCAGCACGAAATCGACCATTGTAATGGGGTGTTGATTTAACCCCGCTGTATGTAAAGGAAAGGATGTGTCACACTATGGTAGAAGTTGGTCAAAAAGCTCCGTTGTTTACCTTGCCCGATCAAAATGGAGAGATGGTTTCCCTGGAAAGCTATCGCGGGCAGAAGGTAGTGCTGTATTTTTATCCCCGGGATAATACCCCCGGCTGTACCCGCCAGGCCCAGGCTTTTGCCGCGGAAAACGAAGCTTTGAGCCAAAAGGGCGCTGTCGTGCTGGGCATCAGCAAGGATAGCGTATCGTCCCACCAGAAATTTGCCGCCAAATATGAACTGCCGTTCCGTATCCTGTCCGATCCGGACCACCAGGTGCTGGAAGCATACGGCGTGTGGCAGGAAAAGAAATTGTACGGCAAAGTCAGCATGGGGACTGTACGTACTACGTTCCTCATTGATGAAGAGGGTGTGGTGCAGTCTGTGATGAAGAAAGTAAAGCCCGACACCAATGCCTGTCAGGTGATGGGACTGCTGTCGGAATAAAGGGGGCTATCGCGGTGCTTGCCTATACGTATGTAAAACCGGGCACGTTCGCCCTTTTGGAAAAGCCGAAACCCGTCCTTTTGCATCCGAAGGATGCCATTGTGCGGGTGACTTTGTCCAGTATCTGCACCAGCGATCTGCATATTAAGCACGGCTCGGTGCCGAAAGCTGTGCCCGGGATCACCGTGGGGCATGAAATGGTGGGGGTGGTGGAAGCCTGCGGCTCCCAAGTGGCCACAGTACGCCCCGGCGACCGGGTGGCCGTGAACGTGGAAACGTTCTGTGGTTCCTGCTTTTTCTGCCGCCATGGGTTTGTGAACAATTGTACCGACCCGAATGGCGGATGGGCGCTGGGTTGCCGGATCGACGGCGGGCAGGCCCCCTTTGTGCGGGTGCCGTTTGCCGACCAGGGGCTCACCGTCATACCCGATACGGTTTCGGATGAACAGGCGCTGTTTGTGGGGGATATTCTGGCCACCGGTTTTTGGGCTGCCCGGATTTCCGAGATCCAGCGGGAGGATACGGTTCTCATCCTGGGGGCCGGCCCCACGGGCATTTGTACGTTATTGTGCGTACAGCTGCAACACCCAAAACGGATAATCGTGTGTGAAAAGGACCCACAGCGCCGGCAGTTTGTGCGGGAACACTATCCCGATGTGCTCGTGGTGGCCCCCGAAGAAGTGGAAGCGTTTGTACAAAACCACAGCGACCACGGCGGGGCCGATGTGGTGCTGGAAGTAGCCGGGGGGAACGATACGTTCCGTCTGGCGTGGACTTGTGCGCGGCCCAATGCGGTGGTGACAATTGTGGCGCTGTATGAGGAACCGCAAGTGCTGCCTCTGCCGGATATGTACGGTAAAAACCTGACCTTTAAAACCGGCGGGGTGGATGGGTGCGACTGTGAAGAAATTTTGAGCCTGATTGCGCAGGGGCAACTGGATACAACGCCTCTGATTACCCATACGTTCCCCCTCCAGCAGGTGGAACAGGCGTACGCTCTATTTGAAGAACGCCGCGACGGCGTGATCAAAGTCGCGTTAAAACCGTAAAAAACAAAACAAGGGCCCTTTTCTCCATTTGGGGAGGAAGGGCCCTTGTTCTTTTGCTTTAGGTTGCTTTTTTCAGCAGCTTTTTATAGGTAAGGTCAATCAAAAACGCGCCCAGCGGGGCCGTGATGAGAATCGACAGAACCGCTACCGTCAGCACGATGTTCCCGCAAGAAAGGCCCATGCTCAGGGGCAGGGAACCGATGGCGGCCTGTACGGTGGCTTTGGGTAAATACGCCAGCATACAGAAAAGCCGTTCTTTCTTTTGCAACGTCGTTTTTAGTAAACACACGCATACCCCAAGCATACGGAACAGCAGTACGCCCAAAATGACAGCCACGGCAGCTAATCCAGCCGTGGTGACATAGGAGAGGTCCACGGTGGCCCCGACCAGCACGAATAAAATTAATTCCGCTGCTACCCACAGTTTAGAAAATTTGGCGGAGAGCCGGACGGCAACTTCGGTGCGTTTACGCTGTACGGCAATATTCAGGCTCATGACCGCTAATAGACCCGAAAACGGTACGGTGCTTTTCACGGTATTTTCCAGTGCTACCAATAAAAAGGAAAGGCTTAAAATGAGCAGAACTTTCACAGAATCCCGCATATGAAACCGGGCAAACAGTTGGGCGAGCAGTACACCGATGACGGCCCCTACCAGCAGTCCCAGCAATATGGAAACAGGAATCGAAAGAAAGCTCACGGCCGAAATCTGCTGTCCCTGGGCCAGGCCGGTAAAGGAAGTAAATAGCACAATGACGAACACGTCATCCACCGAAGCGCCGGCCATAATGAGCTGAGGAATGCTCTGTTTCGTGCCGTACCCGGTTTCCATCAAATGCAGCATTTTGGGAACGATGACAGCGGGGGATACAGCAGCGATGACCGTACCCATAATGGCGGCTTCTAATAGAGAGATATGGAGAAGCGGTGGGGCCAGCAATAGCATGCCCCCAATTTCAAAGCAGGCCGGCACAAAACACATGAGGATCGCCGGGCGTCCCACTTTTTTTAGGGATGCAAGATCCAAATTCAGTCCGGCCCGGGTCAGAATAATAATGAGGGCTAATTGCCGCAGATCGGCGGAAATCGACAAAATCGACGGGTCCAGTAAGGAAAGCGCATACGGCCCCAGCACAATGCCGGTCAACAGCATACCAAGAAGCGGCGGCAATTTGAGCTTGGAAAATAAGGTGCCAAGTAGCAAGCCGCATAGAAAAATCAGGGCTAAACTGGTGAGCATAGGGATCGATCCTTTCGCAGTAAAATGGGGCAGGGCACAAAAAAAGCCGATGACCTGCCCAAAATCAAACATAGGCAGAAGTCATCAGCTTTTCATTCAGCGGTTTTGGTCCGATATGATTCGGCCAGGGGAGAACTTCATTCCCCGGTATATTCCAGGAATTATTTATACCATACGGATGGGGGAAAGTCAAGACAATTTGAAAAAAGGGAACAGTCGTGCTACAATACCACCAGGAAAAAAGAAGGAGGCGCAAAGAATAGCATGTATCGTATTTTGATTGTGGAAGACGATGAAGGAATTGCGTCCGGGTTAAAAAAACAGCTGACCGCTTGGAATTTTCAGGGGCGCTGTGTGCAGGATTTCCGCCATGTGATGGCTGAATTTTCCGATTATTTGCCGCATCTGGTGCTGCTGGATATTACACTGCCCTTTTTTAACGGATATTACTGGTGCGGCGAAATCCGCAAGGTTTCCAAAGTGCCCATTGTGTTTTTATCATCGGCTTCCGACAATATGAATATTGTGATGGCCATGAACATGGGCGGCGATGATTTTATGGCCAAACCCTTTGATCCCGGGGTGCTTGTTGCGAAGATTCAGGCCATTTTGCGGCGTACGTATGATTTTGCCGGTGCCGTACCGGTACTGGAACACCGGGGAGCCCTATTAAACACAGGGGACGGTACCTTAACCTATGAAAATCAGGTGATCGACCTGACCAAAAATGAATACCGTATTTTGTTTTCGCTGATGCAGCAAAAAGGTGCCGTGGTCAGCCGGGAAAAACTGATGGAGCAATTGTGGGAAAACGGCAGCTTTGTCGATGAAAATACGTTGACAGTGAACGTCAACCGCTTGCGCAAAAAACTGGAGGCAGCGGGCCTATCCGATTTTATAGCCACGAAATTTGGGGTCGGGTACCGGCTGGCCTGAGAAAAGAGGGAATTTGGATGAATTTTTATCGTATGTACATCCGGCAAAAAGCCGTAAAAGCCCGGAATTTCTTTTTATATATGGCTATTTTCCTATCGGCTTTCATTCTGTATGGTGTACCGGCAGGGGCTGTTCTGTATCCTGCGGCCATCTGTGTGGTATTGGGGGCCATTTTTTTCTTTTTTGATATGCAAAAGGCTAAGGAAAAGCACAAGCGTCTGCAAATGCTGCTTACTTCACCTGCGGAACGAGTGCGGCACTTGCCTGATGCCGAAAGTGTGGAAGAACAAGATTTTATGGCCCTGCTTGAAGCACTGCAACAGGAAAAAGAAGCTTTGCAGGCCGGCATGGAAAGTTCATACCGGGATATGGTGGAGTACTATACCCTGTGGGCCCACCAGATCAAAACCCCCATTGCTTCCATGCGTCTGACACTGCAAAACGAAGATTCCGATATGGCTCGCCAGCTCATGGAAGAATTGCAGCGGATTGAGCAGTATGTGGAAATGGTACTGGTGTTTTTGCGCCTTGACTCCGAATCCACCGATTATGTATTTCGTGAAATCGATTTGGACCGGTTGCTCCACGATGTGGTGCGAAAATTTTCTACCCAGTTTATCCGCCGGAAAATCCGCCTTTCTTATGAACCGTTGGGGGTAAAGGTGCTCACTGACGAAAAATGGTTGTCGTTTGTGGTGGAGCAGGTGTTATCCAATGCCCTGAAATATACGCCGGCTGGGGGTACCATTACCCTTTCGCTGAAAAAACCGCTGACACTGTGTATCCAGGATACCGGAATAGGCATTGCGCCGGAAGATTTGCCCCGGATTTTCGAAAAAGGGTATACCGGATATAATGGACGCACCGATAAAAAAGCCAGTGGGATTGGTCTTTATCTGTGCCGGCGGATTTGCCGGAATTTGGGACATACGATCACGGCCGAATCGAATGGGGAGAGCGGCACGCTGATTCAGATCGACTTAAATCATCGGGAGCTACAAGTGGAATAAACGATTTCTTACAAAACTGTAAGAAAAGCAGGGGGAAATGTAAGCCGAATCGATGGAGGCGCATTTCCCCTTTTTGGTACAATAAAGATGCCAAAGAAAAAGGAGGAATGGAAAGATGAGTTTATTAGAAGTCGAGGGCCTAAAGAAGACGTATGCCACCCGCTTTGGCGGGAATCAGGTGCATGCCCTGCGCGATGTTTCCTTTACCGTGGAAGAAGGAGAATATGTGGCCATCATGGGTGAATCCGGGTCCGGTAAAACAACACTGCTAAATATTTTAGCGGCGCTGGACCGCCCCACAGGCGGCCGGGTCAAATTAGACGGACAGGATCTTTCTAAAATTCGGGAAGCGGATATCGCCGCCTTCCGCCGTGACCGGTTGGGGTTTGTATTCCAGGATTTTAATTTGTTGGATACGCTGTCGATGGAAGACAACATCTGGAAGACAACATCTATTTGCCTCTGGTACTGTCCGGCGAGCACCCTGCCAAAATGAGAGAACGGCTAGAACCGATAGCTGCCCGGCTGGGAATTGCGGACCTTTTGAAAAAATATCCCTACGAAGTATCCGGTGGGCAAAAACAACGGGCGGCTGTTGCGCGGGCGCTAATCACCCGGCCGCGGCTGATTTTGGCCGACGAACCCACCGGTGCGTTGGATTCCCGGGCGACGGACGAACTGCTGCGTTTGTTTGGCAGCATCAACCAAAACGGTCAGACCATCTTGATGGTGACTCATTCGGTGAAAGCGGCCAGCCACGCCGGGCGGGTCCTGTTTATTAAAGACGGCGAAGTCTTCCACCAGATTTACCGGGGGAATAGCAGCGAAAACGAACTATACCAGAAAATTTCCAACACGCTGACGCTGTTGGCCACAGGCGGTGATCGCGTATGAAACGAGGGCTTTACCGCAAGTTAGCGTTTACCGGTATCCGCAACAATAAAAAGCTGTATGTTCCCTATATCTTAACGGGAATGGGCATGGTGATGATGGCCTATATCATCTCGTTTTTAAGCAGCAGTCCTACGTTTCGTACGATGCGAGGCGGAACTACCATGCAGAGCTTTTTGGAGTTCGGCTTCGGGGTTATGTGTGTTTTTTCCGTTATTTTTCTGTTTTACACCAATTCCTTCCTGATTCGCCGTCGGAAAAAGGAATTTGGTCTTTATAACATTCTCGGTATGAGCAAGCGAAACATTGCCCGGGTGCTCTTGTGGGAAACCTTTTTCATTGCCCTGATGGCAATTGCAGGCGGGCTGTTTTTCGGTCTGCTACTTTCCAAGTTCGCGGAACTGGGTATGGTGAAAATTTTACAGGAAACCGCTACTTTTACGTTTTCGGTGGAGTTTTCTTCCATTCAGAATACGGTACTGCTGTTTGTGCTGATCTACGCGCTGACATACCTGCGGGCCCTTTGGCAGGTGCGCCTGTCGAACCCCATTGCCCTATTGCACAGCGAAAATATGGGGGAAAAACCGCCCAAAGCAAACTGGCTCATGGCCGTGCTGGGGGCCGGTATTTTAGGCGTCGCTTACTATATTGCGATGACGGTGGAAGATCCCCTGGCGGCGCTGGTATGGTTCTTTTTTGCGGTGGTGATGGTCATCGTAGCCACCTACCTGCTGTTTATGGCGGGGTCAGTAGCCTTTTGCCGGCTGCTGCAAAAGAACAAGCGCTATTATTATAAAACCAACCACTTTGTGTCGGTTTCGTCCATGGTGTTCCGCATGAAGCGCAACGGCGCGGGGCTGGCTTCCATCTGTATTTTGTGCACCATGGTGCTGGTGATGCTGTCCTTTACCGTATGCCTGTATGTGGGGGCCGAGGACAGCATGAATCAGCGGTACCCCCGCGCGTTTAACCTGACGACTTCCTCTTTGCCGCAGGAAGAGCAGGAGGCTTGGCGGGAGACGATCCGACAGACGGTCGCAGGCCATGGGGAAGAGGAACAAAATGTGATGGATTATCGTGCGCTCACGTTTTCCGTCTATCTCGATCAGGGCCAGATGCAGCTGCAAAGCGGCTATGCGGCCGATTTAGCCAGCGTGAAAAACATGTGGCAGGTTTTTGTAGTGCCTTTGGAAGATTATAACCGCACCATGGGAACGAATGAGACCTTAAACCCCGGCCAGGCGATGATCTACACCCCCCGGTCGTCTAGTTATGCAGATGCATCGGTCACACTGCCCGACGGCACCACGTATACCATCACAAGGAAGCTGGATGACTTTGCCCCCAACGGTTTGTCCTCGATGGATGTAGTAGCCAGCATGTACCTGATTGTACCCGACTACGATGTGGTAGCCGAAAGCATGTTGGGACTGGATACAAACGGCTATCAGGTCATGTCCCGCTGGTTTTACGGATTCGATCTGTCCCTTTCCAAACAGGAACAAATTGACTTGCAAGATACGTTGTATCAAACGCTCTACGATAAATTGGTCACCCTAGGGGCCACGGCCGGGGAAGGGGAAGAGTTTTCCTTTAGCCTGGAAAATGCGGAAGCGGAACGGGACGGCTTTTATGCCATGTACGGCGGGCTCTTCTTTTTAGGGATCCTGCTAGGGGTGGTCTTCCTGTTTGCCGCTGTGCTGATTATCTACTATAAGCAGGTGTCCGAAGGGTACGAAGACCGTTCGCGGTTTTCCATTATGCAAAAAGTGGGCATGACGAAAAGGGAAATCCGCAAAAGTATCAATTCCCAGATCCTTACGGTGTTTTTCCTGCCGCTCTTGCTGGCCGGGTGCCATTTGTTGTTCGCGTTCCCGATGATGAAACAGCTATTGTTGGTATTTGGTTTGACAAACTATTCTTTGTTATTACTTGTGACAGGATGTTGTTACCTGATTTTTGCCCTTTTCTATGTACTGGTGTACCGGGCGACGTCACGGGCTTATTTTGTGATTGTCAGCGACGAGGAAAACGGCAATCTGTGATATGCGTTGGCTGAAATGAGGAGATTTTATGGAAGAAGGCTGGCGAAACGGCGAAAAAGAATCGAATTGTCCCCTTGAAGAAAAAGCACCGGCCCGTGGCCGTTTGGTACGGATTTTGTGTAAGGCCCTCTATTATGGCACCATGTGGATAGGACTGCTGCTCATTGGGGTTTTGGCCATACCGGCCGGATTGCTGGTGCTGGTGATTTCAGGGTTGTGGGCCGGGATCGACCGTGCCGCTTCGTATTGGGACCGCCAAAGCCGGATGTAATCCCCAAAAGGAGGGATGTAAAATGAAAAAGGGGCTCAAAAAAGGGCTAAAGATCCTGGCAACCGTCATGCTGCTTGTGACCGCTTTGGCGGTGACGGCCGGTCTTATATTTGGGGTGAAAGGGTATTTTCTGTACCGGCAGGCCTTTGACGAAACCCCCTTATCCGAAAAGGTGGAGGAAATCCGGCAGCAAGACCATTTTGTTTCTTTTGAAGAACTGCCGGATCTCTACGTGCAGGCGGTGATTGCCGTGGAAGACAAACGGTTTTATTCCCACAATGGGGTGGATTTTTTGGCAATCGGGCGGGCGCTTTGGAACGATTTGACCAGTTTATCCCTGGCGGAAGGGGGCAGCACCATTACCCAGCAGCTAATGAAAAACCAGTATTTCACCCAGGAAAAGAAGCTGGAGCGAAAATTTGCCGAAATCTATGCCGCTTGGGAATTGGAAAGTTATTGCAGGAAACAGGAGATTTTGGAACTGTATGTCAATACCATCTATTTTGGCAGCGGGTATTATGGCATCTATGAAGCGGCCATGGGCTACTATGGCAAAGAACCATCGGAACTGACCGATCAGGAGGCGGTGATGCTCGCAGGATTGCCCAATGCTCCGTCGGCGTATGCGCTGGACACGAACCCCGAACTTGCACGGCAGCGCATGGACCAGGTGCTCGACAGTATGGTGGAATGCGGGGCCCTGTCCCGGGAAGAAGCCGGCCGTTTGGCGGCGGACGCATAGAAAAAGGGATACACGGTTTTTACTGTGTATCCTTTTTTGCGTTTTTGAAGAAAGATTCCGGCGCGATGCGGCAGCATGAAGAAAAACAAATATTTCCGTATCCCGCGCGAACAGGCAAAAAACACAAGACGGGAATTTCCCTTGACTTCTATTATTATAACGGTTATAATAATACTAATAAAAATAGGGGGAGGTCAGCATGCAGGATTCTGCCGGAATTAAGAGACATAACAAATCGTTCATCCGAAAGGTACTGCTCCAAGGGCAGCCCTATTCGAAACAGCAGATTGCCAGACAAACGGGTCTCAGTGTGGCTAGCTGCAATACCTATTTAAATGAAATGGAAGAAACAGGGGAAGTCGTCGGCGAAAAACGGAAGTCCCATGAGGTAGGGAGAAGCTCCGTCTTTTACCGGCTGAATGAGGAGTACGAGAGCTTTGTTTGCGTTTATTTCGAACTGATTCAAGGCGTCAAATCCATGACAACCACCGTCCTTTCCCCAACGGGGCAGGTCCGTTTCCGGCAAGTCAACCAGTTTGCTATTTTGCCGGCCGAAACAATTGCGGATGAGCTTGCCGGTGTTTTGCAGCAGTTTCCCAATACCAGCCAAATTATGGTGGGCACACCCAGTATTGCGGAAAACGGGGTGATCCGGCACAGCGATATACCGGAATTAGAGGGCGTCGAGCTGGTGGCTATGTTGGAAGCGCGCTATCACATCCCGGTGTATCTGGCCAATGATATGCATTATAAAGTCTATGGCTATTATCGGCAGGAACACATAAACGACCAAATCGTGACGCTGGTGAATTACCCCGCGGGGGTGCTGCCGGGAACAGCCACCGTCCATAAAGGGACGCTTCTAACCGGACGGAACTTATTTGCCGGTATGGTGGGTTTTTTAGATTACGGCATAAGCCGGGAGGAACAAATCCGGCAGCTGCACCGCCCGACGGCGGAGCCGCTGATTATCCAGGCGGCCATTGCACTAATTTCAATTTTAAACCCCCATAAGCTACTGTTTACCGGGGATCTTATCGAAGAAAGTGATCTGACGCGTATCCATGCGGCTTGTGAAACCTGTATTCCACAAGACTATATGCCGGAATTTTCCTATATCCCGAATACCGATTCCTATTATGTCATGGGGATGTTTTGGACCGCTATCAAGAGAAAGGATGAACAAGTTTGACGGAAAAAGAAAAGATGCTGAAAGGGCTTTTGTACGACGCCAATTATGACGAAGAGCTGATTCAGGCCCGGACACGGTGTAAAGACCTGTGTTTTGCTTTCAATCAGTTAATGCCTTCCCAAAGTGCCGAACAGGCAGCCATTCTGCGAAAGCTCCTAGGGAAGGTGGGCCGGCAGTTCTGCATCACGGCTCCTTTTTGGTGCGATTATGGGAGCCATATCCAAATCGGCGAAAATTTTTATACCAACCACAACTGTATTATTTTAGATGGGGCCCCGGTTGTATTTGGCGACAACGTGTTCATTGCGCCCAACTGTACGTTTTCGACAGCCGGGCATCCGTTGGACGTGGAACAACGCAACGAGGGGCTTGAGTATGCGTACCCCATTACGGTGGGGGACAATGTGTGGTTCGGCGCTTCCGTGACCGTGCTGCCTGGGGTAACGATTGGCAGCAACACGGTGATCGGTGCCGGAAGCGTAGTCAATCGCGATATTCCTTCGGGTGTCGTGGCTGTAGGCAATCCTTGCCGGGTCCTGCGCACGATTACCGAAGAAGATAAGAAAAAGTATGGGAGGACTTATCATGAAATTTGATGTGACGCAGCTAACGTGGACCAGAGAACCGAAAGATTTTACGATCACGCCGGAGAAAATTGAGATCACCACAGCCCCTAAGACGGATTTGTGGCAAAGAACGTATTATCATTTCCGCAATGATAATGCACCCGTTTTACAGATGAGTACATCGGAACCCTACTTTTCCTTTGTGGTCAAGACCGATTTTGCCGAAAGCAAACACCGGTTTGATCAGTGCGGGGTTGTGCTGTACTTGGACAGCGAAAACTGGCTCAAAGCTTCCATTGAATATGAGAACGACCGGTTCCAGCACTTGGGCAGCGTGGTGACCAACCACGGTTATTCCGATTGGGCCACCACGGAAATCAGTGCCGGTGTGAAATCCATGTGGTACCGCCTCAGCCGCCGGGAGGATGATTTTTGCGTCGAGTGTTCCGAGGACGGCGAAGCCTTCCATCAAATGCGGATCTGCCATCTGTTAGAAGGCAAAAAAGACATCCGGTTTGGCGTTTATGCCTGCAGCCCGGAAGATTCTTCGTTCCGTGCGGTCTTTACCCATATGGAACTGACCGAATGCAAATGGCTGGCCCATGATGGACAGGCCCCCGACGAAGAGGGTTGACAGCCTATATCGAGGGCCGGGAACACGATGCCGGTAGGTGCATCCGTTAGAAAAACGATAAAGTCGTAAAAAAAGCCGTTGGAAGAGCCTCCCCGTGGGGGAGCCTTCCGGCGGCTTTTTGTTACCCGATGAGACAAAACGTACCTTGTGTTTTCAATAAGAGGAAATGACAATATGCAATTTTTGAAGGGAACATTTTGCTTTTTGTAAACGGTGGTTCCTTGCAAACCGTATAGATTTCTTTTGTATGCTATTGACAGTCGTGTGTGACATACAGCATACTGACAGTGGAGGGAAAACCAATGGGAGAAGAAAAAGAAATCGCTGTGTACCCCCAGCACCTTGCCTAGTAAATGTTTACAGTATAAGACAACAGCTTGCCACGAAAAAACAGGACAGGCTGTTGTCTTGTTTGCTCCCTTATACTTGGTATATAAAGAAAGGGGCGAAGATGATGAAAATTGACCGGCTAATTGGGATTCTTTCGATCCTGCTGCAAAAGGAAAAAACAACGGCGCCGCTTTTAGCCGAAAAATTTGAGGTGTCCCGCCGCACCATTAACCGGGATATCGAAGCGCTATGCAAAGCCGGGATTCCGATCGTGACAAGCCAAGGGCAAAACGGCGGCATTTCCATCATGGAGGGGTACAAAATCGACCGCACCTTGCTGACTTCGGAGGATATGCAAGCAATCTTAGCGGGACTGCGCAGCCTGGATAGCGTGAGCGGTACCAACCGGGTGGCACAATTGATGGAAAAACTGTCCGCGGGAGGTTCCACTTTGGTGCCAGGGGACACCAATATTTTGATCGATTTGGCGTCCTGGTACAAGGAGTCACTGGCCCCCAAAATCGAACAGATCCGCAAAGCCATGGAGGAACACCGTACGGTATCGTTTTTGTACTATGCGCCAAAAGGGGAAAGCCGGCGGGTGATCGAACCATACTACCTGATCTTTCGATGGGGCAATTGGTATGTATGGGGGTACTGCAAAGAGAGGGACGACTACCGGTTATTTAAATTAAACCGTATGCAGGGGCTTTCCCTGGCAGCCAATTTCCCGCCGCGGGCCGTCCCTTTGCCGGACCTTCGCAATGAGCGGATTTTCCCGGGCGGTATTCGGGTGAAAGCACTGTTTGATGCCACGTGTAAATGGCGGTTGGTCGAAGAGTTTGGGACAGATTGTTTTGATGAGCAGCCGGACGGCAAACTTCTGTTTCGTGCCGATTATACCGATGCCGAAAATGTATTGGCCTGGCTTTTCACGTTTCAGGATAAAGTGGTTTTACTGGAACCGGACGAACTGCGGCAAAAGCTTACGAAGACACTGGAAAGAATGCGAAATAATTATCAGGAGGGGTAAAGCATGCGATATACATGGCTGGATTCGTATTTGTGTAAGAAGCGCTGTGTCACCAAAGATTTCCAACCCGTTTGGAACTGGATTCGGTATCAAATTGGCGGGAAAATGTTTGCCGCTATTTGTTTCGATAAACAGAACCAGCCCTACTATATCAACCTGAAGGCCGATCCGGTGGAAGCCAAATTTTTGCAAGAACAGTATGCGGATATTCTGCCGGGATATTATTCCGACAAGCGCACCTGGATTTCAATAAAACCAGACGGCGCCGTGCCCGATGACCTTGTGCGTGACTTGCTCGATAGGGCGTATCGGCTGATGTTGCAGGGATTCAGTAAAAAGCAGCAGCGCGAAATTTTGCATCTCAGCTGCTGCGGAACGGATTGTGGACCCTGTCCTTTTTACCATAAGGACTGTGAGGGCTGCAATGAAAGTAGGGGCCGGGTATTCCATGCACCGGCAGGGAAAGCATGCCCCCTTTACGCCTGTTCCGTGCAGAAGCACCGGTATGTAACTTGTGCTAGCTGTGCAGAGATGCCTTGTGATATATGGAATTTGACCCGCGATCCGCAGCTTTCCCCCCAGGCATTCGAACAATCGATCCAGGAACGAATGCAAAATCTAAAGGAGTTGTAACCGTGGCTTTTGACTATAAAAAGGCGTACAAAGAATTCTATGTACCACCGAAAAAACCGCACATGATCACCATTCCTTCTATGAATTTTCTGGCTGTACGCGGCCAGGGCGACCCCAATGAGGAACAGGGAGCTTACAAGGAATCCATAGCGCTGTTGTATGGAACGGCCTATACAATCAAGATGAGCAAAATGGGCGCCAAAAAGCTGGAAGGCTATTTTGATTTTGTCGTGCCGCCGCTGGAGGGGATTTGGTGGCAGGATGGCGTACCGGGTGTGGATTATACGCACAAAGAGACTTTCCAGTGGATTTCCCTGATTCGGTTGCCGGAATTTGTGACAAAAGACGTGTTTGAGTGGGCAAGAGACGAGGCATCGCGGAAAAAACGGATCGATTGTGCAAAGGTGGTATTTTTCTCCTATAAGGAAGGGCTGTGTGTACAGTGCATGCACATAGGGCCATATGATCAGGAACCCACTACGGTTCAGTGGATGGTGCAAGCGGCCAAGGAGCAGGGATATGTGCCGGACTTTGCAAATGGACGCTATCACCATGAAATATATCTTACCGATGCCCGCCGCACCCGGCCAGAAAACCAAAAAACCGTGATTCGGATTCCTCTTCATCCAGTACATATGGAAAAATAAGCATAAAAAAGCCTACCGTTTTTTATACGGTAGGTTTTTTGTTTAAGACAGTTCCAGAAATGTGCTAAAAAAATATACTATAATCCCTGTTTTATGCTATAATAAAGGATCAGAAGAGGGAATAAAAGCGGCCTGCCTGCGAAAAGAGGGGAATTCTGTCGAGGGGGATCTTTTGGCATGGCGCCGTCACCAACGAAGATGAGGAAAAGGGTGTGAACGACCTGTGATTCGGTATGCCATTTGTGATGATGAGGCACGGGCTCTGCAGGAAACGAAGAAACTGATTGATGCCTTTATGCGGAACCACCACGCGGGAGAACCCTATACGGTGGATCTGTTTTCGCACGGCCATGTTCTGCAAAACCAGATATTGGCTACATCTCCTTTTGATATCTATCTCTTGGATGTGGAGATGCCCGGTCAAAAAAATGGTTTAGAACTCGCCAGGGAAATCCGTCAAAGTGAACCGGATGCGTTGATATTGTTATTGACATCGCACTTAAAATACGCGATCGAAGGGTACAAAGTGCGGGCTTTGCGGTATGTACCCAAAATGCGTATGGAAGAAACATTGCCGGAAGCACTGGAAGATGCCTTCCGCTTAGCCAAAGCAAGGGAAGCGACCTATCTGACTCTGTATCATTATACCGATGCCGTTCGGATTCCGTACCATGAAATCATGTATGTACACCGGGTGCTGCGGTCGCTGGAAATTGTAACCAATCGTATGGGCGTGATTCGCGATAACCACGGTTTGCAGGAACTGATGGACCAGCTTCATGACGAGCGGTTCATCCGGATTGAACGCAGTTATTTTGTCAATATCGATTATGTGCTGCAGGTGTCTGGCGCCGAGTTGATCCTCAAAAATGGGGAACGCCTTCCCATCAGCCGGAAATTGATGGCCCAAGTAAAGGGCCGAATCCTGTCGCTTTGGGGTACGGCTGTATGATGGGCCATCCGGAACTGCTGATTGAAATGTTGGCCACCATGATAGAAAGTCTGGTGGCCATTCATACGGTTACACAAATTGCCCAAAGACGCTTGGAACGGGTCGTGTACCGGTGGGTACTGGTCATGGCGTCTCTGCTAATGACGTTGCTCATTACCGGGCTGAATCAAATCAGCGCGTTTTCCTTTTTTACCATTTTTGTTGCTATGGTGGGTGTCGTACTAATTACCGGGGTTACGTCCAGCGGGAACTGGCTTTTGCGGGCTACGGCCTGTGTGATTACGTATTTTGTCATTCATACATTGGATTATGTGTTGGCGTTTACCATTGGTGTCATTGGGTTTCCCGGACACGATACAGCCCAGACTTTTGCCATTCTGATGGAGCCCGGATGGCAGCGCACGTTGTTTTTATGTGTGGATAAAGGGGCCGATCTGCTTTTGTATATGGTTCTGCGCCGACCCTTGGCACAGCTTCGGCCGGTAAGCCGTAAATTCTGTTGCCGGTTACTTCCGGTTAGTGCCTGTTTGTATGCGGTTACGTCGACGCTGTTTTCCATGATCGCCAGGGAAAGCAACTTTTCTCTGCGCACGGCGGTGATTGCGTTGTGGGTTTTCTCGCTGTTATGTCTTGTGGCCCTTATCGTGATTTTTTATCTGTCCGACCGGTATAAAGCACAGAAATACCGCAATGATCTATTCGATTTAACCAACCGCATGATGGCGGAAAACTACCAGCATCTGTACGACAAGCAGCGTGCCTATGCAAAAGAAACCCACGATTTTCACCATCACTTGGTGGTACTGCGGCAGTTGGCGCACGAAGGGAATGATGCAGGTACCGAACAGTATATCGATTCCTTGCTGGAAAAGGTTTCGGTGGAGGGGCCCACCTGCCAAAGCGGCTGCCATGTGATCGATGCCATTATCAATTGCAAAGCGGCGGAAGCAAAACATGAGGGCATCCGGTTTACCTATCGGGTGAATATCCCCCAAATGCCGAATATTGAGCCGTCGGATCTCTGCGCCGTTCTCTCAAACCAGCTGGAAAATGCCATAGAAGCCTGCCGGCAACTGACCAATAAAGAAAAGTGGATCCGGGTTTCCATCTGGATGCAGACGGAGAAAATGATTTTTCTGAAAGTGATCAATCCGGTTCAAAAGAATCCTATTCCGCTCGATGGACATATGATGACCAGCAAAAAGGAAGATGGACGCCGTCACGGAATAGGACTTACCAGCATACAGGCCGTAGCCGAAAAGTATAACGGTGTCATGCGGGTTGAATGCCACGATGGGCAATTTACGTCCTTGGTATTTTTGTGCAGTAAACCAGCGGGAGGCGGAAATCAGGAGGGAGAATGTCATGGGAGAACATCATAAATGGTTCGAAGAAAAAACGGTATTAGAAGCTCTTCAAGAGCAGGCCGATGCCTCCTACCGTGATTTTCAGTGCCGGTTAATCCCCACGGTGGCGCCCGAAACGGTACTGGGGGTGCGTGTGCCGGAGGTGCGCAAATTAGCCGCCCAGCTGCACAACACCGAGCAGGCAGCCGCTTTTATGCAACAGCTGCCGCACCGGTATTATGACGAAAATAATCTGCACGCCTGTTTGATTGAAAAAATCCCCTCCTATGAAGCGTGTGTCCAGGCCCTTGACCAGTTTTTGCCGTTTGTGGATAACTGGGCTACCTGTGATATGATGCACCCGCGGGTGTTTCATACGCACCCGAAGGAACTGCCCGCTCAAGCCCACCAATGGATGAAAAGCGACCATCCCTATACTGTGCGGTTTGGCATAGGGGTATTGCTCAGCGAATATTTAGATGATTTTTTTGACCCTGTTATGCCCGAATGGGTAGCGGCCGTCCGGTCGCAGGAATACTACGTCAATATGATGGCAGCTTGGTATTTCGCAACGGCCCTATGTAAGCAGCCGGAGACCATATGGCCGTATCTAAAGGGCCAAAAGCTAGATGAGTGGGTGCGCCAGAAAGCCATTCAAAAGGCCATCGAGAGCCGGCGCATTTCCAAAGAAGAAAAAGAAGTCCTGCGGGCCCTGCGCAGGGAAAAAGAAAAATAAGAAAAGCCTGTTTCGGTATCAGAACCGGGACAGGCTTTTTTATCGGTTTGTTACAGTTCCCGGGACCAGTACTTGCGGTCCAGGCTGCGGTACTGCACCGCTTCGGCCACGTGGGCGGGCTGGATTACCTCAGATTGATCCAAATCGGCGATGGTACGCGCGACTTTTAGTACCCGATCGTACGCCCGGGCTGAAAGCCCCATACGGTCAAAAGCGCTGCGCAAGAGCAACCGGGCTTTGTCGTGTAAAGGACAGCAGGTGCGCAGTTCCCCGGCACCCATGCGGGCATTACAGGTGATAGTTGTACCCTGAAAACGCTCATGCTGAATGGCACGGGCCCGATTGACCCGGGCCCGGATCTCCCGGGAAGATTCCGAAGGTGTATGGGACGAAAGTTCGTCAAATTCCACCGGCGGCACTTCAATGTGCAAATCCAGCCGGTCCAGCAACGGGCCGGATACCCGGGATAAATAGCGGTTCACCTGCTGGGAGGAACAGGTACACGGCCGGGTAGGGTGCCCAAAATACCCGCAGGGGCAGGGGTTCATGGCCGCTACTAGCATCACAGAACAGGGGTACGTGATGGTGCCGTTTACTCGGGAAATCGTGACCACCCCGTCTTCGATAGGTTGGCGTAGCACTTCCATGGCGCTGCGGCTAAATTCCGGTAATTCATCCAAAAACAGTACGCCGTTATGGGCCAGCGAGATTTCGCCCGGCCGCGGCGATGTACCGCCACCGGAAAGCCCCGCGGGGGAAACGGTGTGATGGGGGGCCCGGAACGGCCTGGTTTGAATCAGGGGGCTGCCCGGCGGCAAGGTTCCGGCAATGGAATGAATTTTCGTAGTTTCGAGCATTTCCTCGAACGTCATATCGGGCAAAATAGAGGGCAGGCGCTTGGCGAGCATACTTTTGCCCGAACCGGGAGGGCCGATCAACAGCACGTTGTGCCCGCCGCTGGCGGCAATTTCCAGGGCGCGTTTGGCTTCCGCCTGTCCCCGCACATCCGAAAAATCGGGAATTTGGCAGACGGGTTGCTCCTCTGGAGGGAGGGGCTTAGCCACCGGTAGGGGTTGCCGGCCGGTCAGGTGAAGCAGCAGCGCACGGATATCGGGTATGCCGTATACCTCAATCCCTTCCACGACGGCCCCTTCGGCCGCATTGACAGCCGGTACAAATATTCGGGTAAATCCGGCTTCCCTGGCGGCAATCACCATGGGCAGCACGCCGTGAATGGCGCGTACTTCTCCCGCCAGCGACAATTCTCCGGCAAACAGGCAGTCATCGGTACAGGCGTCCAGCTGGCCGCTGGCTTTCAGCAGGGCGATGAACAGCGGCAAATCGTAAAGGGGGCCCTCTTTTTTCTTATCCGCCGGGGCCAAATTCATGGTAATGCGGCTCATGGGGTAGGTAAAGCCACAATTTTTCAGGGCCGCCCGCACCCGGTCTTTGGATTCCCGCACGGAAGCATCGGGCAGCCCTACAATTTCAAAGCCCGGCAGTCCATTCGATAGGTCGGCTTCTACCAGAACCGGGAAAGCATCCAGCCCATGAAATCCTATGCTGTGTACTTGTGTAAACATGACAATACACCCCGTTTTTTCAACTACTTTTCATCCTTTTATTATAAAAGAAAAAAGGCGAAAAGAAAAGGAAAAACGGAATAGGATTTGTCGTTTTATATGGAAATTATTGAAAGAGAAAGCGAAATTTATGTAAAGAAAAATAAATATTGACTTTTTGCCCCTATAGGTGTATACTCAATTTAAGTTCATCTATACCTGAGGTGCCTTTGTGTGGAAATGAAAGCCAACCGTGAAGAGCAGCTTTTTTCCCGCGTTCGGTCCGGCGACCGGGCGGCGGCGGAAGAGGTGCTGCTCCGGTATTCGTATTTGGTTCATCGGATTGCGGCTCGTTTCCGCATGCAGGGGTTTGACGAAGATGATTGGACGCAGGAAGGGTTATTGGGATTGCTGGCAGCGGCCCATTCATTCCGGCCCGGTCAAAAAGCATCGTTTGCTACCTATGCGGGGCGCTGCATTTCCAACCGGTTGATTTCGCTGGTGCGAAAGGGCAGCGGGAATGCTTCGCGCACACTGAATACGTCTCTTTCTCTGGATGAACCGGATTTGCAGTGGCAGCTTACTTCGAATAGGCCGGAGGATGACCTGCAAAACCGGGTAGAGGTCGAAGCGGTGGCGGAGCAGATTCGCAGGAAGATGAAAGAACAGTTTACCGATATGGAAAAGCGGATTTTTTCGCTGTATTTGCAGGGCTTTACGTACCGGCAAATCGGTGAAAAATTGCAGATCTCGCCCAAAGCAGCTGACAATGCATTGCAGCGGGCGCGTAAGAAACTGCGCGACTCCATATAGGTCATATATGCCCCGGTAGCTTAGGTTGCAGAGCGTTGATTACTTTTTTCAAAGGCGGCGGTCCGAATCCGTCTACGGGCAATAATTTTTCCAAAGTGAGGTTATCACCATGTACGAAGACAAGACTCTGGTATGCAAAGAATGCGGCGCTGAATTCGTTTTCACTGCCGGCGAACAGGAATTCTACGCCTCGAAGGGCTTTGTAAACGAGCCCCAGAGATGCAAGGCTTGCCGCGATGCCCGTAAGAATGCCACCAAGCCCGCCCGCGAAATGTACACGGCTATCTGCGCTGACTGCGGCAAAGAAGCGAAAGTTCCCTTCAAGCCCCGCGAAGATCGTCCTGTATATTGCAGCGAATGCTTCGCAAAGAGAAGAGAAATGGGCTAATAGCTCCCTCGTTTTCTTCGGAAGTTTTCCCCCGAAAGGACGAAAAATCCTTTCGGGGGATTTTTTCTATATCTTCCTAAAGCGAAAGTATTGCAAACTACCGGGCGGGAGATTATAATGATAAAGGTTTGGCCACCTTTGGCCGCCAGTCAATTGAAATGGAGGAAATGAATATGGCACAGGTCACAAAAGATACACTGATCGGCGAAATTTTGGATATGGATGCTTCGACGGCACCGTTCTTCCTGGAAATGGGTATGCACTGCTTGGGCTGCCCGGCGTCCCGTGGGGAATCGCTGGCGGAAGCTTGCATGGTGCATGGTGTGGATGCCAATGTGCTGGTTGAAAAACTGAACGCTCATCTGGCCAAACAGTAAGTTTCGCGGCAGATTTCGTAGAGCCGCCCGGTGCCTGTGCGGTGCCGGGCGGCTCGTCTGTTCTGCAAAGGAGGAAGCCCCATGCGCCCCTTGTTCCAACTGGAAGAAAGATTGCGGCTTTGCGCCGGTTTTGTACCGGAAAACGCACGGCTGGCCGATATTGGTACGGATCATGCCTATTTACCGGTTTGGCTGTGCCGCAGCGGCAAAATTCAAAAGGCCATAGCGGCCGACATCGGGGAAGGCCCCCTGCAGAGCGCCCGGGATACCATTGCCCGGTATCAGGTAGCCGGTCAGGTGGAAACCCGCTTGTCGGATGGCTTGGCACGTTTTGCTGCCGGAGAAGTGGACACCATTGTCATCGCCGGAATGGGCGGGGAGCTGATGGCCCGTATTCTGGGGGATTGCGACTGGATTCAAAACCCGGAAATCACCCTGATTTTGCAGCCCATGACGGCGGTGCGCGCGTTGCGGCTGTTTTTGTTGGAGCAGGGCTTTTCTTTGGAAAAGGAAGCCTGCTGCCGGGAAGGAAAACACGTCTATACGGTGATAAAAGCCCGCTATACGGGGGACCCAGGCCCCAGCGATCCGCAAACAGCCTGCTTTGTTGGCGCAATTGCCGGGGAAACCGAAGCGGAACACGCTTTTTTGCAGAAAGAATATGACAGGGCTCAAAAAGAAAGAACGGGAGCGCTGCATCGTGGGGACGGGGAGACGGTGGCTCGGTTGGAAACCGCTATGCGGGAACTGGAAAAGCGAATGAACCGGTGGAAGGAGGAACCGCTTGTATGAAAGTGTGCGTAGGAGACGTATACGATTGGATTGAAAGTTTTGCGCCGTTTGAAAACGCACTGTCGTTTGACAACCCTGGGCTGCTGGTGGGCAGCCGCTGGCAGCAAACAGACAAAGTGATGATGGCGCTGGATATCACACCGGATGTCGTCAGGGAAGCGGCTGCCTGGGGCGCCGGGCTGATTGTCAGCCACCATCCGGTGATCTTTCACCCACTCAAACAGGTAGCCGAAGAGTCGGCCGTGTACCAGTTGGCCCGGCATGGGATGGCGGCGGTATGCGCCCACACGAATTTGGATTTTGCCCCTACTTTTGGGGTCAATACAGAGCTAGCGAGGGCACTGGGTCTTGCCAACACCCGGTGGGTGCTGCCATGTGAACAGGTGATGGAAGCCCTCATCGGGGAACTGCCCCATTCCTTCACGGCGTTGGAACTGGCGGAAAAAGTAAAAGCCGATCTGTACGCGGAAAGCGTGCGCGTAGTGGATGGGGGCAAACCCATCCGCCAAGTGGCGGTGTGCAGCGGCTCCGGCGCCGATTGCTTGGACGGCGTACAGCACTTGGGAGCCGATGCGCTGGTGACCGGGGAAAGCCGGCATCACCAATTGCTGCAAGCGAAAGAGAACGGCATGACTTTGATTACAGCCGGCCATTTTGCCACCGAGACCATTGTGCTACCAGCCTTAAAAGAGAAGATGGAACAACAGTTCCCCGGGCTTTCGGTGCGCATAGCCGGGGCGAACCGGGAACCGGAATGCCAGGTATAAAGTAAGCCGGTAGAAAGGGAAGGAAAGAAGGGAATCCAATGGCTCTTGACGGAGCATGTTTGCACCATTTGCAAAAGGAAATCTGGGACCGGGCAAAGGAAGCCCGGATTGATAAAATCTATCAGCCCAATCGGGACGAGCTGGTGTTTGTGCTGCGTACCCGCAAAGAGCGGATGAACCTACTATTGTCAGCAAGGGCTAACAGTGCGCGGGTCCATTTTACGCAGGTGCTTCCCGAAAATCCGGCACAGCCGCCCATGTTCTGCATGCTGCTGCGCAAGCGGTTTACCGGTGGGCGGCTGTTGCGGGTGGAACAGCCGGGTCTGGAAAGGCTCTTGGTGTTCGTGTTCGATACGGTCAACGAATTGGGCGACCATGTGGAAATGCGACTGGTAGCCGAAGTGATGGGGCGCTACAGCAACGTGATCCTCGTGGACCCGGAAGGGAAAATCGTCGATTCTCTCCGCCGGGTAGACGCGGATATGAGTTCGGAACGGTGGATTTTGCCGGGCCTTGCGTACCGGCTGCCGCCGCCGCAGGATAAACTGTGCCTGCTGGATACGGAGCCGGAAGCCGTCCTGGCGCACATGGATGCACTGCCCAGGGATTTTGAACTATCGAAAGCTCTGCTGCAGGTGCTGCAAGGGGTATCACCCATTGTGTGCCGGGAACTAGCCTTTCAGGTGGGAAAGGGCGCTGCGCTGACGGCTAAAACCATGACGGACAGCCAGCGGGATAAACTGCTATTTTTGTTGCATCGCCTGAAAGAAACCGTGATACAGGCAAATGGCACACCGTTTATGGTGGTTAGCCTGCAAAAAAAGCCCATGGATTTTTCGTTTTTCCATATTGGGCAGTACGGTTCTTCGGCTATTGAACGGCCGTGCGATAGTTTTTCGCAGCTGCTGGATGACTTTTACACGGAACGCGATACCCAGGAACGCATGCGGGTGCGGGAACAGGATTTGCTACGGCTTTTGACAACGGTCAGCGAGCGCCTATCCCGTAAAATTGCCAACCAGACGGCAGAACTCACCCAAAGCGCCAACCGGGAACAACTGCGGATTATGGGCGATTTGCTCAGTGCCAATCAATACCAGATTCAAAAAGGAAGCAGCCGGGTGGTGCTGTCGAATTTTTACAGCGAAAACGGGGAGGAAATCGAAATCCCCCTGGACCCGGCACTGACCCCCAACCAAAATGCCCAGAAGTACTATAAAGAGTACCGCAAGGCGCGTACAGCCGAGGAAAAACTTACGGAGCAGATTGCCATTGCGAAAGAAGATCTTTTGTATTTGGATTCGGTTTTGGAAGAGCTGAGCCGGGCGCGTACCGAAAAAGAACTGGTGGCGATCCGCTTGGAGCTGATGGAACAGGGGTATATCCGGAAGACAAAGGGGAAAAAGATTCAGCCCCAGCAGCACAGCGAGCCGCTTCGCTTTACAACCACCGATGGCAGCGTGGTATTAGTGGGCCGGAACAACCGGCAAAACGACCAGCTCACCTTAAAAACGGCCAAAAATTACGACATGTGGTTCCATGTGAAGAATATGCCGGGTTCCCACGTGATTTTGCTCACGAACGGCAAAGATCCGAGCCCCTCGGCGATGGAAGAGGCAGCCGTGCTTGCGGCCCACTACAGCCGGGGCAAAGATTCTTCCCAGGTGCCGGTGGATTATACGTACGCAAAGCATGTAACCAAACCTCAGGGTGCCAAACCGGGACGGGTGATCTATGTCCAATATAAAACCCTATATGTCGATCCCCATCAAGCGGAAGAGAAATAAAAAAGACCGCAGAGCAAAAACTCTGCGGTCTTTTTCTATATCTCGTTTAGTCCTCTTTTGTTGTGTGTTCGCTTTTTTCGTGAGCGGAAGGGAGGATCAAGCGGATTTTTGTTACATGGCGTTTTTCCACCGAAACCACATGCACTTCGCAGTCATCATATGTAAAATGATCGCCCGGTTCCGGGATGTGGCCCAACTCTTCCATGACCCAACCGCCGACAGTAAAGGATTCATATTCGTCTTCTTTAAAGGGAAGATCGAATTGATCGAAGAAATCTTCCAAATTAGCGTTCCCAGCGATGAGGTACGTGGTCTCGTTGAGTTTTTCAAAGTCGTTTTCCACCACGTCGTGTTCGTCCCAAATTTCGCCCACCAGTTCTTCCAGGATATCTTCCAGCGTTACAATCCCTTCGGTGCCGCCAAATTCATCCACAACCACCGCCATGTGGGTTTTCGATTGCTGAATCAGGCGCAATAGACGGGAAATTTTGATGCTGCCCGAAACATAGATCACCTTTTTGATCAGCGGGCGAATAGTGGTAAGGCCGCGGCTCATACCGGCGAAATAATCCTTTTCATGGATCATACCCACGATATTATCGACCGTATCTTCGTAAACCAGTACACGGGAAAAGGTGCAATTGACAAATACCTGGCCCAATTCCTCCATGGTGGTCGTTGTCCGTACGGCTGTCAAATCAACCCGGGGGGTCAAAATATCGTTGGCTTCCAAATCGTTAAATTCAATGGCCGAACGGATTAGTTCCCCGTTTTCTTCGTCAATACCGCCGTCGTTCTGAGCTTCATCGACCATGGTCATCAGATCTTCCGAGGTGGTCTTGTTATCTTCTTTGTGGTGGGTCAGCCGGCTGAGCAGGCGGTTCCACTGCATGAAGATGAAGTTCAGGGGCGTAAACAGAATGATCAGCGCGCGCAAGAGCGAAACAGTCGAAAGGCAATAGCTTTCGGCGCCTTGCTTCGCCAGGTTTTTCGGGGTGATTTCACCGAAGATCAACACCACCAGCGTCATTACGACAGTCGAGACCGTTACAGACGACGGCCCGGAGATCAACTTTCCAAACAGAACCGTGGCCAGCGAAGTCGCCACAATGTTGACGATGTTGTTGCCGATGAGGGTGGTCGAAAGGAGCTTGTCATACTGATCTGTCAATTCCAGCACACGGGCTGCTTTTTTGTTGCCCGCTTCGGCCAGGCTTTTCATACGAATCCGGTTGACGGTCGTAAAGGCCGTTTCCGTCGAAGAGAAGTACGCCGAACAGATAATACAGAAAAGAATGGCAAGCGATAGAGGGATAACGTCCATAAGTGTTTTTCTTCAAATCCTTTCTCGTCTAGATTTTGATATAGTTGGACGATATAAAAAAACCGCGAGCAAAGAATTTTGCTTGCGGTCCATGGTGGAGCATAGCGGGATCGAACCGCTGACCTCCACACTGCCAGTGTGGCGCTCTCCCAGCTGAGCTAATGCCCCATGTCTTTTCACTTGTTGCCGCCGTTTTCCGACTGCTTGACTATAATATCATACTTCGTAGAGAAATGCAAGCTTTTTTTGAAAAATATTGGAAATGAATAAAACTCTGCTTCTACATCGTTTGATTTTATAAAAAAGGAAAAGACATTTGCCTGTCAGATGGTTTCTTTTTGCTGTAATATAGAAAATCCTATCCTGATTTTTTCGCTTTCTTTGGGAAAAATGTCCTTTGACTTTAAAAGAATGCCTGGCTATAATGAACCTAAGCGTGTAGCGCAATAGGTTCAGCAAAGCGTGTCATGATGGTTTCCATCATGACACGCTTCTTTTTTTAGAAAGGGGTTTAAAAGATCATGCCAAAAAACAAAGTACAGGGGCTCGTTTTCGGAATTTTGATGTCGGTCACCATGGCGTATGGGGTGGAAGTGTACAACGTGGCGAACAAAGAAGGAGGCCTGGCGCAAATGACCAATGGTGTATTTTGGGATGCCTTACTGGAAGCTGGTTATATGTGGCTGTTTGTTTTCCTTTTCTCCAACTTGTGGGGCAACCGCGTGGGACGCTGGTTATCAAGCAGAATCTGCCGGGAAGAAGACAGCCCATTTTTGCAGGTCTTGTTTATATCGGGTTGTACCGTTTTAATTATGTGCCCGACCATGAGTTTGGTGGCTGCCATTCTGTTTTCCGTTATTCTGGGGGGCGGCTCTGTTACACAGCTGCCGGCTTATTGTGTTGCCACTGTACTGAAAAACTTCCCCATGGCGCTATTTTGGAATCTGTTTGCGGCAGGGCCCATCACGCGCTTTTTGTTCCGCCGTATCTTTGCCCGTCAGCTGCGAGAAGCAGAAAGTAGCAGTGGGCAAGGAGGGAACGTTACGGCTTGTTGACTTCTTTTAAAAAGATGCGCTTTTCATAGCCGCCATATTGTTCTTTTCTTTTTTTGCGCAGGGCTGTCAGCTCTTCCCACGTAGAGCCACGGGCTTTCACAATAGCGCCCATGACTTCTAACAAATCAGCCAGTTTTTCAAAAGATTGGCTGTTTTGATAGTCGGCCATAAGCTGTTGAAACAGATGGTTTAACGCACGCAGGTAATTTTCTTCTGATAAAGTGGTATACAGACAAGGAATTCCTTTTGTTTTGAGCAAAGTGGGGATCTTATCGCGCACCAATTTATGTTGCATTCTTCGGATGGGGGAAGCAGATTTTTCCGGTTGTGTCGAAACCGGCATAACTGGTGGCCGGTAATACCGGTCAAACGGTTGGGACATACAGTTATTTTGGGCAGCAATGCCTGCGGCCAATGTGTCATATAAATACCGTACAGCTTGAAGGTCAGAGCCGGTTTTCATCTTGGTGTGTATAAATTGAGTGGGGGTCTGGCCTAACCGTTGAAGGAAGGCCTGCTCAAATACGGCAGGTGAAGAGGAAAAGGGCGTTTTTGAGAGAGAAGGCCGATTTTTCGGTGATTTTTGCCGCATAAAGTGCCTCCTTTTTTATAAAACAGAGTGTGTTAAACGAAAAGATTCTCTTTTTTACAGTATAGCGAATTTTGCAGCTAGACACAACAAAAAGCTTGAATATGGAAAAAGCAGCAGGATAGTTATAACCATCCTGCTGCTTTTTCTATGAAAGGGATTATTCTTGGTGTTGTTTATATGCTTGACCCCACTTTTCCATGGCATCCAAAATAGGCCGCATGGATTGCCCCAAAGGGGAAAGAGCGTATTCCACGCGGGGCGGCACTTCGGGATAGGCAGTCCGGGTTACAATACCATCCTCTTCCAAAGCACGGAGACTATCAGTTAATACCTTTTGGCTAATGCCATCCAGGCTTTTTTTCAGTTCGTTAAAACGCCATGGACGGACCAGCAAATTCCGGATAATGAGTAGTTTCCATTTTCTGCCAATCAACTGTACCGTAGTGGCAACCGGACAGGCGGGCATTTCTTCTTTTGTCAGCATCGAATGTTCCTCCTTGAACCGTCAAAAACGATTCCTTCTTTTTTCATTATAAAGATTTGGAAAAAATAAGCAAGGTCTTCGGATGAAGCCTGGCAGGGAATTTTATTCTGTTACGGAAAAAAGGGTAGTTATAAAAAAGTAACTGTGTAATAAAAAAGTGCGTACTTGTCCGCTTAGGCTAAGGACTTCTATAATCAAAGCAGCAAATCATTTGGAGGCTTTCCCAAGATGGATTACGGCGTTTTTTCTTTATTCCCTATTTTCATCACGCTGGTGCTTGTGTTTATCTGGAAAAATGTGTTTTTAGCCCTGTTGACAGGGATTCTCAGTGCGTCTGTAATTGTGGGCTGTTTTACGGGGGATTTTCTTTGTGGCCCCCAATCCATTGCAACGGTTTTCCAAGATGAAAGTACCGCAATGACCACATTTTTTGTATTGATGACGGGAGCAGTGATGACGGTTGTCAGTCGTTCCGGTGGGGTTGAAGGGTTGGTGAGATATTCCACCGAAAAGAGGAAGCTGGTTCGATCGCCCATGGCAGCCCAATTGCTCTCTTTTGTATTGGGATTGCTTTTGTTTGTGGATGGGACAAGTTCGATTGCCATTGTATCGATGGTGGGCAAACCATTTTTCCGCACCTATAAGATTTCCCGGGAAAAACTGGCACTGATTGCCAATTCCACCGGATCAGCGGTAGCATGGATTGTGCCGTTTGGAAGTGCCTGTGCGGTACTGACGACATTCTTTAGCCCCGTTTCGGCTCAGTTGGGCCTGACACAAGACCCCTTTTCCGTGGTGCTGTCATCGGTCGTATTCCAGTTTTATACCATTGCGCTGTTACTTTTCCTTTTGCTATCCATTTTATTCCGGTTTCAAGTGGGCGCCATGAAAACAACAGGCCAACCAGAAGAGGAAACGGAAGCGTATGTATATGAAACGAGAATCAAAGACCGCACCCGTATTCGAGCCCGTACCATGTTGGTTCCGGTACTTCTGCTAGTTTTGTCCATTTTTGCCCTGTTGCTTATAACCGGGCAGGGAAATCTGGCATCGGGGGATGGGGGAACGGCCGTTTTTGTATCGGGCCTATTTACGTTGCTTGTCACCGGGGTGTGGTACCGGGTACGCCGGATTACCACGGTTTCTACCTACACCATGTGGTGTGTGGACGGCATGAAAAAGATGTTCGACTTAGTATTGATTCTGGTTCTGGCCTATGCGTTTGGCCATCTTTTGTCCACGCTGGGAACAGCCTCTTTTCTGGCACAGTATGCACAGATGGTTCCTAAAAGTCTCATGTTGGTGGTGGGATATCTGACAGCAACCCTCATTGCCTATGCAACCGGTACCAGCGGTGGGACGGCCGCCGTTTTGGTGCCGGTATTGGTTCCGGTTTTTGTACCACTGGGGATTCCGGCCCCCTATGTGCTGGGAGCCATTATTTCAGGAGCCGTATTTGGCGATCAGAATTCCCCAATTTCCGACAGTGTGATTTTGACGTCCAGTATGACGGGGGTTCGCCTGATGGATCATGTGAAAACGCAAATGCCCTATGCACTGGTAGCTTGGGGCACCGCACTGCTGGGATACATGTTGCTGGGCTTTACTTGTGTATAAAAAAGGAGGAGGAAAGATGAAAAATCAAATTCTGGATAAACAGCTGTCTGTGGACGTGAACCGGTGCCTGCATTGTGGACGGTGCGAAGAGGTGTGCTGGAACGGGGTGCTGACCATAGGGAAAGATGGATTACCCCAATTAGCACAAACGGTTCCGCACGATGAATGGCATATGTGCTGGGAATGTCAGCGTTGTTTGGCTGTATGTCCGGTGGGGGCGCTGTCCATTTGTGGAAAACAGCCCTCAGACAGTCTGGGGGCTGAATGGTTGCCTACCCCGAAGCAGATCGACGCACTGCTTACAAACCGGCGCAGTTGCCGCCGTTTTCGCCCGGAAAATGTAGAGCAGGACACCATTTCCCATATTCTGCATGTCTGTGGAAATTCACCAACCGGAAGCTGTAACCAGCTTTATGAATATACGGTGATCGATGACCGGGCGGTTATGCAAAAGTTCACGCGGATTTTGCACGATGAAATGTATGAACAGGCTGCAAAGGGTATCTATCCGCCCCGTTTTACCAAAGAGGATTTGAAGGTATTCCGTGAGTATTACGAACAGGGGGAAGAATTCTGCTTTCGGGGAGCGCCACATTTATTGGCGGTTCATGCGCCGGTAGGAAAAGGGGAATGGGTATTCGACACGGCCATCGCTCTTACGTATGTGGAGTTGGCGATGACTTGTTACGGGTTAGGGTTTGTGTATGTATCCACTCCTTGGGCGGCTTTGCAGGTGTGTCCCCGTAGCCGGGCTTTTTTGCAAATTCCGGAAAACCACTATATCACTTGTCTGGCCGGTTTTGGCAAACCGGAAACACCCTTTGTGCGGGGTGTACAGCGGTCCGATGCCGTGAAAATTAACCGGATTACAGGAGAAAAGACAAAGGAACTGTATGAGAGGAAGCCAAGATAACGGTACAGAAAAATTTTTAAAATGTGCGGAGGGAACGGTATGGTGTGTTGCCCAGTGGGGATAAGCCGTCACAAAGGCCTGTAACTCCGATAAAACGAAAAGCTCTCCCATAGCGGGAGAGCTTTTTTGGCAAAAAAAAAGCCGAACCTTTTCTTAAAGGTTCGGCTTTGGTGGAGCATAGCGGGATCGAACCGCTGACCTCCACACTGCCAGTGTGGCGCTCTCCCAGCTGAGCTAATGCCCCATATCGTTTGGCGTATCGCCCCGACAGTTTTTAATACTACCATAATCAAAAGGAAAAAGCAAGCCTTTTTTTCATTTTTTTAAAAATTTATCGCTGACTATACAAAACATGCATAAATTTTCATGCTATGCATGATGATGCTTTATTTACCCGGGAAATCATGCTATAATAAGCACGTTGCCAAAATTATTGGCGAACGAACCAGTTTTTTGCTTTCACAAATGGACCATCGTTCTATCACGGGTTTATCGCACAGAACACCGAATAGAAAAAGACGTATGTTTTTAATATGGAAAGGAAGCCATTTGAGAAAAGAAGGGAAGTATGAGTATGCCCCACACACTCTATCGGGGGGATATTGACGGATTGTCATTCCGCGGGATCTTTCAATCCCGCTTTAAAACATTGCGCACGACGGTATACTTTTTGATGCCCATGGAAAAGGAGAAAACAGCGGCCCGGGCGCTGGTGCCCTGCCTTCTGTGCCGGGCTACCCGCCGCATTCCGGATTATACCGAAATGGGGAAGGTCCTCAGTGGCCTATACGGCGCATCGCTACAGGCCGATTCCGGCAAAATGGGGGACATGCAGCTGGTGTCCGTGACGGTATCGGGCTTATCGGACCGGTGCACGCTGAACCACGAAAAGATCAGTCATGAACTGTTGACGATTTTAAAAGAAGCCATTCTTGACCCACCGCTGGACGAAACCGGCTGCTTCCGGCAGGAAGATTTTTTGCAGGAACAGCGGCAGATGATCGAACAAGTAAAGGCCGATTATAATGATAAACGGCTGTGGTCTCTCCGGCGGATGCAGCAGAGCATGTGTGAAGGGGAACCGTATGCCCTGCCCCGCTGCGGTACGGAAGAGGAGATTGCCGCCCTAACCCCGGAAAAAGTCACGAAGGCCTGGAAAGAGATGCTCCAAACGGCGCGGGTAGAAATTTTCAGTGTGGGTGACGGTAACCCCGATGACATCCGGCAGGCTTTGCACGGCCTGGGGATGATCGGGACGGGGAAAGGCCCCATGGGGTCCCGTATTCATACGCCCCGGGACACGGTGCGCCGTGTGACGGAAACCGATCAGGTAACCCAGGCCAAAATGGTGATGGGATTTTCCACGGGTACACCTGCGGGCAATGGGGCGGAAAATGAGGCCGCTAAGGTGATGTGTACGCTGTTGGGCGGTTCGGCTTCCCAATCCCGTCTGTTCCGGTTTGTGCGGGAAAAAATGAGCCTATGTTACTATTGCTTCAGCCGTTTTCAGAATTTGAAAGGCATCATGACCGTGGAATGCGGGGTGGAGCCCGAAAATTTGAAGAAAGCGGAAGAGGCTATTTTGCAGCAGCTGCAAACGCTGCAGCAGGGGGATTTTACCGAAGAGGAATTGCGGTTTGCGAAATTGTCCCTGCAAAACATGTGCCGCACGGTGGAAGATTACGGCGGTGGGCTGGAAAACTTCTATATGTCGCAGATCCAGTACGATACCATGCGCACCCCCCGCCAGGAGGAACAGGCCATTTGGCAGGTTACGGCGGAACAGGTGCAGCAGGCGGCCCAACGGGTGAAACTTGACACCGTGTATACATTGATGGGAGGGGAAACACATGAGGAAAACTGAAATTCTGACTGTGGAACGCCCTGCCATTGGGGAAGCGTATTATGACATTCGCCACCGCTCCGGATTGCGGGTGTTGGTGTACCCGAAAGAAGGGTTCCAGTCGACCTATGCCGTGATGGGAACGCGGTACGGATCGATTGACCAAACGTTTCAGCGTTCCGATGAAGAAACAACCTGTACGGTGCCAGCCGGTATTGCCCATTATTTGGAACATAAACTGTTTGAAAGCGAAGACGGCGACGCATTCGCCCGGTTTGCGAAAACCGGTGCCAGTGCCAATGCCTATACATCGTTTGATTCAACGTGCTATCTGTTTTCCTGTACCGGGCAGGCGGAAGAAAACCTGGCGATTTTGCTGGATTTTGTCCAGCACCCCTATTTTACGGATCAAACCGTTCAAAAGGAACAGGGGATTATTGGGCAGGAAATCCGCATGTATGAAGATGATCCGCAGTGGCGGTTGCTGTTTAACCTGTTGGGCGCTATGTACCGGTATCACCCGGTAAAAGAAGACATCGCCGGCAGTATCGACAGTATTGCCCAGATTACACCGGATCTGCTGTACCGCTGCTATCATACCTTTTATAATTTGCACAACATGGTGTTGACGGTAGCCGGGAATATCCGGGTGGAAACGGTACTGGCGGTATGTGACCAGTACTGCCAGCCCGGGGAAGAGCAATCCGTACACCGGGTTTTCCGGGAAGAACCGGCCGGTGTCAGCCGGCATTTTGTGGAACAGACATTGCCGGTGTCCATGCCGCTATTTGAACTGGGGATTAAGCAGGAAATGGGCCCCATGGAGGAATCCGACACCAAAACGGAAGCGGCTATGGAGGTGTTACTGGAAATTTTATCGTCCGATGCTTCGCCTCTTTTCCGAAAACTGCTGGACGAAGGGCTGATTAACGAATCTACCTTTGGCGCCGAACGTTTTGAGGGCAGCGGATACGCCAGCGTGCTTTTCAGCGGCGAATCCCGCGACCCCAAACGGGCTGCCTCCGAAATTTTACAGGCGATTGCCGTTTTAAAGGAAAAAGGGATTGACGAAGAGGAATTCCGGCGGGCCAAGAAGGCGGTATACGGCCGGAATATCAGCGGCCTAAACAGTGCCGAAGGCATTGCCAATGGCCTTGTTGCCATGACCCTGAGTGGAAGGGAACTCTTTTCCTATTTTGATGCGCTGGTTGCTCTCACCCAAGAGGATGTCACACAGTGCCTCAGGCGCTGTTTGATAAAAAATCAGGAAGTTTTGTCTGTCATCTGGCCGCAAGAGCCGGGACAGGAACAGTAAGGAGGAAGTTTTCAAATGACGTATACGGTTCAGTTTCCCGGTTTGGGATTCAGTGTCAATGTGAACACCGATGCGTTCACGCTGGGTTCCTTTACGGTGAAATGGTACGGAATCCTCATTGCCGCCGCATTTCTGCTGGCTTTTCTGTACGCTTATAAGAGCTGCAAAAAGCTGCGCATTAACCAGGACTCGTTTATTGATGTCGTCCTGGTGGGGGTCATTTGTGGTATTGTCGGCGCCCGGCTCTATTATGTGATTTTTTACCCCGGGGATAAATACTGGAATAATCCGCTGGAAATCCTGAATATCACAGAAGGCGGGTTGGGCTTTTATGGTGGCCTGATCGGCGGCGTGGTAGGCGGCCTGATTATGGCGAAAATTCATAAAATGCCGATTTTGCCCATTTTGGATGTGGTAGGGCCCTCTTTCCTGCTGGGCCAGGCGATTGGCCGCTGGGGGAATTTTGTCAACCAGGAAGCGTTTGGTACGGCCACGGATCTGCCGTGGCGGATGCTCAGCTCCAATACCCAGGAAGTAGTCGGCGGTGCCGCGCATCCCTGCTTCTTCTATGAATCCATGTGGTGCCTGATCGGCTTTATCCTGCTGCATGTCCTTACCCGCAAAGTGCGCCGGTATGATGGCCAGATCGCTCTGTGCTACATGATTTGGTATGGCGCGGGCCGCTTTGTCATTGAAGGGCTGCGTACCGATAGCCTGATGACGCCGGTGCTCAATTTGCGTGTTTCCCAGGTCGTGGCGCTGGCTTCCGTGCTGGCGGGGATTGTCTTGCTGATTGTGTTCCGCAAGCGCACGAAGCTTACGGGCTGCGGTTCCCAGAAAGTGATGGAACTGAACAATATTTTCGATATCATCGAAGAAGAAAAAATTCAGGAAGAAGAAAAGATCATGGAAGGGCCCAGCACGATTTTCGGCGATATGGATATCGACGACGACGAAGGCGATGCCCTGGCCGATGAAGTGCCTGCCAAAGAGAGCGAAGAAGCACCGGCCGAAGAGGAAGAAACGGCGGAAGAAGACGAAGATACAAGGGAAGAAGAAGGCGAACCGGAGGAAGAATCCGACGGCGAATAAACAGGATATAGGTTAGGCAGGAGGAAAAGAAGATGGCCATTCGAATTGATGGGAAAGCCATAGCGGCCCAGGTACGTGCCGAAGTGCGTGAGCAAGTGACGGATTTGCAGAACCAGGGCATCTGCCCGGGGCTTGCGGTCATCCTTGTCGGGGACGATCCGGCTTCCCGTATTTATGTGAACAATAAGAAGAAGGCGTGTGCCGATGTGGGCATTCATTCGGAAGAATTTACCCTGCCGGCGTCGACCAGCCAGGATGAATTGCTGGCTCTGGTTCAGGAACTGAATGGGCGCACCGATATCCACGGCATTTTGGTGCAGTCGCCGCTGCCGGATGGATTGGATGAAAAAGCCGTGGTGGCGTCGATTGCGCCGCAAAAAGACGTTGATGCCTTCCACGCAGTCAATGTGGGGCACATCATGATCGGGGATTACCGGTTTGTGCCGTGTACGCCCGCGGGGATTATCGAAATGCTGGATCGCACCGGTATTTCGGTGGACGGTAGAGAATGTGTGGTTGTAGGCCGCAGTGATATTGTGGGGAAACCCATGGCCATGCTGCTTTTGCACCGCAACGGCACCGTCACGCTGTGCCACAGCCATACGAAAAATTTGGCCGAAGTAACGCGCCGGGCCGATATTTTGGTGGCAGCTGTGGGAAAACCGCGCTTTATCACGGCGGATATGATCAAACCGGGCGCCGTGGTGATCGATGTGGGCATGGACCGCGATGAAAACGGCAAGCTGTGCGGCGATGTGGATGAACAGGCGGCCGAAGAGTTGGCCTCGTACCGGACGCCGGTACCGGGCGGCGTAGGGCCTATGACCATTGCCATGTTGATGAAAAATACCGTGAATGCCGCCAAATGGCAAAATGGCCTGACCGATTGAGGAAGGGCGGCGCGTTCACATTAGGGAGAGCGTACGTTCGTATGGGACAGATTCTGGATTCCATTCACGCGCCGCAAGATCTGAAAAAGCTCAGCGGGGCGGAACTGGAAACACTTTGTGAGGAGATCCGGCAGCGGATTATTCATATTGTCGGCCAAAATGGCGGACATCTGGCTTCCAATTTGGGGGCGGTGGAACTCACCGTGGCCCTGCACCGGGTGCTGGATTTGCCCAAAGACAAGCTGGTGTGGGATGTAGGCCATCAGGCCTATACCCACAAGCTACTGACCGGCCGCAATGCGAAAATGGATACCATCCGCCAGGAAAACGGCATCTCCGGGTTCCCTAAGCGGGAAGAAAGTGCATACGACGCTTTCAACGTTGGCCATGCCAGCACCGCGATTTCGGCTGCTGTGGGCATGGCGGCCGCCATGCAGATCACCGGCCAAAAAGAGCGGGTGGTGGCCGTGGTGGGCGACGGCGCTCTGACGGGCGGCTTGGCGCTGGAAGGACTGAATAATGCGTTTTACCTGCACCGGAATCTGGTGGTGGTCCTCAACGACAACAAAATGTCCATTTCCCGCAGTGTGGGGTCGCTGGCGCGGTACCTCTCCGTATTACGCACAAAACCCCACTATCGCCGGGCCAAAGGCCGGTTGGTGCGCTTTTTAGACAGCATGCCGGTGGTAGGCGGCAGCGTTCACCGTTTGCTGACCCGTGGGAAAAATACCATCAAGCGGTTTGTCTACCGGCGGAATATTTTTGAAGACATGGGTTTTGTGTATTATGGCCCCTTCGATGGCCATGATCTGGAGAGCTTGATTCAGGCCTTTCAGGTGGCGTGTTCACTGGAGCGCCCGGTGCTAGTGCATGTCTGCACGGAAAAGGGGAAGGGGTATGCCTATGCCGAGGAAGACCCCGGTTCGTTCCATGGCGTGCCGGCCTTTGATATTGAATCAGGGTTGCCAGACCACTCGGGACAGAATTTTTCCAAGGTGTTTGGGCACACCATGTGCCAACTGGCCGGGGAAGACCGGCGGATATGCGCGATTACGGCTGCTATGCAGACGGGAACGGGACTGACCGATTTTCGCCGGACTTTTGCTCCACGTTTTTTTGACGTGGGCATTGCGGAAGAGCACGCCGTTACGTTTGCGGCCGGATTAGCCACCCAGGGGATGCTGCCGGTGTTTGCGGTGTACAGCACCTTTTTGCAGCGCAGCTATGACGAGTTGCTTCACGACGTGGGTTTACAAAACTTGCATGTGGTGCTGGCAGTGGACCGGGCCGGTTTTGTGGGAGACGACGGGGAAACCCACCAAGGTGTCTTCGATACGGCCTTCCTCAGTACGGTGCCGCATTGCACCATTTTGGCGCCGTCTTCTTATGCGGAACTGCAAGGCATGCTCAAAGAAGCCTTGTACCGGCGGACCGGGTTAGTGGCGGTGCGCTATCCCAGAGGGGAAGAAGAAACAAATGCCGCCCAGTTTCCCTACACGGGCCGGACTTTTACCCTTTTGGGGAAAAGAAGCGGTACTTTATTGCTGGTTTCGTATGGCAAAGAGTGCGCCTATGTACAGCGGGCCTATGCTGCGTTGCAAAAGGAAGGGCGTGCGGTTTCGCTGCTAAAACTCAACTGTATTCATCCGCTGCCGGATGAGGCAGTGGAACTGGCCCGGCACTTTGCCCATGTCTACTTTTGGGAAGACGCGGTGAAGTGTGGCGGAATTGGAGAACAATTTTTTGATGCCCTGCGCCAAAAAGGCGGCCCTCAAGGGGAAACCCGGCTCTATGCCGTAGAAGAATTACAGCATGGACAGGCTCCCCAGGGACGCACCTATGAGATTTATGGGTTGAATCCGGCTGCGGTCGAAAAAGCGTGCCGGGCGGTGTGGGAAGAATGTCCGAAAAAGGAGCCCTGAGCATGAAAGAGAAAAAACGACTCGATTGCCTGTTGGTGGAACGGGGTCTGTTCCCCAGTAGGGAAAAAGCCCGTGCCTGTATTATGGCCGGGCAGGTTTACGTGGACCAGCAAAAAGAAGATAAGCCGGGCGCTTCGGTTTCGGAACAGGCGCATATCGAAGTGCGCGGCCCGCAGCTTCGCTATGTCAGCCGCGGCGGCTTAAAGTTAGAAAAAGCCATGCAGGAATTTCCTATTACTTTGACAGGGAAAACGTGTATGGATATCGGGGCGTCCACCGGCGGTTTTACCGATTGCATGTTGCAAAATGGGGCCCGGCGGGTATACAGCATCGATGTCGGGTACGGGCAATTGGCCTGGGCACTGCGTCAGGATGAACGGGTGGTCAACCTGGAACGCACCAATGTGCGGTATCTAACCCAGGAACAGGTACCGGAACTGTGCGATTTCTTCAGCGTAGATGTCTCCTTTATCTCGCTGACGCTGGTGCTGCCGGTGGCCCACGCCTTTTTAAAGGACGGCGGCGAAGGGGTATGCCTGATTAAACCGCAGTTTGAAGCCGGGCGGGGCAAAGTAGGCAAAAAAGGCGTGGTACGTGACCCGGCTGTCCACACCGAGGTGGTCGAGAAAATCACCGGTTTTGTACAGACCATAGGCTTTTCTGTAAAGGGGCTGACCTTTTCGCCTGTGAAAGGGCCGGAAGGGAATATCGAATACCTCTTGTATGTGAAAAAGGAAGCGCAGCCTGATTCCGTGCCGGTGGATGCCAAAGCGCTGGTTGCGCAGTCCCATCAGGCGTTGGGAGGGGAAAAGGCATGATAGCAGCGGTTGTCCCCAATTTGGATAAAAAAGATACCGACCGGTGTACCCGGGCCCTGGTAAAAAAACTGCACAGCCTGGGGGCCGACGTATGGATGGCGGAAGCCATGCGGCCCTATTTTGGCGATACGGGTGTGGGGTTTTTAAAGGATGAAAACGCGCTGTACCGGCAGGGGGATGTGCTCATTGCCGTGGGCGGTGACGGTACCATTATTCAGGTGGCTAAAAAGGCGGCCTTGTGTGGAAAAGCGGTTTTGGGCATCAATGTGGGCCGGCTGGGGTTTGTGGCCAGCCTGGAAAAAAATGAAATGAACGAGCTCGACAAACTGGTTCAGGGCACCTATACCATTGAAAAAAGGATGATGCTCGACGTCTGGGTCGGGCAGGAGACAACGCCCCATGCAGTGCTCAACGATGCGGTGCTGTCCCGCGGTACGTATTCACATATCCTCGATTTTGAAGTGCTATTAAATAACGAAAGCATTTGCCACTACCGGGCCGATGGGCTGATTATTTCGACGCCGACCGGCAGTACGGCGTATTCCCTGTCGGCGGGAGGGCCGGTGGTCGACCCGGCCCTGGACTGCATTGGGCTGGTGCCCATCTGCCCCCATTCTCTGGTGACGCGCCCGGTCATTTTTTCTTCGACTTCAACATTATGCGCCCGGGCCCATTGCGGCAGCGATGAAGAGATTTTGCTTTCACTCGATGGGGCTACGATTATTCCGGTGAGCGCTTCGGCACCCATTACGGTAAAGCGTTCCCACTTGACAGCTGGACTTATCCGGCTGAATCACACGAACTTTTATCAAGTGGTCAATGACAAATTGGCCGAAAGGAGACTGTGACATGAAAACAAGACGGCATGCGAAAATTTTGGAACTGATCCAGGAACGAGACATTGATACCCAGGAAGAACTTCTGCGCTGCCTGCGGGAAGCCGGGTATGATGTGACCCAGGCAACGGTATCCCGCGACATTAAAGAATTGCGCCTCATCAAGACGCTGAGCAGCGAAGGGCGGTACCACTATTCCACCGGACAGGAAAATGCTCCCGGGGTTTCCACTAAATTTTTGACGTTGTTTGCCGATTCCGTGCTTTCCATCGAAGCGGCCGGCCATCTTTTGGTGGTCAAGTGTATGAATGGCATGGCCCAGGCCGTTTGTGCCGCCATTGATTCCACCCATTGGAAAGGCCTGGTGGGGACGCTGGCCGGGGACGATACGATTTTCATTGCGTGCCGTTCCGAAGAAGACGCCATTAACATGCAGGGTGGGTTGAAAAAATTGCTGACGGGCAGGTGAGAAGAGCATGCTCACGCAATTGACCATTGAAAATATTGCGGTGATCGAACGGGCGGATGTATCGTTTTCCTCGGGCATGACGGTGTTGACCGGTGAAACCGGGGCCGGGAAGTCGATTTTGATCGATTCCATCCATGCGGTGCTGGGCGGCCGTGTTTCCCGCGATTTGGTGCGCACGGGCGCGAAAAGCGCCTGTGTGACGGCGGTGTTTCAAAATGTGCCGGAAACCCTGTGTGCGGATTTGGAAGAATGGGGCGTACCGGTACAGGAAGACCAGCTGATTTTGCAGCGGGAAATCCGGGTGGAGGGGAAAACTCTGTGCCGGGTGAATAACCGTCCCGTGACCGTTTCTGTGCTGGCGGCGGTGGGAGCCCGCATGCTCACCATCCACGGCCAGCACGAAAGTTATGAACTGCTGGATAAAGAGCAGCACCGCGTATATGTAGATGCCCAGGGGCAGCTTGACGGATTGGTAGCGGAATACCGACAGGTGTATGCCCAGTTGCGCGCCGCGCAAAAAAACATGGATGCGCTGCTGACGAACGAAGAGGAAAAGACCCGCCGGGCCGACCTGCTTACCTATGAAATTGAGGAGCTGGAAAAAGGCGCGATTACGCCGGGCGAACAGGAAAAACTGCAGCAGCAGCGGATCCTGTTTCGAAACGGCGAAAAAACGGCCACGCAATTTTTGCGCTGCCGCAAAGCGCTGCAGGGTGGGGATGAACCTGGTGCCGTCGATCTGTTGCAGCAGGCGGCCGACGCCGCCGAGGAAGCGGCGCAGTATTTGCCCCAGGCCCAAAAATGGGCGGAACAGCTACGCGGGGCCTATTACGATGTACAGTCCCTGGCCGATGAAGAAGCGCGTTTTGCGGGATTCTTGGATTTTGACCCGGAGGAAAGGGAACGGGTGGAAGCAAGGCTCGACGAATTGTACCGGCTGGGGTTAAAATACGGCCGCACCGAAGAAGAGATGCTTCGTTATCTTGAAAACGCCAAAAAAGAACTGCATGCCATTGAACATGCCGATGAAGAACTGGCAAAATGGCAGCAGGTGTTTGAAACCCAAAAGGCAAAAGCGATTGAACTAGCGAGGGAACTATCCCACCGGCGGCGGGATGCCGCCCGGGAATTGACCCGCCGGGTGGCGGAAGAGCTGGCCTTTCTAGCGATGCCGGACGTCTGTTTTCAGGTGGAGCAGGTGCGCTGCCCCTTAAACGAAAACGGGTGCGACCGCATCCAGTTCCTCATTTCCACCAACCCCGGGGAAGATCCGAAACCGCTGTCGAAAATTGCATCCGGCGGGGAATTATCCCGCATTATGCTGGCGCTTAAAACGGTGCTGGCCCGGCATGACCCGGTGGATACCATGATTTTCGACGAAGTGGACGCCGGGATCAGCGGGCAGGCGGCCCGCAAAGTGGGACAAAAGCTGCGGCAGCTGTCCCGTGATGTGCAGGTGCTGTGCGTAACCCATACGGCTCAAATTGCCGCCATGGCCGATTCTCAGCTTCTGATTCAAAAAGAAGTGAAGGACGGAAAAACATATACCCATGTGCAGCCCCTTAACCGGGAAGGCCGCATTGACCAGATCGCCCGCATGATCAGCGGCGGGGAACTTACACCTCTGATGCGGCAAAATGCTGCCGAAATGCTGGAAAAAGACAACGATACCCCTTGACTTTTTCCCTTTCGGTGCTTATAATGGTGCATACAGGCGTTGAAGGAAAGAAGTACGGATACTGGAACGGCCAAGAGAAACTGCGGTCGGTGGAAGCAGTTGCGTTCGGGTCCCGAAATACATTCCGGAGCTGCCGGCTGAAAGGGAAACCGAGTAGGTGACAGGCCGTGGGTGCGCGTTAAAGCACAAGGGTATTTTCTGTACCCGTGAGGCCGGTATCGTGAGGTATCGGTGAACTGAGGTGGTACCGCGGGATGTCCGCCCTCTGCATGATAGATGCAGGGGGCGTTTTCTTTTTTGACCCCCTGCCCTCTGACAAAAAGTAAGGAAAAGGAAGGGAACCAACATGGGAGTTTACGAAGATCTGAAAGATCGAGGCCTGATTGCGCAGGTCACCAATGAAGAAGCGGTGCGTCACCTGCTCAATGATGAAAAAATTACGTTTTATGTGGGGTTTGACCCCACGGCGGATAGCCTGCACGTGGGGCATTTTGTGCCGATTATGGCCATGGCGCATATGCAGCGTGCCGGTCACCGGCCCATCGCGCTGTTCGGCGGTGGTACGGCGATGATCGGGGACCCTTCGGGCAAAACCGACATGCGCAAAATGATGACCACGGAGACGATCGATCACAACATCGAATGCTTTAAAAAGCAGATGTCCCGCCTGATTGACTTCAGCGACGGAAAGGCCATTATCGCCAATAACGGGGACTGGCTGCGCAACCTGAACTACATTCAGTTTTTGCGGGAAGTGGGCGTGCATTTTTCGGTAAGCCGCATGCTGGCGGCCGAATGCTACAAGCAGCGCCTGGAACGCGGGCTTTCGTTCTTTGAGATGAACTACATGATCATGCAGAGCTACGATTTCCTGGAACTGAACCGCCGGTATGGCTGCCAGATGCAGCTGGGCGGCGACGACCAGTGGAGCAACATGATCGGCGGCGTGGAACTGTGCCGCCGTATGGACAGCAAATCGGTGGAAGCCATGACCTTCACGCTGCTGACCACCAGCGAAGGCAAAAAAATGGGCAAAACCGAAAAAGGCGCCCTGTGGCTGGACCCGAACAAGACGTCGCCCTACGAATTCTACCAGTACTGGCGCAACGTGGCGGATGCCGACGTCATGCGCTGCCTGCGTATTGTAACGTTCCTGCCCATGGATCAGATTCGCGAAATGGACACCTGGCAGGGCAGTGAACTGAATAAGGCCAAAGAAATCCTGGCTTATGAAGTCACGAAACTCATTCACGGCGAAGAAGAAGCCGAAAAGGCTCAGGCGGCAGCCCGTGCCCTGTTTGTAAACGGTGGGGATAGCGAGCACATGCCCACGACGGAACTGTCTCGCACGGAACTGGGCGACGGCATGGCGCTGCTCGACGTGCTGGTCAAAACCGGGTTGGCTGCTTCCCGCGGGGAGGCCAAACGCCTGATCCAGCAGGGCGGTGTAACGGTTGGCACGCAAAAGGCCACGGACCTGCAAATGCAGATCACGCCGGACATGTTCGAACAGGATGCGCTGATTTTGCGCAAAGGCAAGAAAGTATACCACAAAGTTTCTTTGGTATAAAAAACAGAAAGCAGAGGAAAGTAAAAAAGCTTGCCTCTGCTTTTTTCCTTCCCTTGGCGGCCGGGGAGCAGAAAGGAGTCTATCACCATGACAAAACGAAAAAGCCGGTGGGCCGGGATCATCGCCGCCGGACTGACGGCCCTTTTGCTGCTGGCGGTTTATGCCATGTGCGGCTTATTCCCGTGCGGCTCCCTCAGTCTTGGATGGGGGGATATGAAACAACAAATCGCGCCGCTTTTCCTGCAATTTCGCAATATTTTGCTGGGGCATCATGGCTTTTTTCTCAACCTCGCAAGCGGCGGCATGGATTTTTGGGGTGTCTTCTTCTTCTTTTTGTGCAGCCCGTTTTCTCTTTTGGTAGTGTTGGTCCAGCCGGAACAGATCTATCTATTTCTCAACGTGCTTGTTCTCCTCAAACTGGTGACAGCGGCATATTGCATGGGCTGGTTTTTGCTGCGCCGGTTTCCCCGTATGGCCGTATGGCATGGGGCGCTGTTTGGCGTTTCCTATGGCTTTTGCGGGTATGGCCTTTTGTATTTTGTCAATGTGCATTGGCTGGATTTGGTGATCCTGCTTCCCTTACTCGTGGAAGCGTTTCTTTACCTGGTGCGCACAGGCAAAAGCCGGTGGTTTGTGCTGATAGTCTTTATGCACCTCGTGATCAGCCTTTACATCAGTTACATGGTGTTGCTGTTTCTGGCCATCGCAGCGGGGGCGTATGTGTGGTTTTGCGTGCCGGCCCGGCGGCGGGGGCCCACAGCCTTGCGGATTTGCTGCGGGGTGGGGCTTTCGTTTTTCCTGTCGGCGGCTGCCTGGCTGCCGTTTTTGGAGCAGTACAGCCAATCGGCCCGCACCACGGACTTTGTGCTCAGTTTGCAAAGCGGCAGTTTTTACCCCAATTTGCTCACTACCAGTTGTCTGCTTTTGCTGTCGGCCCTTTCCTGCGCAGGCGTGCTTTGGTGTTTGCCCCGGCTGCGGGATGGGAAAAACAGAAAGCTTTGGTTCCTTATAGGGTTGATCCTTTTGATGACCATACCGCTGTTTGTAGAGCCGATCAACAAATTTTGGCATATCGGCAGCTACCAGGCTTACCCCGGCCGGTATGGGTTTTTGACGAACTTTTTGGGGATTTTCGGTGCCGCCTGGGCTTGGGAACAAAAAAAGGACACGCGCATGTTACCGTCGCATTCGTCCCGGGTACTAACCGGGGCCTATAGTTTGTTCCTGTTTGGCATAGGATTGTTGTTTGCCATCTATCTGCCACAAAATGCCAAGAAGCTCGCCACGTTTTGCCGTACCTTGTGGGTAGGGGAAGAACAGTGGTGGATTCTATTTTTTGTTTTCCTCTTTTTATTGGTGGCATTTCTGCTGCTTTTCGGCATGCGCCGGTATGAACTGGTGCGGAAAAAAGCGATCTCCTGTTTTCTGGCGGCAGCCGTTTTATTACAGTCGCTGGCTTTTGGTTTTGCTTCGTTTCAGGGCAGTGTGCAAAATACCAGTTATGAAGAACAGCTCATTCATTTGGGGGAGATAACCGCCGAAAATAAGGACAATACCCTCTTTTTTGTCAAACAAAACAGCAAAACCACCGATGTAAATTTATTGGGGGGAGCCGGGTTTATGAACCATGGGCACTATACGTCCCTGACTTCCCGCAATATGCTGTTTGCCATGAAAAAATTGGGGTATTCCTGCTACTGGATGGAAGCCGGTACCCATGGCGGCACACAGTTTACCGATGCGCTTCTGGGCATTCAGGGCGTAGTATTTCAAAATGCGGAAAGCCGTTCTTCCGACCGGTATGACGAAGTTTTGGCACAAAATGACACATTTACGCTGCTGCAGGTTACGGATAACTGGGGCACAGGGCTCGTGGTGCCCACAGCTCTACCGGAGGAAATCGACTCATCCGACCGGCTGCTTTATCAGGAATCGCTCTATGAAACCCTATTTCCCGGGGAAGAATCGCTATTTCATTTTTATGATCCCCAGTCGATCGAAGGGCTTTATGCCAGTTATGACGCCGATAGTCAGCTTTATAGCTATCAACTGGATGAAACTTCTTCGGAAGGGGTAGTGCGGTATGACATTCGGCTACAGGAAGACGAAACCTTGTATCTCGATCTGTTTAAAGACGTGAGCAACCGGCTGACGGAACCCATTAACGGGGCGCTGGATGTATATGTCAACGGCCGTATGGTGGCTTCGTCGTATCCCAAGCAATCCATGAATGGGCTACTGGAATTGGGCGATTTCAAGGCCGGGGATTCGGTGTTTGTCGACGTGTGGTTTTCAAAAAATGTGGATGTCTACGGGTTCCGGGTGGCCGGCCTGCGGCAGTCTGTATGGGACCAGGTGGCCGCCAAAGCCAACGGCTGCGATGTGACGGTAGAAGGCTCTACGCTGTCGGCTACGGTGCAGGCGGAAAAAGAAGGGGAGTGGCTCTTTTTGCCGGTGGAATACCAGCAGGGGATGACAGCCTGGTGTAACGGCGCCCCAGCCGAAGTGCGGCAGGTATTGGGGGCTTTTACCGCCATCCGGTTGACAGAAGGGGAAAACCAGGTGGTGCTTTCCGTGTGGCCGTCGGGGCTCACGGCTGGAATACTGCTGACAGGGATAGGGCTTTTGCTGCTTACCTTGTGGTGGTTTGCCAGAAAGAAAAGATGGCTGAAACGTGGCGCTTGGTTAAAGAAAATGCAAAACGGCAGTGTATACGTATTGGTGACAATCAGCGCCGCTGCTTTTGCCGCCGCGTATCTATTCCCCGTGCTGCTCTACTTGTTGCGCTCCTGATGATTTTCTGGAACAATTGGCGTTTTTTGCCGGAAAAATAGAAAAAATTGTCAGGCATGGTTTTTTGTTCCCCGGATACAATAGCAATGCAAACGCAAAGCAACGGTCCGGGCGGGGCGGTAGATAAGAGAAAAAGAAGTGGAAGAAAAAGCCCCGTCCGGCAATATTTGAGGAGGAAAAAAATCATGTCTAATAAGAATGTTGTTCCCGAAGCCAGAGAATCTCTGAACCGCTTTAAGATGCAGGCGGCTTCCGAAGTGGGCGTGAACCTGAAGGAAGGCTATAACGGTGACCTGACCAGCCGTCAGGCCGGTTCCGTGGGCGGCCAGATGGTCAAAAAGATGATCGAGTCCTACGAACAGAGCATGAAATAACCCCAAAAACGTCATAACCGCGGGCGATAAGACAAAAAGCCCATAAAAGAAGCGGGTACCTTTTTCGTAAGGTACCCGCTTCTTCCTTTGTATCGGGAACAAAAAAACGATTATGCGTCCAAAAATTTATGGCTGACTTCCTGTTCGAATTGCTGTTTATATAGATCGTGGTAATAGCCGCCTTTTGCCAGCAACTCGTGGTGCGAGCCCTGTTCCACAATCCGGCCGTTTCGCACGACCAGAATGAGATCGGCTCTGCGAATGGTGGAAAGCCGGTGGGCAATGAGGAAAGAGGTACGGTTTTGCAAAAGGGTGGAGATAGCTGTTTGGATGTGTTCTTCCGTTTTAGTATCGATGGAAGACGTAGCTTCATCCAGTACAAAAATGCGGGGGTTGGCCAGCACCGCCCGGGCAAACGAAATCAGCTGTTTTTCCCCGGTGGAAAGGCGGTCGCCGCCTTCGCCGACATTGCTGTCATAGCCGTTTTCCATGTGTAAAATAATCTCATGGGCGCTGACCAGTTTGGCCGCTTCTTCAATTTCGGCATCGGTTGCATCCAACCGGCCATACCGGATATTCTCCCGGACAGTGCCGCTGAACAGGTGCGGCGTTTGCAGCACATAGCCGATGCTGCTATGCAGCCACAGCATGCTGCGTTCGCGGTAATCACGGCCGTCGATGAGAATCCGTCCGCCGGTCGGTTCAAAAAACCGGCAGGCCAGATTGACCAGGGTCGATTTCCCGGCTCCGGTTTCGCCTACAATGGCCACGGTAGTCCCCGCAGGAATATCCAGCGAAAAATGTGACAATACATCGTCGGTGCCGTCCGGATACCGGAACGTTACATCCTCAAACGTGATATGGCCCTGAATGGGTTCCCAGTTTTCCCGCTTGGGGGAAAGGCTGGTGCCATATTTTGCGATGACGGCAGGAGTATCGGTGATCTGTGGTTTTAATTCTAAGAGATCCATCACCCGTTCAATGTTCGGCTGTGTGGCGATAAAGTCCGACGTAATGCGGGCCAACTGCTGGATGGGGTCGAAGATATTCAGCGCATAGCTGATAAAAATTGTCAGTGTGCCAATATCCAGCACCCCTTGCAAATTCTGGTATCCACCTTGGGTCAGCACAAACGCAACCGAAAGGGAGCTGAAAAACGTGATAATGGGAATGTACAGCGCATTGAGCATGCAGGCGCGAATGGTATTTTTGCGCATATCAGAGGAAGTTTGGGAAAAAGCCTGCAAGTTCTGTTCCTCGATGACCAGGGTTTTGCTGGTTTTTGCTCCGCCAATCCCTTCGTTATAGGCCCGGGTCAGATCGGCGTTAACCGCCCGCACCCGGCGGTTGACGGCAATGATCTTGCGCTGAAAATACGAGGTAATCCACAGCAGTACCGGCACAATGGCCAAAATCATCAACGCGAGGGTCACGTTTAAAAACAGCATGACAATCATACTACCGGCCACATAGCTAAACGCCCAGAAGAAATCCACCAACCGCCAGGCGAACACCCCGCCGATCCGGTTGGTATCATTCATGACCCGGGCGACGATGGTACCCACGGGGGTGGCGTTATAGTACGAAAAACTCAGTTCCTGCAAATGGACAAATGAAGCTTTTTTAAGCTCCCGTCCCAAATACATTTCCAGCCGCAGCGCGCTGCGAAACATGAGCAGCGTGGAAAGGGCCTGCAGCGTGAGCATGACAAAATAAAAGACGGTAAATCCGCCCACACCGTTTAGCTGCTTGGGGACGATAAACTCGTTGACGGCGTATCCCTGCAAAAGGGGATACAGAATATCAATACCGGCACTGAACAGCATCAGCAAAACAATGCCGATCAGCCGCCAGCGAAATGGTTTTAAGAAGGGCCCCATTTTGGCCCATACAGCCGGAGAAAACGAAGCTTTGGCTTCCGATTTCCGGCCCGATGTGCTTTGTTCTTTGGTCACAAAGCTTCTCTCCTTTCGAAAAAATTACAGGGCGGCGGCCTCTTTTCCCAAGCCCTGAGCCTCATAAATGCGGCGGTAAATGCCGTCCTCTTTGATCAAATCCTGGTGGCTGCCCAGCTGCACAATTTTGCCGTGGTCCATCACGGCAATGCAGTCGGCGTTCATCAGGGTGGTAATCCGGTGGGCGATCAGGATGGTGGTACCCCGCACACTGGTTTGAATGGCGTCGCGGATCTTTGCATCGGTCTCCATGTCGACAGCCGACAGGGAGTCGTCGAAAATTTTAATGGGGGTATTCTGCATCAGCATGCGGGCAATGGCCACGCGCTGCTTTTGCCCGCCCGAAATGGTCACACCCCGTTCGCCGATCAGGGTTTCATACCCTTCGGAAAAGTTTTGAATAGTATCATCAATGGCGGCCAAACGGGCACAGTGGCGAATGGCTTCCATGTCGCGGTTTTTCGCACCGTCCGAAATAGTTTCCCGCAGGGTTTTCGAAAACAGGAACGGTTCCTGTAAGACAATGCCAATATGTCCCCGCAGCCAGGGAAGGGCAATATGGCGGATATCCACGCCGCCAATGGTAATGGTACCATTCTCTGTTGGCAATTCATACAGCCGGTCGAGCAGGTACATAAGGGTGGATTTCCCGCTGCCGGTGGCCCCCAAAATGCCAAAGGTGGTGCCGGATTTGATGGTCAGGTTGATGTGGGAGAGCACTTCCTTTGTTTCGTTGTAACGGAACGAAACATCGTGGAAGACAATGTCCCCATCCATCGATGGGCACTTGGCATCGGGGAGATCCTGTTCCGGTTTGGCCCGCAGGATCGCCAGCAGACGGGAAGCCGAAATATTGGTTTTGCTCAGTTCGCTGAGGATCCGGCCAAAATTGCGCACCGGCCATACGAGCATGGAGTTATACGAAATAAAGGCCAGAAATTCCCCATTTGTCAGTTGCCCCTGGGCGGCCTGGAAGCAGCCCGCCACAATAATCACCATGACCTGTAACGTGCAGAAGAAATCCCCCATGCCCCAGTACAGCCCCAGCGTATTGCCCAGCCGTACCCACATGTTGGTAAACCGGTTGATTTTTTCGTCGAACCGGTCAATTTCAAATTTTTCACGGCCAAAAGCCCGTACCACCCGCACGCCGGTCAGATTTTCCTGTACCATGGCCGTAGCGGCCCCTTCCGCTTCGTCAGCGGCCTGGAATTTACGGGCAATCCGTTTAAAGAAAAAGCCGGAATAGGCGATAGTCACCGGCATAAAAGCCAGCGCAATCCAGGAAAGGGTGGCGTTCATGGAAAACATAATGAGCAGGGAAAAGATAATCAGAAACAGCGTACGCACCATTTCCTGGGATTGGTCGATCAAAAAGTTGCGGATGGTGTCCACGTCGCTGGTGCAACGCTGGATGACATCGCCGGTCTGGTTTTTGGCATACCAGGCATAGGGCAGTTTTTGAATGTGATCAAACAGCCGGTCACGCAGCCGTTTGATGGTATTTTCTGTGCCGTGGGCAATCGCCAGCCGTGCCCCAAAATTAAACAGCCCGGAAAAAAGCGAAAAAAGAAGGGCGGCCAGCGCGCATACCAGCAAGTTCTGCCTCAACGCCTCGCGTCCGCCCCATGATTCAAGCAGGGAAACCAGAGCCCCCGGTAACGAAAAGGGTTCGTCGCCCAACACGGAATCCACGGTTATACGGAACACCTGTGGCGTGAGATAGCCGGTGATTACTGCCAGAATCACCAAAACAAAGGCAAGCAAAAAATGCCCCCGGCTTCCTTTTGTCAAAAAGGACAGGGAAAGCAGATTGCTTTTCGGCAGTCTTTTGTTCATGCGAATAACACCTCGATGTAAGCGCTTGTTCCGGGCTCACGGCTGCACCGGAAAAAGCAGAATGGGGCAAAGTGGGTTAGGTTTGCCCATGCCTTTCTATATAGGCACCTGCTCAGTATATCATAAAATAATTTTTTGGAAAACGGAAAAGCAAGAAAAACTCTTCACAAAAATATAGGGTGGCTTTCTAGCGAAATCACGAAATGCACGATTTTTGTCGTGAAAAATGAAAAGAGCCACTTTCTTTCTGAAAAGCCGCTCTTTTTATTATAAAACTTATTTTTGATTTTTTGTCTGCAAAATCCGGTCAAATAGCTGGGCACAGCGAAGCGTATCGCGATGGGGCACCACCGGGCTCTCAAAAAGGCCCTGCTCTACACAGCGCATGGTTTCACGGATTTGGTAGGTAAAACCGTCTTCTTCACTTTCGGGGCAGAACCGTTCGATTTCCTTTCCCGCCGAATCCTGCCAGTACAGCTGATTCGCGTAATGGGGATGAGGCAGAACCAGCCGGCCCTTTTCGCCGAAAATGGTCCACACTTCGTCACAGTCATACAAAAGCGAAGCTTCCAGCGAAGCCAGCATGGAAGGGTAGCGCAGGGCGATATGTTCATGAACATCGACGCCGGTGTCACCCCACAAAACCTGTACAGACTCTTCCAACGGTTCTTCCGGGAACAGGAAGGTGTGTAATTGCCAGGCGTATACCGTTACATCATACGCGGCGCCGCCGCCCAGCGCCTCACAGTAGTATCGGTTGGTGAGATCTTTGGGAGCCGCAAAGCCAATGGAAAAGCGGGAAAAAACCGGTTTGCCAATCCGGCCTTCATGAAGCCACGCTTTCGCGGTTTGAATGGAAGGCAGAAACCGGCTCCACAAAGCTTCCATCGTAAACACGCCGGATTTTTCCGACAGGTCGAAAACGGTTTTGGCTTCTTCGCTGTTGCGGAACATGGCTTTTTCACAGAGTACCGGGGTGCGGTATTGTAAGCACAGCATGGAAAGCCGGAAGTGGTCGTGGGGCGTGACGGCAATGTACACGGCATCGGGCTTTTCTTTTTGCAGCATTTCTTCATAATCGGCGTAAAAATGGGGGACATCCGCTTCTTTAGCCAATGCCTGTGCGCGCTGGGCGCTTTTGGAGGATACGGCACACAGGGTGCAGTCCGGCATAGCGTTGACGGTTTTACAAAACCGGCGGGCTATACCGCCGGCCCCCATCACAGCAAATCGAAACATAATAAAAAAGTCTCCCTTCCTTTTTTCAGAGAATACCATAGAAGCCGTAGCGGCGTCAAGGTAGCCTGCATGAGAAAAAGCACCGGCCACTTTTCGATAAAGCGGCCGGTGCGAAAGAAAGTCAGGCGTTTTGTGCTTTGTATTTTTCCACGATGAGATTGGCGCATTTGTAAATATCCCCGCCGCCCAAAGTCAAAATCAAATCGCCGGGTTTTGCGTTTTTCATGACATAATCGGCAATTTCTTCAAAGCTTTGGAACCAGCAGCTGCCCGGCACTTTGGCCGCCAAATCGCGGGTGTAAATACCATAGGTGTTTTCTTCCCGTACCGCCAGAATTTCGGTCATCACAACGTGGTCGGGAATTTGCAGCGCCTTGGCAAAATCATCCAGCAGCAGATACGTGCGGGAATAGGTGTGGGGCTGAAAAACGGCCCATACCTGCGAAAAGCCCATATGCATGGCGGCGGTGAGCGTAGCCGTCAGTTCGGTGGGGTGGTGGGCAAAGTCGTCGGCCACCGTCACGCCCTGAAATTCGCCCAGCACCTCAAACCGGCGGTGCACCCCGGTAAAGGCGTGCAGCCCTTCGCTGATCTGGTCCGGCGCAATACCGAAGAAATCCCCCACGGCAGCGGCAGCAAGAGCATTGAGAATATTATGCCGCCCCGGTACCGACAGCGAAACCGGGCAGAACGGTTGGCCGTCTTTGTAAATGACAAACTGTTCCCGTGCGCCGGGGATATCCTGTACCTCTCGGGCAGAAAAACGGTTTTCTTCCCCAAAGCCATAGGTGATTACCGGCACATGGTGTAAACCTTCCACGGCCTTATGGGTGTTCGCATCGTCCCCGTTGATCACCAGCAGCCGGCTGGTCTGGCAGGCGAACTGGTGGAAGGAACGGATAATATTTTCCAGCGTGCCAAAGTAATCCAGATGGTCGTTATCAATGTTCAAAATCACGGAAACCGCCGGGTGCAAATGCAGGAAGGTGTCCACATATTCGCACGCTTCGCACACCATGGCGTCACTTTTACCGGCCCGGCCGTTGCTGCCAATTAACGGCAGTTTGCCGCCGATCACACAACTCGGGTCACGCCCGGCCTTTAAAAACAGAGTGGTGATCATACCCGTTGTGGTGGTTTTGCCATGGGTACCGGAAATCGCGATGGAATCGGGGTACCGGTCAACTAGCATGCCCAGCATGACAGAGCGTTCCACACACGGAATCCCTTTTTCACGTGCCGCCTGCAGTTCGGGGTTATCGCTTTTCACAGCGGCCGTATAAACGACCAGGTCGGCGCCTTCCACATTTTCGGCCCGGTGGCCCATATGGACCTCAATGCCGTACGAGCGCACCCGATCGAGGGTGTCGCCTTCGTTCATGTCGGAACCGGTGATGGTGTAGCCCCGGTGGAATAAAATTTCGGCAATGGGGCACATCCCACTGCCGCCAATGCCTACAAAATGAATGTGACGGCATGTATCAAGCAGATTTTTGGTTTCCATAAACGCAAAAACTCCTTTTTGAAAAGTAATCAACCGCAAGTTCGATCGAATCTATTATAAGCCATCATACCGGGAAAATCAAAGATTTGCGCAAATTTTTTTCCGCCAGGCAGTTCCCTTCTCACAAGGTGTGAGCCTGTGCCATACAATAAAAAAGCAGCAAATGAAAAGGAGGGGTTGCTATCGAAACGTGGGGGATTCTTGGCGGGGATGCACGCACCATCTGGCTGATCAAAGCGCTGGTAAAGCGGGGGGATGACGTGCGGGCCTGCGCTGTGCCGGGGTGGGAAATGAGCTCTTTGGAAGATACCATACAGAAAAGCCGGGCCCTGATCCTGCCGTTGCCGGCGACCCGGGACGGAAAAACCATTCTTGGCAGTGGCATCCGGCTCGATGAAGATTTGGCCCGTCAGTGCCGGGGGAAAACCGTGTGGGCCGGTCAAACGGCACGCCTGCGCAGAATCTGGCCGGGCAGTGATGGACTGACACTACGGGATTACGGAAACCAAGAAACCTTTTTAAAGGAAAATGCCCGCCTCACGGCGGAAGGGGCGCTGGCGCTGGCTCTGAGCCGCCACCCGGGCACGTTGCTTGGCAGCCGGTGTCTGGTGGCGGGATATGGGCGGATAGGACGAAACCTGTGCGAGCGGCTGCGGGCTTTTGGGGCCGGGATATTTGTACTGGCCCGCCGGGCTGAAAGCGTCCATCAGGCGAAGGAACAGGGCTTATGCGCCGGTCAAACCCTGCCGGATACGGAATTCGATCTGGTGTTTAATACCGTACCGGCCCGCATTTTTCCCATGAACGGTGGTCCGCTTTTTGCCGAAAACGGGCTGTATATAGAACTGGCATCGGCGCCCGGCGGGGCGGTTGCCGAAACATAGGTGAAATATTTGCGGCATATAGAAGGAAAAGGGTAGAACGCTTGGCTTTATGGAGGTGTTTTTTTGCAGGCAGCCATTTATATGCGCCTTTCCCGGGAAGATGGGGAGGGGGAATCGGAGAGTATCCAGACCCAGCGCGCCTTGCTGCAAAAAGAAGTAAAAAACCGGGGCTGGTGCCTAATGGGGGAATATAGCGATGATGGATACAGCGGCCTTACGTTCGACCGCCCGGGATTCCAGGCGCTGTGCCGGGCGGTGGAGGAAAAAAAGGTGCAGGCGGTGCTGGTGAAAGATTTGTCGCGGTTAGGGCGGGATTATACCCGCACAGGTTATTATTTGGAACACTATTTTCCCCGGCACAATGTGCGGTTCCTCTCCCTGGGGGAGGGGATTGACACCGGCCAACAGAACAGTGCGAATGACTTTGCCCCGTTCCAATCGGTGCTCAATGACCTGTATGCCCGGGATATTTCGCGCAAAGTGCGGGTGGCCCTGGAGGCCCGGCGAGCGCAGGGGCGGTTTATGGGGGCCAAGGCGCCGTATGGATACGAAAAAGGGGAAAAGGGAACATTGCAACTGGTACCCGACGAAGCGGTTGTAATCCGCAGTGCCGCTGTGTGGTCCTTTTGGGGAAAAAGCAACCGGGCTATTGCCGAAGAACTACAAAAGCTGGCGATTGCGCCGCCGGGGTATCGGGAAAAGGGAGCTGGTTCCTGGGGGGAATGTGCCGTGCGCCGCATGCTGCACAGCGAAGCGGTCACAGGAACTTGTGTCCAGGGAAAAACAAAGCGATTTAGCTATAAAGAACCCCGCCGCGTTCCGGGGAACCCCGTCGTGACCCCAAATGCCTGGGACGGGATTTTACCCGGTTGGTTTTTCCGGGCGCTACAGCGAAAACGGCGGGCTGGCGCCCACAAAGGGCTTTTTGCCGGGCAATTTTTCTGCGAAGCGTGCCGGGTTCCGTTAAAGGCTGATGAGGAATACCTCACCTGCCCCCATTGCGGTCAAACATTTTTGGCGCAGCGCAGCGAAACCTGGGCCCGCCGGATTTTCAGAAGGGAGACGGGGATAAAGGAACCACCGGGGAGCGGCGACCTCTTACGGTGGCAGCGTTCATGGGTAGCCGCTTGCTTTTTGGGGTTTTACGGAAAAGCAGACGGAAATTTTTGGGCAGAACCGGTGAACCACTGGGAAAAGGAAGCGCTTTGTGCTATACTTAGGCGAAAAGATTTTGCAAAGGGGCTTTTTTATGGCCAAGAAGTTTTATGCGGTGCGTGCCGGCCGGAAAACCGGGGTGTTTCTCACCTGGGATGAGTGTAAAAAACAGGTGATGGGGTTCCCGGGGGCTTTCTACAAAGGATTTGCCACCCGGGCCGAAGCTGAAGCATTTGTAAAGGGAGAAGCGCCGGGCATGCCGGTTCCTGTTCAGCCAGCGGGAGCCTTTTCCACCAAAGAATCTGCACTCGCTTATGTGGACGGTAGCTATAACGCCCAAACCGGTCGTTTTGGCTGCGGGGTGCTATTTTGCTGGCAGGATGAAAAAAAGCGGTTTTATCAGGGATTTGATGACCCCACGCTGCGCGACATGCGCAATGTGGCGGGGGAAATCAAAGCGGCCGAATTTGCCATGCGTTACTGTGTGGAACACGGGATTCCCCGCTTGGTGATCCGCCACGATTACGAGGGCATTGCCAAATGGTGTACGGGGGAATGGAAAGCGAATAAGGAAGGCACCCGGGCCTACCGGGATGTGTACCAGTCGCTTTCTTCCTCGGTACAGGTGGTTTTTGAAAAGGTAAAGGGACATTCCGGCGAAGCCGGGAATGAAGAAGCGGATAGGCTTGCTAAAATGGGAAGCGGCCTGCTGCCCGTTCGCACAGAAGGAGGAAAATAAACGATGAGAAAACTGGATCCGGAAGCCGTTATTTCGACGGTGGTATTTGGTGAAGACAGCATGAGCCGCAGCTGGATGCTGATGGTGTGGGCCCTCTTGCGGGAAAATGGCGAAATCGAACTGGATTCGCCCTTAGAGCAGATGCAGGCCTGCCTGTCGGCGGTGGCCATTAAAAAGCTGCTGGCGGAATTTTATAACCGTTTGGCGGAATGTGGCAATGATGTGGGCAGTATTGACCTTATTTCGGTAATGGACGAGCTGTCGCTGGGCGAAGAATGCATGTGGTTTGTGGCGGGGCAGGAAGCCGCCGTCGATGCTGAAATCACGTCTTTAATGGACGACAGAGCCGACATCCACGAAATGGCCGAATACCTGATCCGCCGCCGGGCGGCCCATATTGCTTCGTTGCTCACGGAGTCCTTCGGGCAGGAAGTGCTGTTTGCCCAAATGCTGGCCTCTTCCATTGAACCGGACGGCCGGGAAACGGAAGGATTCGGTTCCCCGGAACAGTATTTGCAAGCGGTGGAAGCCTGCTATAGCCGGGTAGAAGAACTGATCTCCGACTACGGCGCTTGCTACGACTGGATCGAAGACGGGATGCGTCTGTAAAAAAACCGGTTCTCTTCGTCACCCGGCGGGGCGGATGCCGAATGGGTGCGCGGCAAAGGGGCCGCCTACCTGGCGGCGCCCGGGCTGCCGGGCCGATTTGCCCCACAGGCCGCCGGGGAAGCGGTAGCCCGTGCGGTGCTTTCCATGATGAGGAGTGAGAAGGTTTGAGTCAGATCACGGTGGCCTTTGGCATGTGCGGCTCGTTCTGCACACACCAGCAGGCCTTGGAACAAATGGAAAAAATGGCGCAGCGGTATCCGGTGCAGCCGGTGTTGTCAGAAATGGCGGCCCACACGGATACGCGCTTTGGTACGGCGGCAGATCTGCGGGCAAAGGTGGAAGCCATCACGGGGAAAAAGCCCATCTGCACGATCTGTGAAGCGGAACCCATCGGTCCGCGCCACATGGCGGATTTGATGGTGGTATGCCCGTGTACCGGCAACACCCTGGGCAAACTGAGCAATGGGATCACCGATACCAGTGTAACGATGGCGGTGAAATCGTGTCTGCGCATCGGGCTGCCGGTGGTGCTGGCCGTTGCCAGCAACGATGCCTTGGCAGCGTCGGCCCCCAACCTGTTCCGGTTAATGAATACCAAACATGTCTATTTTGTCCCTCTGCGCCAGGATAACAGTGCGTTAAAACCCACATCTTTGGTGTGCCGGTTCGAATACCTGCTGCCGGCCTGCGACGCGGCGCTGCAGGGACGGCAGTTGCAGCCGGTTTTGCTGTAAACGCCGGGTTTTCGTCCGGTTTTGTAAAAAGCCGTGGATTTTCCTCCTCTTCTGTGCTATGATAAGAAAAGCACAGAAGAGGAGTTTTTGTTATGCGCTATTGTCCGAAATGTAAAAATCTGAATGATGATACCGCCCTGCGCTGTTCGCAATGCGGGTCCCGCCGGGTGCGGGTGGTGAGGCCGGATGATTTTATTTTGCTGGTAACCGCCACCGAATACGAATCGGAACAGATTGTGAAAGCTTTAGAGCAGGCAAAAATCCCCTGCAAAAAACAACCGGCCGGTGTGGACGGGATTCCGTCCATGTATAACAGCGATGCGCTTTACAGCGACCAAAACGTATTGGTGCCGTACCGTGTGCGGGAAGAAGCCGAAAAAATCGCACAGGAAACCCAAAAACGGACGGCGGAACAGCTGGAAGAAATGCGCAAAGCCCAGGAAACCCCGGCAGAGGAAACGACACCGGCTTCCCGGCGGCGGCAGTTTTTTACGTCGGTAGTAGCCGTGCTGCTTTTTATCGTTTTGGTAGCCTGTGTGGTTTTTGCTTCCGACTGGCTGGCCGGCATTCTGCGCGACATCTTGTACGGTGCCTGCCATCCCTTTGCCTGGTGGCGGTAATTGCCGGACAGGATTTTTATATCTATCGTGAAAGAAATGAGGATGAGTCACATGAGAAAAACAGAAAATCGCGACACGCTGTGCATTCATGCCGGGTATCATCCCGGAAACGGCGAACCCCGTGTGATGCCGGTGGTACAGAGCACCACCTATACGTACGACAGTTCCGAAACCATGGGGAACCTGTTTGACCTGAAAGAAGACGGCTTTTTCTATACCCGTATCGGGAACCCCACCCTGGATGTGGTAGAAAAGAAAATCGCTGCGTTGGAAGGCGGCGTTGGGGCCCTGCTCACATCTTCGGGGCAGGCAGCTTCCATGATGTCCATCCTGAATATCTGCCATGCCGGTGACCATGTGGTGGCCAGCTCGGCGATTTATGGCGGTACGTTTAACCTGATTTATAAAACCCTAGCTGAAATGGGAATCAAATCCACCTTTGTGTCGCCGGATGTTACGCCGGAAGAACTGGAAGCGGCCTTCACGCCCGAAACCCGGTGCGTGTTTGCCGAAACCCTCACGAACCCGTCGCTGGTGGTGACGGATTTGGAACTGTTTGCCGAAAAGGCCCATGCCCATGGGGTTCCGCTGATCGTGGACAACACGTTCCCCACGCCGGTCAACTGCCGTCCCTTTGAATTTGGGGCTGACATTGTGACCCATTCTACCACGAAATATATGGACGGCCATGCCACCCAGATTGGCGGCGTGATTGTGGACAGCGGCCGTTTTGATTGGGAAAACGGAAAATTCCCCATGCTGACCCAGCCCGATGAAAGCTATCACGGCATTGTGTACACCAAAGCGTTTGGCAAAGCCGCCTATATCACCAAAGCCCGCGTGCACCTGATGCGCGATATCGGCGCCCAGGCAGCCCCCATGAACGCGTTTTTGCTGAACCTGGGGCTGGAAACGCTGGCCTTGCGTATGCAGCGCCACTGCGAAAATGCGCTGGCTGTAGCGAAATACCTGGAAAACCACCCGAAAGTCTCGTGGGTCAACTACCCCGGTCTGCCGTCCAGCCCGTATCATGAACGTGCCATGAAGTATATGCCCAACGGCACCTGCGGGGTGGTATCCTTTGGCGTGAAGGGTGGCCGCGAAGCCGCTACGAAGTTTATGGACAGCCTGGAAATGGCCTCCATCGTCACCCATGTGGCCGATTTGCGCACCTGCGTGCTGCATCCCGCCAGCACCACCCACCGGCAGATGACCGACGAACAGCTCAAAGAAGCCGGTGTTTCGCCGGATCTGATCCGCTTCTCTGTGGGTATTGAAAATATTGAGGATATCCTCGGCGATGTGGAACAGGCCCTTGCCAAAGTATAAAATCAAATAGCGATAGCGCCCAGCTGATACTGGGCGCTATTTTTTTGTGTTATTCCTCCTTTTTTCTGCATAACGCTATGACAGGAATAGGGAGGGGGAAAGCAACTATGTTTGTCATCCGGCTCAATCGTTTTACCTTGCTGTCGGTCTGTGCGGCGCTGTGCGTTTTGTTGGGAGTGGTATGGCTCTGTACCCGTGGAGGAGAAGAAACGGCCGTTTCGGCGGACGCCAGCGTGTGCTGGGGGCTTAGTTTTCAGGAAGAAGGGAAAACGCCCGTGGCGCCCGCGTCCAAAGACGAATTACAAAAACTGGACACCTGGTTTGTAGGGGATGAAAATGAAAAAGTCTTGTACCTGACATTTGATTTAGGGTACGAAAATGGGTATACAGCGGATATTCTCGACACGCTGAAGGAAGAACAGGTGCCCGCGGCCTTTTTTGTGGTGGGCTCGTTTGTAGATAGTCACCCCGAACTTATTTTGCGCATGGCAAAGGAGGGGCACATCATCGGCAATCACACCAATACCCATCCTAATATGGCGGCCATTTCGGAAGAATCGGTGTTCCGGGAGGAACTGGAAACATTGGAAGAAAAGGTGGAAGCCGCCACCGGAGAGCCCATGCCCAAATTTTACCGGCCGCCGCAGGGCGTTTATAGTTTGCAAAATTTAGAGGCGGCCCACAAAATGGGGTATACCACGGTTTTTTGGAGCCTAGCGTATGAAGACTGGCTCAATGACCGGCAGCCCGATCCCCAGAAATCCATCGACCTACTAAACCGGCGCGTTCATCCCGGCGCTGTGGTGCTGCTGCACGCTTCCTCCAAAACCAATTGCGAAATATTGGCGCAATTGCTGGAAGGCTGGAAAGAAATGGGGTACCGGTTCGATTCGCTTTCGGAACTGTGTGGCGGACAATAATGTTACTATAATTCTGTAGAAGAAAAAAGAAAGTTCCTCCATTGGGTATACTGAAACACGGGTGTAGAAAACTGGTTTCTCATGGAGGGGACTTATGGACGGAATTACCGAATGGATTGTCAAAACTTTTAATTCTTCCATAGCGCCGGAATGGATTATTTTTCTGGTATCCTTATTGCCGCTGCTAGAATTGCGCGGTGGCATTTTGGCGGCCACACTGCTGCAAGTGGATATGGTACGCGCTTTCTTTATTTGCGCCGTGGGAACGCTTTTGCCGATACCGCTGATCTTACTGTTTATCCGGCAGGTGTTCGACTGGATGCGCAATACCTGCCTGAAGGGATTTGTCCAGCGTATGGAAAAAAAGGCGGAAAAAAACCGCCAGAAGATTGAAAAATACCAAAAATGGGGCCTGTTTGTCTTTGTGGCCGTGCCGCTGCCGGGTACTGGGGCCTGGACGGGAGCGCTGATTGCCGCTTTAATGAATATGCGGTTTAAACACGCCATGCCGCCTATTATTTTCGGAACCTTGACGGCGGATGTGATTATGTGCTTACTGGGGTACGGTGTATTGGGGGCTGTTTTATGAAGAAAGTGGCGATCGCGGTCATTGGGGCCGGGGCTTCCGGCTTGATGGCTGCCATCAGCGCTGCCCAGATACTCGCAAAAGAAAAGAGGCCCGGGCAGGTACTGGTGCTGGAAGCCGGGAAAAAACCGGGCCGCAAACTGTTGGCAACGGGCAACGGGCGGTGCAATCTTACAAATCAGCAGGCCGGCGATTGGCTCCACTACCATGGGGACCGGGAGCAGGCCAAAAGCGTGCTGCAAGCCTGCCCGCCGGCCCTTTTGCGCCGTCGGTTTCAGGAGATGGGCTTGTGGACCCGGGAAGAATCCGAAGGCAGGGTGTACCCCCGAGGGGAACAAGCGGCGGCGGTGGTGCAGCTTCTTTTGATGCAGGGCCGCCGGTGGCAGATTGAGATTCTATGTGAAAGCCCGGTGGAAAGTTTGCGCCAAAATGGGCGCGATTGGGTTCTCACGTGCCCGGGGCAAGAGCCGGTTTTGGCCAGCCGGGTGATCCTTGCCTGTGGCAGTCCGGCGGCGCCCCATCTGGGCGGCAGTTCGGCGGGGCTTGCGCTTTTACAGACGGCGGGCATCGATATAAACGGACAGGTGCAGCCCTTCCGCCCGGGCCTTGTGCCGGTGCGGGTGTCCGGCCAGCGGATGACGGCGTTAAAAGGCATGCGCTGCAAAGGCGACGTGTCCCTGTTAGCGGATGGGGAAGGGATCGCCCGGGAATCAGGCGAAATCCAGTTTACCGAAGAAGCGCTGTCCGGTATTTGCCTGTTTCAGCTCTCACATTTGGTTTCGGAATGGGAGACGATGGGGACCGTAAACGGCAAGCGGAAAAAGGCGCTGACTTTATCGGTAGACCTTTTGCCGGATATAAAGGAAGAGATGATCCTGTCTTATCTAATGCGCCGGTGCCGTACCTACCCGAAGGAACCGGCCGAAGAGCTGCTGGCCGGTGTTATGAACCTACGGGTGGGACAAGAAGTGGTCCGCTCCGTACTGGGGAAAGAGGCGGCGCAGCCGGTGGGGAACCGGAAGCTGCCCTTGCCGGAGATTGCCCACCGGTGTAAGCATTTTTGCTTTACCGTAGAAGGAACCGCTTCGTGGAAGCAGGCCCAGGTGGCCTGTGGCGGGCTGCGCCTTGCGCAGGCACATGTGCCCAGTATGGAACTCAAACGGGCCCCGGGGCTATATGCTACGGGCGAAATTTGGAATATCAACGGCGATTGCGGCGGCTTTAACCTGCATTGGGCCTTTGCCACCGGCTGGTTGGCCGGGGAAGCGGCGGCCCGCAGCCTGTGCCCTCGCCGGAAAAAGGAAAGAAACTGATATGATTCGATTAACAGGGGTTTCGGCCCCTCTTTCGTATGATGAAACCTGGCTGTGGAAGACCGCGGCCAAAAAACTGCATATTTCAGAAAAAGCGGTAGAAAAATTGGAAGTTTTCCGGCGCTCAGTAGACGCACGCAAAAAGGACCGTGTCCACTTTACCCTTACGGTTGACGTAACGACCGCCGGGGAAGCGGCCATTGTCAGCCGCCTGCGGGACCCGCATATCCAAAATGTGCAGCCATACCGGTATGAAAGCCTGCCGGCCAAGCCGTTACCCCAACGGCCCGTTGTGGTGGGGTTAGGACCCGGGGGCCTGTTTGCAGCGCTCATTTTGGCTCAGGCCGGGCTGTGCCCGCTGGTGATTGAACGGGGCGACCCAGTCGAGGAACGCACCCGCCGGGTGCAGACATTCTGGCAGGGAGGCGCCTTGGATCCCGACAGCAACGTGCAGTTCGGGGAAGGCGGCGCCGGGGCGTTTTCGGACGGGAAACTGAATACCGGTACCAAGGATCCCCGGGCACGGAAAGTGCTGGAAGAATTGGTGCAGGCCGGGGCCCCGGCCGATATTCTGTGGCAGGCAAAACCCCATGTGGGGACAGACCGCCTGCCTGATGCGGTGCGCCAAATACGGGAAACCATCCGTCGTTTGGGTGGGGACGTGTGGTTCCGCACTACCTGCACAGGGCTACTCCAGAAAGACGGACAAATAACGGGCGTGCGCGTGCGCCGTGCCAATGGCAGCTGTGAGATTGTGGAAACGGGTCATGTCATCCTGGCGCCCGGACATAGTGCCCGGGACGTGTTTGCCATGTTGGAAAAAGAGGGCATTCCGATGCAGCCAAAGGCATTTTCCATCGGGGCGCGCATCGAACACAGGCAGGCATGGCTCAACCGCACCCAATACGGCCCGGCGGCCGGCCATCCGGCCTTGGGGGCGGCTGATTATCATTTAGCCGTGCATTTGCCAGATGGGCGCGGGGTGTATTCGTTTTGTATGTGCCCCGGCGGTTCGGTCGTGGCGGCGGCCAGTGAGGAAAACGGGATCGTCACCAATGGCATGAGCGAATACGCCCGGGATGGAGAAAACTGCAACGCTGCCTTGCTGGTGGGGGTAGAGCCCTCCGATTTCGGTGTGGAAGGGCCGCTGGGTGGCGTCGCTTTCCAGCGAAAGTGGGAACAGGCGGCTTTTGCCCTGACGGGCTCGTATCAGGCGCCGGTACAGCGGGTGGAAGATTTTCTGCGGGGCCAAGTGAGTAAAACGCTGGGCTCGATTGCGCCCACCTACCGGCCCGGTGTGGTACCGGCGGATTTGCAGTGTTGTTTGCCGAATTTTGTGATCGAGAGTATGCGGGAAGGTATTCGGCGTCTGGACCGGAAGTTACCCGGTTTTGCCTGTCCAGATGCGTTGCTCACCGGGGTGGAAACCCGCAGCTCTTCGCCTGTGCGTATTTTGCGGGAAGCCGAAACCTTGCAGTCGCCGGTTCTTCAGGGGCTGTATCCCTGCGGGGAAGGAGCCGGTTACGCAGGGGGTATTGTGTCGGCTGCTGTCGATGGAATCCGGTGCGCGGAACAGGTGATTTTAGCCTCTCAAAAAGAAAAATAAAAAAATTTGAATTTAGGTGTTGACATTTTCAATTATTCTGGTATAATAGACCATGTTGTCAGCGAGATGACAACGACGGGTGAGAAACCTGAACAAAAATCTCGCAGGCGACCATGTGAAAAATAGCGGTATTGTGTAATGGTAGCACAGCAGACTCTGACTCTGTATGTGGAGGTTCGAATCCTTCTACCGCTGCCAGATGTAGCCTCGGAAACCCGGGGCTATCATTTTCGAGGTGTGGCTCAGTTTGGTAGAGCGCTACGTTCGGGACGTAGAAGTCGGAGGTTCAAATCCTCTCACCTCGACCAAAGCACCGGATTTTGCGCAGTTTGTGCAGAAATCCGGTGCTTTTTGTTTTCTTCTGTTTCCGTCCGGGATGAGGAAAAAGGCCATTGCAAAAAAACAGGGTAACCACTATACTAAAGATGAATGAATGCGGGCCACAAATATTTTGAAAATCAGTGCCATGTTTTGAAAACTGGGAGGGCCATCTTTGGCCGCAAACAGGGGGCATGTATATGAGAGAACAAGATAAATCCCCCGAACAGAATGTAGATGGTTTTGATACTTTGTCATCGGATGAAAGCGAACTGTTGTGTCTGTTTGCCATGTTAGATGCACCCAGGCAGCAGGCGCTGCTGCAAGAACTGCGCCGCCTGCAACAAGAAACACACCCAGAGGATGAGAGCGAGTAAGGAGGCGGACATCGTGCCGGATCGGGTTATTTTCCACAGCGACTGCAATAGTTTTTTTTGCAGCGTGGAATTGCTAGCTCATCCGGAACTGCGCGATGTACCCACCGCGGTGTGCGGTGATCCGGAGGGCCGCCACGGCATCATTTTGGCCAAAAATGAACCGGCCAAACGCTTTGGTATCCAGACGGCGGAAACCATTTGGCAAGCTAGGAAAAAATGCCCTCATTTGCATTTGCTGCCGCCTCACCGCGAAAAATACCGGCATTACTATCAGGTAATCAACGGCATCTATGGGCGGTATACGGATTTAGTGGAGCCCTTTTCCATCGATGAAAGCTGGATGGATGTGACCGGCTCCTGGAAACTGTTTGAAAAGGAGCCCCGAGCCCTGGCGGACCGGATTCGCCGGGAAGTACGGCAGGAAACAGGGCTGACCATCAGCGTAGGGGTCAGTTGGAATAAGGTTTTTGCGAAACTGGGCAGCGATTATAAAAAGCCCGACGCTACCACCGAGTTTTCCCGGGATAATTACCGGCAACTGGTGTGGGCTTTGCCGGTGACCTCCATGCTCTATGTCGGGCGGTCGGCCGCGGACACGTTAAAAAAAGCAGGCATTGCCACAATCGGGCAACTGGCGCTGGCCGAACCGGACTTATTGCACCGGCTGCTGGGCAAATTTGGGCCGGTACTGGGCACATACGCCCGGGGCGAAGATGAAAGCCGGGTACACCGGTTCGATGAAAAAGAGGCCCCTAAAAGTGTGGGGCGGGGGATTACCTTCCCCCAGGATCTCACCCGGGAAAGCGATTTGCGGGCGGCTATTACGGCTTTATCCGATGATGTGGCGGCCCGCGTTAGGCACAGCGGCATGTGGGCCAACGGCGTGCAGCTCACGGTGAAAAATCCGGCGCTCCATGTGATACAGCGGCAAAAGCAACTGGGATTTAGTACCCGCGTCAGTGAAGATCTGGCGGTAGCCTGCCATCGTTTGTTGCAGGAAAATTGGCAGGAGGGAAAACCGGTGCGCATGCTCACCGTCACGGCCATTTCGCTTTCGGAAGAACCGGTTTCCGTCCAGCAGAGCTTTTTTGAAGAAACACCGCACATGGACGAAAAAAAGGCGAAACTGGAAACCAGCGTCGATGCCATCCGCCGCCGTTTTGGCAATGGCGCTATTGCACGGGCCAGTACCATGACGCCGGTGATCGGATTGCGGTCGCTGTATGCGTCAAAAGACTTACCAGACGAAAAGGAAAACAAATGATCTATCTATGGCAGCATCCAATTTTTACAACAGAAGAAGTGACATGGGGGATGGCCTTGCTCTCTGACCAGCGGCGGGCAAAGATCGCGGCGCTGCGTTTTGAGAAAAACCGGGCGCAGAGCATGGCGGCTTATCTTTTGTTGCGCTATGCCCTTTATACCGAATATGGTATCACACAACCACCGGTTTTTTCGTTTCCAGCGGGCACAAAACCGGAACTGTGCGGCAAGGCTTTTGACGGGCTGCATGTGAATCTATCCCACTGTGATACCGGGTGCGCCTGTGCTCTTTCCCATTTTCCCGTGGGCATTGATGTGCAGCCGCTCACGCCTTTTCGGGAGAAAGTGGCCCGCTATGCTTTTTCGCCAAAGGAACAGGGATGTCATACCCCGGAAGCGTTTACCCGTATTTTTACGTTAAAAGAAGCGTATGGAAAGTGTAGCGGCAAAGGAATTGCCTATGCCATGCACACATGTGATTTTTCTTCGATCGAAGGCGATTGGCAGCAGCGTGACGGTATGTGGTGGTACTCCGTGGGGGACGGCCAGTGGCATGTGTCGGTATGTGCGTCGGAAAAACTAAGCGTGCAAACCGTAACACAGGATCGTCTTATGGCGGTGCTCCGGCATATCGGGCCGGAATCCGGGGACAGAACCCGGGAACAGAACCCGGGAACAAGGAAGAGAGGATGTAGGACTATGATCGGCCAAATGGAATTATGCCAGCAGGACGGGGTATCGTTTCTGCGGTTCCCGGCGCTTTCGCAGCTGGGTTTTGTAAAAGATGCATTTTCCACCCGTCTGGGTGGTGTCAGTGAAGGGGAGTATGCGTCCATGAACCTGGCGTTTGGGCGTGGGGACGACCCGGAACGTGTGCGGGAAAACTACCGCCGCTTTAGCCGGGCCGTGGGCTTTGACGAAAACAAATTGGTGTCGTCGGCCCAGGATCACCATACCCAAATTCGCCGGGTAGGAGCCGCCCAGGCCGGTGTGGGCATTTTTAAACCGCAGGATGCCCCCGGTATCGACGGGCTGATTACCAATGAACCTGGGGTTACCCTGGTGACCCATTATGCCGACTGTGTGCCGTTGTATTTTGTGGACCCAGTAAACAGGGCCATCGGATTGGGGCATGCCGGTTGGCGCGGTACGGTGGCCGAAATGGCACAGCATATGGTAGAAGCCATGGAACAGGCATTCGGGTCGGTGCCTGATGATCTGGTGGCGGCCATCGGCCCGAGCATTGGCCCGTGCTGCTATGAAGTAGATACGCCGGTCATTGAAAAGGTGAAAGCGCTTTCCTATGTGCCCGTCGAGCGAGTCCTGCGCCCGGTTTCGGAGGAAAAAGCGATGCTGAACCTGTGGGAGCTCAACCGGCAAATTATGCTGAAAGCGGGCATTCGCCCCGAACACATCACGGTGGCCGAAGTATGCACCTGCTGCCACCATGATTTACTGTTTTCCCATCGTGCGACCAAGGGGCATCGCGGCGGACTGTGTGCCTTTCTGCAAATCACGGAGGAGAAGGTATGAGGGTGGAAATCGAATCCTGCCGCCTGTGTCCCAGACAATGCGGCGCCCGCCGGACCGAAACCGAAGGACACGGTTTTTGCGGCATGGGAGCCCTGCCAGTGGTGGCCCGGGCCGCGCTACACCCGTGGGAGGAACCGTGTATCAGCGGAGAAAAGGGGTCCGGTACGATTTTCTTTTCCGGTTGCTCGCTGGGGTGCGTGTTCTGCCAAAATACCCCCATCAGTACCCAACACCGCATTGGAAAACCGGTGACGGTCCCACAACTGCGACATATCATGGAAGATTTGGTGGAACAGGGAGCCCATAATATCAACCTGGTAACACCCACCCATTTTTTGCCCGCTGTTCGTCAGGCGCTGCAAATGGGGCCTTTGCCTGTTCCAGTGGTGTATAATTGCGGGGGCTATGAGCGGGTGGAAGCCCTGCGCACGCTGGAAGGGCTGGTAGACATCTATCTGCCTGACATGAAGTATGAAGACGCCCGGTTGGGGCAGCAGCTGTCCGGCGTACCGGATTATCCCCAACGAGCCAAGGCCGCCATTCGGGAAATGGTGCGCCAGACCGGCCCCGCCCGGTATGAAGAGGACGGTATGATGAAAAGCGGCACCTTGGTGCGCCATTTGATCTTGCCGGGGCACACCCACAACTCCATGGCGGTGCTGCGTTGGATTAAAGAAACGTTCGGCACGGCGGTGCCGGTGAGTATTATGGCCCAGTATGTGCCCTGCGGACGGGCTAGCGAGTTTCCGGAGATCAACCGCCGGATCACCCGGCGGGAATACGACCGGGTGATGAAGGTGCTGTATGAATTGGAGCTGGACGGGTACGCCCAGGGGCTAGCGTCTGCGAAAAAAGACTTTATCCCGCCGTTTTCCCAGCAGGAAGCCGAAAAATTGGCAAGCGAACCCGAAGGGGATGCTTGACAGCCCATGATAGGTTCGTTATAATTATTGTACTATCTAGTTTTGAAAAACAGATGAACTAATTTTTTGAAACAAAAAAGGAGGCTCGCGTATGGAGATCCGGGAAAGAACGTTTACCTTCGATTCGGTGGCTACGGGCAAAAGGATTTTTGTGCGTGTGACGGAACCGGTCAATTTGAGCGACGTAGTCGGCGTTTTGCAGATTGTACATGGCATGGCGGAACACAGTGGTGTGTACCGCGATTTTGCCGCCTTTATGGCGCAAAACGGGTATGTGGTCGTGGCGCATGACCATTTGGGCCATGGCCGGTCGGTGAGCAGCGGCGCCGATTACGGATATTTTGAAAACGGTGGGTGCCATAATTTGGTGATGGATACCAAAAAGCTGTACACCATTTTGCGGGAAGAATACGAAAATCTGCCCTTTTTCCTGTTTGGGCACAGTATGGGTTCTTTTGTGTGCCGGGCCTATGTGGCGCGTTTTGGCAGCGACATGAAAGCGGTGGCCCTGATGGGGACATCGGCCGGGCCGGGGGCGGCTGTTGGGCAGCTGCAGCTACAGGCACTGAAAGTCTTGGTCCATCGCTGCGGGCCTAAAGGGCACGATCCCCTGCCGCAAAAACTGAGCACCGGCGCCTATAACAAAGCGTTTGCGCCCAACCGCACTCCCAACGACTGGGTGTCCACCGATGAAACAGAAGTGGACCGGTATACAAACGACCCCTTGTGCGGGTTTCCGCTTACCGTATCGGGGTATCGGGATGTAGCCGAACTGCTGCTGGACATCAATAAACCTCTGTGGTACCGAAAAATTCCCAAGCACGTGCCGTTTTTGCTCCTTTCCGGGGAACAGGACCCGGTGGGGGATTTTGGCAAAGGGGTACGGAAAGTGTATGCGGGCATGCGTCGGGCCGGATGCCAGGTGGAACTAAAATTGTATCCGGGGCTGCGCCATGCGCTGATTACCGAGCAAAACCATTTCAGGGTTTACAATGACCTGCTAACGTTCTTTGAAAAAGCCCGCACATCGGGTGACCAAGCGTGATACGCGAGGGCTTCATTGAAAAGGGTAGCCCTTTTATTTGATTCATGGTATAATATCGTCACGGCTGTATAAACGGTTGTGACGATATTTTTTGTGGAAAAGGAGGAAAAAGGATTGGCAAAACGCTTTTTCCTGCAACTGAAAAAAATGCCCTCCCGGGAAGATGTGTCCTTCCAAACCGCCTTTGCTTCTATTTTGACCATTTCGCTTTTTATGCCGTACTATGTGACAATCTGCGTGATTGTGTTGGAAGGCATCAGTGTCCTATTTAGCTCCCATCGCCGCCGCCGGGCTTTTGACGGCCCGGAAAACCGGATTATGGGCGGGCTGATGGTGGTGTGGGCTATCATTTCCCTGTGCTATCAGAATTTTCAGGGCCTTTCGATTTGCCTGGAATTACTGCTGTGCCTGAGTTGTGCATTTTATATGCGCTCGTTTATGAACAAATGGCTGTTCGATAGCCTAATGGATACGGCCTGCATTTGCAGCATTGGCTGCGTGATTATTGCCTGGGTTCAGAAAATCTTCGATCTGGGGCTGGATGGCGACAACCGGCCGGAAGCGGTTTTTTATAATGCGAACTTTTTTGGCATGATGATGGAGTTCATCATTCTGATTGCGCTGTACCGCTTTTTTGCCAAAAACCAGCACCGCTTTTTCTATGTGTGTACGGGGATTAGTGCCCTGATGGGGCTCTATCTGTGCAACAGTATCAGTTCGGCCATTACGGCAGGGACCTGTGCGCTGGTATTTCTGTTTTTCCGGGGCCAGTATAAACTGGGGGCTGCCATTGTGGGCGGGCTGTTGCTGGTGGGCGTGGCCGCCCTGACTGTGCTGCCCATTTTGTTCCCGCATTTACTATCCGCTACCCACGCGATGGATCAGCGGCTGGAAATTTGGATTACGGCGGTGCGGGGGATTCGGGAATGCCCCATCCTGGGCCGGGGCCCCATGACATACGCCATGATTTGCAGCCGGCTGGGGGGCTATATTACGGCCCATAGCCACAATTTGTACCTTGATCTGCTGCTGAATTTTGGAATTGTCGGCACGGTGGGCATTTTGTACTTTGTCTTTTCACAGCTCGCACGGCTGCTCAGGCGGCTGCGCCATTATCACAGCACCAGCACCAATGTGCTGCTGGTGGTCTCGTTCTGTGCCGTGTGCCTGCACGGTATGACCGATGTGACGATCCTGTGGAGCCAAACCGCCATGATGTTCCTGGTGATTTATTCGTCCATTGGCATTAAGCCGGATGCGGAATCCCGCCGGGATTACGTAAAAGAGGAAGCCCAACAGCTGATCACCATGGGAATCTCGAAACCATAACCATCGATGTTCTATTTCCACATTATGAAAAAGAGCCGGCTTCGGGTAGAAAGTCCGGCTCTTTTGTTGTATAATGTTGTTGACAAAGCAAAAAGAAAGACGGTGACGGTTTTGCAGATCCTCAATCAGCAAAAAATTCTCGCAAACATTCCACCGGCTGGTGCGATTCCATCCAACCGGGAGCTGTTCCACGATACCATCGCTATTGCATGGCCCTCCATTGTGGAATCGTTTCTGGTGAGTCTTGTCGGGTTTATTGACACGATGATGGTTAGTTTCCTTGGCACCTACGCCATTGCCGCTGTAGGGCTGACGACCCAGCCGAAACTTATAGGGCTTTGCTTCTTCTTTTCCATCAATACGGCGGTTTCCGCCATTGTAGCCCGGCGAAAAGGGGAAGGGGAGCAGCAAAAAGCCAACCGGGTCTTGCAGCAAGCCTTTGTGATTGCCATGGCCATGGTCGTCATTATCAGCGGGTTGTGTTTATTTTTTGCCAATGATATTATGCATGCGGCCGGTTCCCAGCCCGATACCCACGAATATGCACGGGAATATTTTGAAATCGTCATGGGCGGCATTGTCTTTACGGTCATTTCCCTGGTTATTAACGCAGGCCAGCGGGGCGTGGGCAATACCAAAATTGCCATGCGCACCAATTTAACGGCCAACGGCGTGAATATTGTACTTAATTACCTGCTCATCGGCGGGAACTTTGGCTTTCCGGCGTTGGGAGTAGCGGGGGCCGCATGGGCCACCGTGATCGGTTCCGCCGTGGGGAGCCTGATGAGTATTGCATCGGTCTGCCATCCCCACAGTTACCTGTATATCGGGTATGCCAGAGGATTCCGTTTTGATAAAGAAAGCCTGAAAGCTTTGGCCAATATCGGCTCCAGCGCTCTGGCTGAGCAGATTTTCATGCGGATTGGTTTCTTTACCTATTCGGTGATTGTGGCCCGGATGGGCACGGTGGCCTATGCGGCGCACCAGGTGGGGATGAACCTGATGAGCATCTCGTTTTCTTTTGGCGACGGGATTCAGGTGGCAGCGGTTTCGCTGGTAGGGCAAAGCCTGGGACGGAAACGCCGGGATCTGGCAAAACTGTATGGTACCGTGTGCCAGCGGTTCGGGCTGTTTTTTGCCTGCTGTTTAGCCGTGGTATTCGTTTTGGGCGGGCGCTTTATTTTCAGCTGGTTTTCCAGCGAAGAAGCCATCCTGGATTACGGGGTCATGATTATGCAGGTCATGTCGCTTGTGATCTTCCTGCAAATCCCGCAGGTGATTTTTAACGGATGCCTGCGCGGTGCCGGGGATACCCGGTATACGGCGCTGACGTCGCTGTTTAGCGTCACGTTTGTACGGCCATTCTTCGGGTGGCTATTATGTTTCCCGTTTAACATGGGGCTGTTTGGCGCCTGGGTGGGATTGTTCCTCGACCAGGCCTGCCGGTTCGTGCTATCGTACTTGCGTTTCCGCAAGGGGAAGTGGACCGAAATTACGGTATAAAAAAAGCAGGCCTTTTAGGCCTGCTGGGTGTTTTGGAGGCGCTGTGTCAGTGCCCGGTGGGTGGTTTCATAGGCTTTTTCTTCAAAGGGATACGAAACCGGTTTCAGCGTTTTGTTCCCGGTTTCCCGTTCCAAAAGAAGCTTAACCATGTGATTGAGTATGGCGGGGTTTTTCACCAGCACCGGGCCGATCAGGTGAGTGCCGAAGAAGTTGTTTTTCTGCCAGCCTTCGCCCGTATCGCCTTTTTGATTTCCCATTCCCATTTTCAGCGTAAAGAGGGGATTGGTAATACCGGTAACCTCACTGCACTTATTCAAAAAGCCTACGGCTTCCTGGCCGAAAGGAGCTTGTTCCGTCATGGCGTCGCCGGTATACCGTTCGTCGGCGCTCTCGACTGTGGTAAAAGGCAACAGCCCCAGCGCTTTGTGTTCGGTGCCGCTGCCGTCGGTAATGGAAGCGCCCAGCATGTCACAGGCATTGCCGGTAAATAAGCCCACAACGCCCCGCTCGCAGGCATCCAGAATAGCCTCACGGTACGGCAGCAGGTGCTTGAGCGCCGCTTTCTGGCTGCGTTCCGTACCACAGCCGATATAGATAAAATCCACATCGGAAAAATCCAGGGAATCATCGGTGATGGTTTTGGTTTCCAGCGTAACGGTTATGCCCTGATCTTGCAAGTGCCGCTGCAGCACCCGCATATTGCCGTATTCCCCATACAGATTCATAAAATCGGGGTACAGATGAAGGATTTTCATTTCTCCTCGCCGCCTTTCGCAGGGTTAACCGGTTCGACCCGGCTGAGTAATTTTTCTTTGTCGGAAAAACAGGTGATGCCGTAAATATAGCCCACAGCCCGCTCCCGCAGTGCTTGTACCGCTTCGTCCATGTTTTCGATCACTTCAATTTTATCAAAAGGAATGTCGGTGTAGGAAAAACGGGTGGCCAAATCATAGGCATACGTGCCCGCCAAAATGATCTTTTTGATATGCGGGGCGCTAAGCAGTTCAAAATCGATATCCCACAGCCAGGACGTTTCGCTGGTGAAGTATTTACGGCTGATCGCGTCCACAATAATAATCACTGTGCCGGCTTTTTGATCCCGTACGGCGACGCGGATGGATTGGTCATAGGAAACCGAGTTTTCATGCTTACTGGTCAGCAGCGTACCCTCGTGTTCACCCACGCGGAAATCCATGATGCGCCCGTTTTTCATAATATAGTGCTGCAGCGCTTCGGTAATCTGCGCGGCGGGAATACCCAACTCCCGGCAGGCGGCAAAAGCAGCCAGCGTGTTATAAAAATGATAGACGCCGTTAAAACTCAGCGCAATGCGGGATTCCCCGTTAATGACAATATACTGGTCTTCCTGGCTGGCGTCAGTCACGGCATAGGCCGGTTTTTCCCGGTGGAGGCCGCAGTGGTCGCAGTGGTAAGAGCCGATGTGGTTATAATGATAATAATCATAGGTGAGCGGGTGTTTGCACGCAGGGCAATAAGCGCCGTCATTATAGACGCTGTCGTTTTTCTCGTGAGAAAACGGCATGCGTTCCACCCCGAACCACACCACATTATCCCGGTTCATGCCAAAGCGCGCCACCATGGGGTCGTCGGCATTGAGGATCAGGCGGGTGTCATCGTATACGCTCTGCTTGACAATATCATACATCCATTCGGTGTGGCCGTTGCGGGTCATCTGGTCGCGATACAGGTTATTGATGACATAGTGGGTGGGGTGAAAATGCTTAAAGGTGTGACGGGCAAAGCGTTCGTCGCTTTCCAGCAGTACGATATCGCTTTTTACCCGGCCGGACAGGGTGCAGTCATTGAGCAAAAAGGTGGTGACCCCTTCGATTTGGTTGCTGCCTTCCTTATTATAGGCCACTTTTTTGCCACTGCTTCGCAGCACATGGGCAATCATTTCCACGGTGGAAGTTTTTCCGTTGCTCCCGGTGACAGCCATAACGGCAGAGGGCAACTGGATTTTTTTCAGAATGTTCGGGTCCATGCGCAGGCAGATTTTGCCCGGCAGGCTGCTACCTTTGCCCACCATGCGCCCAACAAGGCTGAGCGCTTTGCAGGTAAGGATCACAAAAGCGGTTTTCAGCATGGCATTTTTCGCTCCGTTTCTTTCATGCGGGTTACGGCACCAACCGCACCCATTTCCTTTAAATTTTCTAAACAAACATTATACCCGCTTTTTTCTAATTAAGCAACAGCAGAAACCACAGGGCCTGGGGCCGGGAGGGACCGATATTTTGTGAAAGGAACCGGAATTTTTTCGTTGACAAATGGGGTAAGGTCTACTATAATATTTAACGGTGTCTTTCGTTAGGAAAGTTGCCGGTATAGATGCTTGGAGTGAGAGATTATGCAGCTGGATCTGCGCAAGATTTTTGAAAACGACGACGAAATCCTCGCGTTTCAGGATCAGCTCGACCTTTCCGATGTGGAGATCAGCGGTTCGCACCCGTTCGTTTCGCCTGTTTTTGCTACTGGTCAGGTGAAAAGTTCAGCCGGTGCGGCCCAAATGAACGTAACGGTGGAATTTGATTTTTCGATTCCCTGTGATCGTTGTGCGGAACAGATTGACCGCCATTACTCCTATTCGTTTGAGCACCTGCTTGTACGGGAACTGAACGACGAAGAAAACGATACCTATTTCCAGGTTGAGAACGATACGCTCGACGTCAGCGAATTGCTGCGGGCGGATATCCTGCTGGAGCTTCCGAGCAAGTTCCTTTGCAAACCCGAATGCAAGGGGCTTTGTGATGTGTGCGGCCAGAATCTCAATGAGGGCACTTGCCATTGCCATGACCATGATGTGGACCCTCGGCTGGAAGTATTACGGCAACTGATGAATTAAGGCAAACTATTACCATGACTATAAGGAGGTGCTCAGAATGGCAGTACCCAAGAGAAAAGTATCGAGTGCAAGACAGAACAAGAGACGTTCCAATGTGTGGAAAATGGAAGCTCCGGCTCTGGTTAAGTGCCCGAAGTGCGGCGAGTACAAGGTGCCTCACAGAGTCTGCAAGGCCTGCGGTTACTATAACGGCCGGGACGTGCTGAAGAAGGAAGCGTAAGAGTTTCTTTCTGTGGATGCAAAAGGGTAGAGAAGGAGCAATCCTTCTCTATTTTTTTGTAAAAATTTGGAAAGTAAAGGAAAGGAAGGGTCCTATGGCTGTACAGATCACGGGGGTCGACAACAATAGTGCGGCCCAGCGGGCCGGTATCCGTCCGGGAGAAACGCTGCTGCGCATGAACGGGCATGATATTATCGACATTCTGGATTTTCGCTTTTACGAAACAGAAGCCAACCTGAAACTCACGCTGCGGAATGAAGCGGGCCAGGAACACACGGTTTCTTTGCGCAAAGGGCAGTATGATGCCATCGGATTGCAGTTTGAAACGTATCTGATGGATAAGCAGCGTTCTTGCCGCAACCGGTGTATTTTCTGCTTTATTGACCAGCTGCCCCGCGGGATGCGGAAAAGCCTGTATTTTAAGGATGACGACGCCCGTCTTTCCTTCCTTTTTGGCAACTATATTACCCTGACGAACCTGAGCGAACGGGAAGTCGAACGGATTTTGCACATGCATATCAGCCCGATTAACGTATCGGTGCATACCACAAATCCGGAACTGAGGTGCCGTATGATGGGGAACCGATTTGCCGGACAGTGTTTGCCTATTTTGCAGAAGCTGGCGCAGGGCGGTATTCATATCAACGCGCAGCTGGTATTATGCCCGGGCATCAACGATGGGGAAGAACTCACCCGCACACTGGAAGATTTGTATGCATTGGGCGAAAACCTGCAAAGTGTCGCCTGTGTGCCCGTGGGTGTTACCCGGTACCGAGAGGGGCTGTACCCGCTGACCACGTATCGGGCGGATACCGCTTCCGCGGTGATCGACCAAGTGGAAGCTTTTGGCGACCGTTTTTTGCGGGAGCGCGGCGCGCGTACGGTGTATGTGTCCGATGAATTCTACCTGTTGGCTGGCCGCCCGCTGCCTGATGAGCCGTTTTACGAAGACTTTGCGCAGCTGGAAAACGGTGTGGGATTGCTCACCAGTCTAAAGAGCGAATTTATGGATGCGCTGCAGGGGGCGGTGGAAGAAAATGCGCTGCCCAAAGAACCTGGGCGCCAGGTGACTATGGTAACGGGGGAAGGCGCCTATTCGTTTTTAGAAACGCTTCTTGACGAACTGCGGGATCGATGCGATAATATAAAAATAAAGCTCATCCCGGTAAAAAATGACTTTTTTGGCGGCACGGTCAATGTAGCCGGTCTGCTGACAGGCCAGGATATTTTGCGCCGCCTCAGACAGGAAGCCGAGCTGGGAGATGAAGTTCTGCTGCCGGGAGTAACCCTGCGGCAGCAGGAAGATGTTTTTCTTGACGACATGTCACTGCAGGAGCTCGCCCGGCAGTTGGGACGCCCGGTACGGCCGGTTTCCAACAATGGGTATGAACTGCTGGATGCTATCATAGGAAGGAATGAGGAACATGGCTAAACCGGTTGTGGCTGTGGTGGGCCGCCCCAATGTGGGCAAATCGACCCTGTTTAACAAGCTGATCGGGGAACGCCGGGCTATCGTGAACGATACCCCCGGGGTGACCCGTGACCGGATTTTCGGCACATGCGAATGGCGGAACCGCACCTTTTCCCTGGTGGACACGGGCGGGATTGAGCCGGAATCCAAAGATATCATTTTGTCCCAGATGCGCGTACAGGCGCAACTGGCCATCGATGCGGCGGATGTGATTATTTTTGTAACGGACGTGCGTTCCGGATTGGTGGCCACCGATCAGGAAGTGGCTTCTATGCTGCAAAAAAGTGGCCGTCCGGTGGTACTGTGCGTGAATAAGTGCGATACGCTGGGCGATCCGCCGCCGGAATTTTATGAGTTTTATAATCTGGGGCTGGGCGATCCGATCCAGGTTTCCAGCGTGCATGGGCACGGAACCGGCGACCTGCTGGATGCGGTGTTCCAGTACCTGCCGGAGGAAGAAGAGGAAGAAATAGAGAGCGAAACTGTGCGCATTGCCATTATCGGCAAACCCAATGTGGGCAAATCCTCGCTGGTCAACTATATCGCCGGGGAAAACCGGTGCATTGTATCCGATATTGCCGGTACGACCCGGGATGCCATCGATACCCCGGTGGAAAATGAATTTGGCCGGTTTATCTTGATCGATACCGCTGGCCTGCGGCGCCGCAGCAAAGTGGAAGATACCATCGAAAAATACAGCAACCTGCGGGCTGAAATGGCCATTGAACGGGCCGATGTGTGCGCGATTTTAATCGACGCCACTGTCGGTTTTACCGAACAGGATTCCAAAGTGGCCGGGCTGGCTCATGAAGCCGGTAAGGGATGCGTCATAGTGGTGAACAAATGGGATGCAGTGCCGGAAAAGACCGGCTCCACCATGGATGAATACCGCAAAGAGCTGGAAAAAGATTTTTCGTTTATGCCCTATGCGCCCATGATCTTCCTGTCGGCCAAAACCGGGCAACGGGTGGACGATCTGTTCCGGCTGGTGAAAGTGGTGGCCAACAGCAACTCCATGCGCATTGCCACCGGTACCCTCAATGACGTGCTGGCCCAGGCCACAGCCCGGGTGCAGCCGCCGACGGATAAGGGCCGCCGGTTGAAAATCTATTATATGACCCAGGCGTCGACACGCCCGCCGACATTTGTGTGCTTTGTTAACTCGGCGGAGCTGTTCCATTTTTCGTATCAACGATATTTGGAAAACCGTATTCGCGAAACCTTTGGGCTCAAAGGTACACCGGTACGTTTCATTATTCGGGAACGCGGCGATAAAACCTGACGAAAAAGGCCCGAATCAAAACAAAGGAAAGGCGTGTGTACTATGTGGGTTGAACATTTGCAGCAGCTGGCGCTGCCTGGTATTTTGGTAGCTGGGATTGGCTATTTTCTTGGCAGCCTGAGTTTTTCCATTATCTTTACGAAGATTTTCATTTCAAAGGATATCCGCTCATTTGGCAGCGGCAATGCAGGAGCCACGAATGTGTTGCGTTCGGTGGGGAAAAGGGCAGCGGCGCTGACCTTCCTGTTTGATTTTTTGAAATGTGTGTTGGCTGTTGTGATCGGGAAAGCTATCATTGGTTATTTTGCGGGCCTTTATGGGCTGTCGCCGCTGGTAGAACAGTACGGCGCGTTTGCCGCTGGTTTCGGTTGCCTGCTTGGCCATGTATATCCGATCTATTTCCACTTTCACGGTGGGAAAGGCGTGGTAACCAGTGCCGCCATGATGGCCATTATCGACTGGCGTGTGTTCGTACTGGTACTGCTGGGGTTCATTATTACTTTTGCCATTTCCCGCATTGTGTCGCTCAGTTCCATGGTAGGGGCGGTGGTGTATCCCATTGCGACCTTTTTGATTACCTATTTCTGTGATTACCAGAACCAATTTTTGTCTGGGGTGGAACAGGCTGATCTTGCCTATGTCATCACCTGCACGATTCTGGCGTTTATGATCGGCGCCATTGTCATCTTTTTACATCGGGCGAATATTGTAAGGCTCATCCATGGGGAAGAGAAAAAGTTGGTACCCAAAAAACACGAAGCATAAAGAAAATAGGCCCCACCCGCAAAGGATGGGGCCTATTTTTCATCATAAAGAGTAAACCCGCCGTTTTTTGGAAAAAAGAAAAAGGAACCTTTAGTAAAAAGGTTCCTTCTACTTTTTCGGGTCATTATGCGCGCGTTACTTTACCGGAACGCAGGCAACGGGTGCAGGCGTAGATATGCTTGGGCGTACCATTCACCATGACCTTGACGCGACGGATGTTGGGCTTCCAGGTTCTGTTGGTACGTCTGTGAGAATGGGACTGACGGATACCGAAAACCATAGCCTTGCCGCAGATTTCACACTTTGCCATGTCTGCACCTCCTTTAAAAGGGCATTTCAGAATTGCAACAGGATTATTTTATCAGAAGGAACGAAAAAAAGCAACCCCTTTTTTACGATTCCTTCCATTTTTTCTGGACAAATGAAATTTTTCGCCTGAAATATCAGAAAAAAGTCATAAACGCGTGGGAATAATAGGATGGAAAAGAATCGAAAGGGTTTCCCTTGTAATTTTTTCCCGGATGTACTATAATTCCATAGTAAAAAGGAGAGTGTTGCCTGATGCTGATTCATGCCATTTTTACGCTGCTGCGCGGTGGATCTGTGGATTTCACCAGTGTAATGATGAGCATACTGGCGGTCTTGTTCGTCATGTTTGCCATTTTGCCCCTGCATGAATATGCCCATGCCTGGATGGCCAATAAGTTAGGAGATTCTACGGCGCTGCAAGCGGGGCGCCATACGATTAACCCGCTGGCGAGTTTTGACCCGTTGGGGGCCCTGTTTTTGCTGCTGTTTGGCTTTGGCTGGGCCAAACCCGTGCCGGTGGACCCCCGCCGGTTTAAAAATCCGCGCCGGGATATGGCGCTGACGGCGCTGGCCGGGCCTGTTTCCAATATTTTGGCCGCACTGGTGGGCGCCCTGCTCTATCTGGCGGTGGCTATTTTTGCGTTCCATTATGTGGTACCGGACTGGCTTTTCTATTTCTTTTCCTATTATATTACGGTGAATGCTTCGCTGGCGGTTTTCAATTTGCTGCCGCTGCCGCCTTTGGATGGGTCGAAAGTAGTGGGTGCCTTCTTGTCCGGCCGGGCCATGTACCAGTACTACCGGTACCAAAACCAGATCATGCTGGTGGTATTCCTGCTGATCTTTTCTGGCGCACTGGATGTGCCGCTTTCATATTTGCAGTCGGCCCTGACGAACGGGATTTTCTATCTGGCGGAACTTCCCTTCCGTTTGTTTGGAGTGCTGTAAATTGGAAAAGATCTCGTATAAGCTGGAAGGCTTCGAAGGGCCGCTGGATCTATTGCTGGCACTGATTCAGAAAAATAAACTGAATATTTTTGACATTCCCATTGCGGAACTGCTCACCCAGTATATGGAACACGTGCGCCGCATGCAGGAGGAAAACCTGGAAGTTGCCAGTGAATTCCTGGAGATGGCGGCGCGGCTTGTTTATATCAAATCGCTTTCCCTTTTGCCCAAACGGGAAGAAGAGGAAGCCATGAAAAAAGAACTGGTGGGAGAACTTTTGGAATACCGCCAGTGCCGGGAAGCCGCCCTGCTGTTTGCCCAGCAGTTTACGTTTGACCGGTTGGTGCGCCCGGCCATGGAATTCCCCAAAGAACGTGCGTACCGGGGAACCATTGAGCGGCAGGCTTTATACGACGCGTGTTTGGCGGCCAGTGGCCGGAAAAAAGTACCCATGCCCACAGAAGAGGCCTTTTCGGGGATTGTGCGGCACCGCATTGTTTCGGTGTCTTCGCAGATCGTGTCGGTCCTGCGGCGTTTATGGAAACAGCCCCGCCTTGCATATAAACGCCTATTTACGGAAAAACAAGATAAGAGTGAGCGGGTAGCTGCCTTTTTGGCCCTGTTGGAGCTAATACACAGCCGGCGGGTACGGGTAGAAGGCGACGGGGACGAAATGGAAGTCTGCTTACTGAAACGGGAGGGCGAACAGTGAAAATCAAAGAGATGCAAGCACAAATGGAAGCCATCCTGTTTGCAAACGGCGACCCCATGGAGGTCACGCGGCTATCGCAGGTGTTGGAAGTCGAAGAGGGGACCATCGAAAAAATTTTGAACTTACTGGCCCGGCGGTACGAAGACGAAGAAAGCGGCCTGTGCCTGCTGCGCCTGGGCGATACGGTTCAGATCAGCGTGCGTCCCCAGTGGAGCCAAAAAGTACGGGAGGCGCTGGATTTGCGCCGGAATGTGCCGCTGTCACAGGCGGCCATGGAAGTACTGGCAGTAATCGCTTATAACCAGCCGGTTACCAGGGCTTATATCGAGCAGGTGCGCGGGGTGGACTGTTCCGGGGCCATCAGCGGCCTGATGAACAAAGAGCTGATTGAAGAACGGGGCCGGTTGGAATTGCCGGGCCGGCCGCTGCTGTATGGGACGACCCATAATTTTCTTCGGTGTATGGGGATTTCTTCCCTGTCGGAGTTGCCGGCGCTGCCGGACAAAGAAGACGCCGAACCAAAAACGGAGGAATCCGCATCGTAAAAGGACACCGGCTTTTTTATGAGAAAACAGGGGAGGGGGAACGGCGTTGACAGTTTGGCTATGGATCATAGGCATCCTTGTAACGATCTTCCTTCTGTTCCAAATTCCGCTTTTTTTTGATTTTTCTTTAAAAGAAACGGTGGCTTTTCGCATCCGGTTTTTGTTTTTTTGCTGGGATCCTCTAAAACAGAAAGCACCTAAAGCGCAAAAAGCAAAGAAAAAGAAACCGAAAAAGTCAAAAAAGCCCAAGAAGGCAAAAAAGAAAAAAGAAAAACCACAGCCACAGCCGCAAGAGAAAAAACCGGGGCTTTTTTCTTCCCTTGTCCAGCGCAAAGGGGGAAAAAGCGAAGTTTTTCGTTCCCTGGGCCGCAGCTTGTTATATAGCGGCCGGGCGCTAGAGAAAATAGCCACAGGGTTTCACCTTACCAAATGGGACCTTTTGGTACAAATCGGGGAAGAAACCGCGTATGATACCGCTTTGGCGTATGGCAAATATTGCGCCGGGATCTATCCGCTGGTTTCCCTGATCGCACAGTGGTGTCACTGCCGGCGGTATACGGTTTCCGTTGTGCCGGATTTTGATACACCGGGGCTGACAGCCGATATCGAGGCCAAAGGCTGGATTCGGCCGGGCCGTATTGTCGGTCAAGTGGGTTTGCTGCTATTTCGCCTTGTGCTTGAGTGGCTGCGCAAACCCAAAAAGAAAAAGAACACACAAGATGGTTCGGCCCGGCAAAAGGCCGAAGAAATGATTCAAAAGGCGGTGCAGAAAATGAATGGACAATCGATTGACAGCATGATGGGATTGACCCTCGATAAAATTCGCAGCATGGCGGATGTGAACACGGTGATCGGCGATCCGATTGTGGTAGACGGTGCAACGATCATCCCGGTTTCCAAAGTCAGCTACGGATTTGCGGCCGGCGGGTCGGATCTGCCGTGCAAGATGCAGGCACAAAAAGACCTGTTTGGCGGCGGCAGCGGCGGCGGTGTCAACGTGATCCCTGTGGGTTTTTTGACCATTCAGGAAGGAAAAGTCCGGCTTTTGCAGTTGGACCCCTGCACCAGCGCGTTGGATCGCGTGATAACCATGGCCCCCGGTTTTATGGATACCATCGAATCTTTGGTGGACAAAGTGAAAGAAACGCTGGCCAAACGCAACGAAGAAAAAGAAAAACAGAAAGAAGCAAAAGAAGCGGCAGAAGAATAACGAAAGCCGCATAGGCGCATAGACAGACGCTTTTCCGCATACGGTTGAAAACAAGGCGGTGAAAGCGATGAAACATGTCAAAGCGGCTTTGATGGCTTTTTTGGTGGGGATGGTGGGATTTTGGATGCCCACAGACAGCCTGGCGGCGGGTGTGTGTACCCATTCGGCCCAGGCGGCCGTGGTGTACGACCCCCAGTCCGATACCGTATTGTATGAAACAAAAGGGCAAGAAGAACTGCCTATGGCCAGTACGACAAAAATTATGACGGCGTATCTGGTGCTGGAAAGCGCAGAGTTGTCAGATTGGCGAGTCACAGTCAGTGAAACAGCCGTTTCTCAGGAAGGCTCTTCCTCCGGGCTGAAAGCCGGGGATGTGATTCGCCTGTCGGACCTGGCGGCGTGTATGTTGCTGGCTTCTGGTAATGAGGCGGCAGTAGCGGGAGCGGAAGCGGTGGCTGGCAGCGAGGAAGCGTTTGTGGCCCTGATGAATGAACAGGCACAGGCTTGGGGCCTTCAGCACACCCATTTTAATACGGCTTCCGGGCTGGATGGCGAAAGCCATTACACCACCGCCCGGGATTTGGCGAAAATGGCGGCTTGCGCCATGGAAAATGACGCGTTTCGTGCGTTGTGGTCGGAAAAAGAAAAGCAAGTCTCGGTGCAGGGAGCCGATGGAACCGTACGCACCCTTTCCCTTACGAATCACAACAAACTATTGTGGCAAATGGAAGGGTGTGTGGGCGGCAAGACCGGCTACACCCAAAAAGCGGGGCGGTGCCTGGTCTCCTGTGCGGAGCGGGACGGCGCCCGGTTGATCGCCGTTACATTGCACGATCCGGACGATTGGCGCGACCACGACGCCCTACTGACATATGGCTTTTCGCAGATGGCACGTTTTACCGTGAGCGAAGCAGAAACGGCCTGTTCCATTACGGCACAAGATGGGGGAACTTTCCAAGCGGTGCCGGAACAGGACGAAATCCAGTTTGTATTGCCCGCAGGAAAACAAAAAATCACAAGACAGGTCACATGTCCGGCGCCAAAAGCTTCCCCGCAAGAGGGAGAGGCCGTCGGGCAGATTGAATACTGGTTGCAAGAAAAGAAAATTGGCCAAATTACCCTCTTGGCCCGGCACGTCGTTCAGCCGCCGGAAAATCCCCCTTGGTGGGAACAGGGATGGCAGGCAATACTGTCCTTTTTCGGTCTTGGCTGACAGACGGCAAGGAAAAAAGAAAAGCGAGGAATGATTCATGGCAAAAGATACACGCCTGCAAAAAATGCTGGCGGATTGCGGCGTAGCTTCACGGCGCAAAGCAGAAGAAATGATCCAGGCCGGATGGGTCACGGTAAACGGGGAAACGGCCCATATCGGGGATAAAGTTGATCCCCGGCGGGACCGTGTGGCCGTAAAAGGCCGTCCGGTACAGGCGCGGGGCAAAAATGTGTACATCATGCTGCACAAACCCCGGGGCTACATCACCACCATGAGCGATGAAATGGGGCGCCGTTGTGTGGCCGAACTGGTAAAAGATATTCCCGAACGCATTTATCCGGTGGGACGGCTGGACCGGGAATCCGAAGGGCTGCTGCTTATGACCAATGACGGGGAATTTGCCAATAAAATGGTGCATCCGTCCATGCATGTACCTAAAGTCTACCGGGTTACCATTCGCCCCGGTATTACGGAAGACCAGCTCACCCAGATGAGCGTAGGCATGGAAATCGACGGGGAAAAAACCCTGCCGGCTTCCGTACGGGTGTTGGAACAACAACAGGGCCGTGTGGTGCTGGAAATCGTTTTGCAGCAGGGGCGCAACCGTCAAATTCGAAAGATGTGCGAACAGTTGGGGCTGGAAGTGGCCCGATTAAAGCGCATCGCCATGGGGCCGGTCAAACTGGGCATGCTGCAGCCTGGCCAGTACCGGGAACTGACGAAAGAAGAAATCAAAGGGCTGCTCGCTAGCGCCCGGGCCCATGCGCGTCGGGGCGCACAGCTGGAACCGCCGCCTCATGGGCCGCGTCCTTCCCACCGGCCGGGCTCTTCCCGGCGCAAATAAGGACAAGCCGGAAAAATCTTTCCGAAATTCGGCAGGTTTTTTGTCGGAGGACTTGTCAATATGGCAGAAATGTTTTATAATTAACGAGTATGTTGTTTATTCTCACTTATCACGAGAAATGGAGGAACATTTATGAGCGCAAGCAATGAATTGCAGGCCTCTCGTGATGCACTGCTGAAAACCAGTGCATACAAACGTATCTCCCGTTTGTTTGACGAGGGCTCTTTCCAGGAGATCGACGCCTATGCCAAATCCGGTGACGGGTACGCGGAGGCCGCCGCAGGCCGTGGCACGATCGAAGGCTGCCCGGTATATGCCTATGTGCAGAACCCGGATATCTGTGGCGGTGCGATGAGCAAAGCACAGGCCCAGAAGATTAAAAAGGTGTATGACCTGGCCCTTAAAGCCGGCGCTCCCGTGATCGGTGTGTTCGATTCCAACGGTGGCCGTCTGGATGAAGGCGCCGCCATGATGGCAGCTTACGGCGAAATCCTGCTGGCCAGCAACAATCTGTCCGGTGTGGTTCCGCAGATCGCGCTGGTGCTGGGTCCCTGTGTGGGCACGTCGGCCATGATCGCCGCCGGTGCTGATTTCGTCGTGATGTCGGACAAAGGGGAACTGACCCTGGATACCGCCGGTGCCGATGCCAGTGAAAAAGACGCTATGAGCGCTGGTATTTGCCATATTGCAGCTGGCAGCGAAGACGACGCGATTGCGGCTGTGCGGAACCTGCTGGTGAAATTGCCTTCCAACAACCTGTGCGGAGCTCCCGTTGTGGACTTTGCCGGTGTGGCGGCAGCCGGTACTACGGTGGCTGGCATGAAAGCAGCCGATGCCGTTAAAGCGATGGCGGATGAAGGCTCTTTCGTAGAACTGAGCAAAGATTTTGGCTCCTGCGTGTGCACGGGCCTGGCGGCTATGAACGGCCTGACGGTCGGTATGGTAGCGCTGGATGGCACGATTTGCGGCGACGGCTGCTCGAAAGCGGCTCGTTTTGTGCGCTTCTGCGATGCCTTCTCGCTGCCGGTTGTTACGGCTGTACATGCGGACGGCTTTACCAGCGTACGGGAAGCTTGCAAACTGAGCAACGCCTATAGTGAAGCAACCACGGCCAAGACGACGGTTATTTGTGGCCATGCTGTGGGTGCTGTTTATATTGCTGTGGCGGGCCGCGGCGCCAATGCCGACATTACGCTGGCATGGCCGGATGCGGTTGTGTCCCCGCTGGCTCCGGCAACGGCTTGCATGTTTACCTGCAGTGACAAGCTGGCCGATTCGGCTGATCCGATCCATGACCGCGAAAAGCTGATCGAAGACTATGCCAAAACGGAATGCACGCCTTTCAAAGCGGCGGCAGAAGGCTTTATCGAAGACGTCGTATTGCCGGAAGAAACCCGCGCGAAAGTGCTGGGTGCTCTGGATATGCTCGCCGGTAAGCGCGTACAGCGCCTGGCGAAGAAGCATGCCAATATTCAGCTGTAAGGATCGAACAGAGACAGGAGGAACGATCAATTATGAAAAATCTGAAAGTTACCGTTAATGGTGTGGCTTATAATGTACAGGTAGAAGAAGTTGGCGGCGCGGCTCCCGTGGCAGCGGCCCCTGTAGCAGCTCCGGCTCCCGCGGCGGCTCCGGCTCCCGCAGCAGCTCCGGCTCCGGCGGCAGCTCCCGCTCCCGCAGCGGCTCCCGCTGGCTCTGAAGCCGTGAAGGCTCCGATGCCCGGCACCATTCTGAGCGTGAATGTCAAAGCGGGCGATTCCGTGAAAGCGGGCGACGTGCTGGCCATTCTGGAAGCTATGAAGATGGAAAACGAAATCATGGCTCCTCATGACGGCGTTGTGGCGGCTGTGCATGTGAACAAGGGTGAAAGTGTCGATACCGGCGCTCCCATTGTTTCCCTCCAGTAAGGGGGTCCTGCATTATGGCTAAAAAAATTCTGATTACCGAAACCGTACTGCGTGATGCCCATCAGTCTCTGCTGGCTACGAGAATGCCGCTGAGCGACATGGTGCCGATCCTGGATAAGCTGGATAAAATCGGTTTCTTCTCCCTGGAATGCTGGGGCGGCGCTACGTTTGATGCGTGCATGCGTTTTCTGAACGAAGATCCCTGGGTGCGCCTGCGTACCATTAAGGACAAGTGCCCCAACACGAAACTGCAGATGCTGTTCCGTGGCCAGAACATGCTGGGTTACCGTCACTATGCGGACGACGTGCTGGAATACTTCGTACAGAAGTCTGTGGCCAACGGTATTGACATCATCCGTATTTTCGACGCCCTGAACGATATCCGCAACCTGCAGTCCGCTGTTCATGCGGCGAAGAAGGAAGGCGCTCATGCACAGATCGCCATTTCCTATACCACGGGTCCCGTATTCACCACCGAATACTATGTGGATTATGCGAAGCGCATCGAAGAAGCCGGCGCTGATTCCATCTGCATTAAGGATATGGCGGCTCTGCTGACGCCGTATAAGACCGCCGAACTGGTTCAGGCGATCAAGAGCGCCGTGAGCATCCCGGTTGACCTGCATACGCACTATACCTCCGGTCTGGCCTCCATGTGCCTGCTCAAGGGTATTGAAGCCGGTGCCGATATTATCGATACCGCTATGTCGCCTCTGGCTCAGGGTACGTCCCATGCTCCCACGGAATCCATGGTGGCGGCTCTGCAGGGTACCGAATATGATACGGGCCTGGATCTGATTGCGCTGAGCGAAGTGCGCGAATACTTCATGACCCTGCGTGAAAAGTATATTAAGGAAGGCCTCTTGGATCCCAAGATGCTGACCGCTGACGCCAAGGCGCTGATTTATCAGGTACCCGGCGGCATGCTGTCCAACCTGCTGTCTCAGCTGAAGCAGGCTGGCAAGGAAGACAAGCTCACCGAAGTGCTGGAAGAAGTGCCGCGCGTGAGAAAAGATGCCGGTTATCCGCCTCTGGTAACGCCTACCTCTCAGATCGTGGGTACGCAGGCTGTGTTCAATGTCATCTTGGGCGAACGTTACAAGATGTGCAACGACCAGTTCAAAGACCTGGTGGCTGGCATGTATGGCAAGACCCCTGTGGAAATCGATCCCGAATTCCGCAAGAAGATTATTGGCGACCGTAAACCGGTAACCTGCCGTCCGGCCGACCTGATCGAACCCGAACTCGATAAACTCCGCAAGGAATGCGCACAGTGGACCGAACAGGAAGAAGACGTGCTGTCTTATGCCATGTTCCCGAAAGTGGCGCCCGGCTTCTTTGAAAAGAGAAAAGAAGCGAAGTATGGGATCGACGGCAAGCATGCGGATGCCGCCAATAAAGTGCACCCCGTGTAATAAGCTGTTCCGTATAGGAAATAGGGAGGGTAGAGAAGCAATTCTCTACCCTTTTTCTTTTTGGCAATGGTTGCAAAGCGGATGGGAACATGGTAAAATAAACTGTATATGTATTTCTATTGCTTTGGCATAGAATCAAACGCCAATGGGGGTATGTTCCATTGATCAGAAGTATGACAGGTTACGGCCGTGCGGAGGACACCGTCAATGGCCATCGGGTAACCGTAGAGATCAAATCCGTCAATCATCGCTATTTTGAATTTGGATGCCGTACACCGCGGGGGTATGCGTTTCTCGATGACAAATTGAAAACATATATGCAGTCGCGGGTTTCCAGAGGAAAGATTGATGTCTATGCATCCATCGAAACGCTGGAGGATGCACCGGTGCAAGTGCTGGTCAATCATTCGATGGCGGCGGGGTATGTAAAGGCTTTGCAGGAATTGCGCGACCGGTATGGCCTTTCCGATGATCTGACAGCGGTCGGGCTTTCGCGGTATCCGGATATTCTGTCGGTACACAAAGCACCCGAAAATGAAGAAGCCGTATGGGCGGCAGTGCAGCCGGTGCTGAAAAGTGCGGCCGACCGGTTTGTGTCTATGCGGGAAGCCGAAGGGGTTCGCATGAAAGAAGATGTGCTGGCCCGGGCCGGTACGATTCTTTCGCTGGTCGAAAAAGTGGAAGAGCGGTCACCGCAATCGGTTTCTGCATATGAACAGAAGTTGCGCGCGAAGATTCAGGAGATGCTGGGGGATGCCCAGGTGGACGAACAGCGGCTACTGACGGAAACGGCTATTTTTGCCGATAAAGTGGCCGTGGCCGAAGAGACGGTCCGTCTGCGCAGCCATTTTGGCCAGATGAAAACCATGTTGAATTCTGATGAAGCCGTAGGGCGCAAGCTGGATTTCCTGGTACAGGAAATGAACCGAGAAGCCAACACCATTGGTTCCAAGTGCTGCGATGCATCAATTGCCTACATGGTGGTGGATATAAAAGCCGAGATCGAGAAGATCCGTGAACAGATCCAGAACATTGAGTAAAGGAGGCGGCGGATGAGACTGATCAACATTGGCTTTGGCAATATGGTTTCGGCCAGCCGGCTGGTAGCTATCGTGAGCCCTGAATCGGCGCCCATTAAGCGCATCGTGCAGGATGCGAAGGAACGGGGTTCCCTGATCGATGCGACCTATGGCCGTCGTACCCGTGCGGTGATTATTATGGACAGTGACCATGTAATCCTGTCAGCGGTACAACCGGAAACCGTGGCAAATCGCTTAAATGACCGTGATGATGACCTAAACGAAGATGAGGAGATGGAAAACGATGAATAAAGGGTTGGTAATTGTGTTGTCGGCACCTTCGGGCTGCGGCAAAGGGACGATTATGAAGCAAATTCTGGATGCGGACCGGAATATCAAGCTTTCGATCTCGGCCACCACCCGGGCCCCGCGGACCGGCGAAGTGGATGGGGAGGATTATTTCTTCCTCAGCCGTGCGGAATTTGAAGAAATGATTCAGAAAGGCGATATGCTGGAACACGCCGAATATGCCGGTAATTTTTACGGTACGCCCAAAGGCCCCGTCGAAATTTGGTCCAACGAAGGCAGCGATGTCGTGCTGGAAATCGAAGTACAGGGGGGCGCACAGATCAAACAAAAAATGCCTGACTGTGTGAGCATCTTTATTTTGCCGCCTTCCATGAAGGAACTCAGCCGCCGGTTGCATAAACGCGGCACGGAAGAAGAAGAAGTCATTCAGCGCCGGCTGGCTTTGGCCCGTTCGGAAATGGAACACGCTGAAGATTATGATTACATTGTAGTCAACGATGACCTGAAAAAGGCCGTGGAAGATGTACAGAGAATTATTGCTGCTGAAAAACTGCGTTACAGCCGCTGCAGCGATGTTGTGGAAAGGGTGTTGATTGATGCTTAAACCTTCTGCGAATATTATTGATTGTCCGCATAAAAGCCGGTATTCCCTGGTGGTAGCAGTGGCCAAGCGGGCGCGGCAAATCGCCCAAGAGGCCGAAGAAAACCATGTGATCCTGGATGAAAAACCGGTGGAGATCGCGGTGCGCGATTTTAAAGAGCACAAGTGCGTGATCAAAGAACCGGAAGATGCCGTGATCTGATGGGGAACGGGGGGTCAAACCGATGAAATCGATATGCGCTGCCGTGGCGGTAGAGGGTACGATTTATCATTTTGACCGCCCGTTTACTTATATAGTTCCGAAGGAATACACCGCTTGCCTAAAGCCGGGATGCCGGGTGCTGGTGCCCTTTGGCAACGGCAGCCGAACCCGGCAGGGATTGGTGCTCACCTTGCAGCAGGAAGAGCCGGCTCCGGGCACCAAAAGTCTGCTAGCGGTACTGGATGAGGAACCCGTCCTGGATGAGGAGCGTATTCTTCTGGCCCAGTGGATCAAGGGCCGGTATTTTTGCACATTATATGATGCTATAAAAGCGATGCTGCCACTGGGGCTGCATATGCGCTTGCAGCAAAGTTATGCCTTAACACAGCAGGGGGCCCAGTGTGCCCTCGATGACCTTTCTCCGGAGCAGCGGCGCATTTGGCAAAAACTTCACGATGCCGGGAAACCGGTGGAACAGGGAGCTTTTTTGCGCTGTATGGGCCTGACGGCCGATTCGGAGTCTCTCAAAACCATGCTGGAGCAAGGTGTGGTGGAAAAGCAGGAACAGGCGTGCCGCCGGGTCGCCGATGCTACCCGGAAAATGGTGCGCTGGCAGCCGTTGCCGCCGAAGGTCCGGCTAACCCCCAGGCAGCAGAGCGTATATGATATGCTCGAAAAAGTGGGGGCGATTTACGGGAAGGAACTGTGTTATTTTACCGGAGCCGGATCGTCCGTGGTGGATGCCCTGGTAAAAAAAGGAGCGGCTTCCTATTTTGAGGAAGAAGTGTTCCGCACACCTCATCATGCCCCTGACCGGCAGGCGCCGGTGTATACACTCACACCGGAACAGCACCGGGCACTTGTGGGGTTACAACAAGCCTATCGGGAGCAAAAGGGGGGTACGGCGCTGCTGTATGGCATTACCGGCAGCGGGAAGACCCTGGTTTTCCTGGAGCTGATTCGCTCTGTTTTACAGGAAAATAAGGGTGTAATCGTCATGGTGCCGGAAATCGCCTTGACACCCCAGATGATCGGCCGGTTTCGTTCTTCCTTTGGCGATCAGGTTGCCGTATTCCACAGTGCCCTGTCCGATGGCGAACGGTTGGATGAATGGAAGCGCGTCAGCCGTGGCCTTGCGCGTGTGGTGGTAGGAACCCGGTCGGCGGTCTTTGCCCCTTTACAGCATATAGGCCTGATTCTGCTGGATGAAGAACAGGAATCTTCCTACAAATCGGAACAAGCGCCGCGTTACCATGCACGGGAAGTCGCACAGTTCCGCTGTGCGTACCACAAAGCGCTGTGTGTGCTGTCTTCGGCTACGCCGTGTGTGGAAACCTATTACCGGGCCCAGACGGGCCGGTACCAGCTTTTTACGCTGCAAGAACGGTACGGCACGGCGGTACTGCCCAAAGTGACACTGGTCGATATGAATCTGGAAACCCAAAAGGGAAATCGAACGGGGTTCAGCCAGGTGCTGCAAGAAAAATTGCGGGACAATCTGCAGGCCGGACGGCAGTCGATTTTGCTATTAAACCGGCGGGGCTATCACACGTTTGCCGCCTGCACCCATTGTGGGGAAGTGGTTACGTGCCCCCATTGCAGTATCTCCATGACCTATCACAGTGCCAATCACCGGCTAGTCTGTCATTATTGTGGCACGTCGATTCCTTTTACCAATCGATGCCGTCACTGCGGCGAAAATGCCGTGCGGTTTTCGGGGGCAGGTACCCAGCGCGGGGAAGAAGAGTTACAGACACTGTTTCCCGAAGCACGGGTGTTGCGGCTGGATACGGATACCACCATGGCCAAAGATACCCTGCAAAAAAAACTGGCGGCCTTTGCCCGGCAGGAATACGATATGATGATCGGCACCCAGATGGTGGCCAAAGGGCTGGATTTCCCCCGTGTCACCTTGGTGGGGGTGCTCAATGCCGACCAAACGCTCTATAGCGATGATTTTCGCAGCAGTGAACGGGCGTTTGACCTGCTGACCCAGGTTGTCGGGCGTTCCGGACGGGGTGAATGGGCCGGTGAGGCGATCATTCAGACGTACACACCGGAAAATCCTCTGTTTGCTCTGGCCGCCCGGCAGGATTACCCTGCTTTTTATCGAAAAGAGGTGGCCCTGCGCCATGCTATGTTGTATCCGCCTTTTTCGGATTTGTTGGTGTTTGGGTTTATTGGCGAACAGGAAGAGAAGGTGCGGCAAGCCAGCCATTTCTTTTCCTGCCTTTTACAGCAAAAGGCAGCGGCTGACTACCCGTCCCTGCCCTTGCGGGTGCTGACGCCTTCACCGGCGGCGGTGTGGAAAGTAAGCGGAAAATACCGCTATAAGCTCATTGTGAAATGCCGCCTGGTTCGCGATATGAAACAGATGACGGCGCAGTTACTGTGTGAGTTTGCAGCTAAAAAAGAATTTTATAAGGTGACGGTTTATGCGGATAGCAATCCGGACACCGTGTTATAGAAGACGCAATTTAGGAGGCAAAGAAAAAATGGCGATTCGCAATATTGTAAAAGACGGCGACAGCATTCTTTTGAAAAAATGCCGCCCGGTGGAAAAATTCAACGAAAAGCTCTGGGTGCTGCTGGATGATATGGCCGAAACCATGCATGCGGCCAACGGCGTCGGTTTGGCCGGCCCGCAGGTAGGGCTGCTGCGCCGGGTTGTCGTGATCGATGTGGGAGAAGGTGTCATCGAGCTGATCAATCCCAAAATCGTTGCGTACAGCGGCGAACAGGATGGCCCCGAAGGCTGCCTGTCGTTCCCCGGGGAGTATGGCATGGTGAAGCGTCCTAACTATGTAAAAGTACGGGCGCAGGACCGCAACGGCAAAGAATTTGAAATAGACGGCCGGGAATTGCTGGCCCGGGCCTTCTGTCATGAACTGGACCACCTGGACGGGGTTGTGTTTACTTCGCGGGTAAGCCGTATGTTGGGCGCCGATGAACTCTGATTGTGGGGAAAGAGGACGAAAAGGATGCGTATTGTTTTTATGGGGACCCCGGATTTTGCCGTTCCCTGCTTGCAGGCCCTGCTGGATCACGGATATGATGTCTGTGGGGTCTTTACTCAACCGGATAAACCAAAAGGAAGGGGATACACCTTGACACCCCCTCCTGTAAAGGAATTGGCCTTGCGGTACAATCTTCCGGTTTATCAGCCCAAAAGCATGAAAACCGGGGAGGCGGCGGATATTCTGCGTTCGCTGGCACCGGATCTGGCGGTGGTAGTGGCATTTGGCCGTATTCTTCCCAGGGAAGTACTGGATATTCCGCGGCTGGGCTGTATTAACGTGCACGGGTCGCTATTGCCGAAATACCGCGGGGCGGCGCCGATTCAGCGGGCCGTTCTGGATGGCGAAACGGAAACCGGCGTTACCACCATGTTCCTGGCCGATGGGGTTGATACCGGCGATATGATTCAAAAAGCGGTTACGCCCATCGGAGAAGAAGAAACGTCCGGGGAATTGTTTGACCGTTTGGCTGTGATGGGCGCCGATTTGCTGATTTCTACCGTGGACGCCCTGGCCCGTGGAGAGGTCACTCGGGAAGTGCAGGATCATGAAAAAGCCACCCATGCCGCCATGATCCGCAAAGAAGAAGCCGAAATCGACTGGACTAAACCGGCCACCGAGATTCATAACTTGGTGCGTGGGATGAACCCGTGGCCCAGTGCGTATACGTTTTACCATGGCAAGCGTATGAAAATTCACGCTTGTAAAGTGAATTCCCTTTGCATAGCTCCTGGCGAAATGGCGGAGCAAAACGGAGAGCTGCTGATTGGCTGCGGACAGGGCAGCATCCTGGTGGAGGAATTGCAGCCGGAAAACAGCCGCCGTATGGCGGGCAGCGCCTATTTGCGCGGCCACCACTGCCAAGGCGACAAATTGCCTTCCTAAAAAATCGCAGCACAAAAAAGGAGGTTGGGGGACAAGTATGCCGATCAAAAATGGCCGGGAAGCCGCTATGCAGGCTCTTTTGCAGATGGAAGAAAACGAGGGGTATTCCAATATCGTTTTCGATAAAACACTGCGGGGAGCCGGGCTCGATCACCGGGAAGCTGCCTTAGCCGCGACGCTATTCTATGGGGTGCTGGAAAAGCGGCTGGTGCTCGACTGGTTGCTTCAGCCTTTTTGCAAAAAGCCTCTTAGGAAACTTGACCTTCCCGTGCGGGAAACGCTCCGTATGGCGGTATACCAAATCTATTTTCTGGATCGCGTACCGGATTCTGCGGCGGTGAATGAAGCCGTAAATTGGGTCAAACAACATGGTTATGCCCGCGCCAGCGGCTTTGTCAACGGGTTGCTGCGGTCTTTATTGCGCGGACGCGACACGCGGGTGCTGCCTTCTGCTACGGACACATCGTGGCAGGCAAAATCGCTGCGCTATGGGATACCGGAAGAATTGCTCACGTTTTGGGACAAAAACTATGGCCATGCGTTAGCCGATCGGATGGGCGATTCCCTGAGTCGGAAAGCCCCCTTATTTGGCCGGGTAAACGAAACCCGCCTGACCGTAGAAGAATTCGTGCAGCGGGCCGGGCAAGCGGGCATACAGGCCCATTTGATTCCTTCGGTGCCCGGTGCGGTATGGTTGGAAGGCACCGGCAGTGTGGGGGAAAATCCCCTCTATCAACAGGGACTATTTTTCATTCAGGATTTGTCGTCCCAATTGTGTGTGCGGCTATCGGGTGTAAAGGCCGGGGAAAAAGTAGCTGATGTGTGTGCAGCGCCGGGAGGCAAGAGTTTTTCGGCCGCCATTTGTATGCACAATCAAGGAAAACTGCGGGCTTTCGATTTGTACCGGGGCAAAGTCAAACAAATCCGGGAGGGTGCCGCCCGGCTGGGGCTCACCATTTTGCAAGCCGATGTCCGCGATGCCGCCGAAGATGAAACCCTGCAGGAGGAGTTTGACCGGGTGTTTTGTGATGTGCCCTGTTCCGGATATGGCATTATCCGCCGCAAGCCGGAAATCCGGTATAAACCGCTGAAAGAGGGAAGAGAACTGCCCGGGATTCAGGCCAAAATCCTCGATCGGTCCGCGGCACTGGTGCGGCCGGGCGGCACTTTGATGATTTCAACGTGTACCTTGGTTCCCGATGAAAATGAAAAAAGTGTCGAGCGTTTTTTAAACCGGCACCCGGATTTCGAGCCGGAATCTCTCGAAATGGTGCCTGGTTTGGTTTCATTGCGGGGCGAACCGGATTGGCGTATCACCCTGATGCCAGAAAATGCATTTGGCGGCGACGGCTTTTTTGTGGCCCGCTTGCGCCGCCGGAAAATAACGGAAGGAATAAAGGAGAAACTATGAGCGGAAAAATGGACATACGGTCTATGACGCGGGACGAATTGCAGGAAGCGCTGGTAGCAGACGGACTGCCCCGGTTTCGTGCGGGACAGGTTTTTCGCTGGCTGCAAGCGAGGGGTGTGACCGATTTTTCAGAAATGACCGATTTGTCCCGGGATTTGCGGGAAAAGCTCGCTGAAAAATATGAGATCTATTCCGCCAAGGCGCTGCGCGTGCAGCGCTCCAAACTGGATGGCACCGTGAAATTTTTGTTCCGTCTGCACGATGGGGAGTGTGTGGAGTCGGTACTGATGCAGTACCACCACGGAAACAGTATTTGCATTTCCACACAGGTTGGGTGTAAAATGGGTTGTACCTTTTGCGCCACAGGACGCAGCGGTTTTGCCCGCAGCCTGGCCCCTTCAGAGATGCTGGCGCAAATCCAGGCGGCCGAAAAAGAAACAGGGCTCACCATTTCCAATATTGTGCTCATGGGGATGGGCGAACCGCTGGACAATTACGACGCTGTTTTGCGTTTTTTGCACCTGGTTTCCTGCGAAGAAGGCATGCATATCGGCATGCGTCATATTTCGTTATCGACCTGTGGACTGGTGGATCAGATCGACCGGTTAGCCAAAGAAAAATTGCAGCTGACCCTTTCGGTGTCGCTGCATGCGCCCAATGATGCCATTCGCAACCAGACCATGCCCGTCAACCGGAAATGGAATGTAGAAACCCTTTTGCAGGCGTGCCGCCGGTATGCCAATGCGACCCACCGGCGTATTTCGTTTGAATACGCCATGATTCGAGGCGTCAATGACAGCGACGCCTGTGCCCACGAATTGGGGTGCCGGCTCAGCGGAATGTTATGCCATGTGAATTTGATACCGGTGAACGACGTAACGGGAGCCGGTTATCATAAAAGTACAATTGAAAGACAGCAAAGTTTTATCCGTATCCTTCAGCATTATGGGATCACGGCAACCGTACGCCGGACATTGGGTTCGGATATCGACGCCAGCTGCGGCCAGTTGCGAAGACGATACGAAAAGGAGGCACCCGATGAAAACTCTTTGTAAAAGCGACATAGGCCTTGTGCGGGCAACCAATCAAGATGCCTGCCAATGCGGCGCGTTTTCGGATGGCGCCGTATGGGCCCTTGTCTGCGATGGTATGGGAGGGGCCAACGGCGGCAATATTGCCAGCCGTGTGGCGATAACGGAGATGCAAAACCAATTGCAAGAACGCTATAATCCGGCCGAAGATGAAAAAGGGATTCAGAACTTGCTGCTTTCCTGTATTTACGGGGCCAACGAAAAGGTTTTTCACATGGCGCAAACGCAGCCGGAGCTCAGCGGTATGGGTACAACGGTGGTAGGAGCGGTGGTTCGCCAAAACCGCGCCTGTGTGGTTCACGTAGGGGACAGCCGTGCCTATGCGTTTTCGAACGGACAATTGCAGCGCCTGACGAATGACCATTCTGTCGTGCAGGAGCTGCTGGATCGTGGGGATATTACCGAGGAGGAAGCCCGGAACCATCCCCATAAAAATGTGATTACCCGCGCCGTAGGTGTACAGAACATGGTGGATGTGGATGTGCGCTTTCTGGATATGCAGCCGGACAGTACGCTTTTGTTTTGTACCGACGGCCTGACCAATTTTGTTAGGGAAGAGGAGATTGCCGATTGCCTGAGCCAATACAGCGGTGAAACGCTGCTGGATCTTTTGATCGAAAAGGCTTTGGCTGGCGGCGGCGGTGATAATGTGACCGTAGCGCTGATTGAAAACGGAGGTGAACGTTCAAATGGATAAATACACGGGGAAACGTTTGGATGGCCGGTATGAAATCCACGAACTGTTGGGTGTTGGCGGTATGGCGATGGTATACCGTGCCTACGACACTATTGATGACCGGATGGTGGCCATCAAAATCCTGAAAGATGAATTTTTACACAACGAAGAATTCTGCCGGCGTTTTCGCAATGAATCCAAAGCGATTGCCGTGCTTTCCCATCCCAATATTGTCAAAGTGTACGATGTGAGTTTTGGCGATCGCATTCAGTATATTGTCATGGAATATATCGACGGCATTACGCTGCGGGAATACCTGGACCAGCAGACCGAAGTCCGTTGGAAAGAAGCCATCCATTTTACCGTGCAAATTCTGCGCGCCTTGGAGCACGCGCACCAAAAGGGGATTGTTCACCGGGATATTAAACCGCAGAACATCATGCTGCTGCAAGACGGCACCATTAAAGTGACCGATTTTGGCATTGCCCGGTTTGCGCATAATGAAACACGCACCATGACCGACAAAGCCATTGGTTCGGTGCACTACATCGCACCGGAACAGGCCCGGGGCGATTTTACCGATGAACGGGCCGATGTGTATTCGGTGGGGGTCATGCTGTACGAAATGATCACCGGCCAGCTGCCGTTTGAAGCGGACAATGCCGTTTCGGTGGCGATTATGCAGCTGCAAAGCACCCCCAAGCCGCCCCATGAGATTAACCCCGATATTCCCGAAGGGCTTGAGGAAATCACCCTGAAGGCCATGCAGAAGAACGTCAGCCAACGGTATCAATCGGCGGCGGAAATGCTGCGGGATATTGAGGAATTCCGGCGTAATCCGGACATTGTGTTCGAATACAAATATTTTGTGGATGATAAACCCACCAAATATATGGACGCCATTCATACGGCGCGGGGCGATACAGGTTCGGTTTCGTATAATGACAACTACGAATACGTGGAAGAAGATATGAAGGGCCGCCGCCAGCGCCAGAAAGTACGGATGATTATTGGTGGAATTCTGTTGGCCTTGATCTTGTTTTTGGGCTATGTGGGTGTCAGTGCGCTGATTCGTTCGTTTACGGAGCCCACGGAACAGGTGGATGACGAAGTGGAAGTTCCCAATTTTGTGGGGATGGTTTACCAGACGGAAATTCTGGACGAAGAAAAGTACAAAGATTTCACCTTTGTGTTGCAGCCTGGCAATGATCCCGACCAGGAATCGGGGGTTGTTTTGCGGCAAACGCCCAATGCCGGGATTATGGTGAAAAAAGGCAAAGAAATTACCCTGATCATCAATAGCGCCGGAGAGGAAACAGAAGTACCTCCGGTAACCGGATATGAGCAGAGCAAAGCCAGCGAAGTGCTGACCGGGAAAGGCTTGGTGCCCGATGTTATCACCGTGGCCGATGAAGAGACGGCAGCCGGGTATGTCATTCGCACCGATCCCGCCAGTGGCGAAAAAGTGCCCAGTGGCACAACGGTGAAAGTGTATGTCAGCAGCGGCCCGGCTTCGAAGCAGGTGGAAGTCCCCTCTATTTTGGGACAGAGCCAGTCCGATGCCGAATCGATGATTACCGCGGCCGGTTTGGTCATGGGGAAGGTCACCCAGCGGGATGATAGTTCCCAGCCGGCCGGAACGGTCCTTTCGTCCGACCCGCTGCCGGGCGTAAAAGTGGAAAAAGGCACCAGCGTAAACCTGACGGTCAGCTCGGGCAAGAGTTCGGTAAAGACAGTGGATGTCATTGTGAATTTGCCAAGCGGCGTCAACCAGGATATTGAACTAAAGGCATATTTGGATGGCACGCTGTATCAGAGCGACACCGTAAATCCGAATCTCAATGGCCTTTATACGCTGTCGATGGAAGGCTCGTCCGGCCAGAAACAACTGGTTATCCAGTTAAATGGTCAGGAATACGCCGTGTTTACTCTGGATTTTGATACAGGGAAAGCCCAGCAGACGGCCCAGAACCCCTTTGTGCCGGAAGGCGCGTCTTCGGAAGAATCGACGCCGGAAAGCGAAAACCCGGATGATTCCGGTGGGAATACCGGGGATGAAGGTGAAGAACCGGGTATGGATGAAAGCAGTACGGGAGTTACCACAGATTGATGGAAGGATTATTGATGAAAGGCATCGGCGGGTTTTATTACGTGCGATGCGGAGAAACCATTTATGAATGCCGGGCGCGGGGCGTCTTTCGTAAAAAGAAGATCACCCCGCTGGTCGGTGATTTTGTCCGGGTGGAACCGGAAGAAGAACCGGGGAAGGGAACCCTCACAGAAATTTTGCCCCGCCGCAATTTCCTGGTGCGGCCGCCGGTAGCCAACCTCGATCAATTACTGATCGTAGCGTCGCTGCAAGATCCACAGCCCAATTTGCTGATGATCGATAAAACCATTGCGGCAGCGGAATACCACAAAATTGAACCGGTTGTCATTTTAAATAAGACGGATCTGGAAGACGGGGACGCCATCGAAGCCATTTACCGGCAGGCGGGTTTTGTGTGTATACAGGCATCAGCTCGAACTGGTGAAGGTATTGAAACAATTCGCGAACAGCTTCGGGGCCGGGTTTCGGTGTTTACCGGGAACAGTGGGGTGGGAAAATCATCCCTGCTCAATTGTATTGACGAACGATTGGGCCTTTCCACCGGGGAAATCAGCCAAAAGCTGGGCCGCGGCCGTCACACCACGCGGCATGTAGAAATTTATGAACTGGAAAACGGCGGCCTAGTGGCCGATACACCAGGTTTTTCCACCCTAGATATCGAACGGTTCCAACTAATCCGCAAAGAGGAGCTGCCGGATTGTTTCCGGGAATTTGCTCCATTTTTGGGGCAGTGCCGGTTTACCTCCTGTGCACATACCGTCGAAAAGGGCTGTGCCATTTTGCAGGCGGTGGAAGAGGGAAAAATCGCCCGTTCCCGGTGGGAAAGCTATGTGGCCATGTATCAGGAAGTAAAGGACATTAAAGAATGGAACTGGAAAGAAAACAATGTGTAATCCTGGGGGCAGCGCCCATCGGCCAGGACGCCCTTTTACAGAAAGCGGTGCGGCAAGGCCGGTACTTAATTTGTGCAGACGGTGGGCTGGATACGGCCCGGCGGCTGGGGGAAAAGCCCGACCTTATTTTGGGGGATTTTGATTCCCTGCAGGGGGATCTTCCCACAGAGGATGAGGTCATTCGGCTGCCCGTGGAAAAGGATGATACCGACATGCTCCATGCCGTGAAAGTGGGGCTTGCAAAAGGATATCGGGATTTTCTGCTGCTGGGGGGTCTTGGCGGGGAGCGCCCGGACCATGCGATGGCCAATTTTTGCCTCTTGCGGTATTTGGATGAACATGGTGGATTTGGTGTATTGACCGATGGGAAAACAGCCGTGCGCTATCTGTCCCACGGCACGCTGCCGCTAGCAGGAAAGCCGGGTACCATCGTGTCCGTTTTTCCGTTTGGGTGTGAAGCTTGCACGGTTTCGTATGAGGGCCTTTACTACGAAACCGATCATACGGTGCTCACATTACCCGACGCGATGGGGGTTAGCAACTGTATGACGGGGGAAAAAGCGGTTATTACGCTCCACGCGGGCAGCGCTTTGATTTACACTCATCAAACATAAGGAAAACCCCGGACTTATATGGCCCGGGGTTTTTCTGACCAAACGAAACGGCCTGCAGGCCGGGGGAGGAGTTCTACGATGATCGACGTACAACAGGTGCGGGAACAGTTTATCGCTTGCTATCAGGAACATATTCAGCGCGAAGGGGCCGACAAACTGCTGCAATGGCTTTGCCAAAAAGATTTCTTCACGGCACCGGCCAGTACCCGGTATCACTGTGCCTGCGAAGGGGGGCTGGCTTTGCACAGCCTGAATGTCTACGAAACGCTGCGCCGCCGCTATTTTGAAGAGGGCGATAACGAAGAGAGCTTTGCGCTGTGCGGGCTGCTCCACGATATTTGCAAGGCCCAGTTCTATAAAGTATCGACCCGCAACGTCAAAAACGAAGAAACCGGCCAGTGGGAGAAAAAGCCGTATTATACCACCGACGATGCGTTCCCTTATGGCCACGGGGAAAAGTCTGTTTTTCTCATCGAGCGGTTTGTCCGGTTAAAACCGGCGGAAGCCGTGGCCATTCGCTGGCACATGGGCGGGTTTGACGACGCCGTCCGAGGGGGCAGTTTTGCCATTAGTCTGGCTTATGAAAAGTATCCGTTGGCTGTCAAGCTTCATCTGGCCGATCTGGAATCGACGTATCTCATAGAAAAAGGGACCAGTGACGCCCGCTAAGAAAAAATTTAACAAAATTTGCATCCGGGTCTTTCTGAAAAGCCTATTGTATGTTATAATCGTAACAAAGTTAGCCATATGCGTAGTCCGCTATTCTATTTTTGAAAACGGAGGCTGTATTCAATGCGGTATGATAATGATGCCAAACAACTGAAATACGAAGTGCTCAGAAAGGTGGCCGAGCTGAGCTATGCCGGCACCTTGGAAGAGAATATCGACCAGATCCCTTATGATCTGATCCCCGGGCCGCAGCCTAAATTCCGCTGCTGCATTTACCGGGAACGGGAAATCATTCGGGAACGTGTATCCGCGGCCCGCGGCATTTCGCTGCCTGGCCAGACCGAAAAATCCATTGTGGGCGTGCTGCCCGCAGCCTGTGAAGGTTGCCCCATCAGCCGTTTTACGGTGACCAGCAACTGCCAGCACTGTCTGGCCAAAAAGTGTCAGGCGGCCTGCCCGTTTGGCGCCATTTCCATTACGGGACGCGGGGCGTACATTGACCCCAACAAGTGCAAGGAATGCGGCCGTTGTGCGGCGGCCTGCCCGTATAACGCCATTTCCGATACCCTGCGGCCTTGCCTGCGCTCTTGCCCGGTGGATGCCATCACCATGGATGAAAACAAACGGGCTGCCATCAATTATGATAACTGCATCAGCTGCGGTACCTGCACCAAGAACTGTCCGTTCGGTGCTTTGACGGACCGTTCGTACATCACCCAGGTCATTGATCTGATCCGGGACGAAAATGTGGAAGTATACGCCATGTTTGCGCCCGCTATCGAAGGGCACTTTGGTATGGCCACGGTAGGCGCTCTGAAAGAATCCCTGCGGGAAATCGGCTTTAACGGGGCGTATGAAGTTTCTCTGGGCGCCGACGCGACGGCGGCTCATGAAGCGGAAGAACTGGTGGAAGCCGTACAGGAAGGCAAAAAAATGACAACTTCCTGCTGCCCGGCGTTTGTGGACATGATCGAAAAGCATTTCCCCAAACTGGTAGACCACATTTCCCATACCGGTTCGCCCATGGTGCTGACGGCCCGGTATATCCGCAAGGAGCATCCCGGCGCGAAAGTGGTCTTTATTGGGCCGTGCATGGCGAAAAAGATGGAAATCCAAAAGGTGCAGGATACGGCCGACCTGGTTCTTACGTTTGAAGAACTGGCCGCTATGTTCGACGCCAGAAATGTGGACCCGGCTTCCAAAGTGTGCGAAGAACAGGATGGCAGCCTGGCCGGTAAGAATTTTGCCACCAGCGGCGGTGTAACGGCATCGGTCAAGCAGGTGCTCAAAGAACGCGGCATTGATCTGGAAGTTTCCTGCCTGCAGTGCAACGGGGCACGGGAATGCAAGAAGGCGCTGACCTTGCTGAACCTGGGACGTCTGCCGGAAGACTTTGTGGAAGGCATGGCCTGCGAAGGCGGCTGTGTGGCTGGCCCTGGCGGCGTGGAAGATCCGCTGCGCCTGAAGAAGAACCGTATGAAGCTACTCAGCGCAGCCGATAAGCGCGGCGTTGTGGAAAACATCGAAAAGATCCACGACTACAGCGATGTGAACATGAATGCCCGCGAATGATGGGCTTGTGATCCTTTTCATAAAGCGGTAAAAACCACCGGTTCTCCTTTGCAGGGCCGGTGGTTTTGCCCATCATCAAGCAGGGAGGAGAAAAAGGCATGAATATGATGGCGAATGAACCGTTTGATGGCGATCTGCATGTACATTCGCGCTATTCTGATGGGACCCTGTTTGTAAAAGAACTTGTGCCCATGGCGGCGAAAGCCGGCCTTTCCGTTATGGCGCTGACCGATCACGATACCATGGCCGGGTGGGAAGAGGCCGTCGCATTAGGGGAAAGATACCGGGTGGCTATCATTCCTGGGGTGGAGTTTTCTACCCGGGATCCAGCCACGGGACGCAAAGCTCATTTACTGGTTTACGGGCCCAAAAAGCCGGAGCTGCTGCAGCCGCTGTGTGACCACATGGCACAGGAGCGGCGAAAAAATGCCGAGCAAATGATTGAAAAAATTTCACAGCAGTACCCGATTGATCGGGATCTGGTCTTGCGTTGTGCCCAGGGATGTGTTACGCTATTTAAGCAGCATATTATGCTGGCTTTACGCGAAGCCGGTGTCGTGGACCGTCTGTATGGCCCTCTGTTCCGGGAACTTTTTGGACGGGGCGGCTGTGCCTATGTGCCAACACAGTATCCCGATGTGCACGAAGTGGCCCGTGCGGCCCGGGCATCGGGGGGCGTTGTGGTGTTGGCACATCCGGGCGAGTACAGAAGCCTTGAGCTATTGCGGCACATGGCTCAAAATGGGGAAGTGGACGGAGCCGAATACTGGCATCCCCGCAATACGGCAGACGATCAGGAAGAGATAGCGGCTATCGCGGCCGAATTTTCGCTGCTTTTGACCGGGGGAACGGATTTTCACGGTTCCAATAGCGATCCGCCGCATCCATTGGGGACTTTTCGCACCCCACAGGACACGTGCCGCCAGCTTATGGACCGGATCAAAACGTAAAGCTGGCTTCATAAAAAGAAAGGATGGACGAACCAGATGAAAATGACGTACAAAACAAAGGGAACCTGCTCGCGCCAAATTTTGCTGGATGTGGAAAACGGCGTGGTCAACTCGGTGGAATTTGTAGGCGGTTGCAGCGGCAATACGCAGGGCATTGCCGCTTTGGTTAAGGGTATGAAAGTGGAAGACGTGATTGCCCGCTGTGAAGGCATCCGCTGTGGGTTTAAAGATACTTCTTGCCCGGACCAGCTGGCGAAAGCTTTGCGCGAAGCTTCTGCAAAATAAGCCAATAGAAACAAAAAGCGGAAGATGCCCGGTTTGCCGGGTGTCGGACGCTTTTTTCTTTATGGGGAGCTTTTAAACAAAATGGCAGCCGCGAAAATGGCATCGAAAACGAACGGCTTTTACCCAAAGTTGACTTTTATTTAGCGACTGCTTATAATGAAAAATATTGAAAAAAGGGGGAGGACCGGTTCGTGCTTACGATTTCCTTTTGCGTGATTGCCCGCAACGAAGAAAAGGCCCTGCCGCACCTTCTGGAAGATTTACTAGGGCAAACGTTCCCTAAAAACCGGATAGAAGTTCTGCTGATCGATAGTATGTCGAACGACAAAACGGGGGCCATTATGCAGGCATTTGCCGATGCCCACGGGACAGAATATAAGCGGGTGAACGTGTTAGCGAACCCGGGCCGGATTTTGGCGGCCGGGTGGAATGTAGCCCTGGAACATTTTACGGGGGATGCTATTTTGCGCGTGGATGCCCACGCTTCAATTCCCGCCGATTTTATCGAGAAAAATGCTGCGTGCCTGACGGGCGGCGAAATGGTCTGTGGAGGACGGCGTCCCTGTGTGCCACAGGAGAAGACGCCTTGGCAAAAGACACTGCTGCTGGCAGAAAACTCCCTATTTGGCAGCAGTATTGCGCCATACCGCCGCAGCCAGGAACATGAATATGTACAATCGCTGTTTCACGGATGCTACCGCCGGGAGGTCTTCGAAACCGTGGGCGGCTATAATGAAGAATTGGTGCGCACAGAAGATAACGAAATGAACTACCGGATACGGGCGGCCGGATACCGGTTGTGCTATGATCCCAATATTCTTTCCTGGCAGTATGTCCGCAGTTCCCTGCGGGGCATGATCCGCCAAAAGTATGGCAACGGCAAATGGATTGCCCTGACAGCCGGAGTGTGCCCGGCGTGCCTGTCTTTATATCATTTCGTTCCGGGTGCTTTTTTGTTCGGCATCGTGCTGACCACCATTTTGGCGTTGTGCGGGTGGCCGTTGCTCAGCTGGCTGATGTGGGGGCTGTATGCGCTATTATGCGTGGTGATGACCTTGTGCTGTGTGAAAGATGAACACTTCACGCCCCTGGCGTTTTGCATGCCAGTGCTGTTTCTCCTGCTGCATGTTACATACGGGGTTGGCACTTGGGTTGGATTTTTTCAACTGCCGTTTTGGAAGAAAAAGCACCATGGCGGGCAAAGCCGCCGCACAGAAGATATTCGCTGTCTGTTAAAAGAAAAATCGACACAGAAAGAAGGAACCACATGACACCCGATGCCAAATTGCGGAGCCTGCAGCTGGAAGGGCTGAAAATGGCTACCTATATCTATGATTTCTGCAAAAAGAACGGACTGCTGCTCTATTTTTGCGGTGGTTGCTGTATCGGTGCGTTGCGGCATGGAGGGTTTGTGCCGTGGGATGATGATGTGGATTTCTTCATGCCCCGGGCCGATTACGAAATGTTCGTGCGCCTGTGGAAGGAGCAGGAAAAGAACGGCCCCTATGTGCTTGTCAAATCGGACGAAACCCTGGTAGACCGAAACCTGTTTTTAACCATCCGTGACCCGAAAACCACCTTTATTAAAACCTACCAGCAGGACCTGGATTTGTGCCACGGCGTGGCGGTGGATATTTTGCCGCTGGATGGATACCCGGATTCCGCCTGGGCCCGCAAATGCCAGGTGGTGTGGGCGCTGATCTATTCGCTTTTCTGTGCCCAAACGGTACCGGTCAATCACGGTGGCGTGATGGCAGCGGGTTCCAAGTTGCTGCTTAGTGTAGTGCGGTCACCCAAACTGCGTTATAAAATTTGGAAATGGGCCGAACGCCACATGACGCGCTGGTCGATTGATTCCTGTACGGGGATCACCGAACTGTGTTCCGGCCCCCATTACATGAAAAACCGGTACGAAAAAGAGTGGTTTCAAGCGGCGGAAGAACATGATTTCGAGGGCATTCCCATGCCGCTGCCGGTGGGGTATGATGCATATTTGCGCATGGCCTTTGGCGATTATCTCACCTTGCCTCCGGAAGACAAGCAAGTGCCTTCCCATGAAGCCGTGCTGATCGATTTAGAACATCCGTATACCGAACACGCCGATTGTTATGGAGCTGGGCATAGAGCCCAGCCCTGAGAAAAGGCAAACCCGAAAAGGAAGGGGTCAAAAGGTTATGATTTTTGGTGCCGTTTTGGCGGGGGGCGTTGGCAGCCGCATGCATATGGCCGGTATGCCGAAACAGTTCCTCACCTTGGGGGAAAAACCCATTGTGATTCACACGTTGGAAACATTTTTACTCTGCAGCCGGTTTGACCGGGTCTATGTGGGGGTGCATCCTCAGTGGCTTTTACACATGCAGGATTTGGTGGATACCTTCGTGCCAAAACAGAAAGACCGGGTTTCCTTGGTGCCCGGTGGCGGCGACCGCAACGATACCATTTTTAAAGTGGCGGCGCAAATCGAACAGGATTTCGGCGAAAGTGATGACCACATTCTGGTGACCCACGATTCCGTGCGCCCGTTTGTCACCTTGCGCATGCTGGAAGAGAACATCGACGGGGCGCTGCAATATAAGGCGGTGGATACGGTGATCCCCTGTACCGATACGATTGTGGCTTCCAAAGATGGCGAATTTATCACTGAGGTTCCCGAACGCCGCTATATGTACCAGGGCCAGACCCCCCAGAGCTTTAATATGAACCTCCTCAAAACTTTGTATCAGAGCCTTTCGGAAGAAGAAAAGAAAACCCTTACCGATGCGGCCAAGATTTTCGCTTTGCGGGGAAAACCGGTACACTTAGTGCCGGGGGATGTATCGAATATGAAAATTACCACGGTCACCGATTATGAAATTGCCCAGGCCATGGTCGGAATGGGGAGAAAGTAATGCTCAACACGATCTACCGTCTTGTCAGCCCCGGGGTGATTTTGCCCCGGTTTGGCGATCTCAGCGCCACGCCGCAGGTGGTAGTGCGGCCTGCCTATATGGCGATTTGCCACGCCGACCAGCGCTATTATCTGGGGCAGAGGGATGCCCGGGTGCTGCGCCGTAAACTGCCTATGGCGCTGATTCACGAATGCTGCGGTCATGTGGTACGCGATGATACCGGTACATTTTCCGTGGGGCAGCCGGTGGTGCTGATCCCCAACGTACCCGGACAAGATGACCCCATGATTTTTGAAAATTACAGCCGCGGGTCCCAGTTTCTATCCAGTGGGGCCGATGGCTTTATGCGGCAGGTAATCGAGTTGCCGCCGGACCGGGTGGTGCCCTTCCAGCATATCCCGCTGCCGGTAGCCGCTATCACGGAATTTGTCAGTGTGGCGGTGCATGCGGCCCGGCGTTTTGCCATGAGCAGTCATTCCCGCAGGGCCCGGGTGGGCATATGGGGTGATGGCAGCCTCGCCTATGTTGTGGCATCGGTATTAAAGAAAAAGTTTCCCCAAACCCACATTACCGTGGTAGGGCTCAACGACTTAAAACTGTCCCATTTTTCGTTTGTGGATCAACGGCTGCGGGAAGATAGCCTACCTGCCTCTTTTCAGATTGACCATGCGTTTGAGTGCTGTGGCGGGGAAGGGAGCGCCCACGCGGTGGAAGATATTATCACCGCGATTCACCCCCAGGGCAGTGTGATGCTCATGGGGGTCAGCGAAAGCCCGATCCCGGTGCGCACCCGGGATGTGCTGGAAAAAGGGCTGACGTTAGTGGGGTGCAGCCGCTCCGGCCGGGAGGACTTTGAAGAAGCGGTGGCGTTGATGGAGGACCCCGTTTTCAGCCGCCGGCTGCAATTTATTCTGTATGAAGATGAGCCGGTGCGGCAAATTGCCGACATCCACCGGGTGTTTGCCACCGATCTGAATACGCCGTTTAAAACGGTCTTCCGTTGGATGTTATAAGGGAAAGAGAGGGAGCGAGCCGCTATGTCGGAAGAAAAAGCTTGGCAGGAACTGCGGCTTTTGCAGCAGAAAAATAAAGAGATTCTGGCCGTAATTGACGATTTCTGTGACAAAAATCATCTTATGCACTATCTGTGCGGAGGGGCCTGCATTGGGGCCTTGCGGCACGGGGACATGATTCCGTGGGACGATGATATCGACATGATGATGCCGCGGGCCGATTACGAACGGTTTTGTACATTGTGGCCTGAACAGATGAAAGGGACCCCCTATGTACTGTGCCGGGATGACGACGAACATTATTACCGTTCTCTGCTCACGGCCATTGTGGATACCCGCACAACTTTTATCAAAGAAAGACAGGTCGACTTGGATATTCCCCACGGTATCCGGGTGGAAGTGTTCCCGCTGGATGCTGTGCCCAAAGGAAAATGGCACCGGCGCATGCAGATTCTCTATGCGCTTCTGTTTCAAATGTACACCCTGCGGGAAGCCCCCATTAGCCGTGGCCGTTTTTTCCATGTAGTGGGGAAAATTCTGTTGGGACTGGTACCCACGGCTCATGGCCGTCACCGGGTCGCCTGTTTTTTTGAAAAGCAGATGTCTAAAACGCCCATTACCCCCCAAACGGAATTTGTCACCGAACTGTGTTCGCGGTTCCAGTATATGCGCAATAATTATCCCCATGAAGCCTTTGCCGCCATGAGACAGGTGCCCTTTGGCAATCAGACGGCATCCATTCCGGCAGGAGCCGAAACGTATTTACACATGGCCTATGGCGATTTTATGCAGCTGCCGCCGGAAAGCGAACAAAAGCCGAAACATGACGCTGTCGTACTGGATGTTGAAAACGGGTACGAAACCTACCGCGGTTCGGCGTATCCGGGAAAATACGTACCGCCTACTCAATAACCCACCCATTTTGGGGCATACTGCTTTCTGTAACAGGAAGGAGCGTGACCAAAAGGTGGGCCTTCATATCCAAAAACAGAGGATAACGAATAGCGCCCTGCCCATTTGTTTGTGCGGGGCGCTATTTTTTTATTTGCTCGAAACGGCTCTGCCCGATGTGTGGGGAATCGCTCCCAGCCAGATGCTGTTGCTGGGAGCTGTCGCAGCGGCTTTTTGGCAAAGAAGGGAATCAAAAAGTTTTTTCCAGCAGGAACCGGCAGCGGTGTGGCTGCTACTTTATGGCCTTGTCTTTTTGCTTACAGGGTTACAAAGTGGGTGGACTCCGGCCCTTTGGCAACCGCTTATCACCGCCGGGCAGATGGGGCTATTGCTTATCTTGGTGGTGCGGACAAACGGAGCGAACCCCTGGCTCTTACGGATGCCGGTAGGGGCCGGAATCGCAGCGTTTGCTGTGGGCATTCTTTTGTGGAGCACAAACCTTAGCCCTTACCGGTTGCGGATTTCGCCCATCCAGGATTATAACCAATACGCGATGGTTCTGCTACTCGGGTTAGTAGCGTTGTGGAGTAAACCGGTGTGGAACGAAAAATCCCGGCTTTTTAGCTGGAAATCCGCTGTGGCCGTGTGGCTACTGGCGGGAGTCTGGCTCAGCGGATCCAGACGAGGCCTATTGTTTTCCTTTTTTGTTATCCTGGGGCACTGGGTGATGGATGCACAGTTCCTTTTCTGTTTACCCAAAAGCCGGGTGCGGTGGCAAGGGCTGCTGCATAATGGCATTCGGCAATTGCTGATTCTTGCTTTATCGGGCTTGTTGGTGTTTGCCGGGAACGCTCTGTTATCGTCCCAAGAAAAAGTGCCGCTGCTCCAAAACGGACAAAGTGAAAATACCTTAACTACCACCATGGAAAGTTTGCCGGACGGCCAGGCGGCCCACAAACGGTTGCTCATCTGGAAAGCGGCGATTCGGGCGTATGGGAACGGATCCTTATGGGAAAAAGCGGTAGGGCATGGGGCCGATTACCCCCAAACCCTGTATGACGAAGCATGGGGAGAGGACGTGCGGGAAAGCTATGGTTCACTGGAACTTCCAGCGGGAAGTTTAAACCCACATAATTTTTTGCTCACCGAATTATTGGCAGGGGGGATTGTACGGCTGATAATAGCGGTGGGGCTATGGGGGTGCCTAGTGGGGCATGCCTGGCGGTCCACCCGGAAAGGGCATCTGTTTCTTCTCCTACTGTGGGGAATCGTGGGAGGCACCTTGTGTTTATCGGCGCCGGTGGGATTTATCGGGTCGCGGCTCTTTTGGAGCGCCTGGATATTGACACATATTTGGCAGCAAAAGAAGAAAAGGGAAGAGGCATAAAAAAAGACCGGTTTATAAAACCGGTCTTTTTTGCTGTGTGCGATCATTCAGCGGGCTATCGAAGTTACCAGCGCGTGCGCTTCCGCTGCCCGGCGGGTAATTTCTTCATAATTACCGGCAGCCAGCAGATCTCCATCGGCAATCCAGCTGCCACCGCAGGCGATGACATTTTTCATCCGCAGATAGTCGGAAGCGTTTTGCAGGTTGATGCCGCCCGTAGGCATGAACGAAACCTGAGAGTACGGGCCACTTAGTGCTTTCAGCATGGCAACCCCGCCGACAACTTCAGCAGGGAACAGTTTTACCGTAGTCAATCCCAACCGCAGGCAGGTTTCCACTTCCGAAGGAGTGGCACAACCTGGAATCACCGGTAGGCCCATTTCCAAACACCAAGTGACGATTTCGGGATTGGTGCCGGGGCTGATAATCGCCTGTGCCCCAGCGGAAACCGCTTTTTGAGCCTGCTCCAGGGTGAGCACCGTACCGGCGCATACCCGCATCTCCGGCACATTTTCACTGATAGCCTGAATCGATTCGGCGGCGGCATCGGTGCGGAAGGTGATTTCCGCCGCTTGCAGTCCGCCTCGCAAAAGGGCTTTGGCCAGCGGTACGGCCTGGTTCGCATCTTGAATTTTAATCACAGGAATTAAACCAATTTGGTGGATGGCAGCAAAAAAGTCGTTCATACTCGTTTCCCTTTCTTTTACTGAATTTCTTTTAAATCGTGAGTCGCCATAAACTGGGCCAGTTCTTTGCGCGACGGTAACCCCTCGTTGTCACTGGGGTTCATGATCTGGATGGTGCCGATGGCATTGCCCCGCAGTAGGCAGTCCCGGAAAGAAAGGCCCTCATAAATAGCCGACAACACCCCGGCGGCAAAGCCGTCGCCAGCCCCCACGGTATCGACAAACCGGTCCTCCTGATAGGTGGGAACTTGGATGGTTTCGCGTCCATTTTCTCCGTAAGCGCCGTACTTGCCGGTTTTAATAATTACCGTTTTGACCCCGTTTTCCCGGTAAAAGGCGGCGATTTTGCTAGGTTCCCGGCTGCCGGTGAGAATTTCGCCTTCCCCAATACCCGGCAATACCAGGTCGGCCATAAAGGCCAGTTCATTGAGCGTGTCCCGCATGACGGCTTCCGACGGCCACAGGGACGGGCGCAGGTTCGGATCAAATGAAATAAATAACCCTTGGGCCCGGGCTTTTTGCATCAACAGGCGGGCGGCCTGGGCTGTAGCAGGGGACAGGGCGGGGAAAATCCCCGTCATATGAAGCGCCGTACAGCCGGTTAGATCTAATGATTCCACATCGTCCGGGCCGATAGCCGAAGCCGCCGAGCCGCTGCGAAAATAGAAAATCGCCGGGTCGCCCCGGTGGGTTTTGCTTTTCAGCATGAACCCGGTTTTCCGCGTTTCATCTTCCCGGATTAGGGATGTATCGATACCACTTTGCTGCATATGGTCCCGAATATGGTCTCCAAACGGGTCATGGCCCACATGGGTGTAATAGGCCACCTCATGTCCCAGGCGCTGCAGCCCGATGGCGACATTCAGTTCTGCTCCCGCGACCGAAACGGAATAATGCCGGATGTCTTTTAATTCGCCCGGTTCATCGGCCATGAATAATTGCATGGGTTCCCCCACCAGAAGGGTTTTCATGGAAAATGCCTCCCTTATCTCGATTCATTCATTTTCATGATAGTTTTTGTCAGAATGAAAGTCAACAAAAACTCAACAAATTTTTTTCCGCTTACGGCCTATTCTTAAGACAGGCCATAGGCATGTACCGGCCTTCTTGTCCATATAGATAAAGGGAAAGGAGAGGAAAACCATGGAATATGGATCGGCGTTCGATCAGGCAGTATCCCATCTGGGGGCAGCAGCCAGCTGGTTCCGCGCCTTGCCGCCGGACATAAAAAAACAAACAGAAGAAGTCCGGCTGCGTACCTGTGAACCGGTGATGCTGCGCGGAGCGGGGGGCTTATGGTTCCCGCAAAAAGACGGGACCTATACCGGGTGCCCGGTCATGAAGACCATCCGGCCCACCCGGCGGGAGATGCAGGATATGTTTCGCTCGCTGTGTGCCGAATCAGTTTATGCCCATGAAAAGGAGATCGTAAACGGCTTTTTGCCACTGCCCGGTGGACACCGGGCGGGCCTTTGCGGTACGGCGGTCTATCAGGCAGGCCAGCTTACCGGGGTGCGGGATATCATCGGGGTGAACCTTCGTATCGCGCGGCCGGTAGCCGGTTGCGCCGCAGGGCTTCTTTCTCTTTTGCGGGGGGATTTAGCAAGGGGGCTGTTAATCGCCGGGCCGCCCGGTAGCGGGAAAACAACGCTATTGCGGGACCTTGCCAGCCGTCTGTCGGGGACAGACGGCTACCATCAGGTGGCGCTATTGGATGAGCGGGGAGAACTGGCCGCGGTGCGGTCCGGCGAACCGGGGTTTTCACTGGGGTGCGGGTGCGATATATTTAGCGGATATCCCAAAGCCCAGGGGATAGAAATCGCTTTGCGGGTTATGGCACCGGAGTACATCATTTGTGACGAACTGGGCAGCGAGGAGGAAATTGCCGCCGTGCAAAAAGGCGGCTTTGCCGGTGCCGGTATGATTGGCAGTGTTCATGCCCTGAACCGGCAAGATTTTATGTCCCGGCCCCTGTGCCGGCGGCTTTTGCAAACGGGCGTGTTCCAGTATGTGGCCTTTTTGAAAAGTGGCTCGGCCCGGGGGAAAATCGAAGGGATTTTTCGCAAGGAGGATCTGTATGAAAATCATCGGATGTGTGTTGATCCTGCTGACGTCGGGACTTACAGGCCTCTTTCTTTCACACCGTCTATATGAAAAAGTGAGGTTTTGGGAAGAATGGCTGACTTTTTTGCGTCAAACCGAAACGCAAATCCGTTTTGGCGCGCGCCCCTTGGAAGAGATTTTCGGGGATTACCGGGGCGGGTTCCTTCCGGCCCGGTACTGTGCCGGTGCCATGGAGCGGGGCCTTTCGTTTCATAGCGCCTGGGAACAGGGGTTAAAGCCGTTTCCCCTGCAGGAAGACGAGAAAGCCCTTTTGCAAAAATGGGGCGACGAACTGGGAGGAAGCGATACCCAGGGGCAAATGGTGCTGTGTTCCGCTATGCGGGCAGAAGCGGAAGAGCGGAAGACAAAAGCCCGAAAGGAGGCGGTGGAAAAAAGCCGCATGATCCGTACCCTTAGCCTGTGTGCCGGGGCGGCGGTGATCCTTTTGCTGCTGTAGGAAAAGAGGAGAAAACCCGTATGGATATTGACTTGATTTTTAAAATAGCCGCTATCGGCATTATTGTGGCGGTGCTCAATCAGCTGCTTATCCGTTCCGGCCGCGAGGAACAGGCGCTGATGACCACACTGGCCGGGCTTATCGTAGTATTGATGATGGTGATTCAGCAGATCTCCTCGCTGTTTGATATCATCAAGTCGACTTTTTCTTTGTGACATGGAAGTGGGAGCTCTGGTCGGGTTTGGGTTAATCGCGGCGGTGCTTTGTGTCTTGCTGCGGAAAACCAACCCCGAATATGCCATGGTGGTAGCCTTAGCGGCTGGGGTCCTGCTGACCATTCCAGCTATCGGTCAAGTACAGGAGATCCTCAGCACCGTGTTTGCCTTGACGGCGGTTTACGCCCCCATGCAGCAGGCGATTACCGTCTTACTGCGGGCAGCCGGTATCTGTTTATTGGTACAGTTTTCCGCCGATACCTGCCGGGATGCCGGCGAAACGGCGCTGGCCGGGCGGATTGAATTTGCCGGACGGATTTGTGTGCTGTATCTGGCCGTGCCACTGATTACGGAGGTGCTGCAAATGATTTTGACTTTGCTGCAGCGGCAGCCATGAAAAGAAAGCGAAAAGGCCGTCTGGTGGGTATGATCCTTTTATGGTTTGTTTTACTGGGAGGAACATGCCAGGTTTTTGCCGATGACTGGCAGGATTCGCTGTATCGGGAACAATGGGAACAAAGCGGTGCGCAGGAGTTTTTGAATTCCTTACCCAAAGATGCGACCGATCCCCTATATGACGACAGCCTTACCCCCGAACATTGGGACACGCTGGCCCAGGAAAGCGGGGAGAAAATCTGGCAGCTTTTGCTCGATTCGTTCCTCGATCAATTCCGTTCTCCATTAGGAGCGGCGTTACAGATTCTGGGGGTACTGATCCTTTGCAGTTTGGTAGGAGCGGTACAAATCCAGGGGAAAAAGCTGCCGTTGCCGGAAACCATGGAACTAACGGGCACCCTTGCCAGTATGATGTTGTTCCTGACCCCGGTATCCGGGCTGATCGAAAGCGCGTGCGAAGGCATACGGCAGGGGACCGGTATTTTGCTGGGGGGTGTGCCGGTTCTGTGCGGAATCCTAACGGCCAGCGGCCACACGTTCAGCGGCAGCACCCTATCGATTTTGACGGTAGCGGCGGGCAATGTGGGGTCCCTGTTGGCGTCGGCTTTTTTGGTGCCAGTGTTGCAAGCGTTCTTGGCCCTTTCCAGTATTTCCTGTTTATACCCCAAACTGCGGCTGCAAGCTTTTTGTTCGGCTTTGCTCAAAGCCGTGCGGTGGACGCTTGTTTTCGTTGTGTCGATCTATTCGGCCCTGTTATCCATGCAGGGGTCCTTGGCCTCTTCAGCCGATGCCGCTTCGCTCAAAGCGGTGCGCCTGTCGGTGAGCAGTTTTGTGCCGGTGGTGGGCAGCGCCGTCAGCGATGCCATATCGGCGGTACAAGCCAGCTTGGGACTGTTGCGCGGCGGATTGGGATCGTTTGCTATTTTAACCTTACTGGTGTTATTTGTGCCGGGCATGATCGCAGGGGGGCTGTGGATTTTCGCTAGCTGCCTACTGGGGGGAGCCTGTGAATTATTTAGCCTGTCACAGGTTAAGCCATTTTTTACGTCTTGTCGGGATGTGCTGCAAACACTTCTGGCGTTTCAAATCAGTTTTTGCGTGGTAGCTGTGACCTCCTTTGCGCTGTTACTATCCACAGGAGGAACCGGCGGATAGGAGGGAAATTACACGTGAATGTCTTTTCTCAATGGGCCGCCGGTGTGTGTGCCACCGCGGCGGCAGCCGGTATGATTCGCCTGTTTTTACCGGCCGACAAAGAAAACCGGGCGTTCGAATTCCTGATGGGGGTGGTGGTTCTGTTTATGCTGATTGTGCCGCTGAGTCAAATTCATTGGGACACGGTAACACAAGACGCGGTAGAAGATAGCCGGACACAATCTTTGACCGAAACCGCCCAGCAGCAGCAACTTACATACAGTGCCGGTCAAATTGAAAACATGATCGACGAAACCCTGCAGGCAGCCGGGATCCCCGCAGAAAAAATTCAGGTTCGGATGGATATCAGTGAACAGGGGCGCATATTCTGCAATGAAGTGGAAATCCAGCTGCAGGATCTTCAAAAAGAATCGGAAGCGCGCTACCTGGTGCAAAGTATGGTAGGAAAAGAAGCAGAGGTGAAAATTCACGATGGATCATGAACCGAAAAATCTGTTTGCCAAATGGAAGGAAGGTCCCTGGAAAGTACGGCTGCTGGTTGTAGCTGGACTTATCGGCATGGCCCTGCTGCTTTTTTCCGAATGGCCGCCATCGCAGCCGGCAGAACCCGCAGCCAGTACCCAGGAAGAGGCTGATGACACGATGGCCTATGCCGAACAGATCGAAACCAGTTTAAAGCGTATCCTATCTTCGGTTACGCAGGAAGAAGACCTGACCGTGTGGGTCACACTTTCCAGCTCTTCCTATGAAGTGTATGCCACCGAAGAAAGCCGGGACGAACAAACCGAAGGCAGTGAAAGCGGCGGGGAGCAAACCCGCCAGCAAACCAGTTATCTGGTGTTACGGGACAATAACGGCCAAGAACAGGTCATAAAACTGAAAACCGTATCTCCGGAGATTTGCGGCGTCGTGGTGGTCAGCCGCTACGCAGACGATCCCATTCTTCGTGAAAATATCATCCACGTGGTGACGACGTCACTGCAAATTTCATCCACACAAGTCTGTGTGGTGGCAAGAGGTGAAGAAAAATGAAAGTTCTGTTTTCGCGCAAAAAGAAAAAGTATGAGGAGGACGACGCCTATCTCCCGATGGAAGAAAATGAGCAGGGAGAGGAAATGGGGGAAGCAGAGGACGATTTGGCGCCAGAGGAACCCTCCAAAAAACGAAAAGGTCCCCGGCGGCAGCTTCTGATGGCGGCTCTTGTCCTGGCGTTGGGGTCAGCGGTCTACTTAAACTGGCAGTTCGATGGCAATCAGGATCTAACCGCGGCCAATGCCTTATCGGATGACAAAGACTACGGCGAAGTGGAATTTGTCAGTGGTGATGTGGAGACCTCTTCCTCCCAGGAATCCTCTTCCGAAGAGAGTAAAACCGAAAGCACAGCCGGTGAAACAGAAGAAAACAGTGCCGTAGCGGCCACCTTTGCCCAGGCCCGGCTTGACCGGGAAGAAGCCAGGGCCAAAGCGACCGAACTGCTGCAACAGGTGCTCGACAGTACCGACAGTGACGAAGAAGCGCGCAAAGAAGCGGTAGACGAGGCGGCCCAAATTGCTTCGAACGTCCTCTTGGAAAGCAACATCGAAACGCTAATTACCGCCAAAGGGTATCAGGACTGTATGGTGTTTATTGAAAACGATACATGCAGCGTACTGGTACAAACCGATTTGGAACAGCCCAATGACGCCGTCGTCATTCGCGATATTGTGATGGGCCAAACCGGGCTCGCAAGCGACCAAATTAAAATTGTTGTCAATCAAGCAAAGTGAAACAGTTGTATTCTTTCCGGCTGCTATGGTATAATAGCGGCGTGGAAGATTGAAAACTGAATGGATTCTCTATGAAATTCGGAAACGGCCCTCCACACAAGAGGGCCGTTTTTTTGCTTGAAGGAGGGCTTTATACCGATGAAACGAAGGGAAGCGAGAGAACAGGCGTTTTTGCTTGTGTTTGAACAGGGCATCACGGGAGAAAGCATTGATGCATCGATCGATGCCGCCGGCATGAGCCGGGATGTGATTGTGGACGATTTTGCCGAACATCTGGCCAAAGGGGTCGAAGCGCACTGCAGTGAAGTGGACGAAGTGATTTCCCGGTATACCCGTGGCTGGCAGTTCCAGCGGCTATCCCGGGTAGCGGTGGCAGCTTTGCGTCTGGCTATTTACGAAATCCGGTACGAAAAAGACATTCCCGGCAGTGTTTCCATCAACGAAGCGGTGGAACTGGCCAAAAAATACGGCAGTGCCGAAGACGCCCCGTTTGTCAACGGTGTGTTGGCTTCGGTGATGAAAGAAGAAAAGGAGGCCGGTGAATAATGCCCGGCCGCGCGTTTCTTGGCATTGATACCAGCAATTATACCACATCGGCGGCTCTGTTTGAGGATGGCCGTATCATACAGAGCAAACGGTTGCTTCCCGTGAAAGAAGGGCAAATCGGGTTGCGGCAAAGCGACGCGGTTTTTCACCATGTGCAGCAATTACCTACGATGCTGGATGTGCTGTGGAAAGAACCGGCCACCCTGGGGGGCGTTGGTGTATCGGTGCGGCCCCGTGACCAGGAAGGGTCGTACATGCCCTGCTTTACCGTGGGGTACGGAGCTGCCAAAATGATCGCCGGGGCGTTGTCGGTGCCGGTGTATACCTTTTCCCATCAGGCAGGCCATATCATGGCCGCCCTGTATTCTTCGGATCAGATAGCGCTGTGCAAACAGAAATTTTTGGCGTTCCATGTATCGGGCGGTACCACCGAAGCGCTGCTGGTTACGCCGGACAAAGAACACGTCTTTCACTGTGAACTGGTGGCGGCATCGCTGGATCTAAAAGCCGGGCAGGCCGTCGACCGGGTGGGGCACATGCTGGGGCTTCCGTTTCCGGCGGGTCCTGCGCTGGAAAAACTTGCGCTGGAATGGACGGGCCCTGTAAAAGTGCACCCCGTTATGAAAGGGGCAGATTGCTGCCTGTCCGGGCTGCAAAATCAGTGCCAAATGATGGTGAGCCAGGGGCGCGAACCGGCATACATTGCCCGGTATTGTCTGATGACCATTGAACAGACCCTGAGCGCCATGACCGAAGCACTGTTTGTTAAACTCGGCGAACTGCCGCTGGTTTTTGCGGGGGGCGTCATGTCCAATTCTTTAATTCGCCAGCACCTGCAGCAGAAATTTAACGCCGCATTTGCCGAACCGGCGTTTTCGTCGGACAATGCGGCGGGCCTTGCTGTTTTGGCATATCTGCGCCAGGAGGGAGAAGTGTGAACACAACCCAACACCAGGTTTTGACCGTATCCCAACTGAATTTTTATGTGCGTTCGCTTCTGGAAGGCGATAGCCGGTTGCGGTCGCTTTATATCACCGGTGAAATCTCGAACTTTGCCGGGGCTATGCGCAGCGGGCACCTGTACTTTTCGCTCAAAGATGCGGGCGGGGTCGTGCGGTGCGTGATGTTTGCCGACAAAGCCCGGCGGCTGCGTTTTTTGCCGGAAAACGGCATGAAAGTGTGGGTGCGGGGCCGTGTTTCCCTGTATGAAGCAGGGGGGCAGTACCAGCTGTATTGCGAAGAAATGCAGCCAGCAGGGGCCGGGGCCCTTTCGGTGGCGTTTGAACAGCTCAAACGAAAGCTGGAACAAGAAGGGCTTTTCGATACGGCGAAGAAAAAACCGATTCCCACTTATCCCGAAACGATCTGCGTGATTACATCCCCCACCGGGGCCGCGCTGCAGGACATTCTGTCTATTTTGCGCCGGCGCTGGCCGGTGGCAAGCATCAATCTGTTGCCGGTACTGGTGCAGGGGAAAGAAGCAGCGGGACAGATCGCGGCCGCTTTGCGTCGGGCCAATAAGGAAAACCTTGGCGATGTAATTCTGGTGGGGCGCGGCGGCGGTTCGCTGGAAGATTTGTGGGCGTTTAACGAAGAAGAAACGGCCCGGGCTGTGGCAGCTTCGCGCATTCCGGTCATTTCGGCAGTCGGGCACGAGACAGATTTTACCATCTGTGATTTTGTGGCCGACCTGCGCGCCCCCACGCCCAGTGCGGCAGCGGAACTGGTGTCGCCCGATCAAATGGACACAAAAACTTTCTTGTGGTCAATGGAAAGCCGCATGCAGCAGTGCTTACACGATCAACTGGATACGTACCGCGATAAGCTGAATCGGTTTCATCCGCAGCTGCTCACCGGGATGATCCAGCAAAAAAGCCAGCAATTAGATTTGCTTTCGCACCGGTGTGTGTCGGCCACTCAGCATAACCTGAGTCAAAAAGGGAAAAACCTGGCGGCACTGGCAGCCCGGCTCGATGCCCTCAGCCCGTTAAAAGTGCTGTGCCGGGGGTATGCCTGGGTGGAAAAAGAAGGGCACAGTGTGCCGGGGGTAACGGGTTTGCAGCCGGGGGATACGGTGGATCTGCATTTTCATGATGGCGAGGCCGTGTGCCAGGTGCAGGCCGTAAAGGAGGAACCGAAACTATGAATCAAAAAATGTCTTTTGAACAGGCCCTCGCCCGCCTGCAAGAGATTACCGAAAAACTGGAAAGCGGGGAAGAAGGGCTGGACGCTTCGATGAAGCTGTTTGAAGAAGGGGCCAAACTGACAGCTTTTTGCCGGAAAAAGCTGGATACGGCGGAACAGAAAGTGCAAGTGCTCTCTCAGCCGGAAGAGACTGAAGCCTAAAGTAAGGAGAGGACGTCTATGTTAGGGCACAAGGAAGATCGCATGCAAATTGAAGAGTACCTGAAAAAGCAGGTGGAAACATGCCAGTGCTTGGAACCGGTGTTGCAGGAAAGCATGGCCTATAGCTTAATGGCCGGGGGGAAACGCATTCGCCCTATGCTCACCTTGGCCTTCACCCGGCTGTGCGGGGGCGATGCGGAAAAAGCACTTCCGTTTGCCTGTGCGGTGGAAATGATCCATACGTATTCCCTGATTCATGACGATTTGCCGTGTATGGACGATGATGCCCTGCGCCGCGGGAAACCGACCAACCATACCGTGTATGGCGAAGCTACCGCTTTGTTAGCGGGTGACGCCCTTTTGACTTTGGCTTTTTCTTGTCTGAGCCAGGCACAGCTTCCGGCGGACCGGATTGTCCGGGCCGTAGGGGAACTATCCCATCAGGCGGGCGCTGCCGGGATGGTAGGGGGGCAATCCATTGACCTGCAAAGCCAGGGGAAAAACGTTCCCATCGAAACTCTGTTCCGTATGGACACCGGGAAAACCGGCGCCTTGATTCAGGCGGCGTGTGTACTCGGCTGCCTGGCGGCCGGTGCAGAGGAACCGGCTATTCGGGTCGCGCGGGAATTTGCGGCTTATGTGGGGCTTGCCTTCCAAATTCGCGATGATGTGCTGGATGTAACCGGGGACGCAAACGCGTTAGGGAAAAATACAGGGATGGATGAGGAACGGCAAAAGAGCACCTATGTGTCGCTGCTCGGCCTTACAAAAGCCCAGAAACAAGCCGAAGAGCTCAGCGAAAAAGCGGCGAACGCCTTGCAGATCTTTGGAGACAAAGCGCAGGATTTGCAGGATTTTGCCCGGGCTCTGGCGAAAAGGGAATCCTAAAGATGCAAACGGTTTGTTTTCTTGTACCGCCGGAAGCCGATGGGCTTCCGGCCAAAGTTTTTTTGCGGCGGTTTACGCCGGTTACCGCCCGGCTGCTGATTGCCTGCAAACGGATGCCCGGCGGTATAACACGCTGGGGCGAAACGTTGCGTACCATTGACCCGGTGCGCACCGGGGATGAAATTGTGCTCCAATTCCCGCCGGACCGGACCCAAACCCAGACGGAAAGCGCAGTTCCGCTTTCTATCGTGTGGGAAAACGACAGCGTATGGGTAGTGGACAAACCTTACCATACCGTGGTTTATCCCACCCCGGGCCATGATTTTGATAGCCTGGCTCAGTCGTTTGCCGCCTATCAGCGGCAGCAGGGAGGCATGGCGGCCTTCCGCCCTTTGTACCGGCTGGATAAAGATACCAGCGGGCTGCTTGTTTTGGGAAAAGACCGGTTTTCCACCGCGGCATTGGCACAAAAAATCGAAAAACGGTATTTGGCGGTTTGTGAAGGCGTCCTGACATGGCCGGGACGCATTGAAAAACCTATAGGGTTAAAACCGGGGAGCCGGATCCAGCGCTGCTGTGGACAAGGCCAATACGCCCTAACGGAATATGTGCCGCTGGCCCATGATGATACGTACACGTTACTGCAATGCCGGATCTATACCGGACGCACCCATCAGATCCGCGTTCATATGGCCAGCATCGGACATCCGCTGGCTGGCGATGATTTATATGGCGGCCATCTTGTTTGTATACAGCGCCAGGCGCTTCATTGCTGGCGGGTGGACATTCCGCCGGTGCAGGGGGGAAGAACGGAGCACGTCGTGGCGCCTATTCCCGATGATATGTGCCGTGCATTCCCGCACATTTTTGACTGTTTTGATAAGAAAGGAGAGTTTCTATGCCTTCCATGATCACCCACTGGCTTTTTGCCGAAAAGGTAGAAGAAAAACTCGGGTTTGGCTGCAGCCAAGCAGAAAAGAACCTTCGTTTATGGGGGGCACAAGGGCCCGATATTCTTTTCTGTCACCGCACCATGCCTTTGCGCAAAAAAGGGGAATCCCTTTCCGATTATGGCCATCGCATGCACACGATGGCCGATCCCGCGCCTTTGATTGCCGCCTTGCAACAGTGCGAAAAGGAAGGGCTGGGAGGCGCCCCCGGGCGTGCCTGGCGGCAGGGATTTTTGTGCCATTATTTATTGGACCGCACGTGCCATCCCTTTGTAACGGCTCGCGCCCAGTGGCTGCATGAGCAGCTGCCGGTGCAGCCGGTCTCCTACTGCCACCAGGAAATTGAAGCCAGTTTGGATACCATGATGCTGCGGCGGGAAACCGGTCAGTTACCTCAGGAACGCGCCGTACATGATGCGTTGCCGCCGCTGGGTGACAGCGAAAAAGAAATACTGGTGCTTCATTTGGAACGGCTGATTCAGGCGGGCTTTCATACCCATGTCCCCAAAGAACTTTTGTATCAGGTTTTGAAAGATGCTTCCTATGCGTTCCATCTGGCTACCGATAAAACGGGCCTAAAGCGTATGCTCACCCGCCGGTGGGAACGAAAAAAGACGTGGCGGATTTCGTCTCGGCTATTACCTATGACGGAAGACCCCCAGTGGGACCATGCCAATCTGGATCACGCGGTGTGGGGCGAAAAAGGGGAAGATGATGATTTCTTTGCGCTGTATGACCGCGCCGTGGAAGAAAGCCCCACGTTTTTTGCCCTGTATCAAACAAATTGTGCAGAGCAGGTGACGGCACACATTCCGTTTTGTTAAAACCGCCTCTTGCCAAACCGGTGCCAATGGGTGTATCATAAAGAAGTTACAAAATGTAATTTTTAGGCGGGATGACATGCAATGAAAAATCCTGATGAAAAAAAGACCATTCCATGGCAGCAATACGGGCGTAATCTGGCCGACGGGATTTATTGGCTGGGGGCGTGGGAACTGCGAGCCTTTCACCGGGTGGGGCGGCGCATTTGGCGCATAGCTGTCCCGGTGGGCGGGCTGTTTTTGCAGCTGTACCGCCGTACGATCGGAAAAGAGGCGGCCCGTATCGGTAAAGAAATTCACCACTTTTTCGATAATTTGAAAGGTGGTGCCCGAGAGCTCCGGGAAGCCGGGCAACTGGGAACGAAAGCCTGGTTTCATAAATTCTGGACCGGCATTCCCCGGGCGGTGCGTCGCCACAAAAAACTGGGTGGGTTTGTGTTCCGGTTGGTGGCACCACTGGGTGCCTTCGCGATCTTGTGGGGCACCTTATCCTATTGGAACAGCCTGGATTTTTCCCTGACGGTGCAGTGCAATGGCGTTACCATCCAGGATGTGGATAATGAAGACGTATTCAGCGACGCCTGTATGATGTTGGGAGAACGGATGGGTTCCGAAACGACATCGCAAACCCAACTGACATTCCTGCCGGCCTATACGTTAGGCGTGCGGCAAGCTGACACGGTGCTGTATGACGAAAACCAGGTATGTGACATGCTGCTGCAAACGACGGACGGCGTGATTGAAGAAGCCGCTGGGCTGTATGTAAACGGAAATCTGATTGGTTCCGTTAAAAACCGTGCCGATTTATCGTATCTTCTTTCCGATATTCTGGATACGGTAAAAGAGGACGAAAAAGCTTCTTCCAGCCAGTTTGTGGAATCTATTCAGGTTGTATCCGGCCTGTATCCCACCAATCGCGTCATGTCCAGTGACGAATTGCGGGAGGTACTCACCAGTGAAAACTCGCCGGTTACAGTATCGTATACCCGGAATGAGAGCTATACCGAAGTGATCGATTACAAAACGCGAACGGTAGAAGATGACAGTGAATACACCGATTATTCAAAAGTCACTCAGAAGGGCCAAGAGGGCAGCCGGAAAGTCGTGGATGAAGTGACCTATGTCAACGGAAAAGAAACCGGACGGAAAAATGTCAGCGAAACGGTTACAGAGGAACCGGTTGATAAAATCGTGGTGGTAGGTACCAAAGAACGGCCCGATGGCATGACACCCGGAGAAGCCAGCGGCCTGCTGACGTGGCCGGCGCCCAATGTGCGGGTGGTCAGTTCGCTGTATGAATTCCGCTGGGGCACCATGCACAACGGGATCGATATCGCAAACGGTGCCAGCTACGGCCAAACCATTGTGGCGGCCGACGGTGGTACCGTGGAATATGTGAAACTTCATGATTATGGGTATGGGTATCATCTGTGCATCAATCATGGAAACGGGATGGAAACTTTGTATGCTCACTGCAGCCAGATTCTGGTGAGCCCCGGTGAGCAGGTTTATAAAGGCCAACCCATTGCCCTGATCGGATCGACAGGGGATGTGACAGGGCCGCATCTGCATTTTGAAGTGCTCGTGAATGGGTCACATGTAGACCCGCTTTCTTATGTAAGTCCATAAAAGAAAAAGGCTGGCCGGTAAAACGGCCAGCCTTTTTGCATAAAAAACACCGGGAAAACACACGGCCTTTTCAAATCGTTCATATTGACTTTTTAAAGGGAATGCGTTATCCTTTTAGATGGCAAAGAATAATTTTGCCTGTTTTAGCAAATCCTTTTTTTGATTTTGAAAACATCTTTTTTAATACATATAAATTTCATAATGCTGGGAGCGTGTCAATTTGGACAAGTTTGTAATTACCGGCGGCCATCGCCTTACTGGAGAAGTTGCGATCAGCGGCGCAAAAAATGCAGCCGTTGCGATTATTCCTGCTGTTGCTCTTTCCGACGGCATTTGCCGTATTGAAAATATTCCCAATATCACCGACGTGACGAAAATGTCGGAAATTCTGCGTGAAATGGGGGCCAAGGTAAAATTGGTCAACCGTTCCACTCTGGAAATTGATCCCACCACCATTGGGACTTGTGTGGCTCCGTACGAACTGGCTCGCGGCCTGCGCGGTTCGTATTACTTTATGGGGGCCCTGTTAGGCAAATTTAACCATGCGGTTGTCGCTATGCCCGGTGGGTGTGATCTGGGTGTTCGTCCCATTGACCAGCACCTGAAGGGATTTATGGCATTGGGGGCCACGTATACGCTGGACGGCGGTATGGTCGACGTACAGGCGACGGCGCTGAAAGGGGCTCATATTTACCTTGACATGGTAACAGTGGGGGCCACCATGAACATCATGTTGGCGGCTGTCAAAGCAGAAGGCACGACGGTCATTGAAAACGCGGCGAAAGAACCCCATGTGGTGGATCTGGCTAACTTCCTCAATACCATGGGGGCCGATATCCACGGTGCCGGTACCGATGTAATCAAAGTGCACGGTGTGAAGAATCTGAAAGGGGTCACGTATTCTATTATCCCCGATCAGATCGAAGCCGGCACGTATATGGCGGCAGTGGCTGCGGCTGGGGGAGATGTTCTGATTCAGAATGTGATCCCGAAACATTTGGAATCCATTACGGCCAAATTATTGGAAATGGGTGTCACCATCGAAGAATACGATGATGCTGTCCGGGTGATCAGCCATGGCCGGCTAAATAAGTGCAACATTAAGACGATGCCTCATCCCGGATTCCCCACGGATATGCAGCCCCAAATTGCGGCTGCGCTTACCACGGCCAATGGGACCAGCATGATTACCGAAAGTGTATTTGATAATCGCTTCCGCTATGTGGAAGAACTCAAGCGCTTTGGCGCACAAATTTCCGTCGATGGAAAGTTGGCCGTGATTCAGGGTGTGGATCATTTGACGGCTGCGCCTGTTAAGGCCAACGACCTGCGTGCCGGTGCCGCCATGATTATTGCGGCGCTGTGTGCGCACGGTACGTCCCAAATTGATGAAATTCAGCATATCGAACGCGGGTACGAAAATGTCGTGGAAAAATTTGCGGCATTGGGAGCCGATATCCACCGGGTTTCGGCGGAAAAATCGGCGGTACGCGTCGGATAAAAAGGTTTTCTGTTCCTGATTTAAACAGGGCCGGTTTTCTGAAAAACCGGCCTTTTGCTATGAAAAGAGGAAACAGAACCTGTCCGTGAAAGGTGGACAGGTTTCGTAACCTGTATAATTACTCTTTTCTGTATTTGATACATAGACAAGGAGGCGCATGTATGGCGCTTATTGCACCGCTTTTCAGCGGAAGCAGTGGGAACAGCTATTATATTGGTTCCGAACAAAAAGGAATTTTGCTGGATGCGGGCCGCAGTGCCAAACAGATTCTGCAGGCGCTGGCTGCCTGTGAGATTCCGTCGGATCATGTGGCGGCTATTTTTGTCACGCACGAGCATTCCGACCACATTCGTGGTTTGCGGGTTTTGGCCAAAAAACTGAAAGTGCCGGTTTTTGCAACCGAAGGAACGGTAGCCCAGCTGGAAAAGATGCAAGCAGTGGAAGCGTCTTGTTCGCTGTTTCCTGTTTCGCAGGGGGTGGAATGTGCCGGCATGTGGATTGAACCGTTTCCCACCTTGCACGATTGTGCGCAAAGTTGCGGTTACCGGATTCGCTTATCGGATGATAAGGCACTGACTTTTTGCACCGATTTAGGAGTTGTCACCCCCGAAGTGGAAAAGGCGTTGGACGGCACCGATTTTGCCGTGATCGAATCCAATCACGATGTGGGCATGTTGATGAATGGCCCGTACCCGTATCCACTCAAGCGGCGCATTTTGTCGGAACACGGCCACTTGAGCAATGATAGTTGCAGCGGGCTTTTACCGCAGCTGGCCCAAAAGGGAACCACCCGGTTTATGTTGGCGCACTTAAGCCACGAAAATAATACACCGGAAGTAGCGCGGCAATCGGCCCATTGCTCCATGCAGATGGCCGGTTTGACGGAAGAAAAAGATTATAGGCTTTATGTAGCCCCACGGGAAAATACGGCCGGAGCTGTCATTCCTTTTTAACCGTAAGGGAGGAAGAGGTACCATATGCTGAAAGTACGGATTTTGTGTGTGGGAAAATTGAAAGAAGCCTATTGGCGGAATGCCTGTGACGAGTATGCCAAACGGCTGTCGGCCTTTTGCCGGTTTTCGATTCAGGAAATTCCCGAAACCCGTCTCCCCGAAAATCCTTCGCAGGCTTTGATCGAAGCCGCCTTGCGGGAAGAAGGCAAAAAACTGCTGGAAGCCGCTGGGGACGACATCCTGTTCCCACTGTGTATTGAAGGAACCAAACTCACATCCGAACAGCTGAGCGAAACCATACAGGAATCGGCGGTGTACGGTGAAAGTGCCCTGAGCTTTGTGATTGGCAGTTCCTATGGGCTTCACGAAGAGGTAAAGCGAAAAGGGAAGAAACGAATTTCCATGTCGGCCATGACATTTCCGCATCAACTGGCCCGGGTGATGCTGTGTGAACAGATTTACCGTGCCTTTCAAATTGCGGCCCATACGCGGTATCACAAATAAATAGAAGAACGAAAGAATATGTATGAAAGGGATGAGCGAATAACGCTCATCCCTTTCCGTGCATTAGCAGCCGCAGTTGTTGCAGCCGCCGCATTCACAGCCGTTGTTGGCGGAACCGCCAAAGCCACAGCCGCAGCAGCACATGATCAGAATGAGGATGATGATCCAGGAGCACCCGTTGTTGTTGCACATACTTGATTTCCCCCTTTCGGAATTACACTACAAACTATGGAATTTGGGCCAAATGTGTGACAACAAAAGATAAATGACTTTCATTGACTTTTTATTACCATCAGGGTATACTGAAAGTCAAAGAAAGTCGAAAGGAGGGGTTCCGTGCAGGTAACCGAAAGCATTGTGCAGTATATCGAAGAGCATTTAAAGGGACCGGATGCCTGCGTGCAGTTTCGCCGGAACGAGCTGGCGGCTCTGCTCGGTTGTGCGCCCAGCCAGATTACGTATGTCATCGCCTCGCACTATACGGTGGGGCGGGGCTATCTGGTAGAAAGCCGCCGGGGCGGCGGCGGGTTTGTCCGCATTACCCGCACCCAAATGCCGCTGAAAGCCATGGAAACGCAGCAGGAAAAATCCCTTTCTTTTGCATCGGCTCAGCTGTTGGTGCAGGAATACCAGCGGCGGCATATTTTGGCGCCGCAAACCGCTGCTGTCATTCTGGCGGCGATTTCGGATCAGGCGCTCAGCCAGGTGCCGGGTGATGTGCGTGGCCAGGTGCGGGTTCATATTTTGCAGTGTATGTTATTGGCCGGTCTTGGGGACCATTCATAAAAGGAGGAAGTTTGTATGGTTTGTCAGCATTGCCGCGCTCACGTAGCGACGATTCATATACAGAAAATTGGACGCCAGGGAGAAATCCGGGACCAGTGGCTGTGTGCCGATTGCGCCGTGCAGCTGGGAGTCCTTCGTTCCGAAAGGGAATGGGTATTCGGGGAAAACAGCCCGTACCGGACCTACCGGCAAAAAGAATCGGTGTGTCCGGTTTGCGGTATGACCTATTCCAATTTACTGGCTCACGGCGCACCCGGGTGCAGCCGGTGCTTCACGGTATTTCGGGAGCAATTGTTGCCGGTGATTCAACAATTACATGGTACGGTTCGTCATACGGGCAAGCAGCCCGGGCGTACGTATGCTTTGCGGGTAACCCGCAAACAAGATCATGCTCTGGCCCTTCATACCGATGAAAAGAGAAGCCTAATGCTAAAAATGAAGCAGGAGGAACTGAAGAAAGCGGTAGCCAATCAGGAATTTGAAAAGGCGGCCCAGCTGCGGGACGAAATACGGGATATGGAAGAGGGGACAAAAGCATGAAGCACACCTATGACGATTGGATGAAACAAAATGGGAACGACCGGTCGGTGGCGCTATACAGCCAAACAACCTTATACCGCAATTTGACCGATACGCCGTTTGTGTTTGGTTGTAACGAAAAACAAAAAGAGGATATTCTGGGTCAAATCAAAGAAGCGTTCGTGCATACCGGTTTGGCACGTACCTTGTTTTCGGTCCCGCTGGAAAACATGACGCCTAGTGGCCGCGCTTCCTTAGAGGAGAGAGGGTACCTTCAGCATAGTACCGTGGAAGATCCCCGGGGTTGCGGGTTGTTTCTTTCGAATGACGGGGGTATGGCACTTACCATCAATGAAGAAGACCATTTGCGCTTTAGTGCGACCTTACCGGGCCGCAGTTTGGAAGAGACCTACCGTCAGGTAGAACAACTAGAAACCCACCTTTCTTCGGAGCTTTCCTATGCCTTTGATCCCGATTTCGGGTATTTGTCACCCCAATTACAGCGTATTGGTACCGGGCTGCAAACCAGCGTGTATGTCCATGTTCCGGCTCTTTGTGAAAGCGGGAATGCTATGCGGGTGTGGAGCAGCCTGCGGCGTATTGGGTTTACGGTGGGGCCGGTATACAGTGATGGGGAGCACGCCTTCGGTGACCTGTACCGGATTACCAATGCCATGACGTTGGGCATCCGGGAAAAGGAACAGATGGATAATTTAAATAACGTGGTACAGCAGGTGATTCGTCACGAAATGGCCCTGCGGGCAGAGTGGCAGCAGGATGGCGATTATTGTGACCGGGTCTACCGCGCGATGGGTACGCTCTTATATGCCCGGAAAGTATCGTATGCCGAAGCGATGGAGCTTTTATCCCTGATACGCTTTGGCATGGAACAGGGATTCTGGAAGCAGATGACATGGTGGCAATGGGATATGCTGGTGCGCCGCATTCAGCCGGCGGCCTTGGCTTTGCCAGAACGCAGTGCGGCCGGTGCCTATGATGAGCAGCGTGCCGTTCTGATTCGCCAGTTCCTTAGCAGAGAGGATGATGAGATTGGTCTATGACTTTAAGGGGTTTACAGAAAAAGCCAGCCGTGCCCTAAATGCCGCGATTACCCAGGCCGAACAACTGGGCAGTGATTGCATCGGCAGCGAGCATATTTTGCTTGGACTGTTGCAGGATGCGGACAATATGGCCGCTGTCATCCTGCAACAGGCGGGGGTCGATTATGCCAAAGCCGAAGAAACGGTACAGCAAAACACTGCCTCCCCGAACAATGTGGTCCCACTGTCACCGGCTGATTTTACCCCTCGCAGCAAACGTATTTTGCAGTTTTCGGCGGCACAGGCCATGCGTTTTGGCAGCCATTATGTAGGTACCGAGCACATCTTACTGGCGCTGCTGGGGGAACGGGACAGTAATGCGATTCACTATTTAGAAACCATGGGCGTTCACCCGACTCAATTGGCCGAAGAGATTGCGAGAGCCCTGGTGCGCGCATCGCTGCTTCAAAATGGCGGCAGGGGAAAAGAGGCCCGGGACAGTATGCATGAGGATTCTCACGATACACTCCGGGATAAAGAAGACAAGAAAAGTGCCCTGCAGCGCTTTGGCCAGGATTTGACACAGAAAGCACGACAGGGCGCGATTGACCCGGTCATTGGCCGGGAAAAAGAGATCGAACGGGTGATCCAAATCCTGTCGCGCCGGACAAAAAATAATCCGGTGCTGATTGGAGAGCCCGGCGTAGGTAAAACGGCGGTAGCCGAAGCACTGGCTCTGAAAATTGCGGAACAATCGGTACCCGATCTGCTAAAAAACAAACGGATTATTTCGGTGGATCTTTCTTCCATGCTGGCCGGTACCAAATACCGCGGCGATTTTGAAGAGCGCATGAAACGATTGACGGAAGAAGTCAAGCAGCAAAAAGACGTGTTGCTGTTTATTGATGAAATCCACATGATCGTCGGAGCAGGTTCTTCCGAAGGGTCCAGCGATGCGGCCAATATGCTCAAGCCCCACCTGGTGCAAGGGGATTTTCAGGTCATCGGGGCCACCACGCTCACCGAATACCGGCGCCACATCGAAAAAGATGCGGCGCTGGAACGCCGGTTCCAAACCGTGTTGGTGGAAGAACCGACCGAAGAACAGACCTTGGCGATTTTACTTGGCATTCGTGACCGGTACGAAAAACACCACCATGTGACCATTACCCAAGAGGCAATCAAAGAAGCCATCCGTCTGTCCCGCCGGTATATTCCCGACCGGTTTCTGCCGGATAAGGCGATTGACGTGATCGATGAAGCGGCGTCCCGCGTCCGGTTGCGGGAACGCACCGTTCCGCCGGCACTCAAGGAATTGGAAAGCACCGTTTCGTCGCTGGAAGAGGCCAAAACAAATGCGGTGCAAGCCCAAAATTTTGAACAGGCGGCCGCTTTGCGGGATGAGCAGCGGAAAACCAACCAGCGCCTTTTGGAAGAGCAGGAACAGTGGAACCATCATAATGAGGAAGAGAGGAAAGTAGAAGCGGCCGACGTGGCTGAAGTGGTAGCCCAGTGGACGGGAATTCCCCTTTCCCAAATCAGCGAAGAGGAGAGCCGCAAACTGCTGCATTTGGAACAAACCTTGCATAAACGCATGGTGGGGCAGCAGGAGGCTGTTTCCGCAGTCGCACGGGCCATCCGCCGGGGCCGCGTGGGATTAAAAGACCCCAACCGGCCCATTGGTTCTTTTCTGTTTTTGGGTCCCACGGGGGTGGGCAAAACGGAACTGTGCAAAGCGCTGGCTCAGGCCCTGTTCGGCACCGAAGAAGCCATGATCCGGTTTGATATGTCGGAATATATGGAAAAGCACGCGGTGTCGCGCTTGGTGGGATCTCCGCCCGGATATGTGGGGTATGAAGAAGGCGGGCAGCTGACCGAAGCGGTGCGCAGCCATCCTTACAGTGTATTGTTGTTCGATGAAATTGAAAAAGCCCATCCGGATTTGTGGAATCTGCTGTTGCAGATTCTGGATGATGGCGCGCTGACCGATGCCCAGGGCCGAAAAGTGGATTGCCGCAATACGGTGGTGATTTTAACTTCCAATATCGGGGCAAAAAAACTGACAGATACTCGTCCAGCCCTTGGGTTCACGGATAAGGGCCCCAGGGAACAAGATGCCCACAAAGCGGTGATGGAAGAAGTCAAACATCTATTCCGCCCGGAGTTTTTAAACCGGCTGGATGAAATCCTGATTTTCCACGCCTTGACGTCCGACGAAATCCGCCAGATTGCGGACCGGCTGCTCGATAAATTGCAGAACCGGCTGCACGATTTGGGATATGAAGTGCACTTTGCTGAAAACGTGAGCCGGTATGTCAGTGAAAAGGGGTATGACCCCGTGTATGGAGCCCGTCCTTTGCGTCGGGTGATTCAGACGGTGTTGGAAGATCCGCTTTCCACTGCGATTCTGGAAGAACAGCTTTGTAAAGAAAAACTGTTTTTGTGCTCACTGACAGAAGAAGGACATCTGCAGCTGCAAAGCGCCGAATAAAAAAACCTGCCTGTTTTTTAACAGGCAGGTTTTTTATGTATGTGCATCAGGCAAAAAACAGAATTAGCACTTGTCCAATGGGATACAAAACCCACACCAGGGGGTCCAGCCGGGTGCGTCCCAGCACCACCCGCAAAATGATGAGCAGATCCGAAAGGAAAAACGACAGCGAACCGAAAGCCGCCAGCAGGTGCCAGCCCCCTTTGGAGAAAGCATAGGAGTAAATGGCAAAGGAAGCCAGGGAAATCATAAAATCATAGGCCAGGATTAACCCGCGCTGTACCATAGGTGCACCGGCACGGTGAAAAAGGACCACTAACAACAGCAGGAACAAAACGTAAATCGACAGCGCTATGGAAAAACCGAAACTGAAAAACGGAAGGCCTTCTTTTTGAATCAGCTGGAAGTATCCGAAGAAATAGAGCAGATGCGTCACGGCAAAGGCGCCGCCGCCAATATAGAACCAAGGCAGCTTTTTCCATTTTTCCAGTCCATCGGTGTCCATTAGGATCAAGTCTCCCACAGTGGAAAACAGCATGCCCACACAGCACAGGGCCCGTCCCTCATTGGGAGAAAAGACCCACAGTAGGATGGAAAAAAGGCTCATCAGGAAGGTCAAGGTGATGGTGCGGACTTTCTTCATAACAGGGGTGATGGTGAACATAAAAAGCGCCTCCTTTGTCAGATGGAGCCGTCCAAATCGGGCGGCTGTATTTTGATGAACGGATGCCGGTCTAATAAGCCGCATCCGCGAGGAACCTTTTGAAAGAGCATATATTGATCCATAGCGGCCCGCTCCTGATCCAGAACGGTCTTGGCGCTGGGGGACAGTGCTTCCATTTGCTGGTGATTGAGTAACCACTGCAGGGTAGCCTTCCTTTGGCTTATATAGGAAAGCCCCCGGGGGGTCGCGCCGAGCACAAAAGCAAAGGGAGGGGTTTCGCACAGCGTATCCCGATACAGGCCTAAAAAACCAGATAGGGTCATGCGCCGTATGCGCGCGAGGGAATAGCGCTTTGTTTTCGTTTGTTCCCATACCTGGGGGAGGGTGCCGCCGGTTTGCACGGCATGATATAACCGGTTTTCAATGCCTTCGCTACAGTCGGGCAACCGGGCAAAATCACTTTGATCCATACGGCGCAAAAAGGATAACACCGCTTGTTCCATTTGCCCCGGAAAAGAAAGGTGCCCGCACGTTTGCTCCCGCTCAAAAATATGGGCGCTAGATGGGGGTAATAACTCTGCGACCGATTGCCCGTGTGTCACCCGTTTGCGAAGCTGCGAGGCACTGAGGAATTGCGTCAGATCCTGGCTTTCTTCATCGTGGGCGGCCCCGCGGCGGCTGATGGTGCGAAACGAAAGATGCGTGTGTAAAAAACGGTTGGCTTTGCAGTATTCCATGCCCAACGTATTGTTGGGACCCAGCAGAATATCGGCCATTTCCGGCCCTAATTCCTGCCGTACCGCTTCGGTTCGGGCAACGGCAAAAGAAAGGCCCCTAGCAAGAAACGGCCGCAAAGCCGAAGAAAAAGCGGGGGAAAGCAAAAACAAGGCTAGCTCGTCCAATTTTTCGGCATTACCGCATTCGCTGCCAAAATAAAGAGTATTCACGCCCACCCCGGCTAATAGGGAAACGCCGCCTCTGGCAAAGCGTTCAGCTCCGCTCATGGCAAAGGAAACAGGCAATAGCAGCACCAGATCGGCCCCTTGCAAAAGCGCCATTTCAGCCCGGGCCCAAGGGGAGAGCAGGGCTGCTTCGCCTCGCTGAACGAAGGGACCACTCATAGCACAAATGACCATCTCACTTTCTTTGCGCATCTGGGAAAGCAAATAGGCGTGGCCAAAATGCAGGGGATTGAATTCACAGATCAATCCGGCAATTACGGGTTTTTGTTCCATTTTTAGATGAAAACTCCTTGAATTTAAACAGCATTTGTACTATCATATATTACAGCAATGAACGGATGGTTACAAGCGCAAAGTGCAAAAGGAATCCTTTTTGCACGGAATGTGCCGGCTTTTTTATTGCCGGGGCCATTCCAGACGATCAAGTAGGAGGATATATCATTCATGAAAGTTCTGGTAATCAATGCGGGCAGTTCTTCTCTGAAATATCAGCTGATCAACATGGAAAACGAAGAGATGATCTGCAAAGGGAACTGCGAACGGATTGGGCAGGAAGTGGGTACGTTTTCGTACAAAACAGCGGACGGTCAAAATGTGAAATACGATGTGGCCATGCCTAATCATACCGAAGCGTTTACGCAGGTAAAAAATGCGCTGCTGAATGAAGAATATGGCGTACTGAAAGATTTGAACGAAGTGTCTGCCATCGGCCACCGTGTGGTGCAGGGCGGCGCCCTGTTCAATCAGTCGATGCTGGTCGATGACAAGGTCATCGAAGGCATTAAATCCCTGATCCCGCTGGCTCCGCTTCACAATGCCGCCCATGTGCAGGGCATTGAAGCTTGCCGCTCGGTATTTGGCGAAGACGTGCCGGAAGTGGTTGTGTTCGATACGGCTTTCCATTCGACCATGCCGCCGGAAGCATATATGTATGCCATTCCTTACAAATTCTATGAAAAGTATGCCGTGCGCCGCTATGGCTTCCATGGTACGTCGCACCGCTTTATCTCCCACCGTTGCGCCGAAATGATGGGAAAAGATATCAAAGATCTGAAAATCATTACGTGCCATCTGGGCAACGGTTCTTCGTTGGCGGCTGTGAAGTACGGCAAAGTGATTGATACCAGCATGGGCATGACGCCTCTGGGCGGCTTCATGATGGGGACCCGTTCCGGCGACCTGGATCCCTCGGTTATTACGTTCATTGCCGAAAAAGAAAATATTTCCGCACCGGAAATGAGCGAATTGCTGAACAAGAAATCCGGCCTTTACGGGATTTGCGGCTATTCGGATGACCGCGATGTCAGTGCAGCGGAAAGCCGTGGGGATGAACGCGCAGCGCTGGCCCACAAAATGCTGTCGTACGGCGTAAAGAAGTTCATCGGCAGCTACATTGCGGCGATGGACGGCTGCGATGCGATCGTATTTTCGGCCGGTCTGGGCGAAAATCAGCCGCTGCTCCGCAAGAGAATTTGCGAGAACCTCGATTTCTTCGGCATTGAAATTGATGAGGCCGTAAACGCAGAATTTATCCATGGTGGTGGCGGCGTTGACGGTGCCGGCAAGATTTCTTCGGCTGCATCGAAGATCCCTGTCTACGTGATTCCTACGAATGAAGAACTGGTCATTGCCAGAGATACCCGCGATATCGTGGAACAGTTGGCGGCAAAATAAAAAACGGTTTACCAGTTGCGCATCACGGATGAAAAACGGCAGGCCCCTGTTTGTGGAGCCTGCCGTTTTTGTTGCGATTCGCGTGTTTTTCGGGAATCGGTTTACCGGCGCCGTCAGGCGCTGTCTCTGTCGCGAAACAGAAGGGAAATGCACCAAAGGGCACAGATGCCGACCAGCGTATATACGATACGGCTCAGAACGGCATCCTGACCGCCGAAGATCCAGGCGACCAAGTCAAACTGAAAAAGTCCGATCAGTCCCCAGTTGATTCCGCCGATGATCAGAAGCGATAATGCAATTTTGTCAAGCATATGCCAAAGCTTCCTTTCTGAAAAAGTTACCGCACAGCCCAAAAGCTGTTACACGGACAGTATGGCAGGAATACGGGGAAATATACATGGCCTTCTTTTTCGTTGGCTGTGAGAAAAGAAAAATGCCTGTTTCAATATGAGAGGGAGAAGAAAATACATGGCTCAAAAAAGTTCTATGAAAGATATGACATATGGCAAGCCTATGTCGCTCATTCTGGGTTTTGCCCTTCCGCTGATTTTTGGCAATTTTTTTCAGCAGATGTACAGTATGGTCGACACCATCATTGTGGGACAGTATTTGGGGGTTGATGCGCTGGCTTCCGTCGGTTCGGTTGGTTCCCTTCAATTTTTAATTATTGGCTTTTGTCTTGGCTCCTGCGCCGGGATGAGCATTCCCATTGCACAGAGGTTTGGAGCTAAGGATGAAGAAAATCTGCGGAAGTTTGTGGCCAATAGTATTTGGCTGGCGGCAGCCATGGCGGTAGTTGTTACGGTAATCACCGTAGCACTTGCCTGGCAGATTCTCGTTTGGATGCAGACGCCCTCCAACATCATTCAGGAAGCGTATAATTACTTTGTGGTCATCCTGCTGGGAATTCCGGCTACCATTTTGTATAACTTGGCTTCGGCCATTATGCGTGCGCTGGGGGACAGCAAAACCCCCTTGGTTTTCCTGATTCTTTCTTCTGTACTCAATATTGGCCTTGATTTTCTGTTCATCCTCACGTTCCATTTAGGATGTGCTGGGGCGGCTTGGGCCACCATCTTGTCGCAGCTGATTTCGGGATTGCTATGCGTAGTTTATATGATTCGCCGGTTGCCCATTTTGCATGTGCGCAAAGGGGAATGGGCGTTTAGTCCCATCCATATGAAAATCCTGTGTAATTTAGGGTTCCCCATGGGACTACAAAACTCCATTACGGCCATTGGCAGCGTGGTGCTGGCCAGCGCGGTGAACTCGTTAGGGTCGGTCGCGGTTGCTTCGGTGACAGCGGCTTCCAAAATCCAGATGCTGTTTAACTGTGCCTACGATGCCATGGGAACCACCATGGCCACCTATTGCGGCCAGAATGTAGGCGCACGCAAATTGTCGCGCATCGGCCGGGGATTGCGCTGTGGGTTGGGAGTTATGATTGTCTATTCGGTCCTTTCCTTCCTGATTTTGCAGTTCTTTGGCCGCACCATTGCCCTGCTATTCGTCAGTGCCGATGAAACGGCGATCCTTTCCAATGTGGAAACGTTCCTGTTTATCAACTCGGTGACCTATGCAACGCTGGCCTTTGTGATCGTGGTGCGCTATGTGATTCAGGGACTGGGCTTTAGCAAAATTGCGATGTTTGCCGGGCTATTCGAAATGGTGGCCAGAGCTTGTGTGGCATTCTTCATGGTGCCGCTGTGGGGCTTTGTGGGGGCCTGCCTGGCCAACCCGGCCGCTTGGATTGCAGCCGACTGCTTCCTGATTCCGTGCTACTTCTCGGTGATGCGCCGGGTACGCCGCACAGTGGTGGAAGTGCCCGACGAAGACGAGCCGGCAAAGCAAGCCGTTTAAAATTTCACATAACAAAAAAACGTGGGCCTTGTCGTTGGACAGGGCCCACGTTTCCTTATTGAAAATTTAGCCGACGGATGGATTCGAAAAATCCCGTGTAATGTTATTTAGCCATTTGTAGCTCTTGTAGTGTTTATAGACCACCGGAATTTTCCAGAATTCATCCAGGCACAAAATGAAATATACCCACAAAGGCGGCAAACAGAACACAAAGGCGCTCAAAAATCCAAGAGGAACCGAAATGGCCCACATGGTGATGGTATCACACAAGAAGCCAAACCGGGAATCGCCGCCAGCACGGAAAATACCGGTGATCACCGTGGTGTTGATGGCCTGCCCGATTACGTAATACGAGCTGATCCACAGCATGACATCCAGGTATTGATAAGCGGTATCGGTGAGCTGGATCGCCATAAAAATCAGCGGACGGGCGGCTAGGATCAGAATGGCCGTTACGGCACCAAATAAAAGCGTAATCCGGCAAATGCGGGAGGCATTTTTCCGGGCTTCTTCCATTTCGCCGGCGCCGATGGATTTGCCCAGCAGTACAGCCCCGCCGGACGAAATCCCGAAACAAACGACGGTACATAAATCGCGTACGGTGGTGGCCACCGAACTGGCCGCCACCATATCGGAACCTAAATGCCCTAAAATAACGGAGTACGAAGCGAAGGCAATGGTCCAGGAGCAGTCATTTCCCAAAGCGGGTAGGGAATAATGGATAAAGTCTCGGAACAAAACCCGGTTTTTCCGGAAAAGCCCCGCAAAGGAGTAGGGAAGGGTGCGGTATCGCACCGCATCGACTATACACAAGGCTAGTTCCGCCACACGGGCAATCACGGTAGCGATGGATACGCCGATAACCCCCAATTTGGGTGCGCCCAAAAAACCAAAGATAAAAACCGCATTGAGGAAAATGTTTAACAGCAGCGCGATGCTGCTGATGATCGTGCTTACCCGGGCCCGTTCCATGCTGCGCATCACACATAAGTACACCTGTGAAATACTCATCAGTAGGTAAGAAAAACCGATAATCCGCAAATAGTCGGCGCCAATGGCAATCAACTCTGTGTCGTTCGTAAAGATTCGCATAATGGCCGCCGGACAGAAGAAACACAGTAGGGTAACCAGAACCGTTACCCCAACGGAAAGACGCAGCGAAATACCCATAATTGTCAAAATGGATTGTCGATCTCCACGTCCCCAGTATTGGGAAACCAGCATCGTAATGCCCGACGTCACACCGTAATAAAAACCGGTCAGCAAAAAGTGCACCTGGTTCGCCAGCGAAACAGCCGATAACGACGATTGGTTCACCATGCTGAGCATAAGTACGTCGGCGGAATTGACAGCGGCATTGATCAGATTTTGCAGAGCAATGGGCAACACCAGTGCGGCCAGTGACCGGTAAAACGGATCGTGAAAATCCAGGCACTGCCGCGCCTGGCGAAAAAAGGTCATGATGTTTTCCTCCTCAAACCAAAATAAGATATTTTAAAAGTATGTATGCTAACTATAGGCATTTTCCTGCGAAAAGTCAAGCCGCCAAAAAGGCACAAAAAATCCCCGCTGGTTTTGGCCAGCGGGGTTCGGATTAGTTTTTCAGTGCCTGCATCGGAGCCGGAATACGTCCGCCGCGTTTGACAAACCGCAGGGGAGAAGCCGGGTTTACTTCCATCACTGGCCCGCCACCCAGAAGACCGCCAAAGTTTAAGGTATCGCCACTCTTTTTGCCAATGGCGGGAATCACACGGACCGCTGTAGTTTTGGAGTTGACCATGCCAATAGCGGCTTCGTCCGCGATAATGGCCGAAATAATTTCATCGGGGGTATCGCCGGGGATGGCAATCATGTCAAGCCCTACCGAGCAAACCGCTGTCATAGCTTCCAGCTTGGTGAGCGTTAACGTGCCGCATTCGGCGGCATGGATCATACCGGCATCTTCGGTCACCGGGATAAAGGCGCCCGACAATCCGCCTACATGGGAAGAAGCCATAACGCCGCCTTTTTTCACCGCATCATTGAGCAGAGCCAAAGCTGCCGTCGTGCCATGCGACCCACAGGTTTCCAGGCCCATTTCTTCCAGAATATACGCCACACTGTCCCCAACGGCAGGGGTGGGGGCCAGCGAAAGGTCGACGATGCCGAACGGAACCGACAGGCGCCGGGAGGCTTCCTGCGCTACCAGCTGGCCCATCCGGGTAATCTTAAAGGCTGTGCGCTTGATCAGGTCGGCCACCGCTGTCAAATCGCAGTCGCCGGCTTTGGAAAGAGCCGCACGAACAACGCCGGGGCCCGAAACCCCCACGTTGATCACACAGTCAGGTTCGCCCACGCCGTGGAAGGCGCCGGCCATAAAGGGGTTATCTTCCGGTGCGTTGCAGAATACCACCAACTTGGCAGCACCAATCGAATCGCGATCTGCTGTGGCCACAGCCACATCATGTACCACATGGCCCATTTTTTCCACCGCGTCCATATTCAGCCCGGCTTTGGTCGTGCCGATATTGACCGACGAGCACACAAATTCCGTCTGGCTCAGGGCTTCGGGAATACTATCGATCAGTGCCAGATCCCCAGGGCCGAATCCCTTGTGCACCAAGGCCGAATACCCGCCCACAAAGTTTACCCCGGTGGCTTTGGCGGCCCGGTCCAGGGCTTTGGCGTAGCAAACGGGGCTTACCTGCGGTGTCGTAGCCGCAATCATGGCGATGGGGGTGACGGAAATGCGTTTATGAATAATCGGAATGCCGTATTCCCGGCTGATATCTTCGCCGGTTTTCACCAGATCTTTGGCGTAGCGGCAGATTTTATCGTAAATTTTCTGGCATGCTTTTTCCGCATCCGGATCGATGCAGTCAAGCAGCGAAATCCCCATGGTGATCGTACGAACGTCCAGGTTTTCGTCATCGATCATGCGGATTGTTTCCAGAATATCATGCGTATTGACAACGCCCATTCTTGTTCATCCTTTCTGCCGGCTTAAATGCGGTGCATGGAATTGAAAATGTCTTCATGCATAACGTGGATTTTTAAATTCATGTCCGTACCGATGGCTTCCAACTCATCCTGCAGGGAAGAAAACGGAACCGCGCACGAAGAAATATCGACCAGCATGATCATGACGAACAGATCCTGCATAATGGACTGGGTCACATCCATGATATTGACGTGTTCTTTGGCGCATACCTGGGAAACTTTGGCCAGGATTCCGACCGTATCTTTACCAACGACTGTAAGAATTGCACGCATGGAGAAATTCCTCCCATCATTTTATTATTGCTGATACGCTATCTTATTATGAGCGAAAACCAGGGGAAAGTCAAGGCGGGACAACGTGCAAATCGGGGTGAAAAACCAGTTTTTTCTGGATTTTTGAGCAATTCTGATGAATGAAGTGGGGGCCCATCTTGCAAACGCAGAAAGGGATCGTTTGTCTGCAAGAAAACAGCTTCCTTTTTTCGTCCCTTTATGCTATAGTAACATTGTGAATAATCTGTGACTGAAAAGGCAGTGCAGAGGGAAAAGGATGCGAGATTCATGATCCATGTGTGCTACATGACAAACGACGGGTACTGTGCCCCTACGGCGGTGTCGGCCGTTTCTGTATTCGAAAACCACCGGGATGAAGATGTCTGTGTGCATGTCCTCACGGAATTTGTCAGCCATGAAAACGAAAATCTGCTTCTTCAGGCCGCAGAACCGTATCCCCGTGGCACTGTGTGCCTGCATAATTGTGACGAATATATCCGGCAAATCCGGGAGGAATACCGCCCCACTGGGTGGAAGGGTACGTGTAACGCCTATTTGTACATGTTCATGGAAGAGATTTTTCCGGATCTCGACCGTGTTTTATGGATTGACGGCGACACCATCATCCGCCGGTCCCTGCGGGATTTATGGCAAACGGATTTGCAGGGGAAACTACTGGGTGGTGTACTGGATGTACCTGCGTTTACATCGGCCTGGCCGGATGACCCGTTTTATCACACGCCATTTTATTTTAACGGCGGCGTGCTGCTTTTCAATCTGGAAGAATGCCGGCGCCGTCATATCGATGCTGTTTTACAGAAATGGGTCAAACAGTACGGGTCTCAATTCCGCTTTCCCGATCAAACGCTGCTGAATTTGGCTGTACGGCCGGAAGACGTGGTGCGATTACCGCTGCGTTACGATTTCCCGGTGGGGATGAATAACCGGGTACTATCCATGGTGGCTGGGTATCATATGTCGGAAAAACCGACCTTTTTAAAAGAGACGATTCAAAACGAGCGGGAAAACGCCGTGATTTATCATTATATTGGTGGACGATTTCCCACCAAACCCTGGTTTTTGGAATGTACGATTCCGGGAAAAGAAGAATACCTTTTTTACCGCGAACGCTCGCCCCTAGCCGGGCAGCCTCTAAAAACGACGAAAGGGAAAGAAAATCCCCTGTTTTTGTTCTTTTCCCGTATTTATGATACGGTTCCCAGTGCCTGTTTTTCCAGACTTGTATACCGGCTTCGCTGCCGGTTTAAAGTGCCGCAGGTTCCACAGGGAGAAAGGATTGTTTAAACCAGCATGAAAACCCCTTTTTATAGCGATAATCACATGCATTCATCCGCTTCATTTGACGCGGCCTATTCCGTGGAAGAAATGGCGGCGGCTTCTTATGAACATGGCCTTTCCTGTATAACGATTACCGATCACCGGGATTGCCCCGTGTTCCTTTTTGATAATTCCCGGGCGATGATGGGGGTGTCCCGTTACAGCACGCAGCAGGCGGCGAAAGACTGGCAGGGAAAGCTTGAAATCCTTTTTGGGGTAGAACTGGGTGAACCGCTCCAGGAAAAGCGGGCGGCCCAAGAGATTTTGCGCCACGGCCCTTATGATTTTGTCATCGGTTCGCTCCATAATTTAGAGGGGGAAGAGGATTTCTATTTTCTAAATTATGAGCAACACGATCCCCGTGACCTTTTGCGCCGGTATTTTTCCGAACTGCTCGAGATGGTGTTGTGGGGCCAATTCGATACGCTGGCCCACGTAACCTATCCGCTGCGTTATATGCCAAAAGGCATGGATCTTACGCCTTTTGCCGATGCGATTGACCGGGTGTTCCGTACCCTAATCCAAAAGCAAATTGCGCTGGAAGTCAACGCCTCCGGTTTCCGGCAGGAAATCGGGGAATCCCTGCCGGGGGAAGATCTTTTGCGCCGGTACCATCAGTTGGGTGGACGGCTCATTACCGTGGGCGCGGATGCCCATGCACCGGCGGATACCGGCTGTTTTATCCCTCGTACGTGCTCCATGCTGCGGCGGCTGGGATTTACAGAGTATATGATTTACCGAAAGCGCCGGCCTTGCCCGGTACCTCTTGGAGAAGAATAGACAAGGAAAAGAAGAAAGGAGTTTTCGTTTATGGAAAAGGTACTACAGCTTTTGCAGGAAAACGCGCGGCTTAGCAACGAGCAAATTGCCGTGATGCTCAATCGCAGCACAGAGGAAGTGGCAGCTGCTATCGATGACTATGAGAAAAAGGGCATCATTTGTGGGTATAAGCCCCTGATCAATTACGAAAAAGCGGGGATCGAACGGGCTTCGGCTCTCATCGAGTTGCGGGTGACGCCTCGCAAAGATACGGGCTTTGATGCGATTGCCGAACAGATCATGTCTTTTGAAGAAGTCGAAAGCCTATACCTGATGAGCGGTTCATATGACCTGGCTGTCACAGTCAATGCCCGCACCATGCAGGACATTGCCGTCTTTGTCGCCCGTAGATTGGCGCCTATCGATGGAGTACTGTCAACGGCGACACATTTTATTTTGCATCGCTACAAGGATGCCAGCGTTTCCCTGCAAGGCGAAGAAATTGATGAGAGAGAGGAACAGGTGTGATTGATTACCAGTCCCGTATGAATCGGGAAATCCAAATCATTAAACCTTCGGCCATCCGAAAATTTTTTGATATTGCCAGCGAAATGGAAGATGTTATTTCCCTGAGTATCGGGGAGCCGGATTTTTCCACCCCTTGGCATATCCGGCAGGAAGGCATCCGCCAGCTGGATAAAGGCCGTACCCACTATTCCCCCAACCGGGGGTTTTCGGAACTGCGGCAGGAACTGTGCCGGTGGTTCGACCGGCATTACGGCGTGTCGTATGATCCAGGAACGGAATGTTTAGTAACCGTGGGAGGATCGGAAGCCATTGATTTGTGCATCCGCACCCTCATAAACCCAGGGGACGAAGTGCTAATTCCGGAACCCAGCTATGTGTGTTATGTGCCTATGACCGAAATGGCCGAAGGGGTACCGGTTATCATGGAAACAAAGGCAAAGGATCATTTTCGCCTGACCCCCGAAGAATTGCTTGCCCATATTACCCCAAAAACCAAGCTGCTCATTTTACCCTATCCCAATAACCCCACGGGGGGCGTCATGCGCCGGGAACATCTGGAGGCCATTGCCAAAGTCGTGATCGACCACGACCTACTGGTCCTCAGCGATGAAATTTATGGGGAACTGACCTATGGGGATGCGGGCCATTGTTCTATGGTGAGTATTCCGGGTATGAGAGAACGTACCGTTGTCGTCAATGGTTTTTCCAAAGCGTTTGCCATGACTGGTTGGCGGCTGGGGTATGCCATGGGTCCCAAAGAACTCATTGCGGCTATGACCAAATTGCACCAGTATGTCATTATGAGCGCGCCCACCCCTTCCCAGTATGCAGCTGTGGAAGCCTTGCGCCATGGGGATGGGGATATTGCCTACATGCGGGAACAATACGACATGCGCCGCCGGTTGATTGTCAGTGAACTCAACCGTATGGGGCTGACTTGTTTTGATCCGGAAGGGGCCTTTTATGTATTCCCTAGTATCCAAAAAACAGGACTCTCTTCCGACGAATTCTGCGAAAAACTGCTGTATGAAGAACATGTGGCGGTGGTGCCCGGTACGGCGTTTGGCGCCTGTGGGGAAGGGTTTGTTCGAATTTCGTATTCGTATTCGATTAAACATATTACGGAGGCTTTGCGCCGGATTGAGCGCTTTGTGAAAAAGTATGAATCATAACACCGTTTATTTGTCTTCTTGTCAGGCTTATGAATATGAAACACTGCGCGCGATCATCGATAAACAGTTTGATGCTTTAGGCTTTGCTGAAAAAGTCAAACCGGGCATGAAAGTGGCGGTCAAACCCAATCTAGTGGTGCGTGCCAAAGAAGGAAGCGGCATTTGTACCCACCCGCTGGTAACGGCAGCGGTCTGCACATGGTTAGCCGATCACGGGGCCCAGGTAACCGTGGTGGAAAGCCCTGGCGGCCCCTACACACCGGCTATGCTGCGGGGCATTTACCAGCATTGCGGCTATACCGAAATGGCGCAGCAGTATGGAATCAAGCTGAATGAAGATTGTTCGTATGAGCAGGTTTCCTGCCCCCAGGGGGAACGGTGCCGGCTTTTTGACATTGTGACGCCCATTTTGCAGGCCGACTTGGTGGTGGACATCGCGAAACTCAAATCCCACTGCATGATGATGTTCAGCGGATGCAGCAAAAACCTGTTTGGGGTGGTGCCGGGCCTGATGAAACCGGAACTGCATTGCCGCTTTCCCGAAAAAGAGGCGTTTGCCGCTATGCTGGTGGATTTGTGTGAACGGGTAAAACCGGGCATCTGTGTGATGGATGGCATCATCGCTATGGAAGGGAATGGCCCCACCGGCGGGAATCCCAAAGCTATGCACGTACTTGCAGCCAGTGAAAATCCCTACGCCATTGATACCATCTGTTGTGAACTTACCGGCATGAAACAGGAGGAAGTGCCCCTTCTACAGGAAGCGGTGCGCCGCGGGCTGTGCCCCCAGGGGCTTTCAGACATCCCGCTTTTGGGAGATTCGTTTGCTTCCCTTAAAGTGGACGATTTTCAAATGCCGGAATCAAAATCCAGTGATTTTCTCGATACCTTGCCGCGCTTTTTGCAGCCGCTGGCCAAAAAGATCACAACCCCTTACCCGAAAATTCAAACGAAGAAGTGCGTGGGATGCGGTAAGTGCGCTGAAAGCTGCCCGCAGCACACCATTCGCTTGCGCGATGGCAAAGCACAGATTCAATATAAAAACTGCATTCACTGTTTTTGCTGTCATGAAATGTGTCCGCAGCACGTGATCGATATCCGCCGATTTTCGCTCTTTCGGTTTTAATAAGTCATGGGGAGGCTCTCTATGTGGGATACCTTTGAATACGCCTTTGGAAAACTGAATTTATCGCTGGATATTGTGGGAAAGCAGGAAAACGGGTACCATCTTTTGCAAATGGTAATGCAGTCGGTGTCCTTACACGATACGCTATTTGCTTCCCTGACACAGGACGGCCGTGTAACCCTCACGCTGGAAGGGAATCCCCTGCCGGCCGGCGATGATAATCTGTGCGTAAAGGCGGCCCATGCCTTTCTGCATGCAATCGGGGAAACAGAACGGGGGATTACCCTCCATTTGCAAAAACAGATTCCTTCCCAGGCCGGTATGGGCGGCGGCAGCAGTGATGCGGCCGCTGTGCTGCGTCTGATGAACCGGCTGTTTGCGTATCCGTTAACGGAAGAAGAACTGTGCCGGATTGGGCTAACCTTGGGGGCTGATGTGCCGTTTTGTGTGCGAGGCGGCACGCAAAAAGCAGAGGGGGTAGGGGAAATTCTCACACCGCTGCCTACTTTATCAGAAGGTATCTTTGTTTTGTGTAAACCGCCCTTTGGTATTTCTACTCCGCAGGCTTTTGCAAAAAGTGATGCAGCTCCCATTCCTCCCTCCTTGTTTACGCCCTCGGTGGAGCAGGCCGTGCGAAAGGGAGATTTACTGGATGTAGCCACCTACGTAGGAAACCGATTTGAAACGGTGTTGCAGGATGAACGGATTGCATGCATTGTGGCTGCCATGAAGCAGAGTGGTGCAGCCGGGGCCTGTATGACGGGAAGCGGCTCGGTCGTATTTGGGGTTTTCTCTACCTTAGATACCGCTTTTGCGGCTCGGAAGAACCTGCGCCCTTATGGACGGTGCTTTGTTTGCCGGCCGGTGGCAGATTCTTTTTTAGGGCCTGTATAAAATGTGTCCTATAGGAACATCCTCTCTGTACCGAATGACAGAGGGGATGTTTTTATGACAAAACTTTCTTTATGGGATAAAAAACGCGGCGTGCGGGCTCTGATCCTGACGGTGCTTCTCATTATTTGCGGGCAATTTTCTTTTTTTGCCGCTGAAAGTGAAGAACTGGGGGGCCGGGTGCTTCGGCTTCACATTCTGGCAAATTCCGATGAGGATAGTGACCAGCAGCTAAAACTGCAAGTGCGCGACCGCATTTTAGAGGAAACGGCGCCGCTGCTCCATGATCTTCATAGTCCCCAGGAAGCCGAACAAGTATTAAGCGAGGCCATGCCACAAATTCTAAAAGCGGCCCGGGATGAAGTCAAAAAGCAGGGGTGTCAGCAGACGGTACAGGCCGAATTTTGCACCGAGTATTTTCCCACCCGTACCTATACGGATTCGGAGGGGCAAGTATTTACCCTGCCGGCCGGTACGTATCGTTCGCTGACCATCCGTTTGGGAGAAGGGCGGGGGCACAATTGGTGGTGTGTCATGTTTCCATCCCTTTGCCTTCCGGCCGTGAGTGAAACGCCGGAACAAAACTTTACCGAAGCCGAAACCGAACTGATTCGTACATCTCCCACCGATTACCGGTTCCGTGTGTGGGAATGGGCGCAAGAAGCGGCCCAGTGGCTGGAGGGATCGTTTGGGGGTTCCTGATTCCAAGGGTAAGAAAGGAGAAGAAAAGCCATGCTGCAATTCATTTTAGGGCCTGCCGGTAGCGGGAAGACTTACACGGCCCGCTCCATGCTGGTAGAAGCCGCCAAAGCGGGCAAAGAAGTTTTACTGATCGTGCCTGAACAGTACTCCTTTGAAACAGAAAAAGCGGTGCTGGAAACGTACGGCGAACATTTTTTTGCCCAGCTGGCCATTACCAGTTTTGCCCGGTTGCCCGACCGGATTGCCCGGCAAGTGGGCAAACCCCAAGGGCAGCGTTTGGACGATACCGGACGGTATATTTTGATGAATCTCGCCTTGGACGATGTCAAAGACCAGCTCATGCTTTTGCAGGGGAAATCTTCCGGCGGTGAGCTGGTCCAGCAGCTGCTGGATGTTTCCCGGGAAATGAAAAGCTGTGATGTGCACCCGAACGATCTTTCGGCGGCGGCCCGGTCCAGTACGCTTTCTTCCCTGCAGGAAAAGGGAAAAGAAATCGCCCTGGTGCTGGAAGCGTTCAATACATACGTGCGGCAAAGTTATTTGGATCCCCAGGATGATTTGGAACGCTTAGCGGAACAACTAGCGGCACATCCCGAGATTTTTCGTGATGCGGTTATCCTTGTGGATTCGTTCCACGGGTTTACCCAGCCGGAAAATAAAATATTGGAACTGTTGCTGCGGCGCTGCCAGGATATGATCGTGACCCTTTGTACGGACCGGTTGGGGCTAGCGCCCGGTGACGACACCTTGTTTGCACCGGCTTGCCGTACCGCCGGTGTGCTGCGGCGCATGGCCGCGCAAAACGGCATACCGGTGGCGCCACCAAAGTATTTAACGGATCGGCCCCGTTTCCACAACGAGGAAATGGGCTGCCTGGAAAAAGGGTTTTTCCGCACCGGTCCGGAACCGTTTGATCATGAACCCGAGCATATCCGGCTGTTCCGCGCAGCCGGCCGCTACGAAGAATGCATGGCGGCCGGTGCTTTGATTCGCGATTACGTACAGAAGCGGGGCTGGCATTACCGCGATATTACCGTTGTGGTGCGGGATGAAAACGAATACCAAAACGCCTTGCAAGCGGCGTTTGATCAGTACGAAATTCCCGTTTTTCTGGACCGGCCGGCGCCGGTGGAAAGCGAACCGCTTATGCGGCTTGTCTTGTCGGCGTTTGACTGTGTGCAGTACGGGTTCCGTACCGATGACGTACTGGCGGTGGTAAAAAGTGGTTTGCTGCCTTTGGAAGAGGAAGACGTGGCCCGTGTGGAAAACTATGTCTTTTTGTGGGACATCCGGGGCAAAAACTGGAAAAAGCCCTGGGTGCACAATCCGGCGGGGTTTGTGCGGGATTTTTCCGATAACCAAAAAATGGAACTGACGAAACTGGAAGCCTGCCGCAAACAGATTATGGAGCCGCTGCTTGCGTTTTCCGAAAAACTAAAACATCCGTCCGGCCATGCGCTCTGCCGGGCGGTTTATGAGCTTTTGCAGGATTATCAGGTAGAAGTTACGCTCCCGAAATTGGCGTCTTCCTTGCGGGAAGGCGGACGGCTGGAAGACAGCCGCCTGCAAGCCCGGTTGTGGAATACCCTGATGGAAGTGCTCGATCAAACCGACGCCGCCTTGGGCGAAAGAGAAATTCCCCCGGCCCGCTACAGCTACTTTTTGCGCCAGATTTTCCGCGGACAGGATCTTTCCAGCATTCCGCAGCATTTGGATGAAGTGACCGTTTCCGTAGCGGGGCGCATGCGTCCCGGTACCCCCAAAGGGGTGCTGATTCTGGGGGCCGTTTTGGGAAAATTCCCCCGGGCGATTAGTGAAAACGGCGGCATGCTCAGCGAAAGCGAACGCCGGGAACTGATCCGGTGCGGGCTGGAACTGCGCAACACATCGGAAGAAGCCATGCTCGAAGAAAGGCTGTCAACGTACATGGCTCTGTGTGCCGCGTCAGAAGATGTGGTGGTCAGCTACCCGCTGTGGAGCGGCCAGGAGGAAAATAGCCCGTCGGAGATTATGACCCAGCTGCAAACCATTTTCCCAAAAGTGCGGATCGAAAACGTGCGGGAATTGCCCGAAGCGATAACGCTCTCGTCCAAAGAGACATTTTTGTCGCAATTTGCCCTGCGCCGGGAGGAACGTTCCCAGTTGGCTGCCGATTTATGCGAAGCGGCTGCCTTGTTGCCGGAATGCCAGGAAGATGTGCAGGCCATTGTGCTTTCGCATCGCGGGGTAGGCAGCCGTATAGAAAATAAAGAGACGGCGCGGCAGCTCTTCTGGGGCCAGAAAATTTCGGCCACGCAGATTGAAACCTACTATAAGTGTCCGTTCCGCTATTTTTGCCGCTATGGGCTGCATATTCGGGAGCCACTGCCTGCGCAGCTCAACGCTTTGCAATACGGCAATTTGGCGCATTATGTTCTCGAGCACGTACTGCCGCAGCTGGCGAAAGATCCGGGCTTAGAAGATAGCCTGCAAGAGCTGGTGGATACGTGGATGGATACGTACGCCGAAGAAACACTGGGAGGTTTGGAAGAACAGACCGCCCGTTTCCGGGCGCTATTTAAGCATTACCGTGTAGTTATCGGAGAAGTGGCCCGGTATGCTGTCGAAGAACTGAAAGCGACTGATTTTGTTCCCACCTGGTTTGAGGAAGAATTGGGAGAGGGTAAGGTGGATACCCTCAAAATTTCGCTGCCGGATGGCGGTGAAATGGAAGTGGGGGGCAAAATTGACCGCATCGATCTTTGTGCGCTGGATGGGAAAACTTATGTGCGTATTATCGACTACAAAACGGGGCAGAAAGAATTTGAGCTATCGCAAATGCTGTCGGGTATGAACTTGCAGATGATGCTATATTTGTGCGCCATTGTGGAAAAGGACTTATTTACCCCGGCCGGTATTTTATATATGCCCATTCGCACCCCGAAAAAAGAAGAGGCCTCCAACCGTATGAATGGTATTCTGGTGGAAAACGACCATGTCCTTACTCACATGGACCACACGTACGAAGAAAACAGAAAGGGTACCTTTATTCCTGTTTCCAAATTGAAAAACGGGTCATTTGCCAAAACCAGCCGGATTATCAGTGAAAGCGGGCTGCGCATGGCCCTGGCGTATACAAAAAGCCGGGTGGAAAAAATGGCCCAGGAATTGGGGGAGGGGAATATTCAGCCGGATCCGCTGCTCATCCGCGAAAACGGTTGCACGTATTGTCCTTATTATGCCGTGTGTGAAAAGGAGTTTGGCCGCTTGGAACCGGAAAAACCCAAAATGTCCAAAGAAGATGTCTTACAACTGATGGCCGAAGAAATGGAAGGAGGTTCGTCCCATGGCAACCCAATGGACGCCGGCCCAGAAACTGGCGATTGACAGCCGCGACGGTACGCTGTTAGTGTCCGCAGCCGCGGGCAGCGGCAAAACCGCGGTACTGGTGCAGCGTATGATCGACCGGATTACCGCCCCCGATCATCCGGGTAGTATTGACCGCATTTTGATGGTCACGTTTTCCCGGAAGGCAGCCGGGGAAATGCGCACCCGGGTGCACAAAGCCCTTTCCGATCTTTTGCTGCAGGACCCGGGGAATACCCGGCTAAAAAAACAGCTGCTTTTGCTGCAGCAGGCCAAAATCAGCACGGTACATAGCTTTTGTGCCGAATTGGTGCGGGAGTTTTCCTATAAGCTGCCGGGCTTAAATGATTTCCGTATTGGCGACGAAAACGAACTGGCGCTCTTGCGAGCCGATGCCATGGATCAACTTCTGGAAGAAAACTATGCGGAAAGCAGCGAAGACTTTCTGCGCTTTGCCGATCTTTTCAGTACCGACCGCAGTGATTCCTTGATGGAAAAGGTCATTTTCCAGGTTAACGACTTTGTTTCGTCCCATCCTTTCCCCGAAGTGTGGATGGAAGAGATGAGCGATATGTATAATCCCGATATACCCGCCGGCGAAACGGTATGGGGGCAAAAAGCTATGCAGCAGGCGGTGGATATGGCGGCCTTTTACCGGGACAGCATTCCGCTGTGGATTTCCCTTTTGCAGGAAGAACCCGATATATGGAATGCATATGCGGAACCGCTATTATCGCTGCAGGACCAGCTAAAGCGTATCCCTCAGCAAGTAGGAAACGCCCCATGGCAGGAGTTTTGGGAACAGGCCGGTCAGTGTTTGCTGGGACGCCCCAAAGCCTTCCGGGGCAAACTGGCGGAAAAATACCCCACGGATCATCCGTTGCGGGTGATGATGAAAGACCTGTTTGACGAAATGAAGGCAGATTTTCAAAGGATCGCCGCTTCCAATTTGGAAAAGGAAAACGGAGACGCTTTTTGTGTGCCGGAAGAACAGATCAAACGGGAAATCAGCGGCAGCGCGCAGATTGTGCGGGAAATTTTCCGATTGGTTACCCGGTACCGGGTGCTGTTTGCCAATTGTAAACAGGAACAAAAACTGGCCGATTATGACGACTTGGAACATTGGGCCCTGCAAATTCTGTGTGAAAAAGGAACCGACGGTTCCTTCCGCCGGACCCAGGCAGCCAAGATGGTTTCGTCCCGCTTTGACGAAGTGATGGTGGATGAATATCAGGATACCAACGAAACCCAGGATACGATTTTCCGCGCCGTATCGAGGGAGGAAAAGAACCTCTTTTTTGTGGGGGATGTGAAACAGAGTATCTATAGCTTCCGCCAGGCCATGCCCCAAATCTTCATTCGCTACCGCAAAACTTTTCAACCGGTACAGAAAGCCCCCGCGGTTTATCCGGGCTGTGTGGTGCTGGACCGCAATTTCCGGTCCCGCCAGACGGTGACCGATTTTTCGAACTTTGTCTTTTCCCAAATCATGAGCGAATCGGTAGGGGACGTGGCTTATGAGGGGCAGGAAAAACTGGTCTGTGGGTCCACATTGTATGCGCCCGCCCAAGGGTATGAACCGGAATGCTGGCTCATTGACCGCAGCCTTGACCCCGAAAATAAGGAAGCAGACGCAGTGCTGGAAGGACGACTGATTGCCCACCGCATCCGCCAAATGATTGAAGAGGGGTTCCAGGTGACGGATAAAGCCGGGCCCCGCAAAGCTAGGGAAGAAGATTTCTGTATCTTGCTGCGCACGGTGCAGTCCATGGCGCCGCTGTATGCCCAGGAACTGAACCGGGCCGGGCTTCATGCCTGTGCCAGCGATGAAAGCAGCTTTTTTAAAACCCCCGAAATTTCGCTGGCCCTTTCGCTTTTGCGGGTGATTGATAACCCCACCCGGGAAATTCCCCTGCTCAGCGTGATGATGAGCGCTCTCTACGGCTTTTCTTCGGACGAGGTAGCCCGTATCCGGCTGTTGCAGCCGTTTGGCTCCCTGTATACGGCTGTCGTAAAAAGTGCCGAAACCGACGAGCGCGCCCAAAAACTGTTGCAGAATTTGCAAACATACCGGGCAGCAGCGGCCGTAATGCGGGCCGATCAATTTTTGCTATATCTGTTCCGGTGTACGCGGCTTTTGCCGCTGATGCAGGCGTTGCCCGAGGGGGAAACCCGGCGGGATCACTTGTATCAGCTTCTGGACTTTGCCGGACATTACGAGCAGGGGACGCGCACGGGGCTTTCCGGTTTCTTGCGGTATGTGGAAAAGCTGGAAAAAGGGAGCGGCCCGCTTTTGGAAACGGGAGGAGGCGGCAGCGAAAAAGGGGTCGCGCTCATGAGTATCCACAAGTCAAAAGGGCTGGAATTCCCGGTAGTGATTCTCGCCGGTTGCGGCCACCGGTTTCACAGTGAAGCCCAGTCGGTGGTATTAGATCCGCAAATGGGGGTGGGGCTGGCCCCGGAAAAAGGTACGTCGTTTGTGCGTAATATGGTCCTATTGAAGAAAACACAGGACCAATATTCGGAAGAAATGCGCATATTGTATGTAGCGCTGACCCGCGCAAAAGAAAAACTTTTGCTCGTGATGACGGCCGACCAGGCCGAAAACTCCTTGCGCAAAGCGTATTCTCACGGTGGCACGGGGCAAAAGATTCCCCCTTATGCCTTGCGGAAGGCCCGCAGTGTGGAAGAATGGCTGTTGAGCTGCTTGCTTCGCCATCCGGATGCGGCTGTGTGGCGGGATAAATTTCATCTGGAAGGTGGTTATGTCTGTACCGAAGATGCCACACCGGTTTCTTTCCATCTGGTGGCGCCTTTATCCCAAAAGGAAGAAGCGAAAGACGATACTCTGACGCCGGTTTTTGCACCTCGGGAACAGCAAGTAGCCGACATGGTGGAAAAAATCCGGTTTGTCTACGATTCCGAAGAACTAACCGGGCTGGAAGCCAAAGTGACGGCATCGGAAATCGCCCAACGGGAAAACGAAGAAGCGCAGGCTCTGCTTGTAAAACCCCGTTTCTTATCGAGTGGCAAAGCGAGCGGGGCGGATCGCGGCAACGCAATGCACCAATTCATGCAGTTTGCCGACTATCATGCGGCCGCCCTTCATCCCATGGAGGAAGGGGAACGGCTGCAAAAAGAAGGCTTTTTGGATGAAAAGAGTTTTGCCCTGCTGGATTGGGAGGCAATTCGCAGCTTTTTTACCAGTGATCTTGGCCAACGCGCGCTAAAAGCCGACAATCTTTGGCGGGAATACCGGTTTGCCGCCCGGATTGAAGCAGGCTATACTCACCCGGAACTACAAAGTGAGGAAGCGCGCCATAGCCCGATTTTATTACAGGGGGCGATAGACTGCCTGTTCGAAGAGCCCGATGGCCTTGTTTTGATCGATTACAAAACGGACCGGGGTGTTACGCCGGATCAGCTTTGGCAGCGGTACCACTCGCAGGTGACCCTCTATCGCATGGCGCTGGAAAAGATCTTTCAAAAAAAGGTGAAGGAAACATACCTCTATTCCTTCTTCCTGGGGAGGCCGGTATGCGAAGAAAAAGTAGAAAAAAAGCCTTGACTTTCCCAGCATAGACGCGTATAATATTTTAGGAAAACAAAGAAGGGCATTGAACGATGTCCCTCACCTGTGCAGTTCTGCCTGAAACGGGTCAATAAAAAAGCACATTCCTCTTTTCGGAGAGGAAAATGTTCCTTTTGCATTGACACACGGGCAGAAAACTGCCCGTGTTTTTTGTTTGACAAAAGACAGAAACGTGTTTTGGAGGTGTTGAACCATTAGCACAAAGGAACTGCAGATCAACGAAGAGATCCGCGACAAAGAGGTACGTGTTATCGATTCCGACGGCTCTCAGCTGGGCATCATGCCGGCCGCGCAGGCTCGTGAAAAGGCGTATGCCAAAAATCTCGATCTGGTAAAAATCGCACCGCAGGCGCAGCCCCCGGTCTGCAAAATCATCGATTACGGCAAGTATCGTTTCGAACAGGCAAAACGGGAAAAAGAAGCCAGAAAAAATCAGAAAGTCGTAGAGATTAAAGAAATCCGTCTTTCGCTGAATATCGGCGAAAACGACTTCCAGACCAAGCTGAATCAGGCCATGAAATTCCTGAAAAACGGCAATAAGGTGAAGGCTTCGATTCGTTTCCGTGGCCGCGAAATGGGTCATCAGGATCAGGGCCATGTGATTATGACTCGGTTTGCTGAGGCATGCGCGGAAATTGCCAATGTGGAAAAGCCCGCCAAGCTTGAGGGACGAAACATGCTGATGTTCCTGGCCCCGAAACCCGTCAAATAATTATTTCAAGGAGGAGCAGTCATGCCCAAGATTAAATCGCACAGCGGCGCAAAAAAGCGCTTCAAGATTTCCAAAAACGGTAAGGTGCTGCGTGCCCATACCAACAAACGTCACATCCTGAACAGCGCCATTAAGTCCACCAAGCGCAAGAGAAACCTGCGCAAGAACACGGTTGCTGATAAGACCAATGTGGCCGCGATCAAGAAAATGATCCCCTATAAATAAGCACTTCTTTTTTGAATGTAACGCAACAATTTGGAGGTAACATAAATGGCACGTGTAAAAGGCGCACTGAGCACCCGTAAAAGAAGAAAGAAGATTCTGAAGCTGGCCAAGGGCTATTTTGGGTCCAAGAGCAAGCATTTTAAAATGGCCAAACAGGCCGTTATGAAGAGCGGTAACTACGCTTTCATCGGCCGTAAAGCCAAGAAGAGAGACTTCCGCCGTCTGTGGATCACCCGTATTTCCGCTGCCTGCAAGGCGAACGGTGTGAACTACTCCACGTTCATGAATGGTTTGAAAAAGGCCGGCATCACGCTGAACCGCAAGATGCTTTCCGAAATTGCTATTGCTGATCCCAAGGCTTTCACTGCCCTGGTTGAACAGGCGAAGGCGGCCCTGTAAGATGGATAGGCGCCCGGAGTGTAAGCTTTACGCCCCGGGCGCTGTGTTTTATCACGGGGAAAACGCAAATTTGCGGGAGTTGTCAGCATGATTCGGATACAAAGCCGAAAAAACGAATATATCAAAGAATTATCGGGGCTCGTGCGTTCGTCTGAAAAGCGGCATGCACAGGGCCTTTTCGTCGTGGAAGGCGCCCGCTTGTGCCGGGATGCCGCCCGCAGCGGATTAAAACTGGAGGCCGTACTCGCTACGCCCCAGGCAGCCGAAAAATATAGCGCCTATGTAGGCGAAATTGCGGCAAAAGCGAAGGAAAGCATAGAAATCGCCGATTCCATTGCCCCTTTACTCAGCGACACCCGTTCTCCTCAGGGTGTTTTCTGCGTGGTGCATTTGCCCTCGCTGGAAGAAAGAGGAATCGATCGTTTGCCTGGTGTTGGACGGTATTTGGCTGTAGAAAATATGCAGGACCCGGCCAACCTGGGTGCTGTCTGCCGTACAGCTGAAGCCCTGGGCATTAGCGGGGTAATTCTGCTGGGTACCTGCTGTGATTTTTACGGACCCAAAGCACTGCGGGCCGGCATGGGGGCCGCTTTCCGGTTGCCGGTTTATATGGCGTCTTCGTTTCAGCAGGCCGTTCCGGTTTTTCGGGATAAGCAAATGCGCACATTTGCGGCGGTGCCGGATGAAAACGCCGTCCCGGTTACACAGTGTGTTTTCACCGACCGGTGTGTTATGCTGGTGGGCAATGAAGGCAATGGGCTGCTGCCCGAAACGATCGAAATGTGCGACCAAACTGTCACCATTCCTATGTTGGGGCGAGCCGAATCGCTTAATGCCGCGGCATCGGCTTCGATTCTTATGTGGGAAATGATGCGGGGAAAGGAGGGCTGACCTGTGGACAAGCGCTGTTTGTGGATTTGTGCACAAAAAGCCTTTGGGGCAGGCAGTCGAAAACCTTTTTGGCTTGCCCAGCGGTTTGGTTCTTTGGCCCGTTTCTTTGAGGCTGGTCGGAGTACGTGGAATCAGCTTTCATCTCTTTCCCAGCGGGAAGTGGCCGTTCTGTCTTACTATACCCCCGAAAAGGCCCAGGCGCTTTTGCAGTATACGGAATCTCTGGGGCAGAAAGTCATTACGCCGGATGATGAGGAATACCCGGAAAGCTTGCGTCACTTGGAGGATGCCCCGGCGGTTTTATATGCGTTGGGCCGCACGGCGCTCATGCAGGAAAAGCTGTGTATTGGCATGGTGGGAACTCGCAAAGCCAGTGAAAATGGGAAAAAGGCAGCACGGTTCCTCGCCCGGGATTTGGCCGGGGAAGGAGCTGTCATTATTAGTGGCGGCGCTATGGGCATTGATACGGAGGCTCATCTGGGCGCCATGGAAGCAGGCGGCGCTACGATCTGTGTCTTGGGGTGTGGAATTGGGTATCCCTATCTGGTGCAAAATGAGAAAATGCGGCGCGAAATCGTTCACTCGGGCGGACTGTTACTTTCGGAATATTCTCCTGATACCGGGGTGGAGCGAGGAAACTTTCCCGTGCGAAACCGGTTGATTTCCGGTTTATCCCGCGGTGTATTGGTGATAGAGGCCGGTGAAAAGAGTGGGGCTCTGATTACAGCTAGGCTGGCGGGGGAACAAGGAAAAGATGTGTTTGCCGTTCCGGCCGGTATTCTGGACCCCAACAGTCAAGGCGTAAATGATCTGATTAAGGATGGAGCGAAACCGGTCACTTGCGCCCAGGATATTTTGGAAGAATATGAGGGGATTCGAGTTCCGGTTCGTAAAACGCCCCTGCCGCCGGCCGAATCACCGGAAACAGAATCCTACCAGCCGGATGGTTTGTCGGAAGAGGCCCTTGCGTTTTTTCAGGCGTTATCGTCTGAGCCCCGGCACATCACCGAAATTTGTGCACAAACTTCCCTTTCTATGGCCAAAGCTTTATCAGCCGCCACGGAATTGGAACTTTGCGGGTTTATTCAATCTTTTTCGGGAAGACGGTATGCCAAAATATAGACGGCAATAAGTATTTTGAAAACCTTTTCGTTTTCAGGCAAAAGGTTTTCAAAAAACCTATTTCTGTCTGCTTTTGAGACAATTTCTATCGATAAGGTGGTTTACAAAGTGTCAAATAGTCTTGTGATTGTGGAATCGCCCAGTAAGGCGAAAACCATAAAAAAATATTTAGGTTCTGGATACGATGTGGTGGCTTCCATGGGGCATGTGCGCGATTTGCCGGAAAACCGGTTGAGCGTGGATGTCAAACACGATTTTAAGCCCCGTTATGCCGTCATCAAAGGAAAAGAAAAACTGGTGGATGACCTCAAAAAAGCGGCGGCCGAAAGTGATAAAGTTTGGCTGGCAACCGACCCTGACCGGGAAGGGGAAGCTATTTCCTGGCATCTGGCTTATTTGCTGGGCATGAGCACCGATGAAGTCAACCGGGTCACGTTTAACGAAATTACCAAACACGGCATTCAGGAAGGGATGGCCCACCCCCGCTGTATCGATCAGGATCTGGTGGATGCCCAGCAGGCCCGCCGGATTTTAGACCGGTTGGTGGGGTATAAGCTCAGCCCGTTTTTGGCGAAAGTTATCCGCCGTGGGCTGTCGGCTGGCCGTGTGCAGTCGGTGGCCGTGCGTCTGATTGTGGATCGCGAAGAGGAAATTCGGGCCTTTGTGCCGCAGGAATACTGGTCGATCGACGGGAAATTTATCCCGAAAGGGGAGCGTAAGCAATTCCCGGCTTCCTTTTATGGCCTGGCCGACGGAACCAAAGTGGATATTCACAACGAAGAAGAAGCCAACCGCATCTTACAGGCGGTGGAAGGCGCTGATTTCGTTGTGGATAGCGTGAAAAAAGGCCAGCGCCGCCGCTCCCCGGCACCGCCGTTTACTACGTCGACCCTGCAGCAGGAGGCCAGCCGGAAATTGGGGTTCCAGGCACGGCGCACCATGAAAGTGGCCCAGGAACTTTATGAAGGCGTTGAACTCAAAGACATGGGGGCTGTGGGTTTGATTACCTACATGCGTACCGACTCTTTGCGTATTTCCGAAGACGCCATTGCCGAAGTGCGCACTTATATTGGCGACCAGTTTGGCAGCAAGTATCTCCCGGAAAAAGAACGCCATTACAAAACGAAAGCCAATGCCCAAGATGGGCACGAAGCCATTCGTCCCACGTCGGTGGCCCTGCGTCCGGATGATATCAAAGATAGCCTGACGGGAGATCAGTACAAATTATATTCGCTGATCTGGAAACGCTTTGTAGCCTGTCAGATGAGCAATTGCCTGATGGCTACCACTCAGGCGTCCATCTTGGCAAACGGATATCTGTTTAAAGCCAGCGGCTACCGTGTGACGTTTGACGGATTCACCGCGCTGTATGAAGAAAGCACGGAAGAAGCGGAGGAATCGGCCTCGAATCTGCCGGTGCTGGAAGCGGGTACCCCGCTGCGGGTAAAAGAAATTGCCGGTCACCAGCACTTTACACAGCCGCCCGCCCATTACACCGAAGCTTCTCTCATTAAAGCACTGGAAGAAAACGGCATTGGCCGTCCTTCTACGTATGCGGTCACCATTTCTACTATTACGGCGCGGGAATATGTGCGCCGTGAAGGGAAAAACCTCATTCCGACGGAATTGGGGGAAGTTTCCACCAAACTGATGAAAGAGCATTTCCCCAAGATTGTCAACGTACGTTTTACGGCTCAGGTGGAAAATGAACTGGATGCTGTACAACGCGGCGAAGAAAACTGGGTACAGACCTTGCACGATTTTTACGGGGAATTCGATAAAACCCTTCAAAAAGCCAAAAAGGAAATGGAAGGGGTTAAAATTACCTTAAAAGAAGACGAAACCGACCTGATCTGTGAAAAGTGCGGCCGGAAGATGGTCGTCAAAATGGGCCGGTATGGCAAATTTATTGCCTGCCCGGGATACCCGGAATGCAAAAATATCAAAAAATACGTGCAATACACGGGCGCTGAATGCCCGAAATGTGGTGGCCGTGTGGTACTAAAGCGCACGAAAAAAGGACGTATTTTCTATGGGTGTGAAAATTATCCCAACTGTGACTTTGTGTCGTGGGATGAACCCAGTAAAGAAAAATGCCCCCGTTGTGGAAAAACCTTGCTGATAAAAAAGGGCAAAAAACCGAAACTGTATTGTATTACGCCCGATTGCGGATTTGAGAAGATCCGCGAAGAAGAATGAGCGCCGCGGTCACCGTGATTGGCGCCGGCCTGGCTGGGTGCGAAGCCGCTTGGCAGGTAGCTGAAAACGGTTTTTCGGTGGAACTCATTGAAATGAAACCGCTCAAATACACCCCCGCTCATCAGTCTCCGGATTTTGCGGAACTGATCTGCTCCAATTCGTTAAAAGCGGCGCGGGTGGAAAGCGCGGCCGGGCTCTTAAAAGAAGAAATGCGGCGGCTGGGTTCGCTTCTCATGAGCTGTGCGGATACCTGCCGGGTACCGGCAGGTGGAGCGCTGGCGGTTGACCGCCATCTGTTTTCGGCGGCGGTGACCAAGCGTATACGGGAACACCCCAATATCACGGTGCGTACAGAAGAAGTTACGTCTTTGCCTAAAGAGGGCCTTGTCATCGTGGCGACAGGCCCGCTTACAGAAGGGCCGCTGGCCGATGAAATTTTTGCACTGTGCGGCGGAAAGCTCAGTTTTTTCGATGCGGCGGCGCCGATTGTCACAGCCGAAAGCCTGAATTACGACCGCTGTTTTGCGGCCAGCCGGTATGACCATGGGGAAGACAGCGCGTATCTGAATTGCCCCATGAATAAAGAAGAATACGAAGCTTTTTACGAAGCTTTGATCCATGCGGAACGGGCCCCGGTCCATGATTTCGATGTGCAGAATCCCAAAGTCTATGAAGGTTGCATGCCCGTAGAAGTCATGGGGCAGCGTGGTCATGATACGTTGCGGTACGGTCCGCTAAAGCCGGTGGGACTTCGTGATCCGCGAACAGGTCACCGCCCTTGGGCCGTTGTGCAGCTGCGCCGGGAGGACCGGGACGGCACCCTTTATAACCTGGTAGGGTTCCAGACAAATTTGCGGTTCCCGGAACAAAAACGTGTGTTTGGTATGATTCCAGGACTAGAACATGCGGAATTTGTGCGGTACGGGGTGATGCACCGGAATACCTTTCTCAATTCCCCTGGTTTTCTGGGGGCGGATTACGCAGTGCTGAAACGTCCGGATTTGTTTTTTGCCGGACAAATTACCGGCGTAGAAGGATATATGGAGTCGGCGTCTTCCGGCCTTATGGCAGGAAAAAATGCGGTGTGCCGTCTACGTGGGCTGGACCCGGTTATTTTGCCGGAACAAACCATGATCGGGGCTCTTTCCCGTCACGTAGCGGAAAGCGTCAGCCGGGATTTTCAACCTATGGGTGCTAATTTTGGGGTGCTGCCGCCCCTTACGCAATCGATTCGCGATAAACAGGAACGTTATGCAGCTTTGGCGCAGCGCGGGTTACAAGCTTTGGAACCCACTCTGCAGCGGCTCAAAGAGGAGGGTATTCGATGAAGATCATTGTAGATGCTTTTGGAGGCGATAACGCCCCTCTGGAAATTCTGAAAGGATGCCAGATGGCGGTGGAAGAATACGGTGTGGATATTCTGCTCACGGGCAGTGAATCCATCATCCGGCAAACGGCTCAGCAGCAAGGAATTTCCCTTTCTCATATGGAAATTTTCGATGCGCCCGACGTGATTGCCACCGATGCCCCTCCCAAATCGATTATGCGGGAGAAAAAAGATTGTTCGCTGGCAGCGGGTCTCAAATTGCTGGCCGAAGGCAAAGGCGATGCGTTTATTTCGGCCGGGAATAGCGGTGCGCTGGTATTTGGCACAAATATGATTGTGAAGAGAATCCCGGGCATTAAACGGATTGCGTTTGCACCGGTTATGCCCAAACGGGAAGGCTTTTTCATGCTGTGTGACGGCGGCGCCAATGTGGAGTGCCGGGCCGATATGCTGGTGCAGTTTGGCATTATGGGGTCGGCGTACCTGGAAAAAGTGATGGGCGTCAAAAACCCCCGGGTTGGGCTTGCCAACGTGGGGACTGAAGATCACAAAGGTGGTACGCTACAGCACGAAACCTTTGCCCTGCTGCAAAAAAGCGGCCTGAACTTTGTCGGGAATGTGGAAGCCCGTGATATTCCCGGTGACGGGGCCGATGTGGTTGTAGCGGATGGCTTTACCGGCAACGTCATTTTGAAGCTGTATGAAGGCGTTGCTATGGAACTGTTCGGCATGATCAAAGAACTGTTCACAAAGAATCTGAAGACCAAATTGGCAGCTTCGCTGGTGCTGAACGATATGCGAGCGCTGAAAAAACGGGTCGATTATAACGAATACGGCGGGGCACCGATTATCGGCGCCGCCAAACCCGTTTTTAAGGCTCACGGAAGCGCCAAGGCGAAAACATTTAAAAATGCGATTCGGCTGACAAAAGCTTATGTAGAAGGACATGTCATCGAAGAAATCTCGGAAGCGATCGCCGCTTTTGAACAAGAGCATGGAGGGGAAGAGGCATGAAAGATCTAGCCGAACTGGAAAAAAAGCTGCAATACACATTTCGGGATAAGGAACTTCTCCGTACGGCCCTAACCCATTCTTCCTATGCCAACGAACATAAAGGCAGAGCTACCTGCAACGAACGGCTGGAATTTTTGGGCGATGCGGTACTGGGGGTTGTGGTAGCCGATTATCTGTATCTGCATTTTCCGGAATTGCCGGAAGGGGAGCTGACGAAAAAGCGGGCAGCATTGGTTTGTGAAAAAGCCCTGTCCAGTTTCTCCCGTCAAATCGGATTGGGGGATTACCTGCGCCTGAGCCGCGGAGAACAGCATTCCGGCGGCAAAGACCGCAGCAGCATTTTGTGTGATGTTTTTGAAGCGGTGGTAGCGGCCATCTACTTAGATGCCGGGATGGAGCGCGCCCGGGAACATATCCTTCGCTTTATCCTGCCCCAAATTAAGCAGGCAGGCACCAAGCCCTTTAAAGATTACAAAACCACTTTGCAGGAGATCATCCAGCAAAACCCGGAAGAAGAACTCCATTATGTGCTCACCGGGGAAAGCGGGCCGGATCATGACAAGCATTTCACGGTGGAAGTACACCTCAATAGCAATGTCATCGGTAAAGGTGGCGGCCGCAGCAAAAAAGAAGCGGAACAGCAAGCTGCCCGGGAAGCCTTGGAACTGATGGGGTACTAAATGAAAAGCGGAAGCTTGGCCTTTTTTGTGCCCCATGAGGGTTGCCCTTTTCACTGCTCCTTTTGTGATCAAAACCAGATTACCGGGCACCAACATATGCCCACTGCCGAAGAAGTTTTGCAAACGGCTAAGGAACAAGCAAACCGTCTAGGAAAGCGAATCTCCTTTACAGAAATCGCCTTTTTTGGCGGCAGCTTTACGATGATCGATCAAACAATCATGGAAAGCCTGCTGAAAGCCGCGCAAACAGCGGTGCAACAGTATGGGTATAAAGGCATCCACCTTTCCACCAGGCCCGATGGAATTTCCGATTCTGTGTTACGGCTTCTTCATCAGTATGGTGTAACCACCATTGAGCTGGGAGCCCAGAGTATGGATGCCGGTGTCCTGCGACTAAACGGCCGGGGACATACACCGGAACAGGTGGAAATAGCCAGCCGTGCCATTCATGAATCTGGTTTTCAGCTGGGGTTACAGATGATGACCGGGTTGCCCGGTGACAATGATGATCTGGCCCGAAGAACGGCCGTAAAGCTTTGTAACTTGTCACCAGAATATGTGCGGATTTATCCCGCAATTGTGCTGCCGCATACGGCACTAGCCAGGTGGTTTCAGGAAGGTAGCTATCAGCCGCAGACACTGGAAGAAGCGGTTTCCCTTTGTGCGGAACTGATCGATTTCTTTGAATCCCACGGTTGCCGGGTGATTCGCGCTGGTCTGCATGATGAAACCGGTGTGCGGACAGACCATATAGCAGGTCCCTATCATCCTGCGTTTGGCGAATTATGCCGCAGCCGGATTTTCCGCAATCGTATAGAAGATATACTCAAAAACGTAAAACCAGGTACCTATTGTGTACATGTGGCCCCGCAGGATTTGTCACTTTCCGTGGGACAAAAAAAGCAAAACATCCGTTATTTTGAAGAAAAGGGATATGTTATAAAACTGATAACCGATCCTCTCGTACTGCGAGGGGACTTTCGATTTGTATGAAAGGGGGCGTTCAGGATGCTTCTTACTTCGCTGGAATTACAGGGGTTTAAAACTTTCCCCGATAAAACGGTGCTTCACTTTGAAAAAGGCATCACAGCGGTAGTGGGCCCCAACGGCAGTGGAAAAAGCAATATCAGCGATGCCATTCGGTGGGTTTTGGGGGAACAGTCTGTAAAGACCCTACGTTGTTCCAAAATGGAAGATGTGATCTTTGGTGGCACCCCCGGACGCCGCCCGTTAGGGTATGCACAGGTTACCTTGTACATTGAAAACAAAGACCGTGCCCTCGCTTATGACGACGATACGGTTTCGATTACGCGCCGGTATTACCGTTCCGGTGAAAGCGAATATTTGATTAACGGGGCCAATGTGCGGCTGCGCGATATCAATGAACTGTTTATGGATACCGGGTTAGGGCGTGACGGTTATTCGATTATCGGACAAGGTAAAATCGACAGCATTGTGTCGGCCCATTCCCAGGAACGGCGGGAAATCTTTGAAGAAGCCGCCGGAATTTCCCGGTTCCGCTATCGGAAGGAAGAGTCGGAACGCCGCCTGCAAAAGGCCGAAGAAAATATGCTGCGGCTGCAGGATATTGCTTCGGAACTGGAATCGCGGGTGGGCCCGTTAAAAGAGCAATCGGAAAAAGCCGAAGAATTTTTGCGCTTGTCGGACGAAAAGCGCAATTTGGAAATCGGCGTATGGCTCACGACCTTAAATCGTTCCGGGAAGGTCCTCCGGGAACAAACCGATCAAATTGCCTCTTCCCAGCTCTCCTATGACCAGGTGCAGAAAGAAGCCGATGAATTGGCCGCTTCGCAGGAAGCGTGCTACCGCCGTATGAATGACTATACATCGAAGGCTGAGCAGGATCGCCAGGAGGCTTCCCGCAAAGAAGAAGAAGCGACTCGGACGCAGGCAGATATTTACGTTTGGAAAAACGATATTTCCCACCATGAAAGCGATATTCGCCGGTTAACCAGTGATCTTTCCAAAGCCCAGGAGCAAAGGGAAGACTTGGAAAAAGAGATTACCCGCCAAACAGACTTAGTGGCGGAAAAAACGCAACTGCTGGAAGAGCAGAATAAAAAACAGAGCGAAACATTTGCTCAGTTGGAAGAATTGCGCCGCCATATGGACGAAACGGCAGCGCAAAACCTGAGCCTAACGGAAAAAATTTCCCGGCTGCGGGTAGCCTGTGAAGAGCAGCGCACCCTCTTAGCTTCCGCGGATTCGGCGCTGAGTGAAATTGAAAACCACCGGGGTTCTTTAGGAGAAACCTTGCGCCAGCGTCAGGCCGAATTGGAAGCAAAACAAAAAGAAAAGCAGGACCACCAGCGCATGATCGCCGATATTCAGCAAAGCATGCAGGCCCTCGAAAATGCCGGAAATGGGTATGCCATGCGCGTAACGTCGCGCAAAGAAAAAGCCGAAGCGGCCAAAAAGCAGGCCGATCAGCTCCTTCTGGACCGGCAGGCTATGGAACGCCGGATCCATATGCTGGAAGAAATGGAAAAGAACCTGGAAGGATTCCAGCAGAGTGTCAAGATGGTGCTGCGGGAAGCTGCGCGGGGAACGCTTTCCGGCATTAAAGGGACGGTGTCCCAGCTGCTGCATGTGCAAAAAGTATATGCTGCTGCTCTGGAGACAGCGCTGGGACCCGCTTTGCAAAATGTGGTAACAGAAAATGAACAACACGCGAAGCAGGCCATTTATTTTCTAAAGCAAAAAAATGCCGGTCGTGCGACATTCCTACCCCTTACCACCATCCGGGGCCATGTTTTGCATGAACCTTCTTTGAAAGACTGCCCGGGTTTTGTGGGCATCGGCAGCGAACTTTGCCGGTGCGACGCGGAATATGAGGGAATTCTGCGCTCTTTGCTGGGGCGTGTCGTCGTGGCCGAAGATTTAGATGCCGCAACAGCGATTGCCCGCCGCTTCCAGTACAAATTCCGTGTGGTAACCCTCGACGGTCAAGTGATCAATGCGGGCGGCTCCATGACGGGTGGTTCTATGATCCGGCATGCAGGGCTACTCAGCCGCCGTTCCGACATTGAGCAGGCGGAAGCACAGGCGAAAGCGCTGGGTGAAAAAGCTGACCAGGCCAGGGCCAAAGCGGAAGAATTGCAGCAGGCCCTGCAAAAAGCGGAAGCGGATTTACAGGCGGCCCGCAGTGAATATGTCACGGCCCGGGAAGAACGGTTACTGGTGGAGGCGGAACAAAAACGCTGTGAAGCAGAGAGTGACAGCCTCCAAAAGCAAATCGAAGAGTTAAAAGACGAACAATCGTCGGGGCTCAGCCGTATGGAAACCCTGCGGCAGAGCAAGAGAGAGGCCGAAGATAAGCTGGCAGAACTCACCGGTCAAATGGAAAAAGTCCAGCAGGAGCAGCAAACTCTTTCCCAAAGCCGCGATGATTGGAGTGCACGAGGCGAGGAACTCAACCAACAGCTGCAAAATTGCCGTATGGCGGTTTTTGCGCTGGAAAAAGAACGGGATGCCTGCCGGGATGAAATTCGCCGGCACCAGGAACTCCTGAAGCACCAGGTCGAACAGCGCCAAAAACTAAAAGAAGAAAAGGAACGGTTTGAAAGCGCTACCGTTTCACTGCACGGTCAGATTACCGAAGCGCAGGCAAAAATTGAATCCTTGCAGCAGGAAGCACAGAATTGCCGGAATGCAGCCGAAGCCCATATGAAAAAACGGGCGGATGTGGAACAGGAAGCAGCCCAGTTACGGCAAAAAGAGCGGGAGGCTAACGACCGCAAACAAAAAATCAGCGAGGAACTTTCGAAGCTGATGGAACGAAAAGACAACCTGCAAAAGCAATACGATGACATCATTCAAAAACTGTGGGATGAATATGAGCTGACGCGCCGGGAAGCGGAGCAGATGGATATTGCCGTTGAAGACCCCGCCACGGCGCAAAAACAGCTGACGGTACTACGGAATAAAATTCGTGCACTGGGTACCGTGAATGTAGCCGCTATCGAAGAATATAAAGAAGTCAGTGAACGGTACCGCTTTTTAAGTGAACAGATGGATGATGTACGCCGTTCCCGGGAAGAACTATTGCAGCTTATTCATGAGCTGACCGGGAAAATGGAGGAAATCTTCACCGAACAGTTCGCCAAAATCGGTCATCATTTTTCGGAAATCTATCAAACCCTATTTGGTGGTGGTTCGGCTGAACTGCTGCTCAGCGATGAACAGGATGTACTGTCCAGCGGGATTGAGATTACTGCACAGCCGCCGGGAAAAATTGTCACCCATATCGAGGCACTTTCCGGTGGGGAAAAGGCTCTGACGGCCATTTGTCTCTATTTTGCCATTATGAAAGTCAATCCGCCGCCCTTCTGTATGCTGGACGAAATCGAAGCGGCGCTGGATGACGTGAATGTGGATCGTTTTGCGGCGTATCTGCGGCGTATGGCGGCCGGCGGCACCCAGTTTATTGCCATTACGCACCGCCGTGGCACCATGGAAGAAGCCGATATGCTGTATGGGGTTACCATGCAGGACGAGGGTATTTCCCGATTGCTGCAACTGAAGAATCAGGATGACGCAGGAGCCTATATTACCAACCGGTAAAAGCAAGGAGTGAATGAAATGGGATTATTCAGTAAAATTCGAGAAGGCCTGAAAAAGACGCGGGAATCGATCAGCGGGCAGATCAGTTCCATGCTGCACTCGTTTACGAAAATCGATGATGAACTGTTTGAAGAACTGGAAGAGTTATTGGTGATGGGTGACGTGGGCATGAACAGTGCCCAGCGTATTTGCGAGACCGTCAAGAAAAAAGTCAAAGAAACCGGTGAAAAAGATCCCAACGCCATTATGGGCTTGCTGCAAGAAACGGTGGCGGAACTGCTGGCTGGGGGTCAGGAACTGGATATAAACACACAGCCTTCCATGATTTTGGTGATTGGTGTGAACGGCGTGGGCAAAACCACTACCATCGGCAAATTGGCGTCCCGCTTGAAACAGGAAGGAAAAAGCGTGATTCTGGGGGCCGCCGATACATTCCGTGCCGCTGCTATTGAACAGCTGCAGGTTTGGAGCCAACGGGCCAGCGTTCCCATGGTGGCACACAGCGAAGGAGCTGATCCGGCGGCCGTGGTATTTGACACTATCGCGGCGGCGAAAGCCCGGCATTGTGACGTGATTATTTGCGATACGGCCGGCCGGCTGCACAATAAAAAGAATCTGATGGATGAGCTGAGCAAAATTAGCCGTGTTATTGACCGGGAGTTGCCGGGGTGCAGCAAGGAAGTACTGTTGGTGCTGGATGCAACGACCGGCCAGAATGCTGTAAACCAGGCGCGGGAATTCCAAAAAGCCGCCGGGATTACGGGTATTATTCTGACGAAACTGGACGGTACGGCCAAAGGCGGCGTGGTAATTCCCATTCGGGAAGAACTAGGGCTGTCGGTGAAGTTTATTGGCGTAGGGGAACAGGTGGACGATTTGCAGCCTTTTGATGCAGAAGAGTTTGCCAAAGCCCTGTTCGACCGTTCCCAATCTTGAATAGAAAAGGAGTTATGCCATATGGAAAATACCACTTTTGTGATTGCCACTCATAACCCGAACAAAGTGCGGGAGTTCCGCCGCATTTTGGAGCCGATGGGAATTTCGATTCTTACCCCGTCCCTCACAGAGGCGGAAGAAACCGGCACGACGTTTGCCGAAAATGCCCGGATTAAAGCAGACAGTGCTTGTAAAGAAACGGGGCTCCCCTCTATTGCGGACGATTCCGGACTGACGGTGGATGCCTTAAACGGCCGTCCTGGGGTGTATTCCGCCCGGTATGGCGGGCCGCAAGCCAGTGACGAAGACCGCGTACAGATGATTTTACAGGAACTGAAAAATGTACCGGACGAACAGCGCGGAGCGGCCTTTGTCAGTGCAATTTGCTGTACGTTTCCTAACGGTGATCGCCTGGAAGTGCAGGGCATGTGCCGTGGGCTGATTTCCCATGCCCCAGCCGGAGAAGGCGGATTCGGCTACGATCCCATTTTCCTGTTTGGCGAAAAAACCTTTGCTCAGCTTAGCGGCGAAGAAAAAGATGCCCACAGCCATCGGGGCGAAGCACTGCGTAAATTTACGGTAGCGCTGCAAAATTATCAGAACCGGTAAAAAAAGGAGAATTTACATGATGACATTAACCAGTAAACAGCGTGCCTATCTGCGTTCGCTGGCGGCCAACATTGATACAATCCTCATGGTGGGAAAATCCGGTCTCAGTGACGAGCTGATCAAACAGGCCGCCGATGCCCTTGTCAAGCGGGAAATCATCAAAGGAAAAGTATTGGAAACCGCCCCGCTTTCCCCGGCAGAAGCTGCCAATGCTATCGCGCAGGCAACCGATAGCGTCATGGTGCAGGTGATTGGTACAAAATTTGTGCTATACAAGAAAAATGAAAAGGAGCCGGTGATTCAGTTGCCAAGGGCTCCCCGTCATCAGGATGTATAATGGCAAAGATTGGAATCTATGGGGGCACGTTCAACCCCATCCATAATGGACATCTTCATATTTTGCGCCAGTTTATGGAACAGTTATCGCTCGACCAGGTACTCCTCATACCGGATCGTGTGCCGCCCCATAAGCCAGTTCATGATATGGCACCGGCGGAAGACCGGCTGGCTATGTGTGAGCTGGCTGTTGGGGACATGCAAGGAGTCATCGTTTCCGATATGGAAATAAAGCGGCAGGGGAAAAGCTATACGGCCGACACTTTGCAGGAACTGAAAAAACAATTTCCCGAGGATGAACTTTTTCTCCTTATGGGGGAAGATATGTTTTTGACCGTAGAACACTGGTACCGGCCTGATGTGATCTTTCGCTGTGCCACATTGGCAGGCGCTCCCCGGCAAGACGGCAATACGCAAAAGATGGAAGAACACTGTCTGGTGCTGCAGTCTTTGGACGCCAACGTGCGTCTGTGTCATATTCCGTTTTTGCCGGTTTCTTCCACCCAAGTACGCCAGTATTGCTCGATGGGAAAATCCATTGGCGACTTGGTACCTGCGCAGGTAGACAGGTATATACACGAGCACCATTTGTATGGCCTTTAAAAAGAAAGAGGTGCGTTTGCTATGACCAAAAAAGAGATTTTGGCTCTTTACATGCCGGTGATCCGGCCGCATTTATCCGAAAAGCGGTATCAGCATTCCGTGAACGTGGCCAAAGAAGCCGGTAAGCTGGCTGAAAAGTACGGGGCCGATGTAGAAAAAGCCGTAACAGCCGGGATTTTACACGATATTATGAAGGATACCCCGCCGGCCGAACAGTTGAAATTTATGCAGCAGTGGGGTATAATACTAAGCGATGTGGAAAAAAACGCGCCCAAATTGTATCATGCCATGTGTGGGGCCGGTTATCTGGAACATGAATTACGGATCACCGATCCGGAAATTTTGTCGGCTGTTCGTTACCACACCACAGCCCGCACAGGGATGAGCTTGGTGGAAAAAATCGTATTCCTTGCTGATTTTATCAGCATTGACCGCGATTATCCCGGCGTGGAGCAAATGCGGAAATTGGCCTATCAGGATTTGATGGAGGCTATTATTGAAGGGCTTGGCTACACGATTGGCGATTTAGCGCGTCATTATGCGCCGATTCACCCCGATACCGTAGCGGCTTTTAATGAAGCATTGCTTGCGCACCCAAAACTTCCCCACAAGAAAGGAAAATGAGTTTTATGACCCCTTGGGAACTGACAAAATGGAGCGTCTCTCTTCTGAATGAAAAGAAGGCACACAATATAAAAGCTATTCGCATCGAAGATATTTCTTCCCTAGCTGATTATTTTGTGTTTGCCAATGGTACCAGCACCACCCAAGTGAAGGCGTTGGCCGATGAGCTGGAAATGAAGCTCATCGAACAGGGGATTAAACCACACCATATTGAAGGTTATCAGTCGAATTCCTGGATTCTGCTGGATTATGGGACAGTGGTCATTCATATTTTCACCGAACAGGCCCGTGCTTTTTATGACTTGGACCGTCTTTGGCAGGATGGTGAAACCGTTTCGCTGGACTTTTTGCAGCATCTTGAGGAAGACTGAAGAGGAGGCTCTTTTTACAAATGGAAAAATACGAACCCAAACGAATTGAACCACGCTGGCAAAAAAAATGGGAAGAAACCGGGGCGTTCCATGCCGTTAATGGCTCGGACAAGCCCAAATTCTTTGCCATGATCGAATTCCCCTATCCGTCGGGACAGGGCCTGCATGTAGGCCATCCCCGTTCGTATACGGCCCTGGATATTGTCGCAAGAAAGCGCCGGATGCAGGGGTATAATGTTCTGTATCCCATTGGGTGGGATGCTTTCGGTTTGCCGACGGAGAACTTTGCGATTAAAAACCACGTACATCCGGCTATCGTAACGCAAAAAAATATTGCGCACTTTAAAGCACAGCTGCAAAGCTTGGGCTTCAGCTTTGACTGGTCCAGAGAAATCAATACAACGGATCCGGAATATTACAAGTGGACCCAGTGGATTTTCCTGCAGCTGTTTAAAAAAGGGCTGGCTTATAAGAGCCAGACTACCGTAAACTGGTGCACAAGCTGTAAGTGTGTGTTGGCGAACGAAGAAGTGGTCAACGGAAAATGCGAGCGTTGCGGCAGTGATGTAGTGCAGCGCGAAAAGAGCCAGTGGATGCTGAAAATTACGGCATACGCAGACCGGTTGATTGATGACCTGGATTTGGTGGATTATCCCGAACGCGTCAAAACGCAGCAGCGCAACTGGATTGGCCGTTCCCATGGGGCCGAGGTGGATTTCCCCACGACGGCCGGCGATAAACTTACGGTGTATACCACCCGTCCGGATACGCTGTACGGTGTTACCTATATGGTTATGTCGCCGGAACATCCGTACCTGAAAAAATGGGTAGATAAGATTGAAAACCTCGACGAAGTGCGGGCTTATCAGGAAGAAGCAGCTAAGAAATCCGACTTGGAACGTACCGCTGACAATTCGAAAGAAAAGACCGGCGTCCGCCTGCAGGGTGTTACGGCGATCAACCCGGTAAATGGAAAGGAAATTCCGATCTTTATTTCGGACTATGTACTGATTTCTTACGGAACCGGCGCCATCATGGCTGTACCGGCCCACGATACCCGTGACTGGGCTTTCGCGAAAAAGTTCGGGCTGCCGATTATTGAAGTCGTAAAGGGCGGCAACGTAGAAGAAGAAGCCTTTACGGATTGCGCTACGGGCGTGATGGTCAATTCCGGCATTCTGGATGGCCTGTCGGTAGAAGATGCCAAAGTGCGCATTAAAGAATATCTGACAGAAAAGGGTATCGGCCGTGACAAAGTTAACTTCAAACTGCGTGACTGGGTGTTCTCCCGTCAGCGCTATTGGGGTGAACCGATCCCGATCGTGCATTGCGACAAATGCGGCTATGTAGCTTTGCCGGAAAGTGAACTGCCGTTGCGTCTGCCGGAAGTAGAATCCTACGAAACGACGGATTCCGGTGAATCGCCGCTGGCCAATATGCTGGAATGGCGCAACACGACTTGCCCGTGCTGTGGCGGTCCGGCTCTGCGCGAAACGGATACCATGCCGCAGTGGGCCGGTTCTTCCTGGTATTTCCTGCGGTATACCGATCCGCACAACAACGAGGCTCTGGCCAGTCCGGAAGCGCTGTCGTACTGGATGCCGGTAGATTGGTACAATGGCGGGATGGAACACACGACGTTGCACCTGCTTTACAGCCGGTTCTGGCACAAGTTCCTGTATGATATTGGGGTTGTCCCCACGCCGGAACCTTATGCCAAACGGACCAGCCACGGCATGATTTTGGGCTCTAACCATGAAAAAATGAGTAAATCCCGCGGCAATGTGGTGAACCCCGATGCCATTGTGGATGAATACGGCGCGGATACTATGCGTTTGTATGAAATGTTCATTGGCGATTTTGAAAAAGCGGCTCCGTGGAGTGACGAAGGCATCAAAGGCTGCCGTAGGTTTGTGGATCGCTTCTATAACCTGCAGAATATTTTGCAGGAAGGGGATGTTCGTCCTCAGCTGGAAACTCTGCTGCATCAGACGATCAAAAAAGTGGGCGACGATATCGAAACCCTGAAATATAACACGGCCATTGCCGCCATGATGACGTTGATGAATGCCATTTACGATACGGGGGCCATTACACGGGAAGAAATGAAAGTCTTCACGCTGCTGCTCTGCCCGTTTGCTCCTCATGTCTGTGAAGAAGTATGGGAGAAGAACCATCTGGGCGAAGGGCTGTGCTCGTTGGCTGCTTGGCCTGTATACGATGAAGCCAAGTGCCAGGAAGCAATGGTGGAAATTGTCGTTCAGGTAAACGGCAAACTGCGTGGCCGTATGAAGGTATCGGCCGATATTACCAAAGACGAAGCACTGGAGGCTGCCAAGAAGGAAGAAAAAGTGGCAGCAGAAATCAATGGGAAAACCATTGTAAAAGAAATCTATGTGCCGAAGAAACTGGTCAATATCGTGGTAAAGAAATAAATAGGCTCTACCGGAAATAAAAAGGACTCTGGGTCGTTATGGTGATCCAGAGTCTTTTTTGTATTTCGGAGAGAAGAGGGAAAAGACGTCTATACGAAAAAAGCCCTGATCCCTTTGAGATAAAGGATCAGGGCTGCTTTTTTCTTATTTTATAAACCAGCTTGTTCCAATGCATCCAACGTAGTGTCAAAATCCGCTTCGGTAACGAGTAGGGAAATTTCCACTTCCGACGTGGTGATAATCCGCAAGTCGGTATTGGCTTTTGCTGCTGCTGCGAAAACTGAGGCCGCAATTCCGGGCGTATTTTTCATGCACGGATCGCTGACCGTAATTTTGCAGTTCCCGCTACTTACAATGGTATGAATATCGGCTTCTTCATGCAGTTTCTTTGTAAAACCAAGAATTTTGCCCAAATCCATATCTGAAATAGTAAACGAAAGATCTGCGTGTGCTCCATGAGCCGGCGCCATCGAAATCATATCCACATTGACATCCAATTTCGCAATACGATTGAAAATATTTTCAATGTCTGCCATGTTGGCTGAGCACCGCTGCAGTGTAACGAGGGTGATCTCTTGGGCGGTGTAGATCGTTGCGCTCATTTCCTGTAACCTCCTTTTTTAAACCAAGGCCGACATATCGTACAGTCCGGCCGGTTTTCCTGCCAGGAAGACAGCCGCATTGACGGCGCCGCTGGCAAACACTTCTTTGGATTGGGCCGAGTGAGACAGACGGACTACCTCATTATTCCCGGCAAAGATAACCTCGTGTTCCCCTACAATGGTACCACCGCGGATGGAATGGATGCCGATTTCATTTTTATCCCGCTTTTTCCGCTGGGAATGGCGGTCGTACATATAGTGAACAGCTTCCTCTTTGGATTGCGCGATAGCATCGGCAATCATCAACGCGGTTCCGCTGGGCGCATCGATTTTTTGATTATGGTGTTCTTCCACAATCTCAATATCAAAACTGTCGCCCAACACCTGCGCCGCTTTCTTTGCCAGTTCAATCAGCAAGTTGATCCCCAGCGACATATTCCGGGAATAGAATAACGCCACTTCCTTGGAAGCTGCCTGCAAAGCCTGCACCTGTTCAGCGGTGTAACCCGTGGTGCACAGGACAGCCGGAACCTGCTTCTCTTTCGCATAGGAAAGAATGGACGATAAGCACGACGGATGCGAAAAATCAATAATCACATCGGCCGGCTCCTGGATTTTTTCAATGCTGTCATAAACAGGGAAGGGAAGGGGAATAGCCGGGGTTTGAAGATCTACTCCCGCGACAATTTCACAATCTTCCCGATTTTCTACGAGCTGTGTAATCACACGGCCCATTTTCCCACAGCATCCGCAAAGTATGATTTTTTTCATTTTCACAACCTGTTCTTTCTTCTTCCGATCTTTTACAGTAAATGGTGGCGCTTCATGACGTTGATCATTCTTTCTCTGGCCGATTCATCCATTTCGATCAGCGGCAACCGGCAGGGACCCGCTTTCATGCCCATCAGGTTCATGGCCTCTTTAATCGGGATGGGGTTTACGTCATAGAAGAAAGCGTCCATCAAGTCGATATATTCCAACATGATTTTCCGAGCGGAAACCACATCATTTTTCAGCATATAGGCACACAGTTCATGCATGGGCCGGGGCAGGGCATTGGCAAATACCGAAATAACGCCTTTCCCACCCAGCGCCATCATGGCCATAGTGGTATTATCTTCTCCGGAATAAATCGCCAGATCATCCCCACACAAGGCATGCGTATAGGTCATGGCGGCTACATTGCCGTTGGCTTCTTTGCACCCAGCAATCAACGGATGTTTACTCAGTTCCTGGTACGTTTTCGGCTGGATGTTGACACCCGTCCGTGAAGGAACATTATAGAGAATGCTGGGAATCGAGACCGAATCGGCAATGGCCGTAAAGTGACGGATTAACCCGGCTTGCGATGTTTTATTGTAATAGGGCGTTACCTGCAGGAGACCATCGGCACCAATGGATTCTGCATAGCGGGATAGTTCGATAGCTTTTGCGGTGTTATTGCCGCCGCAGTTACAAATAACCGGAATACGGTGATTGACATGATCCACCGTGAATTTCATGACGCGTTTATGTTCTTCCTGTGTCATGGTCGACGCTTCCCCGGTAGTGCCGCAGGAGATAATCGCGTCGGTTCCGTTTTCTACTTGAAATTCAATCAGTCGGGCCAGCACATCATAATTGATACTGCCATCCTTGTGCATGGGAGTAATGATGGCAACGCCGCAGCCCTCAAAGATTACTTTTTTCATGGGACGCATACCTTCCTTTCGGGTTGTTAACAAAAAGGGATTAGTCCAAATACCCCTTGGCAGCCAGCAGTTCCGCCATCAAAACAGCGCCACCGGCAGCGCCGCGCAGGGTATTGTGCGACAAGGATACAAACTTAATATCGTACTGAGTATCGGGGCGCAAACGTCCCACCGAAACGGCCATCCCGTTTTCCAAGTTGCGGTCCAGTTTCGTCTGGGGACGGTCCGCTTCTGTGAAATAGTGCAAGAACTGTTTCGGAGCACTGGGCAAGTTGAGCTTCTGCGGTTCGCCCGTATACGATTCCCAGCGCTGAATGATTTCATCCAGAGACGCTTTCTTTTCAAACGAAGCAAATACCGCCGCCATGTGGCCATCCGAAACCGGCACGCGCAGGCACTGTGCCGTAATACTGGGCGACGTAGCCGTTACGATTTGATCGCCTTCGATGTGTCCCCAAATTTTTAAAGGTTCCTGTTCGGATTTTTCTTCTTCACCGCCGATATAGGGGATGACGTTGTCCAGAATATCGGGGAACGTTTCAAAGGTTTTCCCGGCGCCGGAAATGGCCTGATATGTGCAAGCCAGGGCTTTGGTAATGCCCAGATCTTTCAGTGCATTTAAAGCGGGCACATAGCTCTGCAACGAGCAGTTCGACTTTACGGCCACAAAGCCGCGTTTTGTGCCCAGGCGTTTGCGTTGTGCCGGAATAATTTCGGCATGTTCCGGGTTGATTTCCGGGATGATCATAGGGACATCAGGGGTAAAGCGATGCGCCGAGTTATTGCTCATCACAGGGCATTCTGCTTTGGCATAGGTTTCTTCCAGCTTACGGATTTCGTCTTTTTTCATATCAACGGCACAAAAGACAAAATCAACAAGGGACGTGATTTTATCCACATCTTTTTCCGCATCAAACAGAACCATGTCTTTCATGGAATCGGGAATAGCTGTCGCCATGGCCCACCGTTTTCCTACCGCTTCGGTATACGTCTTGCCGGCCGAACGGGAAGAGGCCGCCAAAGCTGTCACGTGGAACCAAGGGTGGTTTTCGAGCAGGGTAGCAAAACGCTGCCCAACCATGCCTGTGGCGCCGATAATACCGACTTTGTACTGTTCTTTCATGGTTCAATTCCTCCAGGGTATCAGAGATTTCCTCCGCAATCGCGGGATCGCAGTCTGTTTTAACAAAAAAACCGGTTGAAAACCGGTCACCAATTCCATATAATAGTACTATGCGTTTCGAAAGGCTTTGTGTGCCTTTCGAAGAAGAACCATTCCATGGATCTGATGACAGAACCAGATTTTGTCATGGAAAGAGCCTGCCACCGCGTTATTACTTCTCTTAATACATTTTATTTTATTGGTAGTCTAATCATACCATGACTATTTTTTCTTGTCAATTCCCTGTGTAGGGAATGATGCAGAATAAATTGGCGGTCTCTGTCGTCCTTTCCCGCAGAAAAGGGGATTTAGGCCCCCTATGAAAAGTTTTATGAAAGAAAGAATGAGTGAACTTGCAAAATGAATCTATGAAAACATCCGATTTTTACTATGACCTTCCCCAGGAACGCATTGCGCAAACACCGGTAGAACCGCGGGATCATTCCCGTTTGATGATACTAGACAAACATACGGGTGAAATCGAACACCGTCATTTTTATGACATTGTCGATTACCTGAATCCGGGCGATTGTCTCATTATGAATGACAGCCGGGTTTTACCGGCCCGCCTGTATGGCCATAAGGAAGAGACCGGCGGCCAGATGGAATTTTTGCTGCTGCAAAATTTGGGGAAAGACCGCTGGGAAGTCTTGGCTAAACCCGGAAAGAAAGCAAAACCCGGTGTGCGTTTTCAGTTTGGCGACGGAAAACTAATGGCGGAAGTGCTGGAAGTCAAAGAAGACGGCAACCGCATTGTTCGTTTCCATTATAAAGGGAGCTTTTATGCGCTTCTCGATGAAATCGGGCAAATGCCGCTTCCGCCTTATATTAAGGAAAAACTCCAGGATAAGGAACGGTATCAAACCGTTTATTCCCATGAAGTGGGATCGGCGGCCGCGCCGACGGCCGGGCTGCACTTTACGCCGGAACTGATGGATAAAATCCGGCAAAAGGGCGTCGCCATTGGGTTTGTCACGCTGCACGTGGGACTTGGTACTTTCCGTCCGGTAAGCGCTGAGAAAATCACCGACCACAAAATGCATGCGGAACATTACCACATGCCGGCCGAAACAGCTAAATTGATCCGCAAAACCAAAGAAGCCGGGGGCCGGGTCATTGCAGTGGGCACGACCAGCTGCCGCACGCTGGAATCCGTTGCCGTACAGCATGGCGAAATCTGTGAATGTGAAGGATGGACAGATATTTTCATTTATCCCGGGTTCACCTTCCGGGTACTGGACGCCCTGATCACGAACTTCCATTTGCCGGAAAGTACACTGGTCATGTTGGTGTCCGCTTTAGCGGGAAGAGAAAATATTCTGCATGCGTACCGCATCGCCGTAGAAGAAAAATACCGGTTCTTCAGTTTTGGCGACGCCATGTTTATTGCGGACTTGCACCCCCATACCGGGAATCCGGCGAATGAGCACAAAAAGGAAGGATGCTGATCCATGTATAAACTCATCAAACAGGAAGGAAGAGCCCGCCGGGGTGTCTTTGAAACGGTTCATGGCACGGTCCAGATGCCGGCCTTTATGAATGTGGCCACCTGTGGGGCGATTAAGGGTGCCGTATCGACCCTGGATTTAAAAGACCTCCATTGCCAGGTACAGCTGTGCAATACCTACCATCTTCATCTGCGTCCCGGCGATGAGACGGTAAAGAAGCTGGGGGGCCTTCATAAAATGACCCGCTGGGATGGTCCCATTCTGACGGACAGCGGCGGATTTCAGGTTTTTTCCCTGGCCAAATTGCGCAATATTAAGGAAGAAGGCGTTACCTTTGCTTCCCATATCGATGGACATCGAATTTTTATGGGACCCGAAGAGAGTATGCGTATTCAGTCGAATTTGGGTTCGACCATTGCCATGGCGTTTGATGAGTGTGTCGAAAACCCCGCTGAGCATGCCTATGCCAAAGCTTCTTGTGAAAGGACCACTCGCTGGCTGGTCCGATGCAAAAAGGAACTGGAGCGGCTGTGTGCGCTGCCCGATACACTGAACCCGCACCAAATGTTATGGGGTATCAACCAGGGGTGCACCTATGATGACCTGCGCAAAGATCACATGAAGAGCATTCGGGAACTGGATCTGCCCGGGTATGCGATTGGTGGGTTGGCGGTAGGAGAACCCATCGAAGTGATGTATCATGTCATCGAGGAAGTGGAACCGCTGATGCCGGTTGACCGTCCCCGCTATTTGATGGGGGTGGGAACACCCGCCAATATTTTGGAAGCGGTATACCGTGGGGTGGATATTTTTGACTGTGTTATGCCTACCCGGAATGCCCGCCATGCCCATATTTTTACCATGCAGGGCATACGGAATATGCGCAATGCCAAATATGAGCTGGATGAAAACCCGCTGGACGAAACGTGTCAGTGCCCGGTTTGCCAGCATTTTACCCGTGCCTATATTCATCATCTGTTCAAAGCCGAGGAAATGCTGGGCATGCGGCTGGCGGTTATGCATAATTTGTATTTTTATAATACGCTCATGGAAAAAATCCGGCAGGCGTTGGATGAAGGACGGTATGAGGCGTTTTACCGCGAAAATATTGAGAAAATCGGTAAACGCATCTAAAATATGTCTTGCATTCTGTTTTTTCTCTTGTTATAATCTAATGGTATCATTGGCATTATACATTTTTTGGAGGTATCGCAAAAATGATCAATTTTCTGCCCCTTGAAGGCGAAGCGGCAAGCGACGGCGGCGCTTCGATGTGGATTATGTTCGCCGTATATGCGGTGTTCATTGCTGCTCTGTATCTGATTTTCTTCCGTCCCCAGAGCAAGCGGAAAAAGAAAGAAGAACAGATGCGTAAAAACGCACAAATCGGTGACGAAATTACAACCATTGGCGGTGTGTGCGGCCGGATCGTGGCCATTAAGGAAGACACCGATACGCTGATTGTTGAAACCGGCTCTGACCGCAGCAAGCTGCGCATTAAGCGGTGGGCGATCGGCAGTGTCGATACGATCCATGACGACGCGGAATAATTTTTCCCGAATTTTTGCTGACTGACATAGACCTCCTCTTTTGTTCATATCTGTTTTATGAAACGGTTGTGAGAAAAGAGGAGGTCTTGTTATGTGGCAAGAGACATGGAAAAAAGGTGTATGGGCCTTGCTGACCGGATGGCTGCTGGGCATGGTACTCTGTGCTTTATTTTTGGCCATAGCGGCAGCGATTTTATCGGCTACCAGTACACTGCCGGTTTCGCTCCTGTCTCCTGTCACACTTATTTGTGCCTCTTTTGGGGCTTTATTGGCAGGCTTTTGGGTGGGCCGGTGGATGAAATGCCGGGGCCTGTTTTGGGGCCTTGGGTGTGGCTTACTTCTTCTGCTCTCAGAAGTACTCGTAGGGATTTGCCTGCTGACACCGTCTTTTCAAAGCGGCCAGGCGATGACAAAAGCACTGGCCATGGTAATCAGCGGAGCCCTGGGAGGCTTATGGGGCGCAAACCGGGAAGAAAAAATCAAATAAGGGCTTTTTTTCTTTGACGAATTGTGCTATAATAACCACAGTATTTTTTACTGTTTACTGTAGAAACGGAGGGACTCTTTGTGAAACAGATTAAAACGCTGAATCAGGCAAATCTGAAGGAAAGCGCTGTGAAGGGCGGCTGCGGTGAATGCCAGGCTTCTTGCCAGTCCGCTTGCAAAACTTCCTGCACGGTGGCAAACCAGAAATGCGAACACGCTGATAAATAAGATTCTTTGCGATTCTTTTAAAATATCAGCCACTAAGGGACAGCTTTGTACTGTCCCTTAAATTTTGTACTTTAACGGAGATTTTTTATGATTCATATGTATGACCAAAACGGCTACCGCATTGTACTGGATACCAATTCCGGTGCCGTTCACGTGATGGATGAAATTCCCTACGAGCTTCTGTCTCACTTTACCGACCATGTTCCCACGGAGATCCCCCAGGATGTATGGCAGGATATGACAGCTCGTTTCCCGGAAGATAAGGTACGGGAAGCATTTGAGGAACTGCAGGAACTGCAAAAGGAAAACATGCTGTTTTCCAAAGATGAATATGCCAAATTTGCCGGTATGATGCAGGCCGCTCCGATTAAATCCATGTGCCTGAATGTGGCCCACGACTGCAATTTGCGGTGTGAATATTGCTTTGCCAGCAAGGGAGACTTTGGCGGCGAACGCAAACTGATGCCTTTGGAAGTGGGGAAGAAAGCCATCGATTTCCTGATCGAACATTCCGCCGGCCGGCATAATCTGGAAATGGACTTCTTTGGCGGAGAACCGCTGATGAATTTCGATGTGGTCAAAGAACTGGTTGCCTACGCCCGCAGTTTGGAAAAAGAGCACAACAAAAATTTCCGCTTTACCATTACAACCAATGGCCTGCTGCTGGACGATGATAAAATTGAATTTATCAACCGTGAAATGTCGAACTGCGTGTTGTCCCTTGACGGGCGCAAAGAAGTCAACGACCGGCTTCGTTTCCGCATTGATGGTTCCGGCAGCTATGACCGGATTGTACCGTTGTTCCAAAAATTGGTGGCCACCCGCAACGGAAAAGATTACTATGCCCGTGGTACATTTACGCGCCATAACTTGGATTTCACCAATGATGTGCTGCATATGGCCGACCTTGGGTTTGACCAGATCAGCGTAGAACCGGTCGTATCGGACGAAAAGTTGGAATATTCCATTAAGGAAGAAGATCTGCCAAGAGTATTTGAAGAATACGACCGTTTGGCAAAAACGATTATTCGCGACCGCAAAAACGGTAAGTATTACAATTTCTTCCACTTTGCGGTAGATTTAAATCAGGGACCCTGCGCGATTAAACGTCTGCGCGGTTGCAGCTGTGGGAATGAATACGTGGCTGTCACACCGGAAGGGGACATTTATCCCTGCCATCAGTTCGTAGGGAACGAAGAATGGAAGATGGGCAACGTAATGGATGGCACTTTGGATTTGGATATGAAGAACCGCTTCGCGAAGGCCAATGTATACGCCAAAGAGAAGTGCCAAAACTGTTGGGCCCGTTTTTATTGCAGCGGCGGATGCAACGCCAATAACTGGCAATATGAAGGGGATATTCTCAAATCCCATGAAATTTCCTGTGAGCTGGAAAAGAAGCGTGTAGAGTGCGCGATCATGATCCAGGCCGCCTTGGCAGAAGAATCATAAGCCTATCAGAATCCGGCGAAATTTGTAAACAATTTATAAATTTCGTCGGATTCGTGCGTTTTTTGCTGTAAATCTCTTGCACACTTTTGGTTTTTCGCCTATTATAATAGAACAAAGAAGTGATCCTATATAGAATCAGTAAAACGCATAACTTTTTTTTCGTGGCATAGGATGATAGAAAGAGTTAGATGGTACACGAAAAAGGGGGAGCGGGACATGCTGAAAATTACGGGATATCACACCTTTGAAAAAGGGAAAAAACTCAAAGAGACTTGGCCTAAAATGGCACCGTATATATTGCTGTTTATAGCATATATTGCCATGTTCTGGGGCGGATGCCTGTCTTCGCAGAAAGATGCCGCCTTGCAAACGCAGTTGCAAACTACATTGCAGTTACGGCTATCGGACCCGTTTTGGCAGGGATTTGTCTTTTTGTTTGCTTCTGTGTTTCTTTGTCAGTTACTCTGCTATTTGCTGGGCCTGTCTTTGTGGGGATGGCTGATCGTTCCGGTTGTCGTTCTGTTTCGAGCTTATGGGGCCGGTTTGATTGCAGGGAATTTATATGACAATTGTGGATTTGCAGGTGCTTTTTGTTTTTTGCTCTTGTTCTTCCCCGGGTTAGTCGTAGAAACCATAGCTTTTTTCCTGCAAACTATTCAATCTGTTCATTGTTCCTATTCGTTAATGCGCGGAAAAGAGCGATTGCCTTTGATTCACCGCTACAGTAACCGAACTTTGCTTGTTACATTGTTGCTACTGATATCTGTGCTAGTTCAGTTTTCTGGAACGGCTTTATTTGGCGGATGGTTTTTATCAAATTTTTTCGCGTAGTAGTTGCAAATAGGAAACCATATAGTTTTTATTTTAGTCGAGGAGCTGATTCTCTTGTCTCTTTTTAGCGCACGCTTTACTCGCCCGGGTCCCGGTGTAAGTAAAGATGAACCCGATAGCCCAGCAATTGCCCGTTTTTTCCAAATTTTGGGGCGCAAATTTTCCAAACTGGTGCAGCTGAACTTGCTCTTTTTGATCCCGGCCATCATTACAGCCGCTCTTTGCATTGTTCTGCTGGTAGTACCCGGCATTCCGCGTATCGGGTTGGAACTGAATTTGTCGGCAAATGAGCCATTTGTATTAAATTTGTATGAAATGTACGTGGTGCCGCTGCCGCTGATTTTGCTGTATCCGTTCACAGCCGGCCTTACATACGTAACACGCAACTTTGTTCGGGAAGAACATGCCTTTGTATTTTCGGACGCTGTGGAACAGATCAAACGGAACTTTAAGCAGTTCTTCCTAAACGGGGTTATTTTGTATCTGTTTTATGTGATTTTCTCATTCGCAGCGATTTACTATTCACAAACATTGGACAGCTGGTATTCGTCCATTCCTCTAGGGCTGTGCATGCTGTTTTTCCTCATTATGATCTTTGCCCAGTACTACATGCCGGTGATGCTGGTTACTTTTGAACTCACATTAAAGCAGGCCTATAAGAACGCTTTCATCTTTGCCCTGGTGGGGTTTGGCCGGAATTTCCTTCTGACTATTAACTTTTTGTTTATCGCATTCCTTTTTTACATGAGCGATATTATGGGATTGACCGCCTTGATTGCCATATTCTTTGTCATCCTGCTGTTTTTCTCGTACTGTTCGTATTTGGTGAACTTTGCCGTTTATCCCATTTTGGAACGGTATCTCATTAAACCGTACTATAGCAAAGAAGAACCGAAGATCAAAGATGAAGAACAGAGAGCACTGGAAGATAATGAATTCTTTCGCGATGAGCTCGATGAAGAGTGGGAAGAGAAAAAGCCCGAATTTGTATACATCAACGGGAAATTGGTCAAACGCGAAGTAGCCGAAGCTGAGCAAGTCTTTATGGATGCTGGTAGGGAAGACCATAAATCATAAGTGAAAAAACTTGGATTTCAAAAAAGCAAAGGTTCCGTGTAGAACGTGCGGAATTTTTGCTTTTTTTTGACGAAAAATCCGTTGATGTTTTATGGTTGCGTGTGTATAATGAGTGTGGATGATCAATAGGGATCATTACACTGATAAGTAGGTGGAGATTTATGAAGATGTATCACAACCAACACTATGCGTCTCGTCGGAAAAGAAGATTACGTCGGCACATTAGCATCATTTTGCTCTTGTGTGTGTGCGTAGCCTCGCTGTCAGTAGCAGGCTATTTCCTAGTGCAGCATTTTACCCAGGTTCCCGCCGGGCCGGGGGAAGATTCCACTTCTACAGTAGAATCAACAAATTCGTCCGATCATGAGGAAACCGGTGAAGAGTCAACCCCTTCGGAACAACCGGACCCCTCGTCATCGCAAAAAGAGGATGACTCTTCGCTATCTTCTTCCGAAACAGCCGTACCGGAAGGCGGCTTGCATGTTACCGATCGGCCCAAGATGAATATTCTGGATGACAATGAAAAGGTAGTCTATCTCACGTTCGATGACGGTCCCTGCGATACCACCAAAGATTTGTTGGCGTTGCTGGCCCAATACAATGCCAAAGCTACTTTCTTTGATTGCTGCCAAACGGCTAACCAGCAAAAATACGTGGATGTCATTAAAGATTGTGTCGATCAAGGTCATACCGTCGCCGTTCATACGTATTCCCATAAAATGCAAGAAGTGTATGCATCACCGGAAGCTTATTACAAAGATTTTGAAAAGATGTATACACTGATTAAGGAAATTTCCGGTAAAGAACCGGCGAATTTTTTCCGTTTTCCGGGCGGCAGCAAAAATGGCTATAACGAAAAAATTCGTAACGAGGTTATCGACGAAATGGTAGGCCGCGGATTTATTTACTACGACTGGGATTGTGATTCCGGTGATGCTGCGGGCAATCATGTGCCAGCCGATGTGATCTACCAGAATACCATGGGTGCCATTCACAAAGGGTGCAATATTGTCCTGATGCATAACACCTTTGGAAAAGAAACCACGATCGAAGCCTTGAAGCGAATTCTTCCGGAAGCTATAGCCGAGGGATACGAATTCCGGGCATTGGATGGTACGTTAGATCCTACCCATTATTACATCTTTACTTCGGAACCGTTTATTGATGCCGCTTTGAAAAATAAGGATATACAGCTGAGCGATTGGCAAATGGCGAAATTGGGATCTTCGAAAACCAAATAAAAAAGTTTCCTGGAGCTGTAAGTGAATCGGGCCAGAAAAAATGGACAGTGACAAAAGACCCCCTGATGTAGGAAAATAGACTACATCAAGGGGTTTTGTCATGAAGAAACGACATTATACACGCGTTCGAGCACTGCTGCCTGAGAACAACGCCATGCTGGCAGAGGGAAGAACGCAAGTTGGAAGCCGGAATTCTTCCACGGTCCAAGGACGGCCAGGGAATTCTGCGGCGCCAAGAAACGAGGTTTTCTTTATGATTGACTGCTTTCTTCTTCGGATTTGTCTTTTTCCTCTTCCGGGTACTGTGAGGTGTAGGCCAGCACATTCATATCGCCGTCATAGACCTGTACAGATATCGGTGTTTGATCCAGCCCGGCAAATTCATCATACATGGTAACAAGGTGCCACACGGCTTCGCAGATGGCCTTATCATACCCTTCCCCGTAGGAAATGCTTTCCGCATAAATCGTCAGCTCAGTCAGATCATCATTGATGGACAATGAATAAATGGAAGAGAAAGAATCTTTTTCATTGAGTTTGGCGACCGATTCCTGGATATTCTTGCGAAGGTTACTCAAAAACCGCTCATAATCACTTTCATAAAATGTGTATAGGTAGGTATCTTTCTCTGTCTTTTTTACGGAAATGGCGCCGTACTGTTCCGCTTCCTTTTCAACTTCTTCAAAAGCAGTATCACCGTAATAGGATATATCGACTTCCGCTTCAATCTTTTTTTCTTCCTCTTTAGAAGAAACAGATTCCTCCGGTTCCGAGGAACTGGAAGAGGGGGAAGGGGAGGGGCTCTCTGCTGGTTTTATTGAAGATGCCGCTTGAGAAATCGATGATTCTTTCGAAGTATCCGAATCAGATTGACAACCTGGTAGAGCCGAGCCTATAAGAAGGGCCGCCAGTAAAAAAGCCGTAAAACGTTTCATCTTAAAACTCCTTTCAAACGAGTTTTGATTTTCGTTCAAGGGGTAAAACTACCAAAAGACCAGATTTAAATCGAGAACTTTGTGATCAGTATACAGCAAAAAGAAAAATGGGGCAAGTTTTTTTCATGGAGCTATAGCCATTTTTCAAAAAATCATGTATACTTTTGTTGCAGAAAAAAGGGGATGTTTGCTGTTATGCATGGTGCCATTTTAGGGGATATCGCAGGTTCCCGGTTTGAATTCAGCCACCCGGCAAAATTTAAACCCAGACAAGAAGAATTATTTACCCCGGCCAGCCGTTACACCGATGATACGGTAATGACCATTGCGACCAAATATGCCGTGTTAACCCATTCCTCATATGCCAAAGCGTACGGCCTATTTGGGCGGCGGTATAAAAAGGTGGGATACGGGCCTATGTTCTTGGAATGGCTGGACCGCCGCAGTGAAAAGGGATACAACAGTTTTGGCAACGGGTCTGCTATGCGGGTCAGCTTTTTGGGACACTATTATCCGACTTTAGATCAGGTCGAATGCGAAGCGGCCAAAAGCGCCCTTTGCACCCATAATCACCCGGAAGGGATTAAGGGGGCCGTATGTACCGCCGGTTGTGTTTTTATGGCGGCCCATGGTGCCAGCAAAAAACAAATTCTGAAATATGTAAAAACATTTGGTTATCATAAACTTCAACCGATATGGATGCGGCGGCCCTTTGAACATTTTGATCTGACATGCCAGGGTTCGATTCCACTGGCTATTCGTTGCTTTTTAGAAAGCGAAAATTGGGAAGACTGTATTCGGAATGTATACAGCGTCCGCTGTGATACCGATACGGTTGGCGCAATTGCCGGGGGCATCGCCGATGCTTTCTTTCACGGAACCAGTTTTGATGAAGACAAACTGTTGCGCTATTACCTTATAAAACCGAACCCACAAGGGAATCTCGATACATTTTTGTATGATTGGGCGGTTAAAGATTGGAGGAAAAGAAGAATATGATTGTGGAGACGTATCAATCGCCTGTAGTGAAGAAAATTTTGGAAGAAGGGAAAGTGTATCAGGCACTTCCCAGTGTTAACCAAAATTTAAATAAGGCTTATAAATGTTTGATCCAGATGTTAGGCCTTTCCTGTGAATGTCCCATCTTTGGTGTATTGCGTGGCTACCGGCAATGCACAAATGGGGCAGGGGCCAGCAGTGTAAAATTCACGCTGGATGTTCCGGATGAACAGGTTCACCTGACGGAATATGATGATTGGGCGCAATTTTTACACAATATCAAATATATCAATCCGGTCAATTACCGGTCGGTCAATCCAATTTACCTCGATTATATGCCGCAAAAAGAGCTAGACGCCATTATCGAGTCGTTGACCACTCAGCGTCCTCCTAAAAAATATAAAATCCCGCAGGTCGTTTTGGAAAAAATTGATCCTTCCTGGATTGTTCAGGAAAACGAGGCGGTATCTAATACGCAAAGTGAATCATTGGTGGATAAAGTTAAAAATTTATTTAATAAATAAAAAATGCCAGCTTTTTGCTGGCGTTTTTTATTTATTGATAGGTTTATCTGTGTTTTCGCTTGCCGGTTTCTTTTTTGGTTTTACTTTCGCAAGTGGATTCGAATTGGCGGCTTGCTGCATTTGAGCGCTAGACAGATGCGTATAAATCTCGGTGGTACCCAAATTTTCGTGGCCAAGCACATCTTTCAAGACCCGAATATCCACATTTCCGTGCTGATACATTAAGGTGGCCGCCGTGTGCCGCAGCTTGTGAACGGAGTATCCGGCAGACATTTCAATTTTGCCCAGATATTTTTTGACGATATACTGAACGGTTTTGGGACTGATACGTTTTTTTAAACGGCTTAAAAAAAGTGCATTTCGATCCTTGACGCCATCTTTAGGACGTACGGCCAAATAACGGTCGATGGATTCGATACAGGCTTGATTTAAGTAGACAACCCGTTCTTTATTGCCTTTACCAAGAAGGCGCAGTGTAGCATCGTGATGGCGAATATCCGTTAGGTTAATGCCAACCAGTTCCGAAAGCCGCATACCACAATTTAGGAATAAGGTAAGAATACAACTGTCCCGCTCAGCGTCGGGGCCATCAACGGCTTGCAGTAAATCAATGCTTTGTTCCAACGTCAGGTATTTGGGTAAGGTTTTGGCGCGTTTTGGAGACTCCAGCGATTCCAGCGGATTTTTGGGCAATAATCCTTTTTGATCCGTTAAAAACTGATAAAAGCGGCGCAAGCTGGATGTTTTACGTAAACGCGTGTTGGCTGAATTGTGGCGTTCAATCACCAGATAATTCATATAGTCCAGCACACTTTGAAAGTCAACGCCCAGGACTTGCTCATTCGTTACTTTGGAAGCATCGATTTCTTCAAAGTCCATTTCACTGGAAACATCGTGCAGCTGTTCCTGGCGATAGTAACGGAAAAACGTACGCAAATCCACACCGTATTCCCAAACGGTTTTCGGTGAACGTCCGCGTACGGTCAGTTGATATTGTAAAAACTCAGCTGCAAGCGCTGGGATTTGTTGCAAGATGGTCCGGTCAAAGGTACGTAGGTCTGTTGGCATATTGTAAAACGACCAAAATCCAGAACGATCTGGGATACGCCATAGATGGCTTTAAAGTCGTTTTCCTCCCTCCTGAATTATACAAAATTTTAATTTTGTATAATTATTGTACCAGAAAGCCGTATTTCCGTCAAGTCCCTCCCTTATAGATCACCAAAAGAATCCCGGAGAGATTGAACCGGGATTCTTACTCCATCTATTTTTACTCCGTGCGTAAAGCATCGACCGGATGCAAATCAGCCGCTCGCTTGGCCGGCCATAACGTAAATAAAACCGCACTCAAAACAGAAACCATCACAGCCGCCAAAAGAATCTCCGACCGCAAATGGATGGTAATCCCCGTCAGTAATGACAAGGCCCCAGATAGCAGCAGTCCTATGGTTACGCCTGCGGCGGACCCCATACCCGACAGTAATAAGGCTTCGGTTAGGAATCCCGCCATAATCCGGCCCCGGCTGGCCCCCAAAGCCTTTTTTATCCCGATCTCCTGTTTTCGTTCCTGTACGGAAATGAACATAATGGTCATAATGCTCAAAGAGGCAACCAGAAGCGAAATGCCGCCGACGGCGCTAAAAATCAAGGTACACAAATCCAGGATATTGGTAAGCGATTGTTTTTGCCCTACCAGGTTACCAGACAAATAGCCGCTAAGGCCTGTACGTTGGTTTAGTGCTTCGACCAGCTCTTCCCCTACATCGTCTGCGGAAGAGTCAGCCTCCACTTTTACGGCAATCTGATCAAAGCTGCTTCCGCCGCTATACAGTTGTAAAGTTGTGTATGGGATATAAATAAAATTTGGAATATAGCTGCTCAAAAAATTTTGCAGCAAACCGGTTCCCGTTTTGACAACACCCGCTACCGTAAATGAATACGAGTATTTGCCCAGCTGGATTTGCACAGTCTGTCCGGCCGATTGTGTAGTACCAAAGGCCGCTTTTGAAAAGCTTTCATCAATCAGGCACACATTTCGGTATTCGGTACAGTCTTGGGCACACAAGAGCCGGCCGCTAGTCACCTGTAACGAAATGATATTGGCTGCGCGGCTGCTGACGCCCCATAGCATCGCTTCACTTTCCTGGTCATTGGCACGTAAGGTACCCGTTTCCATCATAACAGGAGATAGGGCCTCTACCCCTTCCGAATCACCAATTACACGCAGTTCTTCTTCCCCCAACGGGCTATAATCAGCGTTTTCTGACCGGATTGTCAAACTGCTCAGCCCCAGAGCTTCCATTTCACTGTTGAGCATATCGGTACCGTACTGTGAAATGACACCAATTAACACAACGGAGGCTACTCCGATCATAATCCCCAGCATGGTCAAAACCGTACGCAATGGCTGGCGGAAAAGAACCCGAAATGCTTCTTCTACATATTCCACGGGTCTCACACTCCTTCCAAAGACGTGCAGCGTACGATTTCACCGGCATGGCGCGTTTCTGGGTTCAAAATCACACGAGTATTCGCTGTAAGGCCCTCTGTTACCTGAATGCCTTCTGCATATTCATGTCCCAACGTAATGGATGTGGCCACCGCCGTATTCCCATTTTCAACCGTAAATACATAGGGGTTTTGGTCAGAATCGTAGCAAATGGCCTCCGCCGGAAGCAGCAGACTGTCAGGCGTCGATTGTGTGACAATTTCGGCCCGAACACGGTACCCGGGTTTTAAAAGAGAGTCCTCATCGGAAAAAGTCAGGATGGTTTCAACCACCGTGTCTGTCCCGGTGGTTGAGGTCTGCGATACGGCATCGGATGCAATGCGGGTTACCTGAGCTGTCAAAGCGGTATCTGGAAAAGCCGTCGCATATACCCGGGCACTCTGTCCGTTTTGTACCGCCCCAATATGCGTTTCACTTACATTGGCACTAACAACCAAATTATCGTCCGAGGCTACCTCGCAAAGGCTTTCCCCCGTATTGACCACATCATCGGTTTGTGCCTGGATGTCTGTTATACAGCCGTCAATAGGCGAAACAATCGAAATTCGTTCCTGTCCGGCCAGCCATGTTTTAGCACCGCTTTCAGACAGGCTGATTTTCCCGGCAACGGCAAAAGCGGCAAAAGCACTGCTATCGGCAAGCCCACTATATTGGGCAATGGTGTCTTCTTCGATCGGAACAGCCCGGCACAAGGCGTCCCCTTTTGCCACGGTGTCTCCTTTTTTGACACACCATTCCTCAATCCACAGGATTTGCTCTGCTTCCACCGTTTGTGAACTGCTACGTTTCACGGTCCCCATACAATATACAAATTGATGAGCGGTTTGCGGTTTCAGCACCATGGTAGAAACCGTAGGGATACTGGCGAGATACCATGAGCCGGAAGCCATAATCCCCCCACACAACATAAGCGTAAGCAAAAGTAAAACACCGTATTTTTTCACAGGACCCTCTCCTCTCTGCGTTTTATTGTGGCAGAGGGCCTTCAAAAAATACGGTGCTTTGGGATTGGAAGATTTAGGAACAAGCCGCCGAAAAGGCTTCGCGAATGGACTTTGCGCCAATCAGTTCCATGCCGGCCGGTGGTTGGGTGATGGATTTTAGATTGTGATACGGCAAAATACACCGCGAAAAACCAAGCCGTGCCGCTTCGGAAATGCGGGCCTGTGCTTGTGATACGGCCCGGAGTTCGCCGGCAAGGCCAATTTCGCCAAAAGCAATGGTGTCTTCCCGGATCGGGGTATCTTTCAAACTGGATAGTAGCGCTAATGCGACGGCCAAATCCGAGGCCGGTTCGTCCAATCGAAGCCCCCCGACAATATTGATATAGGCATCCAGATTCGAAAAGAAGTAACCTCCCCGTTTTTCCAATACGGCCAAAAGGAGATTCATGCGGTTATAATCAAACCCGGTGGCCATTCGCCGGGGGTTTCCAAACCCGGTGGAGGTTGCGAGCCCCTGGATTTCCGCCAGGAGCGGCCGCGAACCTTCCATGACACAGGTTACACACGTACCCGAAACATGGTGAGGCCGCCCCGCCAGCATGGCTTCCGACGGGTTTTCCACTTGGGTTAACCCATTTTCGCCCATATCAAACACACCAATTTCATTGGTGGAACCGTACCGGTTTTTTACCGCACGCAAAATACGGAACGACATCTGCCGGTCCCCTTCAAAATACAGCACCGCATCCACAATGTGTTCCAGCACTTTTGGTCCCGCCACGGCCCCATCTTTATTGACATGGCCTACCAGGAAAACCGGGATGTCCAAAGCCTTACATCCATGCATCAGCAGATTGGTGCATTCCCGCACTTGGGTAATGCTGCCCGGAGACGAATTCAGTTCCGTCAAATTCATGGTTTGAATGGAGTCAATGATTACCAAATCGGGCTGTTCGGTGTGGATTTGTTCCAAAATCAGTTGTACGTCGGTTTCGGTTAAAATATACAGGTTTTCCCGGTCAACCCCTAAACGAAGGGCCCTTAACTTGATTTGCCGGGCGGACTCTTCCCCCGATACATACAGAATCTTGTGAGTATCGCCCAGATTTTGGCAGATCTGCAAAAGAATCGTCGACTTGCCAATCCCCGGGTCACCACTAAGTAAATTCAGGGACCCCTTTACAATACCGCCGCCAAGAACGCGGTCCAGTTCCGAAAAACCGGTTTTGTACCGCTCTTCTTCGGATGAACTGATCTCATGGATCGGTGTAGCCCGATTTACATGCCGGTTCCCCGCATGGCCGGCCGGCACAGCGCGTACCGGGGCCGCCAGTTCTTCTTCCATGGTATTCCACTGACCACAGCCCGGGCATTTCCCATACCATTTAGCAGAAGAAAAGCCGCATTGGGTGCAGACATAGGAAATTTTATTTTTTCCAGCCATAGTGTTGTTTCTGCTCCTACGAATGTGATAGTATCATCATACCATGATGCGGATGGGATTACAACGCCCTTTTCCTTTTCCAGATAAGCCGCTACCCCCAACAGAATACACGAAGCCACTTTGTGCTGGTAAACAGGATTTTGCAGCAGCGCCAAATCCTCCTCATTGGATAGAAACCCACATTCTACCAGTACGGCAGGCTGCTGGATGTGCCACAATAAGTAAATCGAGTCCGTGGCAGCTTTCGGTGTACGGGTGTTATCCGGCTGTAAGTGGGTCGCAAAACTTTCCTGGATCGCTTGCGCTACTTTCTGGCTATCTTCGTGGTTGGGCGAATAGAGGACTTGGGTTCCCCCATACCGGCTGTCGGAAAATTTATTTTGATGGATACTGATAAAATAACAGGGACTGTTTTCTTTTACCAATTGTTCTCTTTTCCGCAAGTCATCTTCTTTTCGGGTATGAATGGTGGGAAGCGATGGGTCGGAGAGGTCGTCGTCGGTTTCCCGCGTCATAATAACGGAGAACCCTGCATTTTGCAGATACCGGCGCAAAATTTGTGCGATTTCCAGATTGTATGTTTTTTCTAAACTGCCGTCGGGAGCCTGTGCGCCCCCGTCCTCCCCACCATGGCCGGCGTCTAATACGACTGTCATGCTGGGAGCCGGATTTAGTTGGGAAGCTTCCCGTGTGATACGACAGAAGGCCTGAAAGCTCTGTACAAAAAACACCACGCACATTCCGGTAAGAATTAGGAAAGCCAATTGTTTCCTTCTATTTTTACGGAACTGTACCCCGACAGTCCATTTTTTCATTTTATATGCCCCCTCTTCTTTTCCGTTCATTTTCTTGCTTTGAAATACTGATTTTGCTATAATAAAGAAACATCCAAAAATAAGTGAGGCGAAATCCTATGAAAATTAGTGAAATATTTGCGCAAAAAACCATTACCTTCTCTTGTGAAATCTTCCCTCCGAAAATCGGTTCGGATATTCACCAAATAGACCGCGTAATCGATGGTATTGCCCCGCTGCATCCGGATTTTATCAGCGTAACGTGTGGAGCCGGCGGCAGCACAAAAGGACACACGAACCAGATCGCGGCGGCTATTGAGCAGCAGTACCACATTCCGTCGCTGGCGCATCTCACTTGCGTGACCAGTACCAAAGATGATATTTTGGCAGAACTATCTGATTTGCAACAAAAAGGTGTCAAAAATATTTTGGCATTGCGGGGCGACTTGCCCAAAGACGGTGTGTTCCCTTCCACACGTCAGTATCGTTATGCCAGTGAACTGATTACTGATATTCGGAAAACCGGAATGGATTTCTGTATTGGTGCCGCTTGCTATCCGGACGGCCACGTGGAGTGCGACAACCGTGAAAAAGACATTGATTACTTAAAGGAAAAAGTCGCCTGTGGGTGTGATTTCCTGACCACCCAGATGTTCTTTGACAACAATGTCCTTTATAATTTTCTGTACCGGGCTCTTTCTAAAGGTATTGATATTCCGGTGGTGGCCGGTGTTATGCCTGTAACCAATTACAAACAGATCCGCCGCTCCTGCGAATTGTCCGGTACGACGCTGCCCACACGGTTCCGCCGCATGGCCGAAAGGTTTGGGGATGATCCGGCTTCACTGCGTCAAGCCGGCATTGCCTATGCTACGGAACAGATTATCGACCTGCTGGCTAATGGGGTCAATCATATCCATCTGTACACCATGAATAAACCGGAAATTGCCCGCCACATTATGGAAAATCTTTCGGATATACTGAAATAAAGTCCTTTGAATCCCTTCCCCATCGAAGAAAGGAGACCCGATGGAAAAAATCGCAATTCGCCGGCAGGAAGTTTATCGTTATTTGGGCCTTGGTGACCAAGAACCGGAAGAAGTGTTGGCCCAAAAGATTGAATCGGCCTGCGCCCAACTGGATGCGGTTGTGGCTCCCAAAGAAACGCATTTGCGCCTGCCTCTTCATATACAAGATGAAACCGCCTTTTTTCTGCAGAACCACCGTTTTCAGAGCCGCGACATGGTGCGGCATTTACAAAACTGCCAAGAGGTCATTTTGTTCGCGGCCACACTGGGTACCGGCGTCGATCAACTGATTCGCCGCAGCGAAGTTTTGGACATGTCTATGGCGGTGATTCTGCAGGCCTGTGCCGCTGAGGCGATTGAAAGCTGGTGCGACCGGTGTGAAGCAGAAATTTCCAAGGAAATGGGCCATGAAAATTTATATTTACGGCCCCGCTTTAGCCCCGGTTACGGGGATTTTTCCATTCATTATCAGCAGGAACTGTTACAAATGCTGCAAGCCTCCAAACGGATTGGCCTGACTGTAACCGAAAACTGCTTAATGGTTCCGATAAAATCGGTTTCTGCCCTGATTGGCCTAACCACACAGAAAGAAAGCTGCCATGTGCATAAATGCCAGTCATGCCCACAGATTCATTGCCCATTCAGAAAGGTTTGATCGATTATGAAGCATAAATCTCAACACCCCGTATGGCAAAAGTTCGGCAAACAGCCTGTTTTTATTGACGGCGCGATGGGAACGCTGCTACAAGAAAAAGGACTGGCAGCCGGTGAAATACCGGAACTTTGGAATTTGACACACCCGGCTGTTCTGTCGGATATTCATGAAGCCTACTTGCAAGCCGGTTGTGATATTATCGAAGCCAATACATTTGGCGCCAACCGGATTAAATTACACGGGGTAGCCGACCCTGAAACGGTGATTGCAGCGGCTTTGCATCTAGCCCGGGATGCCGTCGAAAAAAATGGAAATCAGGCGCTGGTAGCGATGGACATTGGCCAGACCGGGCGGCTGCTAAAACCCATGGGAGATTTACCCTTTGAAGAAGCCGTTACCGCTTTTGGCGAAGCGGCCCGATTGGGGGAACAATACGGAGCCGATTTGATTTTGATCGAAACCATGAGCGACACGCTGGAAATGAAGGCCGCCGTATTGGGATGCCGGGAACAGTCATCGCTTCCGGTTTTTGCCAGCATGATTTTTGACGAAAACGGGAAGCTGCTCACCGGCGGTGATATGGCCGCCGCCGCTGCTTTGCTGACCCATTTAGGCGTGGATGCCATCGGGATTAACTGCGGATTGGGGCCGGAACAGATCACCCATTTGCTGCCCGTTTTGCGCTCCCACACCGATTTGCCCATCTTTGTGAATCCCAATGCCGGTTTGCCCCGTCAAATCGGCGGGAAAACCGTTTATGATGTATACCCTCCCCATTTTGCGGCCTGTATGGAAGAACTGGTACGGCAAGGGGCTTGGGTGATTGGCGGCTGCTGCGGTACAACCCCCGCTCATATCAAAGAGATGGTAAAACACTGCGCCGCTCTTCCGCTGGTACCCCTTCCCCCCTATCACGAAACCGTAGTTTCTTCGTATGCCAAAACCGTTTCTTTTGGCAACGTGCCGCTTCTTATCGGGGAGAGAATCAATCCCACCGGCAAGAAAAAATTAAAGCAAGCGCTGCGGGATCACGATTTGGACTATATTTTGCGGGAAGCGGTTGCCCAACAGGAAAAAGGAGCCGACATTCTGGATGTGAATGTGGGGCTTCCCGAAATTGACGAAAAAGCCACTATGTGCGAAGTGATCGACCAACTGCAAAGCGTGACCGATTTGCCTTTGCAGATCGATACATCCAGCCCTCAAGTGATGGAAGCGGCCTTGCGCCGTTATAATGGTGTGGCGCTCGTAAATTCTGTCAACGGCAAAGAAGAAGTCATGCATGCCATCTTCCCGCTAGTCAAAAAATATGGCGGTGTCGTCATTGCCCTCACCCTGGATGAACAAGGGATTCCCGAAACGGTAGAAGGGCGCTTGGCCATTGCGGACCGCATCATCCAGACAGCTGCCACATACGGGATTCCAGCCCGCCATATCGTGGTCGATGCCCTAACTATGACCATCAGCACGGGAAAAGATGCGGCCAATGTTACACTGGAAACTATTCGCAGATTACACGAACGCGGGATTTACACATCCCTGGGAGTGTCGAATATTTCCTTTGGCCTGCCGCAGCGGGATATTATCAATTCCATGTTCTTTACCATGGCGCTGCAAAACGGGCTTTCGGCGGCCATTATGAATCCAAATGCGGTGGGTATGATGAATGCCTATCGTTCTTTCTTGGCACTGTCCGGATTGGATGAGAACTGCAGCCGGTATATTGCCCACTATTCGCAAACACCGGCGGCCCCAGCTCCCGTGGCTACTGCGGGGCAAGAAGTATCGTTGCAGCAAGCCATTATCCGCGGCCTGAAAGATAGTGCGTATGCGGCAGCAGCCCAGCGGGTAAAAGAATGTGAACCCCTCACGGTGATTCAGGAAGACCTAGTTCCCGCCCTTGACCATGTGGGACAGGCGTATGAAACCGGTACGTTGTATTTACCTCAGCTGCTCATGAGTGCAGAAGCCGCCAAAGCTGCTTTTGAAGCGCTGCGGGAAGTGATGGTGCGCAGTGGCGTGACCGATTCCATGGAAAAAGGCGCCATCGTACTGGCGACCGTACAGGGCGACATTCACGATATTGGCAAAAATATTGTGAAAGTCCTGCTGCAAAACTATAATTTCCGCGTGATCGACCTTGGCAAAGATGTGCCCCCCCAGACAATCGTCGATGCCGTCAAAAAGGAACACATTCAGCTCTGTGGGCTTAGTGCTTTGATGACCACCACCGTAGAAAATATGGCAAAAACTATCGTACTGCTTCACGAGCAGGCTCCCTGGTGTAAAATTGTGGTAGGCGGTGCTGTTCTGAACGAAGAGTATGCCGCTATGATTCATGCGGATCACTACGCAAAAGATGCGATGGAAACGGTCCGTTATGCGGAAAAGATTTTTTCAAACCTTTAAAAGAAAAGAAGCGGTACCCCTCACAGCGGGTACCGCTTCTTTTTCTTTTTTATTCCCCGAATAACTTTCTCTGCTTCTCCAGCATGCGCTGACGGCGTCGATTGGTTTCGGCCTCATCAATGGATAAAACGCCTTGAGCATCGATTTGCAATACGGTACCTTCTTTGGCACCAGACGGCAGTTCCTCTTTTTCAATGGCAAAATACTTCTGTTCGCTGTCTTCACAAATCGCAAAGGTGCCTTCAAAGCGATCAATAATCAGTTGTTTCATGGGTAAAATGAGCCTCCGTTCCATTATCTGTTCGTATATACCAGGACAGGCCATCGCTGCCGCAAACCAGCGTACCTTCTTCTTCGGTAGTGAAAGTTGACACATGCAGATCATGTAACCTGTCTAGCACTTCTTTATAAGGGTAATCCCCTTGCCCACTAATCAGGGCACCCTGTGGAGAGACCGCCTGCAGCCATTCTTCTGTAGAAGAAAAGCGGCTGCCATGATGGCCAATTTTAATCAGATCGGCTTGTAATGCCGGTTGTGCCCAAGTGGCAAGAAGATCGTTTTCTTCTTCCTTTTCCGCATCCCCCATCAATAAAAGGGATGTTTGCTGATAGCAAGCCCGAAGGACCAGCGAGCGATTGTTGCTGTCTTGTCGTGTTGTATCCGTAGGGCCCAACACCCGCAGGGACAATGCGTCAAAGTTTTTCCACTCCCCCACTTTTGGGGTATATACCGGAATCTTTTTCTCTTCCAGTATACGGCTCACTTCCTGATACCGGCCCAGCTTATCTTCTACCGTTAGTGTTGTGCACCAATATTCTTCGACGGGGAACTGCTCCAGCACGGCTGGCAGCCCGCCAAAATGGTCTTCATCAGCATGGGTATTGATGACCAAATCCAGTTTTGTCACGTTCCGCCTTTGCAGATACTGGCAAATCACCGGCCCACAATCATAGGTACCACCGTCGATTAAAATATCAGCTTGCTGGGTATGCAGATAGATGGCATCGGCATTCCCCACTTGCAGTACATGTACCGAAAAGGGATAGGATGCCACATAATCGGCGGCTTCCCGAATTTGCAGCCCGCTTCGCAAGACCGGAATCATATCGGGGAAAAGATTCGTCAGGATGATACCGGCCAAAACAACAGTCACGCAACAGAGGGAAATCAGCCGTTTCGCCCTTTTCCCCTTCGGTTGTTTTTCGGCGGTTTCCTTTTTGTCCCGGTGTGTCCACCATGAGAAGGCCACGTTTTTTCATCCCCTTTCTTCTTGGGGGGAAGATCACCGGGCAGCGGCCGTACCAGGCATTTGGGCCCGGTTCCGATTAAATCGGTACGGCCGGCCTTTTTTAAGGCCTCTACCACGGCGTGATGGTTTTTGGGTTCATAGTACTGTAAAAGGGCACGCTGTAAACCCTTTTCGTGGTCGGTACGGGGTACAAAGATTTCTTTTAGTGTATAGGGGTCCAGCCCCGTATAGAACATACAGGTAGAAATCGTGCCCGGTGTGGGGTAAAAATCCTGTACCTGTTCGGGACGTAGATGTTCTTCCTTTAGAAATTGGGCCAGTTCAATGGCATCTTGTAGCGTGCTGCCCGGATGGGACGACATCAGATAAGGTACCAAGTACTGTTCCTTTCCAATTCGCTTGGTTTCCGCATAGAATTTCTTTTGAAATTGCCGGTATAACTCAATATGGGGTTTCCCCATACAGTCCAGCACATGAGCCGAACAGTGTTCCGGCGCCACACGCAACTGGCCGCTCACATGGTATTTGACCAGTTCCCGCAAAAATTCATCGCTCTTATCTTGCAACATGTAATCATACCGGATTCCGGAGCGAATAAAGACTTTCTTCACACCCGGCAGCTCTCTGAGTGAGCGCAGTAAATGCAGATACTCCCGGTGATCGGCTTGCAAAGCCGGGCATGCTTTGGGAGCCAGGCATTTTTTTCCTTTGCACAATCCCTGGGTCTTCTGCTTTTCGCAGGAGGGATGGCGGAAATTGGCGGTGGGACCGCCGACGTCGTGAATATAGCCCTTAAAATTGGGACGCTGCGTTAGTTTGCGCGCTTCTCGTAAAACCGATGCTTCGCTGCGCGTCGTGATAGCGCGCCCCTGATGAAATGCAATCGAGCAGAAATTGCAGGCACCAAAACAACCGCGATTGTGGGTAATGGAAAATTCCACTTCTTCAATGGCCGGTACGCCCCCCATGGGCTCATAAACCGGGTGATACGTGCCTTCGTACGGCAATTCATACACAGCATCCAATTCTTCGGTAGTAAGGGGCTCCATCGGCGGGTTTTGCACCAACATCTGATGGCCGTGGCGCTGAATCACCCGTTTGCCGCGGACGGCGTCCTGTTCATCTTGTTGTTTGCGGCAGGAAATCGCGTAATCGAGTTTGGAGGCACAGACTTGTTCATAGCTGGGACATTCTGCTGCCGGGCCCGGCTGGTATTCAGAAACCGGAACCAGATAGCACGTGCCCCGGATATCCCGGATCGATGTAATCGGTTCCCCGCTTTTTAGCCGGTCCGCAATGAGAACGGTCTGTTTTTCCCCCATACCAAATGACAGTAAGTCGGCACCGCTTTCCACCAAAATCGAAGGATGTACCGAATTATCCCAGTAGTCATAATGGGCGAAACGGCGCAGGGAAGCTTCCAACCCGCCGATAATAACCGGAACATCCGGGTACAGCCGTTTTAGCGCCCGGGTATAAACCGTAACTGCCCGATCCGGACGGTAGCCGGTTTTCCGGCCGGGCGAATAGGCATCGCTGCTGCGGCGTTTTCTCGCCGTGGTGTAGTGGGCCACCATCGAATCAATGTTGCCCGAATTCACCATAAACCCTAGTTTAGGCCGGCCAAACCGGGTAAAATCCCGGTCGCTGTGCCAATCCGGCTGCGCTAAAATGGCTACCCGGTAGCCATGACTTTCCAGCACGCGGGAAATAATGGCCGTACCGAATGTATTGTGATCGACGTAAGCATCCCCCGTCACCACAACAAAATCCGGCGCATCCCATCCCCGGGCTTTTACTTCTTCCATTGTTATCGGCAAAAAGGCCAATCGCGGCACCTCCTGTTTTCCTATATCCTTATTCAGACTGCTGCGCCTGCCGCTCCAAATACTGTTGATACGTCATGAGGACAGCGCGCGGTTTGGACCCCTCATGCGGCCCTACAATGCCCATTTGTTCCATTTCATCAATGAGCCGTCCGGCACGGGCATAGCCCAGGCGCAACCGGCGCTGCAGCAACGAAGTAGAAGCTTGTCCGGCTTCCACCACACATTTGATGGCATCGTTCATCATGGGATCACCGGAATCCGTATTACCCGATTCTTCCCCTTTGTGTTCTGCCACGGCATTTTTCTCGATTTCATCCATGATATTCTCATCGTAGTCAGAATTCTGGGACTTCTTCAGGAAATTGACGATGGATTCGATTTCACTGTCCGACACAAAGCAACCTTGAATCCGCATGGGCTTTTGGGCGCCAATGGGCGAAAACAGCATGTCCCCTTGTCCCAACAATTTTTCGGCTCCCACGCTGTCCAAAATGGTTCGAGAATCCACCCCGTTGGATACGGTTAACGCAATCCGGCTGGGGATGTTGGCTTTAATCAGACCCGTGACAACATCGACGGAAGGCCGCTGTGTGGCCACAACAAGGTGCATACCAGCCGCCCGGGCCATCTGGGCCAAACGGCAGATCGAGTCTTCCACTTCGTTGGGGGCGGCCATCATCAGGTCGCTCAATTCGTCGATAATAATTACAATCTGGGGCATGTGCAGCATAGGCTGCCCGTCTTCGTCTTTATATCCCCGTTCCTGTGCCAAGCGGTTATACCCGGCCAAATCGCGTACGTTGCACTGGGCAAAAATTTTATACCGCTTCAGCATTTCGGTCACCGCCCAGTTTAAGGCCCCCGCCGCTTTGCGGGGATCCGTAACAACGGGTACCAGCAGATGCGGAATCCCATTATACACACCGAATTCCACCACTTTAGGGTCGATCAGTAAAAACCGCACTTCATCCGGTGTGGATTTATACAGAATACTGACAATCATAGAGTTGACGCAAACCGATTTACCGGAACCGGTGGTACCGGCAATGAGCAAATGGGGCATTTTCGCCAGATCTGCCACCGCCACCGCACCGGCCAAGTCTCGGCCCAGTGCGACAGTCAGCTTGCTTTTGGCCATGGTAAACGTATTGGATTCCATCAGGTCGCGCATCCGCACCACACTGCGGGTTTTATTGGGCACTTCAATGCCTACGGCTGCCTTACCGGGAATAGGGGCTTCGATACGAACACCGGAAGCGGCCAGATTCATGGCAATATCATCCGACAGATTTGTAATTTTACTGATTTTCACCCCGGCGGCAGGCTGCAATTCGTACCGGGTAACTGACGGCCCACGGGAAATATCCACAATGCGGGCCGTTACTCCAAAACTTTTCAGTGTCTGTACCAGCATATCACCGTTCGTTTGCAGTTCTTCCGTTTCGCTGCGGGTATCTGCTACTTTACTGGTCTCCAGCAACGAAAGCGGCGGAAAATGATACGTACCTTCTTCGTTGGTTTCGGGCAACGCAGAAGGTACCGGCTTCGTTTGGGCCGGTGGTACGGACGGTTCCGCGTTTTGGGGTTTATCTGCGTGGGTTTGCTGAGCCTGTCGGGTCGTTTCCAGCAGTTTCTTTATAGAAGGATTTTCCTCTTCTTCCTTTGTCTCTGACACAGGGGCAGAATCCGATTGCGCCGCGGCATGGAATGCACCGGGATCCATGGAGGCTTTACTGGCAGCCTGTACCGCTTCCTGTAGATTGCCGGGCTGCTTTTCTTTTGCCGCCACCTGATTTTCGGTCGAATGAGGACCGGGAATATCAATAGGCTGGTTCATCGCACTAGCCGCTGCGACTACACGGGACTGCTTTTCATTGATCACCGGTTTGCCAGCCGACTGTACCGGATGAGCCGGCAGCGGAATATCGATGGGTTCCGCCGGTGCAGCGGCCGCCTTTTCTTCCCGATGGCGTTCTCTCACCTGGATAGCCGCACGGGCGGGGCGGGAAAGCGTGCGGAACAATTGTACCAGGGTGGTTCCGGTCAGCAGCATGATCGCTACAAATAGGATCAGTAAAATGACGATTTTGGAACCCACACTGCCAAGCAACTGTAAAAATGGCCACCCGATCAAACTACCCAATAGGCCGGCGCCGCCACCGTGCACGCCATGCATGTAAAACTCGCTAAGAAGCGTAAAGAAGTTTCCCTGCGGCGGTTGGTTATTCTCAAAAATAAAACTGCTGGCGCAGCATAAAAGGATCACGCACGACATGGAAATGATCTGTGAACGGAGTTTCCCTTTTCTTTTTTCCAGCGCGGTAATTACGGCAATGTACATGAGGAGTACCGGCCACAAAATAGCCCAAATGCCAAATAAACCGGGCAGCAGTTCATGAAACCACCGCCACAGGGAATCCCCGGGCACTAATACCAGGCAAAACAGTAGAATAGACACCGCAAAAAGAATAACCGCCCTTACCTGGTTGCGCTGTTTTTGCTGTTCGGGCGTAAGAGCCGGCTGCACAGCGGCCGGAGCCGAACGCGACCGGGTCGTGCGGCTCCGGGACGCCGTCCGGCTTTGAGCCGGTGACCGCCGGGCGGGTGCTTCTTTTTTGGTGGATGTTTTCGTTTTCTTACGTGTTGCCATGGTTGTTACTTCCTTATGCTATGTAGAATCAAAACGTTTTTTTAAAGCGGCATGCCGGTAAATAAGTTGGTACCCGTGCTCTGTTCAATCAAGGCAACAACAACAGTGGCAAGCCCCAAAACAAAGGCGTAAACAGCGAAAATAAAGAGTTTATCGCTGGCGAGCATCCATTTAAACAGTTTAATAGCCAGAAATCCGACAATAGCCGCTGCAATCATGCCCGCAATCACAGCGCCTGTACTGATTTCAACCGGATCGCTGCTGATATCTTTCATCGACAAAACGGCCGCAGCTAAAATGGCCGGAATCCCCAGTACAAAGGAATAATCCAGTGCTTTTTGTTTATTGATACCGCGCATCAGCGAAACCGAAAGTGTGGAACCCGAACGGGAAAGGCCCGGGAAAATGGCGGCCAGACACTGGGTTACCCCCACACACAAAGCGTCGATCGTATGGTATTTTTTGCGTCCATCAAAACGCATTTTCCGTCCATCGCTGGTGAGAATCACCTTTTTCGAATACCGGCGGCTGAAGAAAATGCCAATGGTAAGCAAAGCAGCCGTTGCCAGCAGCGCGACCCCCTCCAGCAAGATACTGCTGTCGGTAGCCCACAGGTCTGCATAATCTTTAATTTTCATGCCCGTGCCCGGTACCGGTAAAAACAGCAAAAACAACGGCAAAAGGCCAATGATCAGCATCATAAGCAGCCGGCGGTCATCGCTCATCGTTTTCCAATGGAACTGGCCGGTACACACATCGCGCACCAGAAAAACGAATTCTTTAATCATGCGCCACACGATTTTATAGTAGACAGCCAAAACCGCTACCAGCGTACCCACATGCAGCATGATGTCGAAAAACAGGCTTTCCGGCTGGGCTCCCATAACATGCTGTGTCAAAGCCAGGTGCCCGCTACTGGATATGGGAAGGAACTCAGTCGCTCCCTGAATAATCCCTTGTATAATAGCTTCCCAAATCTCCATTTTACAAAGTCCCTCCAATTCGATGTATTTCGGCGGAATTTCCGCCGATCTGCGGGGATCAGGACGTCTTTTTTTTGCCCTGTGTTTTTTTCCCCTTTTTGTCTTCTTTTTTCCGCTGCGTATCAATCATATCGTACAGACACGAAAGCGCGTCGGATAAGGATCCCAGTGTGTCGATCAGTCCTTCCCGCACGGCCGCTGAACCGTCCAGAACCGTGCCCACATCCATCACCAGTTCTTCGGTGTTCATAGCAAGCTGTAAGAACCGTTCCGGGCTGATACGGGAATTATGGGCCACAAACGTGGTAATACGGTCCTGCATGCGCTGAAAGTATTCCAGCGTTTGTGGTACGCCCAACATCAGGCCATTCATCCGAACCGGGTGAATGGTCATAGTGGCAGACGGCACGATAAACGAATGCTTGGCCGCTACCGCCAAGGGGACACCGATAGAATGTCCTCCCCCTAATACCAGGGATACCGTTGGTTTTTTCATCCCGGCTAACAGTTCCGCCAGGGCAAGGCCCGCTTCCACATCGCCCCCCACCGTGTTCAGAAGTACCAGTAAACCATCGGTATTGGGATCTTCTTCAATCGCGACAAGCAGCGGGATGACATGTTCATATTTGGTTGTTTTGTTCTGCGAAGAGAGAATATAGTGCCCTTCGATTTGCCCGATAATTGTCAAACAGGTAATCCGGTGATTTTTATCACCCGTCAAAACAGAACTGGTTTCCTGCAGCGATGTGGATGTCTCCCCCGAATAATGGTCCGAGGGCATACCCTCTTCTGCCGCCAGAAATACATCGTTTTTTGTCGGTTTTCGTTCACTGGATTTCAAAAAGAACCACCTCCAAGACTATTCTGTCGCGGATTGGATCTTTCATACCCGTTTCGTTTTCTTATGGACAAAAGTCATAAACCTCCATGATAAGCATTATATCACGTTTCTGGGGTGGGAGCAATTCTTCCCCGTGGGGAAATTTCCCAGCCATGTAAGGAAATTTTTTTCATTTAAAAGGTTTATTTATAAACCGTTTACAATATCACAAAAAGAATGGTATAATTTATCTGTTTCATGAAAAATGACAAAAGTGAGGATCGTTCTGTATGCAAAACTTGATTCTGTCTTTTAACGTGGTGGGGCCCCTTTTTTTATTGCTTTGTGTGGGCTTTTTATTAAAACGTTGCCATATGATGTCCGACAGTACCGAAAAACAACTGAATAACATCGTATTTCGTTGTTTTTTGCCCCTTCTTCTTTTTTATAATGTGTACACAACGGATCTGTCGAGTAGCTTTCAGCCCCGCCTGATTCTTTTTGCCCTTTTGTGTATGCTGGGGGCTTGTCTGCTATTTGGACTTTTTGTAGTTTGTACAGAAAAAGAAAACCGGCGCCGGGGCGTCATGATTCAGGCCATGTTTCGCAGCAATTTCGTGCTTTTTGGGCTGCCGGTTACCATCGCCCTGTTTGGCGATGAAGCGGCCGGTGTTGCTTCTATTGTAATCGGCTTTGTTGTCCCTTTTATCAATATTTTGTCCGTCATTGTACTGGAAATTTTCCGCGGTGGGAAAATCCGGATGCGCCGTATCATCCGCGGCATTTTGACAAATCCTTTGGTGCTGGCTTCAGCGGCTGGGGCCATTTTACTGATCTGTGGTATAAAGCTGCCGTATGTGGTAGATAAGGCCGTGTCGGATCTGACGAAAGTGGCAACTCCTCTGGCTTTTGTGGTACTGGGCGCTTCGTTTCATTTTTCCGATACCAAAAAGTATTGGCGGCAGCTCTTAACGGGGATGGCCGGAAAACTTTTGATTTATCCGGCTCTGGTACTGACCATCGCCATTTTATTGGGGTTCCGGGATGAACAACTAGCCGTGCTGCTCTCTATGTCGGCTTCCCCCACCGCCGTGTCTTCTTACACCATGGCCCAGCAGATGGAGGGAGACGACGTGCTGGCAGGACAGCTGGTTGTATATACCACCTTATTTTCCATCTTGACTGTGTTCCTGTGGATTTTCCTTTTAAAGCAGGCGGCCGTCCTGTAAAAGATTTTGTCAAACTTGTAAACAAATCGAAATAAGTTTGCTATTTGGTTGACAGTGTCCCTTTTTTGCGCGATAATAAAGGAAAATATTATATCCTTTTACTATGGAAAGGAGTTTGCCATTATGAGCCTTACCCTTGCACAAAAGATCATTCAGTCTCACCTGGTAAGCGGTGAAATGAAAGTGGGCAACGATATCGGCCTGCGCATTGACCAAACCCTGACCCAGGATGCAACTGGTACCATGGCATACTTGGAATTTGAAGCGATGGGTGTTCCCCGCGTCAAAACGGAACGCAGTGTGGCGTATATTGACCACAACACGCTGCAAACCGGTTTTGAAAATGCGGATGACCATCGTTTTATTCAGTCTATTGCCAAAAAACACGGCATTTATTTTTCCCGCCCTGGTAACGGGATCTGTCATCAGGTCCATCTGGAACGCTTTGGCATTCCGGGCAAAACCCTGATTGGTTCCGACAGCCATACTCCTACCGGCGGCGGTCTGGGGATGCTGGCCATGGGTGCCGGCGGACTGGATGTCGCTGTGGCTATGGGTGGCGGTGAATACCATATCACCATGCCCAAAATGGTGTTGATTCGTCTTTCCGGCAAACTCTCTCCGTGGGTTAGTGCCAAAGATGTCATTTTGGAAGTACTGCGCTGCATGAGTGTAAAAGGCGGTGTTGGCAAAATTATCGAATACGGCGGGGAAGGCGTTCTGTCTTTGACGGTACCGGAACGGGCTACCATCACCAATATGGGCGCCGAATTAGGCGCTACCACTTCTATTTTCCCGTCGGATGAAGTCACCCGTGCGTTCATGGAAGCACAGGGCCGCGGCCAGGATTGGATTCCGCTGGCTTCTGATCCCGATGCTGTGTATGACGAAGTGCTGGATATCGACCTGTCGGCACTGGAACCGCTGGCCGCTTGCCCGCACAGCCCGGATAATGTAAAACCGATCGCCCAGCTGGCCGGCCAGAAAATTGACCAGGTATGCATTGGTTCCTGCACGAACTCTTCGTATTTGGATATGATGCGTGTGGCCTCCATTTTGAAGGGCAAAACGGTACATCCTGATGTTTCCCTGGCCATCGCACCCGGTTCGAAACAAGTGTACAACATGCTGGCTCAGAACGGTGCGCTAGCCGATATTATCGCGGCCGGTGCCCGCGTATTGGAATGCGCTTGCGGCCCCTGCATTGGGATGGGACAATCCCCCAATTCCAAGGGGATTTCGCTGCGGACGTTCAACCGGAACTTCGAAGGACGCAGCGGCACGGCCGACGGCCAGATTTACCTTGTCAGCCCGGAAACGGCGGCGGCTTCCGCTCTCACCGGTGTTTTCACTGATCCCCGCACGCTGGGCGAAGAAACGGCTATTCCCATGCCCAATTCCTTCCTGATTAACGATAACATGATTGTTCCCCCTGCGCCGGCAGAAGAAGCCGATCAGGTGGAAATCCTGCGTGGGCCGAATATTAAACCCTTCCCCACTACGACGGCTCTGCCCGATCAGATTGAAGCCAAGGCTATTTTGAAGGTGGGCGACAATATTACCACCGACCATATTATGCCGGCCGGTGCTAAGATTCTGCCGTATCGTTCCAACATCCCTTACCTGAGCAATTTCTGCTTTGCCGTTTGTGATAAGGAATTCCCCGAACGCTGCCGGAAGGAAGGCAAGGGCATTATCGTAGGCGGTCAAAACTACGGCCAAGGCTCTTCCCGTGAACATGCGGCTTTGGTTCCGCTGTATCTGGGCATTAAAGCGGTTCTGGTCAAATCGTTTGCCCGCATTCACTGCGCCAACCTGGCAAACGCCGGGATTCTCCCCTTGGTATTTAAACAGGAATCTGATTACGATGTAATCGACCCCATGGATGAATTGTCGCTGCCCAATGTGCGTGAAAAGCTGATCCATCACGAGCCGATTATCGTAAAAGACCTGACAAAGAATAAGGAAATTGAAGCCGAAGCCGTGCTGACCGATCGCCAAATCGATATGGTGCTGGCAGGCGGCCTGCTGAACTACACCAAAGAAAACGCCTGATTGGCAAAAGGAGGTACAGACCCATGAACAAGATCCCCATGACGACACCGCTGGTGGAAATGGATGGCGACGAGATGACGCGCATCTTGTGGAAAGAGATCAAAGAGATTCTGCTGGAACCCTATGTGGATCTGAAAACGGAATATTATGATCTGGGGCTTGAAAACCGCGATGCCACCAACGACCAGGTCACCATCGATTCGGCGGAAGCCACCAAAAAATACGGCGTTGCTGTAAAGTGTGCAACCATTACGCCTAACGCAGCCCGTGTAAAGGAATATAACTTGAAACAGATGTGGAAGTCACCCAACGGCACCATCCGTGCGATTTTGGACGGTACGGTGTTCCGTTCCCCCATTTTGGTAAAGGGGATTACTCCCTTCCTGTCCACTTGGAAAAAGCCCATCACCATTGCCCGTCATGCTTACGGCGATGTGTATCGGGATGTGGAAATGCAGGTACCGGCCGGTTCGAAAGCGGAACTGGTGGTCACGCACCAGGACGGTACGGAAGAGCGCCTTACCATTCATGACTTTAAAACCAGCGGCATTGTGCAGGGCATGCACAATATCGACCGCAGCATTGAAAGCTTTGCCCGTGCTTGCTTTAACTATGCGCTAGACCAGAAGCAAGATCTGTGGTTTGCCACCAAAGATACCATTTCGAAAAAGTATGACCATCGCTTTAAGGACATCTTCGCGGATATTTACGAAAATGAGTACAAAGAACGCTTTGAAGCGGCGGGCATTGAATACTTCTACACGCTGATCGATGATGCGGTAGCCCGTGTGGTCCGTTCCGAAGGCGGTTACATTTGGGCGTGCAAAAACTATGATGGCGACGTCATGAGCGACATGGTGGCAACGGCTTTCGGTAGCCTGGCTATGATGACGTCGGTACTGGTTTCTCCGGACGGTATTTACGAATACGAGGCCGCACACGGTACGGTACAGCGTCATTACTACCGCCACTTGAAGGGTGAAAAAACTTCGACCAACTCGATGGCTACATTGTTCGCTTGGAGTGGGGCTCTGCGGAAGCGTGGGGAACTGGACGGAAACCAGGAACTGGTGGATTTTGCCAACAAGCTGGAGCAGGCTTCGATTCAAACCATCGAAGAAGGGGTTATGACAGGCGATCTGTATGCCCTCTCTTCCCTGCCTAATAAAGTTTCGGTGGATTCGGAAACGTTCCTCCATGAGATCAACAAGCGGTTGGCCGTACTGATGAACCATTGATTTTTAAGATAAGGTTGTGACGTTATGGCGAAACGCGAGAATATTTCCATGTCGGTAATCCGCCGGTTGCCCCGGTATTATCGCTTCCTTCATCAATTGAAGAACATGGGAGTAACGCGCATCTCCTCTAAGGAGCTTTCTGAAAAAATGGGCTCCACAGCTTCTCAGATCCGCCAAGACTTAAATTGCTTTGGCGGGTTTGGACAACAAGGGTATGGTTATTCGGTGGATCAGCTGTGCCATGAAATCGGGAATATTTTGGGGATTCAGCACGCCCATAAATGCATTTTGGTTGGTGTCGGCAATTTGGGGCAGGCCATTGCTCTTCATCTTTCCTTTGAATTGCAGGGGTTTAAGCTGATCGGCCTTTTCGACAGTGATCCTGCCAAAATTGGCACTAAGCTGCATGGCACTGCGATCCAAAGCACCGATTCTCTGCCGGAATTCTGCAAAGAAAACCATCCGGCCATGGCTATTTTGTGCGTGCCCCGTTCGGCGGTCCCCCATCTATCTGATGAATTGTACGCCCTGGGCGTTCGTTCTTTTTGGAATTTCAGCCATTATGATATCGCTATGAAATACCCGGATACCGTCGTTGAAAACGTTCATCTAAATGATAGTTTGATGACGTTGTGTTATCGGATTTCTGACGAATTGCTACCTGCTTCGCAGGAAGAGGAAGAGACAGCGCCGGTCGATAACAAGACGGACGTGAAAGCTGAAAAAAAATAAAACTCCTGCAAAGCCATATCCCTTTTGGCTATGTTACAAAAAACCGGGAAACACTTCGTTTCCCGGTTTTTTCGTCGTGTTTCCTTCAGTTTAAAAAAGAAGCGGCAGGGACATTTCTCTTCCCTGCCGCTTTTTTTATGAATCGTTTTCGATCATAAACTGAATGATTTCGTTATCGGTTTCCCTCATGCCATCCCGTGCAATCGCGCTAACCGCTTCAATTGTTTCTTCGACATTTTTTGCCACCAAGCCATCGCCACAGTAGAACTGGCTGTTATGTAAATACATCTGCATCCCCAATAATCCAGCTTCGACAGCCGAAGCAATCTTGGCCGCACAGCTTGCTTTTGCCCCATCACAGAGCATACCGGAATTGATGGCCAGCGCATTTACAATCGTATGGGCAATTTCGTCATAACCGCCTCCGTACAGATAGCAGACCCCTGCCCCGGCACCTGCCCCGGCGCTGGTTGCTCCACAGTAAGCTGAAAGACTGCCAATGCCCGTTTTCAGATGGATTGTTACGAGATTGGATACCAGAAGGGCCCGATAGAGCTGCTCATCCGAAGTGTTACATTCCCTGGCATAGATAATGACCGGAATGGAAGCTGTCATCCCCTGGTTGCCACTGCCGGAATTGATCACCACCGGAAGTTCACAGCCGTTCATACGGGCGTCAGAACCGGCCGCTGCATAGGCTTTGGCCCGGTTTTGTACGCTGTTTCCGTAAGCGCGGATCAAGATTTTTCCGATATTGGCTCCGTACTGTCCTGTCATACCGGCTTGCGCAATGGCCATATTCATATCGATTTGCCGTTTGATAGTTTCGCGCACACGGGTAAGATCGACTTCATTGGCGAAAGCAATGATATCTTTTACATTCAGCAGGCGGCGGTTTTCTTCTGACTGGACCACATCGTCGGCAAACGGTTTTTCCAGAAGCATTTGTTCATCCAGCCGAATACAAACCACATTAGTGTGGTGGCCAATGATGCGCACATAGGCTGTATGGGCACCATTTTGTACGGTTACCTGAATATCAAAAGGACAGTGGGAATTTGATTCATGAATAGAAACCGGCGTGGTTTTCAAAAAAGCATCCAACTGACTTATCTGCTCTTCTGTGACATCCGACAACACTTCCAATTCCCGATCGGCATCCCCACAGCAAATTCCCACCGCTACGGCCGTGTGCAGCCCTTTTCGTCCCCCGGTATGGGGAACAATCACACTCTTGACATTTTTGATGATATTTCCGCTGACCGTCAGTTCCACCTGTTGGGGCAGTGCTCCCAACGTTTTCCGGGCCAGTGCACCGGCATACGCCACGGCAATGGGTTCCGTACATCCCATGGCCGGAACCAATTCTTCTTGCAAAATAGCGATATAGGCTTCTTTTATTTGTTCACGCAACACGATTATTCCCCTCACTTATAGACTGAGTTTGCTCCATTCTTCCCCAAGATCTTTTACAGCTTCCCGGTTTCCTACGATACACACAGCATTTTGTTCCGCCATTTTTTCGAACAGTGTCACAAGCGCCCTCAAGTCTTCTTTTTTTGTTTGCAGCATTTGCGTACGAATCCGCACCTGATCCGCCATGGTAATACCGGACATCGCTCTGGCATCGGCCCGCAAGGCTTGTTCCCGCAGGATTTCCAGTGGCTCTGTAGCTGCCACCGTGCTGATAATATATTTATCAATGGATTCACTCGATTGACAGAAATCATGCACAAAGGCCGCTGCCTGGTTATAAACTGACAGCGAGCGAAGCGGGCTGGGATCTCGGTACGAATGAAATCCCACTTGTCCCGTCATATCTGCCTGAAAACCGCATCCATACGCACCGCCCCGAACACGCACCTGATTCCATAGATAGTCGAAAGAAAGGATTGAAGCCAAAATGCGCAGGCTTCCCGTATATGGTATGCCATACCGGTCCAAATGTCCCGCGCTGACCGCATAGGATACGCCGGCAGGGATTTGAATGACTTCTTTCACCGGCTGTTGGTCCGTCAAAATTTTCACCGTGTCTGTTGGAATGGCATTGACTCCTTTTTTTAGAATTTCAGGTAAAGCACGCAGGTCCTCATAATCTTCATCTGCCGTAACGCTGACCGTCATCCGTTCAGCAACCCATTGAGTCTCTTTCATCCAGTTGGCAAAGCGCTGGAACTCATGAATCTGTCGTTCAAAATCGGATACGAAGCGGCTTAGATATTGATAAAACGTAAAACCCTTAGTCTGCTCCTTCACCCAAGCTGGAGCGGAAAAATGCGACAGGGCCCGCATATAGGCATATCGATGGCCATTTTCTGTGATGGATTGCCGGATCATTTCCTGACATTGCAGCAAGTTTTCATGAATGGCTGATGTGCTAGCTTCGCCTTCAAATAGGGTATCGCTTAATATTTCGTGCAACAGAATGACAGCATCAGGCAACCGGCTTTTTAGCGCACTGCATGTGACCATGAAATACGGTTTGCACTGATCCTTTTCCCCTAAAACCGGGAAAGCCACCACGTTGTAATCCAGAAAACCCGTAGAGCGCTTCATTTCTTGCTGTAATTCGAGCACACTGTGACGCTTCGTAGGCAAATATCCCAGTAAACGGGTTAGAAACGATAGGGCCCCCAGATATTCCAGCGGGCAATTGGCCAAAGAGAAATACAAAGAAAAATGCACCACACCCGATTCGCTGACGCGATGGTAATAAACCGGAACATCGCCCCACAATAGAGATTCTGTGGGAATTTGCTCGGGGACTGGAGAAACCTCGCTCAGGGGAAGGGCCGGCAGGGTAGCCAAAGCTTCGGGGGAATCCGGCTGGCTTTGCCACGCCTGTAAACGGCGGTTTTGTTCCAGGATGTTTTCCAGTTCTTTGTGCGACCAAGCCGCCTTTTTGGCAGCCAGAGCATCCATTTCCGCCCGGGCATCCTCTTGCCCTTTTATTTTAGAAGGCAGCAAGTACAGTGTAACCCGGTAATCTTCATCGAGTAAACAGTACCGAAGCAACTCTTCAAAGTAGGTGGTATGCACGGCCTCACGCAGCGATCGGAATAAACGATCGTATTGCAAAGGTTCGGCGGGATTGCCCCCATACAACCAAAAAGAAAGTGCGTTTATATTGCGCCACAGGCCCTGGGGTTCATCCCCCTCCCGTACTCGAAATTCCAACTGATCGATTCCCGCATTAAGTTCCTCTTGATCTAACCCCTTTTCCAGTAAAGACCGCGCTGTTTCCCGCAAAACGTTTTTGATAAGATCCCGGCGATCGTACTCGGTATTACTCACACGAATTTGGTAATAGGGCTGGGCAATGCCATCCATAACCGAGAAAATCACATCTTGTCCCAACCCCTTTTGCAAAATGGCCCGTTTGAGCGGAGCCTCATTGGAACCTGTCAGGTAATCTCCCAGTACCATAAGGGCAAAAACCTTTTTGCGGTCGGTATAGTCGCACAGAAGTTTACCAAGAACCATCTGTGCTTTTTGGTCTGGCACTTCCCCTTCGCCAATTTCGTAATAGTCTACCCGCTCTTCGGAAGAAACCGGAGGCTGATACGGAATTTGCGGTTGAGGCGCCACTTCATACGATGATAATCTTTCATCCAAGATTGTGAGCACTCGCTCAAACGGCACCTGACCATCCACATAAATTTTGGCGTTGGAAGGATGATAATAGTTCCGGTGCGCCGACAGAAATTGTTCGAAACTCAGTTCCGGTATTTTTTTCGGATCTCCGCCGGATTCAAACCCATAGCAAGTATCAGGAAACAACATGCGAAGGATTCCGCGTTCTATCTGTTGATCGACAGAAGAGAAAGCTCCCTTCATTTCATTGAACACAACCCCTTTATAGCTAGGAATTTCCTCTGGGTCGTGCAAATCATAGTGCCATCCCTCTTGATAAAAAATATTGGGGTTTTCGTAAATGGCAGGCGAAAAAACGGCATCCAGATAGACCTGCATGAGATTGAAAAAATCCGTCTCATTGCGGCTGGCAATAGGGTATACGGTTTTATCCGAAAAGGTTATGGCATTTAGAAACGTATTCATGGAACTTTTTATCATTTCTACAAACGGTTCCTTCACCGGATATTTTTTTGAGCCACAGAGAACCGAATGTTCCAAGATATGGAAGACCCCTGTATCATCCGTGGGCACGGTTTTAAACGCAATGGAAAAAAGCTTATTTTTCTCTTCATTTTTTAGCCACACCAGTTCGCAGCCGTTTTTCTGATAGACAAGCCGGTACAAGGTCGCGTTTTGTTCAGGCAACGGGGTTATTTCATGCACTTCAAAACCGTGATAAATCTCATGCAGCTTCATATTCTTCTCCCTTTTTTCATTTTCCCGGCGATGAAACCAGCACACAAATTAGTAAGTTTCGTCCCGTATTTCATCCTAGTTTTCCTGATATTATAAGAGGAATTCTATGTTGTATTATACGCTTTTTGCTCTTATTTTGCACGGACTTTTACGGCTAATCTCTATTTAAAAATCATGGCAGATTTCCTGTATACAGAAAAAAGCAACCTTTTTTAGCAAAAGGTTGCTTTTTCTCCCTGATTCAGTACGGAATGGGGTTTATTTTTCTGCTTTTTCTTTAGCTGCCGCTACAAAGCCCCGGAACAACGGATGGGGACGATTGGGGCGCGATTTGAATTCCGGATGGAACTGGGCCGCCACAAACCACGGGTGTTCAGGAAGTTCCATCATTTCAACAATCCGGTTGTCGGGCGATTTACCGGCAAACAAGACACCGGCCTGTTCCAAACGATCGCGATAATCGTTATTGACTTCAAAACGATGACGGTGGCGTTCATAGATCAGTTCTTCGCCATACAATTTGGCCGCTTTGCTTTCCGGATCCAAATGGCAAGGATATTTACCCAGCCGCATGGTGCCGCCCAGCTGCTTGACTTTCTTTTGTTCCGGCATAAGATCGATCACAGGATTTTTCGTTTGCGGATCGAATTCAGCCGAATTGGCGTCTTTCAGCCCCAGAATATGCCGGGCGTATTCAATGATCGAAAGCTGCATCCCCAGGCAAATCCCCAGGAACGGTACCTTCTGTTCTCTGGCATAGCGAATGGCCACGATCATCCCTTCAATGCCACGGGAACCAAACCCGCCGGGCACCAGGATGCCATCCACATCCCCCAGCAGGGTAGCCACATTTTCATCGGTAACTTCCGACGAATCAACCCATTTGATCTTTACGCGCACACGGTTGGCAATACCACCATGGGTCAAAGCTTCTACCACGCTCAAATACGCATCGTGCAGATCGATATACTTGCCTACCATGGCAATTTTGACTTCTTTCTGCAGCGAAGCCGCCGTTTCACACATATTGATCCATTCCGTCAAATCCGGACCGGGCGTGTCCAGGCCAAAACGGCGGCACACAATATCGTCCAGCCGTTCTTCCCGCAGCGCCAGCGGCACCGAATACAGCAGCGGCAAATCCAAGTTCTGAATGACGCAATCTTCCGCCACGTTGCAGAACAGGGCAATTTTTTTACGCTGGTTGAGATCGACTTCCCGTTCCGAGCGCAATACGATCACATCGGGCTGAATCCCAATGGACAGCAGTTCTTTTACACTGTGCTGAGTGGGTTTTGTCTTCTGTTCATGAGAAGCCGCCAGATACGGCACCAGGGTCACATGCAAAAACAGGCAATTCTGCCGGCCGTATTCCGTAGCAAACTGGCGAATGGCTTCCAAAAACGGTTGGCTTTCAATGTCCCCCACCGTACCGCCGACTTCCACTAACGCGATGTCAACATTTTCTTTGCCGGCCGCAATCCGGCTTTTAATTTCATTGGTGATGTGCGGAATGACCTGAACCGTACCACCGCCGTAATCGCCGTTACGTTCTTTCTGAATTACGTTCCAGTACACCCGTCCGGACGTGACGTTACTGTTCTGCGACAAATTCTCATCAATAAAACGTTCGTAATGCCCCAAGTCGAGGTCGGTTTCGGCACCGTCATCCGTTACAAAAACTTCACCATGCTGAAACGGGTTCATGGTTCCCGGGTCCATATTCAAATACGGGTCAAATTTCTGCATGGTAACACGTAAGCCACGCGCTTTTAATAGCCGGCCCAGGGAAGCAGCCGTAATTCCTTTTCCCAAACCGGAAACAACACCGCCAGTGACAAAAATAAACTTGGTTGGCATAAACAGGAACCTCCATTTCCGTCTTCCATCATTCGATTCTCTCTTGGACACATCTCTCAAAAAAACAAAAATAATTATACCGCCGCGGGTGTTGTCATGTCAACGCCAGTGGCGGTATTTTTTACTTTTTTCTGCTTTTTAAGGCTCGTAGGGCTCAATAGTAACAGAGAGAATCACTACATCGTCCACCGGTTTATCCGAATCCGATACTTCCACGGCATTGATCGCATCGGCGACATCAAGCCCTTCGAAGATCTGGGCAAACACCGTGTGGCCACGTTTGGGATCAAACGCATTGTATGAACCATCTAACATCGGATTCCCACCGTATTCTTTGTAGGCCTCTTTATAGTTATCCCCCAGCAGGTCGGTGTTCAAGAAGGTGTATCCGTACATAGCCTGTACCTGCGACCACTGGCTGGGATCGATGGCTTTCAGCTGTTCATAGTTTTGCTCCAGCGAATCCCACAAAGAATCATCCACCGATTTACAGGTGTTAATAAAGAACTGGCTGCCGTTACTATCAGCGCCGCTATTGGCCATGGCCACTGAACCGTACAGATTCAGCAAATTGCTGTTAAATTCATCGGCAAATGGTTCTCCCCAAATGCTTTCGCCACCGGTGCTATCCCCCTTGGGGTCCCCAGACTGGATAATAAAATCTTTGACGACCCGATGGAAGGTCAAGCCGTCATAATACCCCGTAGCAGCTAAACATTTGAAATTATATACCGCTTTGGGGGCAGCATCCGGGAAAAAGCGGAATTTCATGGTGCCTAAATTCGTTTCCATGACCGCAATTTCTTCCCCTTCTTCGGGCATTTCCAGCTGATAGCCAATTTTGTCATCGGTATTCTGTGTGGGCTCGGGAAAATCTTCCTGTGCCACAACATCGCCGGTATAATCCCCGGAAACCGCCGGATTTTCTTTGGCCTGCTGGCAGCCAGCCGAAAAAGCCAACAACAGGCCGGCAGATACGGCGGCCAATATTCGTTTTTTCATGGACAAGTATGACAACTCCTTTTGACAAATCTTTTCTTCTATTCTACCTGTTTTCACGAAGATATGCAAGCGACTGGGTGTATGGTAGGCATGAAAGCCTTGTTAGCAAGATATACATAAAAAAACAGCAGTGAAAAAAGAAGGAGGCCCTATCATGACCTATTATCCCGAAGGCCATTTATTGAAAACCAAAGAAAACCTGGCCGCTATGCATTCATGGAACACATTGGCCGAAAGTATGAAACAACAACGTATTTTGGAAGCCAGGGTACAACTGTGTGACAGTTCACACAATTTGATTGTCAATCTTCACGGTGTGCGAGGGATCATCCCCCGGGAAGAAGGGGCACTGGGCATTCGGGAAGGAACCGTGCGGGATATTGCCGTTATTACCCGGGTAAACCGTCCCGTCAGTTTTGTGATCGATCGCATGGAAAAAGACGAAACAGGGACTCCCCTTTTATGGCTATCCCGGCGCAAAGCACAGGAACGATGCCAACAGGAGTACTTATCTTCCCTTTGTCCTGGCGATGTGATTCCGGCCCGGGTCACCCATTTGGAACCTTTCGGCGCTTTTGTCGACATTGGGTGCGGAAATATTGCCCTGATCCCCATTGACTCCATTTCGGTTTCCCGCATCGATCATCCCTGCCAACGATATCATGTAGATGACGACATTCGTGTTGTAGTCAAGAGTATCCATGATGGGCGTATTACGCTGAGTCAAAAAGAGTTGCTGGGGACCTGGATGGAAAATGCCAACCGGTTCCACGCAGGAGAAACCACCACGGGGATCGTGCGCAGTGTAGAAAACTACGGCATTTTTGTGGAGCTGGCGCCCAATTTGGCCGGTTTGGCCGAATGGAAAGCGGATATTCATCCCGGCCATCTGGTCAGCGTGTACATCAAAAGCATTGTCCCCTCACGGATGAAGGTAAAACTCATCATTATTGAAGAATTCGAGTTGTCACCCTTCTGCGCGCCTACCATCTTTTTCCAAGGCGATCACATGGATACGTTCCTCTATTCACCTCCCCTGTGTGAGAAACGGATTGAAACCATCTTTGGGCAGGTACCATGTTCCCCTGTTTCTAATTGATCGTGCTCTCTTCCTTTTCCTTTCGGTTCATGCTATACTTAACATAAAGGAAAACGAAAGGAGATTTTGGGATGATGAAAAAACGATTAGTTTGTCTATGTTTGAGTTTTTTGTGCCTTCTGAGTTTCTGCGCTTGTCAGCCGGCCCTGTCCCCCATGGAAGAAGTTCAGCAGGCTGTCACGAAAACATCGGAACAAAATGGGTTCGATTTTTCCGGCGAACTGTCACTGACTATGGAATCGGGCGATATTTCAATGTCATACGGACCGGTAAAACTGCGTATGAAAACACAGATGGAAGAAGATATGCCTGTCGCCTTTGAAACCCAGGCAAAGATTACTTCCTCCGGCACGCCGATGGACCTGCACTTTATCAGTTTGGATCACATGCTATACAGTTCTTATACCATGAGCGGTACGACGCTGTATACCAAGCAGCCGCTTGACTTATCTGATCTATTAAACGAATGGAAAGAACAAGATAAACCGGCGGCCAGCCCCTCGATCTATCCCGATTATTTTTCGGTTTCTGGCCAGAAATCGGCAAATCTTTCGGTTTACACCCTATCGCTAACCGAAGAAGGGGCCAAAACCCTCAGCACTTTCTTTCGCCAGGAATCGTCACAGGCCGGTATGCCTGATTCCATTTTGCAGGAAGAAGAACCTTCCGTGGAAGCCATGACCTGGACATTGGGGGTCGATGCGAATGGATATATTTCCACCCTGCATCTTGCTGCGACACTTTCGATTGATCAGGGGGATGCCCCCGTTCGTATCCGGCTGTCTTTGTCGGGAAACCTGGTTGACCCGGACCAGGAAGTCCACATTTCCCTGCCGGAAAACATCGATCAATACCAAGATATATCGTCCCTGTTTTCCCCCGCCGAAGAGGACGATAGCCTGCAGGAGCCTACTACTCCCGCTTCTATCACCTACTATGATGAGAGTAAGGACATCTACGAGTATGAAGAGATGAGTGACAGTGAAACGGCGGTTTTATCGGAGATTCTCAATCAGAGCCAAGGGTATACCCCTTCACAGGAAGAACAGAGCATGGTGCTAAATGCCACCCGGTTTGCCTGTTTCCAGCTGTCTGAATCCTCTATGCTGTATTTTCTGCCGTATGAAGACGATTTTCCGCTCTGTGATACGATGAACCATATGGCGTATCCGTTAACAGAGGAACAACGGGAATCCCTGCTTTCCATTTTGCAAAATCACAATTTGTGTTCAGATTTTTCATAAGTGTACACACAAAAAGGCCGCTTGCAGAGTTTTTCCTCTGAAGCGGCCTTTTTATATGGTTACACAACCTGGAACAGGTAGAATTTCAGGTAATTGGTTTCCGGTACATTCCACAAAATCGGGTGGTCGGGAGCCTGCTGCCGGGCCTCGATCTGCCGCAGGGTTACCTGGGCATCATCGGCTGCTTGCTGCAGCATTTTGCAAAAGAGTGATTCCGTCATAAAATGCGAGCAGGAACAAGTGGCCAAATAGCCGCCGCGGGGCAATAGCCGCATGGCGCGCATATTGATTTCTTTATATCCGCGCATGGCATTTTCGACCGTATGCCGCGATTTGGTAAAAGCCGGCGGATCCAGAATGATGTAGTCGTACACATGCTTTTTTTCTTCCGCCAACTTGGGCAATAAATCAAAAACATTTGCCTGCTCAAAAGACATACTGTCATCCAGCCCATTGATCCTGGCATTATGGGCCGCCATTTTGACGGCTTCTTCCGAAACATCCACAGCGTGCACATGAGCCGCCCCCTGTTTGGCGGCATTTAGGCCAAAGGAGCCCGTATGCGTAAAGCAGTCCAGGACATTCCGTCCTTTCGCTAAATGGGCGGCTGCCCGGCGGTTATATTTCTGATCAAGGAAAAAGCCGGTCTTCTGCCCATTTTCTACATCCACTTCATATTGGATGCCATTTTCCACAATATGGGTAAGGGGCAATCCCGGTTTTTCTTTTCCCAACAGCGGATAGAACCCTTTCCCTTCTTCCAGCCCTTCCAGCTTGCGGATGGCTACATCATTACGTTCAAACAGCCCGCGAATGGTGGCGCCCTCTTCTTCCAGCAGGCGTACCAGCGTGTGGAAGATGACGTCCTTTCGTTTTTCGATACCCAAGCACAGCGTCTGAGCTACCAGTAAATCGTGAAACCGGTCCACGGTTAACCCGGGCAACTGATCGGATTCACCAAAAATCAACCGGCAGGCATCCAGATCTTCCTTCCCCATGACCGTTTTGCGGTAATCCCAGGCATACCGCAGCCGCCGCTCAAAAAAGGCCTCATCAAACCGGTCGTTGGCATTGTGGCTGAGCAATCGCACGCGGATTTTAGAATGGTCGTTATAAAAACCGGACCCCAAGTACCTGCCTTTTTCGGAAACAACATCGACAATTTCCCCGTTTTGGGCACCGGATTCGGTTTGCAAAATATCGTTATAATAGACCCACGGGTGTCCGGCACGAATTTGCCGTTCCCCTTTCGGGGATACCTGGATGACTGCGTAATCTCTTGTACTCTTCACTGTTCTTCGTCCTATCTTTTCTTAATTTATTGTTCTGGCTTTCTTTAAAAAGGGTACGTGCACGGGGAGTGAGGTGCTTTCTCCTTAGTATCTGGCGTACACGGCCCACCCGGTGTTTGTCCGGTTACGAACGGGCAAATAGCTGCCACGGGAATTCGGCCATAGCCGGTGTCTTTTCGATATGGACTTTTTCCCCGGTTTGCGGGTCCATTACGGTCAGTCCCGCACACCAAAGGGCAGGGGCAGGTGCTTTAATTCGACTGCCATATTTTCCATCCCCCACTAGAGGCATATGACGGGAAGCAAATTGTACGCGTATCTGGTGAAACCGTCCGGTAACCAATCGGATTTTCACAAGAGAAAGAGGTTCCCCTTGGTACAGAACGGTTTCTTGAATCCGATAGTGTAAAATCGCTTCTTTTACGCCCCGCCGGGCCTTTTTGACAACAAATGCCTTCCGTTTGGCCGCATCTCGATAAAGAAAATCGCGGAAAGTCCCCTGTGGTTCTTCCGGCACGCCGGCCACCACAGCCCAATATTCCTTTTCCATTGTGTGCTGCTGCACTTGTCGGCTTAAATGGGCAGCCGCCTGTTTAGTGAGGGCAAAAACCATCACCCCGCCGACTCCCTGATCCAGCCGATGCACGGGAAACACCGTTTTATGTACCTGATGCCCTAATAACACCGGTAAGTCCGTTTCTTTGTCGCCTTCGGACGCCATTCCCACCGGTTTATCGCAGAAAAGGAACGCATTGGTTTGGTATAAAATTGGAATCTCCACACTTTTTTCCTTTCATAAAATGGAATCCAGTTGTACGCTAAAAGCCCCCATCAAATGGCAGACTCTTTATTGATAGCTTCCATAAAGGCGGGAATCAGCTGTTTTTTCCGGGATACAACGCCAGTTAGCTGTACGCTGCCGTTTTCCGGTGTCAGTTGGAACGCCTCCTCAATTAACGCCGCCGCCTCATCCCCGTAATACATCAGGGTAGTGGATTCTTCAATAATATTGGTCAACATGAAAAACAGCATGGACAAGTTGTGTTCTTTGCAGGAGCGCTCCAAATATGGGCGCAGTTTAGGTTCTAACGCCCGTAGTTCATCCCCACTCATACTGCTGATCTGCCCCACGCCAAAAGTCACATCGCCAAATTCAAACTTTTTATAATCCTGATAAAAGATTTCTTCCGGTGTTTTTTCCTTTAGATTGCTGCCGGCCGTAAACATTTCCACCCCGTATGTCTGGCAATCGATTCCAGCGATAGAAGCCAGATCCTGGGCCGCCTGTTTATCTATCTGCGTGCAGGTGGGAGAGCGGAAGAGCAGTGTATCAGACAAAATCGCGCTGCACAGTAGTCCCGCAACAGCCGGCGGAATATCCACATTCTTCTCCCGGTAGATCTTATAAATAATGGTAGCCGTACAGCCTACCGGTTCGTTGCGGAAATACACCGGCGACATGGTTTCCAGAGAACCGATCCGGTGGTGGTCAATGATTTCCAATATTTCGGCATCTTCAATATTGTCTACGGCCTGGCTGCGCTCGTTATGGTCGACCAAGATGACAGCCCGTTTCCGAATGCCCAGGAAGTTCCGGCGGGAGATCATGCCCACATAGTATTTTCCCCGTTCCAGAACGGGAAAATCACGAATCCGCGTTTTTTGCATGATTTCCTTAATCGAATCCGTATAATCGCTGGGCTGAAAGGTAATCAGATCATGTTGCCGCATAAAAGCCCGTACCGGCATGCTTTGGTTAATTTGACGGGCCACCGTGTAGGTATCCAGCGGCGTCACGATAATCGAGCAACCGTGTTCTTCTGCCAGTTTTCGAATGGATCGGGACACTTCCGCCCCCAAGCAGACAACAATACAGCCGGCCCCCGATTCAATGGCCGAAAGTTGGGATTCATACCGGTTCCCCATAATGACCATATCATGTTCCATAATATAGTTTTCCATAACATCCGGGTTCGCAGCGGCAATCAACACATTCCCTTTAGTAAAAATAGCTTCGGGGTCCCCGACGACCATCTCCCCTTCCAACGTTTCCAAAATATTTTTATAAGGGGTCCGGGCTTTTGACAAAATGGTGCTATCCTGCTCTTCCATATAAGAGGTTGCAATATCGTTAATGGTAATCAGTCCACTCAGCCCGTTATCCCGGTTGACAATAGGGAGCGTAACCGCATTGAGGTCCGCCATCATATTCCACGCTTTTTTTAGCGAAAGGCTGTGGGAAACACCGGGAATTTTGCGGATTTCCATATCCCGCACCCGGGTACCGATATTGCTCAGGTAAACGGGCTGGCGCATACCGAAGCGCCGCAGCACATAATCCGTTTCCGGGCTAATCTGACCGGCACGGGCCGCCAAATACCGGTTCCCGTCATTACTGCGATTTTTTAATTCGGCATAAGCAATGGCTGAACAGATCGAATCCGTGTCCGGGTTCCGATGGCCCAATACATAGATCGTCTTTTTTTCGCTCATGGGTCCCTCTCTTCTTTCTTTTCAAATAAAATCAGTATACCATATTTTTGCCAAAATGGAAAGATTTTGCCTGAACATACCATCGAAAAAGCCCCCATGCATTCCAAAAGAAATGCATGGGGGCTTCAAATCCACGATCAGGTCTTTTCGGCAAAATTGCCGGTATACAGCTGATAATATTTACCTTTCTGGGCAATCAAATCATCATGGCTGCCGCGTTCAATAATCCGGCCCTGTTCCAAAACAATAATACAGTCGCTGTTGCGCACCGTGGAAAGCCGGTGGGCAATGACAAATGTGGTACGGCCATACATCAAGCCATCCATGCCTTGCTGTACCAACGCTTCCGTGCGTGTATCAATGGAACTGGTGGCTTCATCCAGAATCAATACCGGCGGGTCAGCAACGGCTGCACGGGCAATGGCCAGCAGCTGACGTTGCCCCTGGGACAGGTTGGCACCGTCGCTCTTGAGTACCGTCTGATAACCATCGGGTAACCGGCGAATAAAGCCATCGGCGTTCGCCAGTTTCGCGGCGGCGATACATTCTTCGTCCGTTGCTTCCAACCGGCCATACCGAATGTTTTCCATGACTGTACCGGTAAACAGGTGGGTATCCTGCAAAACGATCCCCAAACTGTGCCGCAAATCTGCCTTTTTGATTTTATTGATATTGATGCCGTCGTAGCGGATCTTCCCATCCTGAATATCATAAAAACGGTTGATCAGGTTGGTAATGGTTGTTTTACCGGCACCGGTAGAGCCAACAAACGCAATTTTCTGACCGGGTGTTGCATAGAGCTTAATGTTGTGCAAAACCATTTTTTCCGGAGTGTAGCCGAAATCGACATCATTAAACACAACATCGCCCTTCAATTCCGTATACGTGGTGGGACTGCCATCTTTGTGGGGATGCTTCCACGCCCACAGGCCGGTGCGTTCTTGGCATTCGGCCAAGGTTCCGTCCTTTTCATACTTTGCATTGACCAAAGTTACGTACCCATCGTCTACTTCCGGTTTTTCATCCATCAGGGTAAACACACGTTCCGCACCGGCCAAGGCCATGATGATGTTATTGATCTGCTGGCTGCACTGCGAAATAGGCTGGTTGAAGCTTTTATTCAACGTCAGGAACGAAACGATAATGCCAATGGAAATGCCCCAATAGTTGTTAATGGCCAGCAAAGCACCTACCACGGCGCAAATCGCATAGCTCACATTCCCGAGCTGCGCCATCACCGGCATAACGATGTTCGCATACGAGTTGGCATTTTTCGCGCTGACCCGCAGTTGTTCATTGAGTTTACGGAAGTTCTCCAGGTTTTCTTCTTCGTGGCAGAAGACCTTGACAACTTTTTGACCATCCATCATTTCTTCGATGTAGCCATTCACTTTCCCCAGGTCACGCTGTTGGTCAATAAAATACCGGGCCGAAAGTTTCATGAGCTTTTTGGAAGAAAACAGCATGACAGCCACCATAACCACGGTTACCACTGTCAGCGGAATACTGAGAATCAACATACTGCAAAACACGCTGACAATCGTGATAATACTGGAGAACAGCTGCGGAATACTCTGGCTGATCATCTGGCGCAAGGTATCAATATCGTTGGTATATACCGACATGATATCGCCGTGCGCATGAGTGTCGAAATAGCGAATGGGTAAAGACTGCATATGGGTAAACAGCGAAACACGGATATTCCGCATGGTGCCCTGGCTCACATTGACCATAATACGGTTATAAGCCCAAGAGCAGAAAACGCCAACCGCATAAATCAGCGCGATACTGCTCAACGCCGTAAGCAGCGGGCCAAAATCCGGATTCTGCTTGCCGATCATGGGCTCAATATAATCATCGATCAGCGTCTGCATAAACAAGGTACCGCGCACGGAAGCCAGTGTAGACCCGATGATGCAAATGGCTACGCCCAAACAGTGCCATTTGTAATCCTTTAAGATAATCTTAATCAGGCGCATCAAAATTTTGCCGGGATTTTTCACTTTGGGACGGGGCCCCCCCATCATACGCGGCCCACCTACTTTGTTCACTCGAGCCTGTGCCATCAGTTGTCCCCTCCTTTTTCATCAAAATCGCCGCCGCCCTGGGTTTGGCCTTTATACACTTCCTGATAAATCTTATTGGTCTTCAAAAGATTTTCGTGCGTATCAAAACCGCTGATTTGTCCATTATCCAACACCAGAATACGGTCAGCATGCTCTACACTGGAAATACGCTGGGCGATAACAAATTTCGTCGTCCCAGGAATTTGTTCCTGGAACCCTTTGCGGATCCGGGCATCGGTTGCCGTATCGACGGCGCTGGTGCTGTCATCCAAAATAAGGATCTTGGGCTTTTTCAGCAGCGCCCGGGCAATACAAATCCGCTGCTTTTGGCCACCGGATACGTTGGTACCGCCTTGTTCAATATAGGTATTATACTTGTCGGGGAACTGCTGAATAAATTCATCCGCACAGGCAATTTTGCAAGCTTCGATACATTCTTCTTCCGTAGCCTTGGGGTTGCCCCACCGCAGGTTTTCCAAAATGGTACCGCTGAACAGTACGTTTTTCTGCAACACCACGGCTACTTCCTGACGTAATGTTTCCAGGTCATAGGTACGCACGTCTTTGCCACCAACCCGCACACAGCCACTTTTTACATCATACAGCCGGCAAATCAGGTTGACAAAACTGGATTTTGCACTACCGGTACCACCAATAATACCGATGGTTTCGCCGGCATCCACATGCAGCGTGATACCTTCCAAAACCGGCTTGCCCGTCCCCATTTTATAAGCAAACGACACGTTTTCAAAATCCACGCTGCCGTCAGGAATGTCGAAATCAGGGTTTTCCGGGCTCGCCAAATCGGCCTTTTCATTGAGCACTTCGCTGATACGGCGGGCACTGGCTACACTCATGGTGATCATAACAAACGCCATGGAAATGATCATCAAGCTGACAAGAATCGTCATGACATAGCTAAAGAGACTCGTGAGCTGTCCCGTGGTGAGATCCCCCACCGTGATCATCTGGGCACCAAACCAAGACAACGCCAAAATACAGCCATAAATACTCAGCATCATGGCCGGGTTATTGAAAGCCAGAATGGATTCTGCTTTGACAAACAATTTGTAGATATTCCCAGCGGCCTTTTTGAATTTTTCGTTTTCAAAGTCTTCCCGCACAAACGATTTAACCACCCGGATAGCGGATACGTTTTCTTGAACGCTGGCATTTAAATCATCATATTTACGGAATACACTATTAAACAGCCCCATCGTCCGCGACATAATGAACACCAACACCACGATCAAGAAAACCATGGCAATTAGAAAGATGGTGCTCAGCTGGGGGCTGATAATCAGCGACATCACAATAGCGCAAATCAGCATAACAGGGGCCCGCACACACATACGCAGGATCATCTGATAAGCGTTCTGCACATTCGTAACATCGGTCGTCAAACGGGTCACCAAACCCGCGGTACTGTATGTATCGATGTTGGAAAACGAAAATGTTTGAATATTTTCGAACATCCCGTCACGTAAGTTGCAAGCAAAGCCCGTTGAAGCTTCTGCCGCAAAACGACCGGCCAAAATACCGAACGTAAGACTCATCAGGGCCATCAGGACCATCAATCCGCCGCCGTACCACACATACTGAATATCTTGCTGTTTGATCCCGTCATCAATAATGGAAGCCATCACAAACGGAATGAGTACTTCCATAATGGATTCCAAAGCAGCAAAAACCGGCGTAAGGATCGATGCCTTTTTATAGTTTTTCACCTGATGGAGCAGGGTTTTGAGCATAGAACCTTCCTCTCTTTCTTTGAAAATTTTCCCTTTTTATAGGTATACGTGAACAGTCCATACTTTTCTACTTAACCGTATACTACTTAACTATAATACCAGAGGACTTTTCTTTTGTCAACAAAGCAAGTAAATGTTCACATATCCTTTACAATTCTTTTGTCTTATATTCCCTGTTTTTGTAGCGAAGAAAAAGGAAGGACCGGCTTTTTTCGTCGATCCTTCCAAAATACAGGCTTATTTTCTTGTTACTTGCACGAACGGATGCAAGGTAGCAAACTGAGAGGTGTAGCTCTGACAGTTTTCATAGCGGTTAGAGCTGAGAATAATATGGATGAGGTGCGCGATGCATTTGCGCATTTCCTTCATGGGCAGCTTGATATCACCCTTGCCTTCCAATGCCAGGCGAATATTTTCCAGATCCGACTTGGTACCAGGCATGATCAAATCATTGCCAGCTTGCATACAAACAGCGGCCGACGACCCGCCATACGAAGCGGTGGTGCCCCAGTCTGTCATAACCACACCGGCAAATCCCCATTCTTCCCGGGCCGTTTTGGTGATCAGGTCATACGAATTGGCTGTGTGCACCCCGTTGACCGAATTATACGAAGTCATAATCGACATGGGTTGCGAGGTTTTCACCGCAATTTCGAAGGAATGTAAGTACAGTTCCCGCAAAGTACGCTGGCTGACAACCGAGTTGCTGCCCATGCGGTTATCTTCCTGATTGTTGCAGCAGAAATGCTTAATCGTCGTCCCCACCCCGGGCAGTGACTGCACACCGTGGGTCATGGCCGCCGCAATCGTACCGCTGAGTAATGGATCTTCGGAATAATATTCGAAGTTGCGTCCACACAGCGGATCGCGATGGATATTCATCCCGGGCGCCAGCCACAAGGTCACCTGGAATTCCTCCATTTCACGCCCAATTGCTGCGCCCACTTCTTCGATCAGATCCGTATTCCAAGTTTGTGCCAGCAGGGTTCCCACCGGAATGGCCGTGCAATATTGATAATAGGTTGTCGCTCCCGGAACATCCGGTTTTTGGAAGAACAGGCCTTTTTCCACGCTCTGCTGGAAATCACGTGCCAAAATTTGCCCATCGGGCCCCACCTGGTATTCATCGTGCAGCCGCAGCCCGGCAGGCCCATCGGCCAGCACAATGGAAGCTAACTGCAAGCTGGTGTTTTCCAGCAAATTGTTGGTTTCGCCAGCAGCACCGGGTACTGTCAATCCGGCCGCCCCGACCGTGCTGTCCTGCCCTTTTCCGGGGTCCCCACAGGAAAGAGCCATCAGTTGTTCCGGCGTAAGGGAATTGGCGATTTCACCCGCTTCTCCCTGCTGCCATTCCGGCGTTTCCTGATACTGAATCGTACGTTCCTGCATCCAATCGGGTTCCAAAGTCAGATGGCAGCAACCGGAAAAATCGTATTCCACCCGTTTTTGAGGGTGAATTTCGGTAAGCGGTTCCTGCAGCGGACAGATGGCATCTACCCGGGTTAAAATGCGGTCTTCCGCCAAATCCAGTACAGCCACAGGCTCGACTTCACGGGACGAAGTCCCTACCAACACGCCGTAGCCGCCCTTTTCCAGGAGCCAAGCATTTTCTTCTTCACTGAAGGAAGCCAGCTGCGAAACAGGGAAAGAAATGAACAAGGCCTCGCTTTCACCGGGTTGCAACCATTTTGTCTTGGCATAAGCACAAAGGCGTTTGGTCTCTTTTGTCAGACGGCCTTCCGGACAGGAAACGTATACCTGGACAACTTCTTTTCCTTTATAAGAAGTTCCTGTATTCTTGACCGTTACCGTTACGCTTACACGAGCTTCATCCTGCTGCGGTGCAACCAGTGTAACTGCTTCATTTTGCAGGGCAAACGTCGTGTACGAAAGGCCAAAACCAAAGGGATAGCGCGGCTCCACAGCAAAACTGTCAAAGTATCGGTATCCGACATAGAGACCTTCTTCGTATTTTTCCTCTTTGACATTCCCGTTATTGTGGCTGAAGGTTTTGGCTGTGGGATAATCTTCATACCGGCGTGCCCACGTGGACGTGAGTTTCCCGCTGAACGGGGTTTGACCGCTGACCACATCAGCAAAAGCCGAACCGCCTTCCATACCGGGCTGCGATAATACAATCAACCCATGAACGGGCAGTTCATCCATAAAGCCAAGATCCATGACCCCGCCTGCATTGATCACGACTACCACATTTTCATAAAAATCACAGAGCGTTTTCAGCTGAGCATATTCGTCATCCGTCAGAAAATAATCGCCCTTTTTGGCAAACCGGTCCTGCCCTTCCCCGGCAATACGGTTTACGACAAAGAAAGCCGGCACCTTCGGGTCCGAACCCAGATCGGCTTTTTCAATGGGGCGACCAGCGGACATTTGGAAAGGATGGCCCGAATACACATCGAAAAATGCATGGGTATCGCCTTTTTCCTTCAAAATTTGCAGGATCATATCCCGCCATTCGATACGCTTCTGTTCATACAGTGTGGCATAATCTTGCAGCCAGGCTTCGTTAATAACGGTAAACCCGCCGTCTTTCATGCCTTGCCAAATTGAAACGGATTCCCGTTCATTCACATCGCCGGAACCTGTCCCGCCTTTGATGGTCCGGCACGATCCGCCACCAAACAGCGCCACACGGCTGTGCGGAGCCAGCGGCAGTACACCGTCATTTTTCAGAAGCACAAATCCTTCTGCTGCCGCTTTGCGGGCCACCTGGCGGTTCTGTTTTTCGCGCTCAGTTATCTCCCGGCTTGTCGAGCCAGAATATGTTCTTTTTTTCAATTTCATGTTCGCTCCTCCTTTACATCTATAAAAAGAAACCCATCTATCTTATTCAGGCCTGTTGCGGAACCGGTTCATCATCTTTTTTGGGCCACCGCCGCCGCATAGCAAGGAAACAAATACAATGGGCCAGCGCGGTCAGAATCCACGATACGGCATAACAGAGATACAGCATTCTTAACGTATGATCAAACTGGAAAACAGTACAAATCCATATAATTCGTAGTCCACAGGCCCCAGCCAATGAAACGATCATGGGCATAATCGCATATCCCATGCCGCGTAAAGATCCGCAGAAAACATCCATAATACCGCACAGGAAGTATGTGGAGGAAACCAGAGAGAGACGAATAATACCAAAAGAAATAACCTGAGGATCGGATGTATAAAGCCGCAGCAAAACGTCACCCCCTAGGTAGGCACCAACCCCCATCACAAGGCCAACGATAGTGGCGCAACTGAGACAGACAAGCAAAATGCGGTTAATACGGCTATACTTCCGTCCACCCATATTTTGGCTGGTAAAGCTGACGGCTGCCTGATAAAACGCATTCATCGAAGCATACACAAAGCCTTCCAAATTCGAAGCCGCTGTGCTGCCTGCCATAGCCAATGAACCGAAGGAGTTGATCGACGATTGAATCAGCACGTTGGAAATCGAGAAAATACACCCCTGCAGTCCGGCCGGTAACCCGATGCGGGCAATATCTTTCAGGGCCTCTTTTTTGATGCGAAGTTTGTGTAAATCCAACCGGCACATAGTATCGCTTTTCACCAAACAACGCACAATCAGGGCCGTGGACACGCACTGTGAAATAACTGTAGCTGCTGCTACACCGGCCACGCCCCAGCCGAATACAATTACGAATATCAGGTTCAAGCATACATTTAATAAGCCCGCAATCATCAAAAAGTATAGCGGACGGCGCGTATCCCCTACGGCCCGCAAAATAGCACTGCCAAAGTTATACAGCAACATCATAGGCATGCCAATGAAATAGATCACCATGTACAAAACAGCCTGATCAATCACATCATCCGGTGTCCCCATCAGCAAAAGCAGCGGACGAGCAAATATAACACCGACAATGACCAAAATGACGCCGCCAACCACGCTGCCCAACACAGACGTATGAATCGTATCCTCCAACCGGTCATAATCCCGGGATGCATAATAACGGGCCACCAGTACGTTGGAACCGATCGACAGCCCCACAAACAGGTTAGTAAGTAAGTTAATCAGGGAGCCTGTAGAGCCTACCGCCGCCAATGCAGTATCCCCAGCGAAGTTCCCCACCACAATCACATCAGCCGCGTTAAAGAGCAGCTGCAAGATACTGGATAATACCAGTGGCACGGAAAAAAACAGAATCTTTCCTAATAGCGGACCGGAACACATGTCCAGCTCGTAGCTTTTTTTTCGCATTCGCAGCGTCATAGATCAATTCTCCTCTCTTTAGGCTCGGTAGGCATACGTTTTATCTTTTGCTATTGTACACCCAATGGGTAAAAAAAGAAAGGCCGTCTATTTTATTTCTTTGCGATTCTTTTATATTTTTTAATTCTTATATTTTTCCCTTTTTCAGCCGGTATTGTATTTGCCGCAGTACACTTTGCCGGCCCTGGCCACACAGGATTTGCTTACGGGCCTCTTTTAAACAGGCTCCCATCTGAGGTCCAGGATTCATGCCGATTTGGCAGAGCTCCTGTCCGGTTAGAGGAGGATTGTCCATTAGTGTTTGCCGGTATAGTTGTAGGCGTCGTTCCCAAAACCTGGCTACCGGCGTATAATCTTTCGATACACCGCACCCTAGAAAATCTGCTTGTGCTAATAACAGCAGGTCTTCCGGATCCGGTTGCCGGTCAAGAAATAAATTGGTGCGACTGGCCCGCGCCGGGAAAACATACATAGCGCCGGGTTTCATATGATTTTCAACGAGGGAAAGCACCTGTTCTTGTGTGCGGTTTGCTACCCGCAGCCGCTGCATCCATGCTTTTGCCGGTGCAAGTCCGGCCCTTTCATGCTCATAGGAAGTGATTTTCCCGTTGTGTATCTGGGTGACCATTGGTTTGCCAAAATCATGGGCACATGCCGCCAACATCAAAACCAACGGTTGATGGGCCTGCGCGCGCAAACGGGCCGCCTGATTCAGTACCAGCATGGTGTGTGCCCACACGTCCCCTTCCGGGTGTGCATCGGGGCGCTGAGGGACCTGTTGCAACCGATGCATTTCGGCAAACCAGGGGTCAAGTTGATTCATACGGCGCAACACCTCAAAAAAGACAGAAGGCCTTTCGGCCTGCAGGAGTGCTTTTTCCAGTTCCCCCATCACCCGTTCCCCGGGTAGATCCTGTAACGAAATCCGGCTGCACAGCTCCCGGGTTTTTTCTTCGATAGAAAAACCAAGCCGGGCTGCAAATTGAGCGGCCCGCAACACGCGAAGGGAATCTTCCGGAAAAGTGGTTTGATCCACACAACGCAAAATGCCCCGCTGCAAATCCTGTTTGCCGCCGTAAAAATCCAAGATTTCCCCCGAAAGGGGGTCCATCAGCATGGCGTTGATGGTAAAATCCCGGCGGCGGCTGGCTTCTTTCATGGGTAAAAAGGGGTCTACCTTTACCGCAAATCCCCGGTGCCCTTCTTGTATCTTTTTCTCCAGGCGGGGGAAAGCAAAATCCATAGGCAAATGATGAACCTTGTACACACCAAACGATCTTCCGACAAAATCCACCGGCCCCCACGATTGCAAAACTTCCACCAGTTTTTCTTCGCTAATACCGTAGATTTCCATATCGAAATCTTTACTTTCCTGTTTTAAGCAGAGGTCCCGCACACAGCCACCCACCAGGAAAGCGTGCCCGCCCTTTTCCTGTATGCGGGCTGCCACAAGTTTAGCCAGTGCCATGGGTTTTTCCATCTGAAAGACTCCTCTTTTTCCGTTTGATTGCCATACAAAAGCCGGATGCCTAACCTACTTCAGCACCCGGCTTTTTATTTAGTATAGCAGATATTTTCTTAATTCACCATAGAGAAATGGAAAAAACAGGAACACAGGGCTCTATACCAGGACTTCATAAAAATCCGGATTAGGATTTAAGGAAAACTGTACCGGTTCTGTTTTGGGCAGCAAACGGTGTAAATCCACCATCTGTATGCGCTGGTTTTCATAGGTGGTCCAATAAAATTTTAACGATTCCCCGCACATGACCGACGTATATACGGTGTAGTCATACGGCAACACGTTTTTATCCAGGGGGGTAGTGTCCCCCGTTTCATGGACACGCACCATCCCCAGGGGGAACGATACGCTTTGCAGCAATCGGAACATATAAGCAACCCCTTGTTCTTCCCCCACACCTTTCACGCCGTATTTTTTTAAGAACGCCAACCGGACAAAACGGGAAACGGAACTCCAGTCCCCGGGCATGCCCTGGGCGCCGCTTCCGGAGAAGCAGGGCTTTAAACTTTCGCCGTTCATTTCCAGCTTTTCATAATCACGGTTCCGAATCCCGGCATAATTGAGCAAATTAAGCCGGTGCCAGGGATACCCGGGGCTGTTGGTCATAATGCCCATAGTGTGGCGGTATACATGCACCTCTTCCCGGTCCGGCTCAATGATCACGCTTTCCCCTGTCCGGTCGTAAAAAGCCCAGTGCAGTGGCGGAACGGTACCAAGCAGCGGCGAAGCGACCAGGGTAACACTCCGCTTGATCATGTGTACCACTTCTTCCACCGTGGCACACTGGGCCAACAGATGGTAAACGGCAAAAGGCGGTTGTAACGGCTGTGTCCCCGGACGCGGATGCAGGGCGTAGTGGGCAAACGTACGGTAATAGAGCTGTCCGCCCATCAGCCCCTTTTCGTTGATTCCTTCATACAAAATGGGAACGGAACCGGATAGCAAAAGCCCCATTCCTACAGCAGCATACCGGGCCGTTTGCCTATTTTCGGGGATAGGGTTTTCTTTGCCACCATGGCAGCATGCCACATAAGGCGTTTGTGCGGGGAAAAAAGACACCTGGCTTCCTTGGGCTAATCGGTTATAATCAAAATTGCGGCCCCAAAGATGTTTCCCGTCTTTTGTCTCCCAACTAAACGTACTGCATCCCGCCGGAGGACTGGCCCAGCGGTCTTTTTCAACCGGTTTCATCGAATGCCCCCTGTTTTCACTTTCTGAAAAAAGGATGCCCCAAAGCTATATGAACCATACCGGCCGCCCATACGAAAAGCTCTCCAAAATAAAAAGGACCGTTTCCTACACGATCCTTTTTACGTACTTTATTGACAAGAGGTTTCCCATGAATTTTCGCTTCCCAGATGATACGGGCAGCTATCCCGACAGGCATGGCAAATAATGCGCCAAATATGCCGCTTGGGATCATCCCCAAACGCATGATTCCAGCAGGCCATTTGATTCAGTTCCGGGCCGTCCAGTGCATGGACCGGGCAGGCTTTTACACAAATGTCACAGTTTGTACAAATCACCGGTTTTTGTTCGTCGGGTTCCAGTTCCTGTTCACACAGCACCATACCCAGCCAAACCATACTGCCAAATTCCGGTGTAATTAAAAGGGTATGGCGGCCAATTGTGCCCAGTCCCGCCGCTTGGGCTGCATGTTTTTGTGACACAATCGACCGGTACCGCCCCGTACGTTCATCAAACTGGCTTTCGTTCGTTGGAACCGGTACACAGTGAATATGGTGTTTTTCCATTTCTATGCAAAAATCCAGCGCCATTCGGTCCATCTTGTCCGTTATGGAATTGCGTATACGGGTATATACAACCGGCGACGGACTGTGTAAGCCCCCCGCGGGGAACCGGCAGGCAAAGCTGATGACTGACCGGCAAGTGGGGAGTACATCCCGGGGGTGGTATCCTTCGGGGGCCTCTTCAAAGCGGTCGACACCGGCAATGCCGCAGAGATCGGCTCCCAAAGAAAATAAAATCTTTTTTACATGTTGGGCATCCATGAAGTCGCAGCCTCCTTTACGTTGGTACACCTAGTGTATCACCGGAGTGCGACACCTGTCTGTCGTAATTCGATAAAAATTTTTCCGCTGTTTCGATTAACGACTGCCGGTAAGAATCAGGGCCAGCCACCTGAACGCGATCGCCAAAGCTCAGTAGCAATGCTTTCCACAGCCTCTCATTTTCCGGCACATGCAGAAAAAGACGGCACATTTTTTCGTCGATCGGTTCAACGGTACAATCGGGGAAATATTCTTCCATCAGGCTTTGTTCTTCTTTTGCAAAATGGATTTCGATCGGGATACAGGTTTGATAATATGCAGTTTCCGCTTCTTTCATCCGCTGCTGGATATCGCCATGCTCCCGCAAAGCGGCGTGCCCCTGCACCTGTAAATCACGGATGCGTGCGACTTTAAACGTGCGGTATGCTTCTTTTTCCGGCCAAAAGGCAAATAAATACCAGGCATACCATTTATAGTGAATCGCCAGCGGCTCTACGACCCGATGGGAGGTAGCACCTTTTGCATTGCAGTAGGTAAATGAAACCAGTTTTCGTTCTTTGATCGCGGTTTCCAGCCGTGCGTTCTTTTCCTGTACCGGCCGGTTTTCCCCTGTGACACCAAAATCCCAATAGATTTTATTTTGCCCTTTCTGCTCCACCAGAGCGTGATATTTTTCCATCACCGAACGAAGGGTATCACTGGAATAGGTCGTTGCCAGGCTTTGCAGAGCTTTTACGATCAGCTGTTGTTCCTCTTCTTTGACTTCGCCATTTTTGATGCGGAACGAAGGTAAAATGGTATAACCGCCCTCTCTCCCACCTAAGGATGTCACCGGAACACCGGCGAGCGACAGGCTTTCCATATCCCGCTGAATCGTTCTGACTGATACGCCAAAGCGCTCCGACAGGTTTCGCGCCGACACTTTCTCCTGATTCATCAGGATAAAGACAATTTCCAGCATGCGGTCTATTTTCATACCCATTCCCCCGTTTGATTATCCGGTCATTCACTTTCTGATCTCTTTTTTAATTTAGTATAATCGCCCCATTATAAAAACGCAAATCCTTCTGTGCTTCGTAAAGACAAATCCCCGTCCGCTTTTTGCTGCGAACAGGGATTTGTTCTTCTTTTATTTATTTCGTTTCCGCCACTTCAGAAGCAACGCGGAATTTAAAATCACCAGCACCGACCCTGCGTTATGGACCAGTGCCCCAACGACCGGCCCCAGTAGCCCCGTCATCGCAAGAATAATCGCTAAAAAATTGAGACTCATAGAAAACGTAAGATTGATTTTAATCGTCTTCATCATCCGTTTGGATAGAGCGAACAAATGGGGCAATTCCCGGATTTCATCGTCCACCAGCGCAATATCGGCGGCTTCCACGGCGATGTCACTGCCCACACCGCCCATAGCAATGCCTACGCTTGCCGTTTTGAGCGCCGGGGCATCGTTGATACCATCCCCAATCATGCAAACCGGATGGCCATTTTGGATGAACCCTTCTATATACCGCAGTTTGTCTTCCGGCAGACAATTGGCGTGGATTTGCTCAATGCCCAGTTGTCCGGCAATAAAGGAAGCCGCCTGGGGATTATCACCGGTGAGCAACACCGGTTGCACGTGCAGGTCCTGTAGGTTTTGAATCATACTGCGGCTTTCTTCCCGAAGGGTATCGGAAAGCACCAGGAACCCGGCCACCCTATCCCCTACCGCCAGATAGGTCACGGTGCTGCCTCGATTCAGATACAAATCGGCTTTTGCCCGCACTTCTTTCCAAGTGCTGTTTTCTCCGTTTTGTATCAGTTGGATCGTTCCTGCCTTTACCGTTTGCCCGTCTACCACGGCCATAACTCCCTGTCCGGGAATCATGTGGAAATCACTGGCTGCCGGAATCGCTTGCTGTGTCTCTTCTTGAAAGCAGCGCACAATGGCCTTCCCTAGCGGATGCTCGGAATTCTGTTCGGCGGCGGCCGCCAGTTTATAGAGCTCTTCCCGGCTGTACGAAGACACACTTTCTACGGCCGTTACCGTGGGCGTGCCATACGTGAGAGTTCCCGTTTTATCGAAAGTAACTTTTTCCACACTGGCCAACCGTTCCAGCGCATCGCCTTCCCGAATTAAAAAGCCGTGTTTGGTCGCATTACCAATTGCTGCCATAATCGCGGTTGGAGTCGCCAATACCAGTGCACAAGGACAAAACACCACCAAAATGGTCACAGCGCGAATGATCTGCCCGGTTACGAACCATGTAATGGCAGCCGCTGTCAGGGCAATCACCACAATCCACGTAGCCCAGCGGTCGGCAATCCCCACGATTTTGGCTTTTCCCGCGTCGGCTGACTGAACCAATCGGATCATACGCTGAATGGAGCTGTCTTCCCCCACCTTGGTGGCTTTCATCGTGAAGGCCCCGAACTGATTGACGGTTCCACTGGCCACTTCGTCCCCGGCTGTTTTATCCACCGGCAAAGATTCCCCGGTCATGACCGCCTGGTTAATCGACGTTTGCCCCGAAAGAATCACCCCATCGACCGGAATGGTCTCTCCCGGCAATACCCGGATGACATCCCCGATTTGTACTTGTTCGGCCGGTATAACCGTTTCGGTCGGCCCACGCAAAACACGGGCCGTCTGGGGCGTTAAATGAACCAGTTTTTCAATGCCGGCCCGGGCCCTCGCTACCGTGATATCTTCCAGTAGCGCCCCCAACTGCATAATAAAGGCAACTTCCCCCGCCGCAAAATCTTCCCCTATGCAAACGGAAGCAATCAGCGCCATGGAAACCAGCACATCCGCCTTAATATCAAAAGCCGTGATCAGTCCGATGATCGCTTCCAGAATAATGGGAATCCCACACAGAAGAATGGCGATCCACGCTGCATCAAACGGCAAGGGAACAAGATGGAACAGGCTCACAAGCAGTGCTACGCCAGGAATAACCAGCAGTATAACATCCTTTTTGATTCCGCCCCATTCCAAAAAAAGCTCCAGTTTTTCGATTCCTTTTTTCATGACGCCACACCCTTTCATAACCCATGGGGGTATAGGTATATTATACCCATAGGGGTATCCTCTGTCAACAAAAAAGGCAGCCCAAAAAGGACTGCCTTTCCTTACGGCGCCATGACCTTTCGCGCCAAAATTACTGCATATTAGCAAAACGTTCCACTGCTTTTGTGAATTTTTCAATGGTTTGATCAGCGTCGCCGTGTTCAATTCCATCCCGTACACAATGACGAATGTGGCCTTCCAACACGACCTGCCCCACTTTATTCAGGGCCGATTTGGCGGCATTGATCTGCGACAGGATATCTTCGCACGGTACATCCTCATCCACCATACGGTCAATGGCCTGTACCTGCCCGATAATCTTTTTTAACCGGCGGTGCAGGTTATCGGCATCCATGCATTGTCTCATTTCCTTCACCTTCCTACCATAAAGGGTATCTGTATTGTAACAAAATCACGTTTTCTTGTCAAACAGCCTCTTTTCCATCCAGCAGGCGCTTTTGTTGCCCCTATCAGGCTCTATATGATATACTTTATCTTATGAATTTGAAAGGAGAGAAAAGATGCCGCTTTTATACCACGCCTCCCCGGTGCCGGGTTTGCACACCCTGGAACCTCGGGTTTCCAATCACGGAATCCCCCAGGTTTATTTTTCTCGCAAACGGGAAAACGTTCTGGTTTACCTGTGCAACGCCATCGAGAAGTACGCAAAGGAGACAAATTTCCCCTACACCGGCCCTTGGCAAAAATGGGGCCCGTATGGGTTTTCGAAGGACGGCCGGTTACGGCTGGAAGAATACTACCCCCATGCCACAAAAGATACCTATCAAGGGGTTTCGGCCTATATCTACTACGTAGAAGAGACCGGCAGCATGCAGCCGTTGTCCGATATTCCCGACGCGGTGGTGTCCCCCGAACCGGTAGCGGTGAAAAGCTGCGAATGGATTCCCGATGCGTATGAAGAAATCCAAAAAGCCATACATGATGAACTCATTACGTTAGTTTCCTATGAGCAGGGATCGGAAGCCTGGCATAAGCAAATCGAAACGCTCTTACGGGAGGATTATGAAAATGCCGCCGGCCATCCCGAATACCGTCACTTTTTAAAAGGGAAATTCCCTTTTCTCCATTTTTAACCCATAGGAAAAGCACTGCTGCAGGATAGTACTTCCCGCAGCGGTGTTTTTTCTTTTTTTACGATATGGATGCCATTTTCTCTTGCAAAGTGGTATAAATCTCCTTTGTGCTCGCTTTGTCCGGCCCATTGAGCACCACAATTTTTCCGTTTACCACCAGTTTGACACAAGAGTCACAGGACGTATACGTATACCGGGTATAGTTTCCATACAACTCATTTTGGAAGGAACCGAGTGCCATGGTGAAATTTCCGAACCCATTGGTCCGTAAATCCGATACATCTTCCGAGGGATCCCGTTCCTGGTATTCAATCGTATCGATATCCTGGTACGCAATGGTCAAATCTTCCCAGTTGGCAGTTTCCACGGTAAAGGACGTATCTTCATATTGAATTTCCATGCCGCCGGTAAAGAGTACCCATCCAAAAAAGCCCGCAATCGCCAGCACGATCACCAGCGTAGTCACAACGGTTCGGGGGCGCAGGGGTGCTTTTTGTATGGCTCCCTTTTTTAGCTGTTGCCGGTAATACCAGTACGAATACCCACAGGGCAAAATTGCTACGATTACCACCACAAGAAGAAAAGGGACAAACGCAAAGGCTGGGTCTGGAATCAGGGCACACGCCATACAGAGAAGGCCGCCCACAACCCATACTTTTCCACCAAAGAGGTGGGTGGCATTCCAGTTTGCTTCATCTTCCAACGCCCATTTGATTTTAATACCCATGGTGCGGTTTTGCCGGAATTTAGGCATATAATTTCCGCACAGCACAAAAATGAGTCCCATGCTGGAAACTGTTAAAAGCGTGACAAAGGAAACAGCTTGTGCGCCCATATGCACCGTAGCCGCCAGGGCCCCGGTAAACAGAGAAATCACTGGCACCAGCCACACGACCAGGCCCATCGCTTTCCGGCTTTGATTGCGATTTCTTTGATCATGGAAAGTGATGAGGATGGCCACCCACTGCAAAACCAGCAGCAAAAGCGGGGGCCAAAACCAGGTGCCCCACCAAAGGGAATTTGTCACCATGGGAAGCAGAATTGTCAGGGACGAGACAATCACCTTTCCCTTATGTTCCCGCAACATTGTCTTCATGGTCGGATTCTCCTTTCAAATCGGTAATCCACAACATAATTTCTTCCAACACCGACGTATTTAGTTCGTAGTAAATGTATTTTCCTTCCCGCTGGTCCCGGATTAAATCGGCTTCTTTCAAAACGGAAAGATGCCGGGAAATGGAAGGGGCCGTTACGGGAAAATGGGCGCTGATCTCCCCCGCCGAAAGCCTCCCGTTTTTAAGCAAATCCAGAATTTGACGCCGGACGGGATCCGCCAACGCTTTGAGTGTTGTTTGCAGGCCCACGATTTCCCCACCTTCTTTCTGGCCTTTCTCATTTAACGTTTAACCTAATTGTTAATTATATAATAGCAAAAAGCCTCCGGCTGTCAAGCGGATTTTCCCGCCCAATCAGCCGGAAGCTTTTTATTTACGTGGATTCGTTTTCAAAACGTACGTATTCCATGCCTTCCATACGCAAAAAGCTGCAGCAGCCTATCTGTTCGGCCATGCAAAATCCGCAGGAACGGTAAAATGCCAGCAAGTGGGGCACCCGGTCTGTCATCAGGACTATTTGGTAAACAGACGGCACCTGTTTGAGCAGGGTTTTCATAAGGGATGTACCAATCCCCCGCCGCTGATAAGCCGGCAGAACGAGCAGATCCTGAATATACAAAATCGAAGCTCCATCCCCCACGGCGCGAATCAAACCAACCAGTTTTCCGTTTTCATACGCGCCCCATATGGCAAAAGAGCCTTCAAACGCTTTTTTGAGCCGGACAGGATCGGCCACATAATTGACCCACCCCACACTCTCATACAACGGCAGAATTTCATCTTCCCTGTAACAACGAATCTTTTTTATTTGCAACTTATACCTCCAAAATCGAATCATTTTTTTCGACTTTGGTGATAGCGCAACCGCATAATAAAAGCCTCCTTTTTAGTCTTCTTGTGAAAGCGTGGTTTCCGCCGCCAAAAGCAGCAAGCGCCGGAACTCTTCCCGTTCTGTTTCGGTCATTGGCTGCGTCATGCGCTGGAAACAGCTTTCAATTTCTTTTTTAATAAAAGGATACACATCCATCGCTTTCTGGGTAGGACGAATATCATACGTTCGTTTATCCTTTGCGTTGGTAGTGCGCACCAGAAACCCGGTTTTGACCAACTTGGTAACCGTTTTGGCAATCACACTTTTATCCAGCGAAAGCCGCTTTGTGATGTCATCCTGTGTCAAAACGGAAAAATCGCACACAATCAAAATCACCACGGCTTGGGCGGCCGTAAGGTCATAACCGGCGCAGCCATTGTTCAGCCAAATGTGGGATTTTCGATACAAAATGGATATCGATTTAAACGGCGTATCGGTTGGGTATGACATAACGAAAGCCCCCTTCTATTTTTTCATTATACCCCGATTATGTGGCAATTGCAACTAGATATTGATGCGGAGAGGAGACCGTGCTATTCTAATATAGTGGCAATTGCCACCATATTTCAATCTATCAGCAAAGGAGCTTTCTTTACATGGAAAAACCAAAAAAGATTTGGAACCGAAAATTTATCCTGCTATTTATTACGAACCTGCTGGTTCTGGCAGCTTTTTACGCTTCCATACCCATTATCCCCGTCTATTGTCAGGAAATTGGCATCACCGGATCAAGGGTCGGCATTGTGTTGACCGCTATGTCGGTGGCTACCATCCTGTTCCGTCCGGTAGCCGGGTACTTACTGGATAACTTCAACCGGTATCATGTTTATCTGGTGTTTCTGGCCCTGTTCTGCCTGTCGTTTCCGGCGTTTATTGTGTTCCCCATTTTTGCCGCTTTGATTGTCATCCGTCTGTATATGGGCGCCGTGTATTCCGTATGCGGTTCCGCTACCATGACGCTGGCCGGTGACGTGCTGCCTACCACAAAAATTACGGAAGGCATCAGCCGTTTTGCTTTTACAATTTCCATCGGCATGGCGGTAGGACCGTTCGTCGGCATTCAGGTACAGAATAACATGAACAGCCAAGCGTCCTTTATGACCGTGTTCGGGATTACGGTGGTGGCCTTTCTCTGTGTGGCTTGCTGCCGGATCCGTTACCCAAAAGTGGAACGCAAGAAGTTTTCGCTCAAAGATTCGATTCACAAACCAGCCCTTCCCTTTATGTTCAACATGATATTCCTGATGATCCCCTATGGCGCCGTGATCGCCTATTCGTCGATTTTCGCCCAGGAAAAGGGGCTGACCGATTATCTGCCCTATTTTTACATTTTCCTGGTCATCGGCATGCTGGCTTCGAAATTGTCCACCCAGAAGATGATTGACGCCGGCAACCATCGCGTACTGGTTTATGTCAGCCTGGTGATTCTGGTTCTGACCATGATCAGTTATCTGTTTATGACCACCGGGATTCACCTGCTCATTGCCGGGATTTTCTTTGGCCTTGGGTATGGGATTTTACAGCCGCTTTTCCAGTCCTTTGTCACAGGTACTACGCCGGCTCCGCAACGTGGTGTGGCCAACGCAAGCTATATGCTGTCGTACGACGTCGGCATTGGCATAGGCTCGCTGTTAATGGGATTTATGCAGGAATCCATTGGCCTGTCGGTGGGCTTTGCTTTAACGGCCATTGCCTATGTCATCGGGGCTATCATCTATTCGATTCACGTGGAAAAATACTACCACGGATTAAGACACAGCATTGCGGCCCCTATGGAAAAAGAGTAACGGAATAAAACCGATTATTTATTGACCGCTAACCGAAAACCGCCGGGAGTAAGGGTTGTCCCCTTATCCCCGGCGGTTTTTTTCATGCAATATCTGTTGCAAACAGGGCATTTAATAAAAAACAGCGCCAAGCCCAACCGGCTTGACGCTGCAAAAAAATTTGTACCTATTTCGATTTACTTCTGCTGGCCGCACAGTGTGAAAGGGAATTCTCTTTCTCTCCCAACACTTGACCAGCCCAGCCTTTTGGTACTGAACCGGCAAAGAATCAAAGCTTTTTCACAAATAAAGCGCGAATCGCATTTAAAACAGCCAGAATCATGACACCTACATCGGCAAAAACAGCGAGCCACATGTTGGCCATCCCGAAAGCGACCAGCACAAGGCAAATCAATTTAATGCCAATAGCAAAAACAATGTTCTGGTAAACAATGCGCAAGCATTTGCGGCTGATTTTGATCGCTTTAGGAATTTGCATGGGGTCGTCATCCATCAGCACAATATCGGCGGCTTCAATCGCAGCATCCGATCCCATAGCCCCCATAGCAATTCCAATATCCGCCCGGCCAAGCACAGGAGCGTCGTTGATGCCGTCGCCAACAAAGGCCAGCTTGGCGTTCGCGCTGGTTTTCATCCGCAGCAGTTCTTCCACTTTTTCCACCTTACCGGCAGGCAGCAATTGACTATATACCTGATCGATCCCCAAGTTTTCAGCCACCTGATCGGCCACTTTTTTCGTATCGCCCGTGAGCATTACGGTTTTGCGGACGCCCGCTGCCTTCAGGGCCTTGATCGCTTGTTTGGCATGAGGTTTCACCACATCCGCAATGACGATATGTCCTGCATACTGGCCGTGAATCGCCATGTGGATGATCGTACCTACACTGTGGCACGAAATATATTGTACCCCCAGACGATCCATCAGTTTGTCGTTCCCGGCCGCTACTTCGATACCGTCGACTTTAGCTATCACACCGTGGCCGCTGATTTCCTGAATATCGGTGACGCGGCTGCGATCGATTTCTTTCCCATAGGCTTTTTGCAAACTCTTACTAATGGGATGCGAGGAGGCACTTTCCGCTAAAGCGGCATACTCCACTAACTTGGCCTCGTCGATCTTACTGTGATGGATTCCGTCGACTTCAAACACCCCTTGGGTCAGCGTACCGGTCTTATCAAAAACAACGACGCGGGTTTTCGAGAGCGTTTCTAAATAATTGGAGCCTTTTACGAGAACCCCGGCTTTGCTGGCTCCGCCAATCCCCGCAAAGAAAGAAAGCGGAATGGAAATAACGAGCGCACAGGGGCAGCTTGCGACCAAGAAGGTGAGAGCCCGGTAAATCCAGGTTTCCCACCCTGTACCCAAATTCATGGCCATACTTACCAACGGGGGCAAAATTGCAAGGGCCAATGCCGCATAGCAAACGGCCGGGGTATAAATTTTGGCAAATCTGGAAATGAAGTCTTCCGACTTTGATTTACGGGAAGAGGCGTTTTCTACCAAATCCAAGATTTTGGAAACCGTACTTTCGCCAAATTCTTTGGTTGTTCGGATATGTAATAACCCCGTCATATTGATACAGCCGCTGATGATCTCGTCGCCGCTACTAACTTCGCGGGGCAAACTCTCACCCGTAAGGGCTGCCGTATTCAAAGTAGAAGAACCCTGTACGACAACCCCATCAATCGGGACTTTTTCACCCGGCTGTACCACAATGACCGTGCCAATACTCACTTCATCCGGGTCCACCTGTTCCAGTTTTCCGTCCTGTTCAATGTTGGCGTAATCCGGGCGGATATCCATCAAATCGCTGATGTTCCTCCGGCTCTTCCCCACAGCATAGGACTGGAACCATTCCCCCACCTGATAGAACAGCATTACGGCGATAGCCTCTACATAATCGCCATTTTCATATACGGCCAACACCAAAGCTCCCAGGGTAGCCACTGCCATCAAAAAGTTTTCATCAAAAACCCGGCCATTGCGGATTCCCCTATAGGCCTTGCGCAAAATGTCATAGCCAATAATGAAGTAGTCGATCAGAAAAACAGCCAGGCGTACCCACCGGCCGGCATCACCCATCGGTTTGAACACAGAAGAACCCAACATCTGTAGCACGAACAACAGTACTGTAGCGGTTAGGATACGCCATAGCATGACTTTCTGTTTTTTTGTCATGCATGCGGACGGTTTCATTCCGATAAGTTGAAGTATCACGGCCAAAAGGGCAACTACAATCAGTAGAGCATTTACGATATATTCCTGCATATCCATTGTCCTTTCTATCAGTGGCTCTTTTTAAAGCGCTTTTTAAGGCAACAGCTTGTGGGCGCCCCCTTAAAAAGATTGACTTTTACAGGAAAATCTCGCAGTCGGATTCCACCTTTTTGCAGGCTTTTCTCACAGACTGCATGACACTTACGGGTTCGACACCTTCATCGAATTCGACAATCATTTTTTGCGTCATAAAGTTTACCGTGGCCTTTTGCACCCCAGCGGTTTTCCGTGCGGCATCTTCCATCAAGTTTGCGCAATTCGCACAGTCCACTTCGATTTTATACGTTTTTTTCATGTTGAAAAACTCCCTTCCAGATAGATTTTATTTGATATAACGATTAAGTAATCGTTTAATCGTAATATCATCATATACAGAAAAACCTTTTTCGTCAATAGTTTTCCTTTGGATCCTGCCATTTGGGTAAAGAGTCCTTCTATTTGGGAAAATCACATAAGAGGATAACACGGTGTACGCCTTATAAAAGGGTTTATCGAAAAAAGGCCAGTTCACCACGTCCCTGGCCTTTTTCCATTATTGAAAATCTCTTTTTGCTATCCGTGATGTCCCGGCCTCCCTGTTTTTCATGAGTTGTTATGATCCATAGCCACTTGTTCTCCGAGGCACAAAAAGCATGCAGAAAAACGCACAAGTCGTTTTGTCAATCCGAAAGAAAGCTTCTGAGCTTTTCTCTTTGTGAAGAAAAGTCCCGTAATCCTAAATTGGTACAGATGCTGCTCCGCCTCTTCTTTCATGGAATACGTGCCGACATGAATTGGCTCACTGGCTGCAAAAACAAACGCAATGCCCGCCTGTTCCAAGGAAAACACATCCTTCATGTTCGCATTGTACACAATATGCCTTCGGTCAATTGCTTTTACCACATGGGGATATTGGCGGCAAGCCCATCTATATACGTTACGCATATTTTGGGGTTTCCGCACGTAAGTCCGGTTCTTTGAGAGAATGACCACCAACTTGTCACATTCCTGTTCTAAAGCCCGGCGGACGGGGATAGCATCGGTAAGCCCCCCATCATAATAGGGAATCCCGTTTATTTTCACCGGGTGACAAGCAACAGGGATGGCACTGGAAGCCATGATCAGCCTGTAATCATCTTGTTTCATCATGTCGCGCCCAAAGTATTCCGGTTTTCCGGTCAAAGCATTGGTGACAACCGCCTCATACTCTGTTGGATTTCTCATAAAAGCCGGAAAATCCAGAGGATCTTTTCCTCCGGCGCGGGCTAGCTCACCGTATATATATTGCAAACCAAACAGATCTCCGGTTTTAAACAGGCTTTTAAATCCAAAATAGTCGGGCGAATGAATGTGTTCCGTAAAGAACCGCAGATTTCTCCCTTTCTGTCCCGCCAGATAAGAGGCCAGGTTTCCTGATCCACCCGATACGCCAATACAAATCAAATGTAATGGATTCATCCAGAAAAGCGTCCAGGATGCCTGCATTATAGGCACATTTCATGCCTCCCCCTTCAACAACCAATCCGATTTTCTTGTGTGTTTTCATTTTGCCATCCCCTATGCCCCTTTATAACGGATTGTTATCTGTGCATTTGATCATAGCATTCCGACATAAAACTGTCAACTAGCCGTCCGGCATAAGAAAACCATGGTTCTTGCAGCGGTACATATTTGCATCTTTCCCTTTCTGTGGTATGATTAGTTCGAATGGAGGGGTGTTGGATGCCTATTCTACCTTTACCGCATAACCATGGACAAACTATTGAACAAGAGCTGAAATGCATGCCCAGCGTAGAAAATTTTCAAACAGCAGCCGATGTCTTTAAACAGCTAGGTGATGGGAATCGGATCCGCATTTTCTGGTTACTGTGCCATTGTGAGGAGTGTGTCATCAATCTTTCTGCCATGGTGAATATGAGTAGCCCCGCTGTATCTCATCACCTTAAACAACTGAAAACAGCCGGATTGATTATCAGCCGTCGAGATGGAAAAGAAGTTTATTATACAGCGGCAGCCACGGAGCAGGCACAACTTCTCCACCATATGATCGAAGACATTGTGGAAATCACCTGTCCATCGAAAAAAGAAAGAGGAGAACTGGCATGAAACAAGGCAAACAATTGGACATTGAAAAGCTCTTGCAGCATGTTCCAATGGGAAACCTGCCGGTGATAAACCATTCGATTTCCAACCCGAATTCCATTCTTTCGATGGATCAGTTCTTGGCAAAAACGACGGGAAAGGGTCAAATAGAAACGTATGGCGTCTATCCTGGCATCGAAGCTTTTTATAATACCTTTTTAGCTTCGGAAGTGAGCTTTCATCATCAGGCATTGTCATCTATTTTAGAGTTATTCTACTGCCATAGCGGCCGCGTGGGATGGAATATGCAGGGAAATATCGCCGTTTACCTAGGTACAGGCGACTTAATCGTGCACAGTGCCACATGCTGTGCCAATTCTGCAATGATGTTTCCTCTCGGGTATGCACAAGGTCTCTCTCTGCGTTTGGATTTTCCCTGTTTTTCCGAGAATTGTCCCACTATTCTGCAAGAGGCAGGCCTAAACCTTCAGAGAATGAAAGAAACGTTTTGCTCAGGGAATCCCATCGTGATTTCGTCTTGTCCAGAATTGGACCGCATATTTGCTCCCCTTTTTTCCGTGAATCAAGCCCGGCGCAAACCCTATTTGCAGATTAAAGTGCAAGAATTGCTCTTGTACCTCATGGATTTTCAGCCCGGTCAAAAAGCCTTACCCCCCTATTTCTCTCAACAAACCGAACTGATTAAGGAAATTCACCATCAGTTAACCACCCATTTGGATCAACGCTTTACTATTGAGGAACTGTCAAAACAGTATTTAATCAATACATCCACCTTAAAAGAAGTGTTCAAAGCCGTGTATGGCTTACCAATTGCCACCTATATGAAAGAATATCGCATCCGAGAGGCTATGAAACTGCTCAGAGAAAGCGACGCAACCATTGCCGAAATTGCCTGCAAAGTTGGTTACGGGACACAAGGAAAATTTTCGGAAGCCTTTAAGGATGTCGTACAGATGCTGCCAACTGCCTATCGCAAATCGCACAATTACAAGGTAGATTCTTCGAATCAATAGCGTGGTGCCTATTCTATTGATGAAATAGGATGATCTGACGATATTCCATTGGGACTGTGTTTTCGGTGCAGGAATCGACTCATAAAGAATGCTTTTTAAACCGCTCAAGACTACCATCTATAAATTTTTTGACCGCTTTGGGAGCCACCTTTATCGCTTCAAGATACGGTCTGTACTTTTCCGCCAGCTCGTATATGGCTGTTTTTAACTGTAAAACTTCCGGCTGTAATGACTATATCTGCCTTGTGAGATGCTGGTCTTCTTCCCGTAATTTCTTTGCTTCGGGTACCGCTAAGTCGCTTTGTTTTGCAAGGGTGGTCAGCTTTTCGCAATCATCTGTCAACACGGTATATTTGCCTGTAAAAGATTTATTTCCGCTTCCTTTATTCATATGACCGACAAGTAAAACCGCATAGTCATATTTTTCTGCGATTCGTCCCAGCTGTGCCATCACATTACGGGCTTCATTCGCGTTGTTCATATTGATATCAACGCCGACATGCGCCTGAATTGGATCAAGGATTACCACCGTTGTACTGACCTCTATAATTGCTTTTTTATTCGTTCATCTGGCATACTGAGTGCCGCTTCCGATACATCTATAACTTTCCAGGTACCGTTGTTCTGTTCTTAAACACTGCCATGATTGCTCCCTCTTTTCCATCTTTTTCGGTTCTTGCACCGTAGAACTTCTCATGGAAGAACATGCGGTCAATCCGCCCGGAAATTGTGATGCACCTGGTATTGGCCAACTTCTCGTTCAACTGACGAATCAGCTTGTAGGCGTAGGGCACGGATCCCCCCAGCTCCTCGGTCACTTCATTGACGCGCATAAAAATCTGGCTGCCACGGTAGGTATCTTCCTTTCTCTGTTGTTCGTGACTGCGGCTTGCGGTTGATGCGTTCTATCCAGAAATCGGACGGTCCATTTTATATGTTATAAATCCTAAGCTTTTATACTGTATCTTTATAATGCAATACATATTAGCTTAGTTAAGTCTTTTCAGAAAGATACACTTACATAAATTTATTTAGTTTTCCTTGATTTCCTTAAACAAATATGCTATGTTCACTATAAAGACAATCATAGACTGGAGTTGAACGTATGGCCATCGGTGAGAGAATCCACTTCGTCTGCTGCGATGAATGACACTGAAATATCTCGGTATGGCCGTAGACTTCCCGGAGAAATCCGCCGATGTGCGCCTGGCTCAGTACGAAACAGGAGAAAGAAATCCAAAAGCAGACCGTAGGCTCAGGTACTGGATGTCTCGCCCCATGCCCTCTCTGTCCCGGATATAGACTCCTAT